>AP029158.1 GCA_037076615.1 Candidatus Parcubacteria bacterium
TCAGGTTGAACTACGTCCAGTGGTGGAAAAAGAAAATTCTCAAAAGTCAACTACTAATGAAACTATAAAAATACAACCAAACTTTTCCCCCTTACCCAATAACAGTCCTACTTTTAATGGGGGAAAATCAAACTCCGGCCTAAATCCTAAATATATTTTTGAAAAATTTATTGTTGGTAAAAACAATGAACTTGCTTATGCTGCCTGCCAAGCGGTAGTTAATAATTTAGGTAAAGCTTACAACCCTTTATTTATTTACGGTGGCGTTGGTTTAGGAAAAACTCATCTTTTACAAGCAATTGGTAATGAGGTAGTAAAATTTAATAACCAACGAGTTTTATACACCACCTCCGAACAATTCACTAATGATTATATTCAGGCGGTGCACTCCGGAAAAGCGAAGGATTTTAAAAATTTATACCGTAATGTTGACCTTCTTTTAATTGATGATGTTCAATTTATGGGTGGTAAAGATGGGACACAGCAGGAGTTTTTCCACACTTTTAACGAGCTCCAACAGGCCGATAAACAAATTGTTTTAAGTTCTGATAGACCACCTAAATCTTTGCCAGCAATTGAGGCCCGCTTAATCTCTCGTTTTGAATCAGGGATGGTTGCTGATATTGGTAAACCTGATACGGAAACAAAAATTGCAATCTTAGAAAGACGAGCTGAAGAAAAAGGTTTTCCTTTAAGCCCTGAAATTCTCACTATAATGGCGGAGAGTGTTCAAAATAATATTCGCGAACTAGAAGGTTTATTAAATAAAATTATTGCCGTTCACCAACTTAAAGGAATTTCAATTACTGAAAAAAGTATTAAGGAAATTATGTCTGATTTTGTCGCCACCACCAAAACTAAATCTCTTTCTAATAAAGAAATTATTGATGCTGTTTGTCGCTACTATGATATTAACCAAAAAGATATTTTAGGTTCCAGTCGAAAAAAAGAACTTGTTTGGCCCCGTCAGATTGCTATTTATTTAATGCGCGAAGAATTAGAATCTTCTTATCCAACTATTGGTCAAGAAATGGGCGGCCGTGATCACACCACCGCTATTCATGCTTACAATAAAATTCGTCACGAAATTGTTGATTTGGGTAATGAAAAAATAAAACAAGAACTAAATTCAATTAAACAACTGTTTTCTGTTTAGGGGATAACCTGTTCTTTAGGGGGTGATAGTTTGGGGTTAATTATCACCACCTGGGTATAATTTTAAAACCTTAAAAAGTTATCAATTTTTTATCAATACCTAGTAAACTGTTTACCCCTAACTAATTAACAAGCAAAAATCATAATAACCTTAATTAACATCAACTCTTTCAAGAAAATCTTAAAATTATCCCCGCCCTTATTACTGTTATTATTTATATATTATTATATAATTAATATAATATGCGTTTAATAAGTACTCAAGAAAATTTAAAAAAAGCCCTTTCAATTACTAGTCATGGAACTGGTAAAAATATAAATTTACCAATCCTTAGTAATATTTTAATCAAAGCTAAAAAGGGGGTTATTGAATTAATAAGTACTAATTTAGAAATTGGTATTATTTATCAACTTCGGGGCAAGATTGAAGTTGAGGGTGAGTTTACTGTGGATTCAAAAATTATTACGGAATATATTAATTTATTACCAGGAGAAAATATTTTGTTAGAAGTTGATGATAATGGTTTACAAGTTGAGTGTTTAAATTATCAAACAAAAATTAGAGGTGAGTCGGCTCAAGAATTTCCCTTAATTCCTAATGTTGACCAAAGTAATTATTATTATTGTGGGGCTGATGAGTTACGCCAAGCTTTAAATAGTGTTATTTTTTCGGCTTCAACTAGTGATAATCGGGTGGAATTGGCGGGGGTTTTATTTAATTTTGAAGATAATGAATTAATTTTAGCCGCTACCGATAGTTATCGTTTAGCGGAAAAAAAGTTAGAAATTAAGGCCAAAGATGATTTTATTAAACAACGAGTAATTGTCCCGGCGAGAACAATTCAAGAATTACTAAGAATTTTAAATAATTATTCAACTGAAGGAATTGATATAAATAATAAAGAGGGGGTAAAAATAGCTGTTTCTGATAATCAAATTTTATTTTCTATTGATTCAGTGGAATTAGTTTCGCGGTTAATTAGTGGGCAATATCCTGATTATCAACAAATTATTCCTGATAAAACCCAAACTAGAATAAAGGTTAATCGGGCCGATTTTTTACGAGCTGCTAAAGCGACCGCAATTTTTTCTAAAGTCGGCATTAATGATATTAATTTAGAATTAGCTAGTGGAAAAATTATTATCTCCGCGTCTTCTGGTCAAACTGGTGAAAGTCGGGTGGAAATAAGTGCTGATGTTTCCGGTGATAGTAATGAGATTGCTATCAATTATCGTTATTTAGTTGATGGCCTAAATACTTTAAGTGGTGAGGAGGCAATAATCGGAATAAATAGTTCTAATACCCCCTGTGTTTTAACTAGTGATTCAGATCCGTCTTATTGTTATGTGGTCATGCCCATAAAACAATAATAAAAAATAAAAAAAAGAGCCAATTTATTAAGTTGGCTCTTTTTTGTTACTCTTCAATTATTATGTTATCAAGGGGAAAAATAATTGTACTAGTGGATATTATTTCAGTGGAGGTGGAAAAATCAGTATCTTCTAAATCAGGTGGTGTACTACTACTAATAATTTCAATCAAGGGGGGTGGCAAGGGTTGTTCTGAAGTAGACATAAATTCCCAATTCTTTTCTGCCCATTTTTTAATTCCTTCTTCCCACTTAACAAATTGAGGATCCTTTTCTGGATTTTCTGGGGCGGGACCCAAAGGATCATCTTTATCTAAATAAAATAAGATAGAGTGGTTATCACTTAATTCTTTTATCTCTAAAAATTCTTCAGGAGTATTAGGGCTGGCTGGCATTTTAGTGCGACTATCAAGATATAATTCACCAATTATTGGTCGCTCACCGTCTAAAATAGCTTTACCGGTTTTTTCTATTTTTGGTTGTTTAAAAACTTCTTTTGGTGTACCTTCTAAAGCCCGAGTCATAAATTTTTGCCAAATTGGAGCCGCAATTACACTTCCATCAGCACCAGTATTCATTTTGGTATTATCGGTATTTCCAACCCAAACACCAGTAACTAAAGAGGGGGTGTAGCCAATTGTCCAAGCATCTCTAAAATCATTAGTGGTCCCGGTTTTAGCCGCTACCTCCCGATCACTTAAGGTTAGATTATTTTTTGAACCAAAAACAAAGGAACGGGCATTATTATCAATCAAGATACTAGTTACCATTCGGGCGGTCTCGGAAGTTAAAATATTTCTCTTGTTTGGTTTCCATTCTTCTAAGATATTTCCTTCCTTATCCTCAACTTTTAAAATCACGCTAGGGGTGCTAACTTCGCCGTCACGAGCTAAGGCGCTAAAAGCATTGGCGTGGTCCAATAAACGAACTTCGGCACCACCTAAGACCAAAGAGAGCCCAACCCCCTCACTTAAATTTTGATAACCTAAAGACTCCGCTAAAGCAATCGTACTTTTTAAACCGGCCAGATATAAAACTTTAACTGCGGAAATATTTAAAGATCCTGCTAAAGCTTGACGCAAACTAACGGGGCCGTATTCCTTTAAATTATAATTTTTTGGTGAGTAGTTACTAAAATCAGTAACCGTGTCAAAAACGATTGTATTAGGATTGTAGCCACCTTTTTCAAAGAGAGCGGCATAAACAATTGGTTTAATAGATGAGCCTGGTTGTCTAGGACTAGTGACGACATTTACTTGCCCGGAGATTTCCTCGTTAAAGAAATCTCGAGAACCAACCATTGCTAAAACTTGACCATTTTTAGGATCTAAAGAAACTAAAGCGGCATTATTAGCATTATATTTTTCTTGATAATTTTCAGTAATCTCAGCGACAACCTCGTCGGCAATTTTTTGTTTATCGTAATCAAGAGTGGTAATAATTTTTAATCCCCCCTGTTCTAAGGTTTTTTCGCCATATTTATCAGAAAGTAAGCTTTTAACATACATTACAAAATGAGGTGCAAAAATTGCCGTTTCTGGATTAGTAAAAATAATTTCTTGGGCTTTAGCCTGATCTTCTTCACTCTCACTAATATATCCCTGCTCTCTCATTAAGCCTAAAATATAATCTTTACGACCAAGTAATAAATCTTTGTTCGGGCCATAAGGTGAGTAACGGCTCGGTGATTGTGGTAAGGCGGCTAAAACCGCTGCTTCGGCAATTGTCAGATCACCAACATTTTTATTAAAGTATTTTTGACTGGCGGCTTGAACTCCGTAAGCGTTAGAACCGTAAGGGATTTCGTTTAGGTACATTTGTAAAATCTCATCTTTAGAAAAACGCTTTTCTAATTTTTGGGCCAAAATTAATTCTTTGATTTTTCGGGTGATACTTTTCTCATTAGTTAAGACGGCGTTTTTTACAAATTGTTGAGTTAACGTGGAACCCCCAGCGCTGCGGTTGTATAAAACATTAGTTACCATTGTGCGGGCGATAGCCCAAATACTAAAACCACCATGTTCATAAAAATTCTTATCTTCAATGGCAATAGTTGCTTTTTCAACATAATCTGGAATTTCTTCTAAAGAAACCAGGGTCCTTTTTTCATCACCATGAACTTCATATAAAACATGCTGACCACTACGATCGTAAATACGGGTACTTTGAGCAATCTCTCGCGTGATTAATTGATTAGGATTAGGAAGGTCGCGACCCAACCAAGCAACCACAATGAATCCTGTTAAAACCAAAAGTGCTAAAAGAATTAAACCAATAGCAATAAGTCTTTTTAACCAAACGCGCTGACGATTTCGAGTTTTTTTAGGGGTGTCGTTTCGTCTTGGTTTCTTTTTGTAAGACTGGTGGGAACTTAAATCAGGGGCCTTTTTAGTTTTAGATACATCTTTAAAATTTTGATTAGAATAAACTCGTTGCCGGTCGGAACTTTTTCTTTGACTCATTTTAGGGGTTTGGCTGTTATTTGCTTTTATTTTAGACATAATATTAAGTATATTTTGAATTATACCACAGGGGCTATTTTTTCTATAGAGAAATTTATTTTTATTATGTTATAATTAAAAAATGATTTCCAGCTTAGATAACGATTTAGTAAAAAAGACGGTTAAGCTTAGAACAAAAAATTCTTACCGACAAGAGTCGGGTTTGTTTTTTATTGACGGGCGCCGAGAGGTTTTAGCCGCTAAAGAGGCTGGTTGGTTTTTTGAGACCATCTTTTTTTCCGAAGATTTAGCTAAAGAACCTTTAAAATTAGAAAGTTTAACTGCGGTGAGTGAGGCCGTTTTTAGAAAAATCAGTTTTAAGGAGAATCCCGACGGGGTGGCCGCAATAGTTAAACGTCGTGAAGTTAAACTTGAGGATTTAAAATTATCTCCCCAAGCTTTAATAGTAGTCTTAGAGGCAGTGGAAAAACCCGGAAATTTAGGAGCGATTATTAGAAGTGCTTACGCCGCTAAAGTAGAGGTTATAATTATCAATGATTTAAAAACTGATATTTATAACCCCAACGTAATCCGTTCCAGTGAAGGACTGATTTTTAAAATACCAATCGTAGTTGCTTCCTTTAAAGAGACTGAGGAATTTTTGAAAAAGAAACAAATCAACGCTTATGTGGCGGCTCTTAAGGGCGCGAAAGTCTACACTAGTCTGGACTATACTTCAAAGACTGCTTTTGTTTTAGGATCTGAGGCTAATGGCTTATCAAGTGATTGGTTAAATAGTGGGGTTGAAATTATTAAAATTCCCATGCGAGCGGGTATGGATTCTTTAAATGTTTCGGTGGCGACGGCAATTTTATTGTTTGAGGCGCAAAGACAGCGCGGTTTTGTTTAATTTTCGTTGACTTTTAATCAATGCTTTTGTAGAATCTAAGTCAGCCCGAGATTTTGAGTGCCCGTAGTTCAATGGATAGAACACCAGCCTTCTAAGCTGGTTATGGGGGTTCGATTCCTCCCGGGCGCACCCCATTTTAATTTAAAAAATATGGAAACGGAAAAAGACCAAGAGTTAAGCGAGGAAGAAATAGCGCAACTAGAAGCGCTTTTAGGCTTTGGAGGTTGTAATTGCTCCAATTGTCCACATTCTTGTGGCGAAGAACCGGGAGATTTCTCAGAAACGGAAAAATAATTTTTTAGACGCAACTACGGCGTTTTGATGGTGCCTATGGTGTAGTGGTAACACAGCAGGTTGTGGTCCTGTTATTTCGGGTTCGATTCCCGATAGGCACCCCATAAACAAAAGGAGTAGATAAAATCTACTCTTTTTTACATTCTTATTTCTTTGCTATAATTATTGGATGAGAAAAATCCTCTATTTATTTCTTAGCGCCGCCCTATTTTTATCTTTAGCTGTTCTGCCGGTGGAGGCCCAGGAAAATAATACTGACTCAAATTTGAAACCAGCCCCAGCTTTGACCGCGGAGGCCGAGGTTTTGAAAATTATTGAAGAGCAGGAGTATCGGCGCAACAACGGACAAGTTATTACTCAGCAAAACTTAGAGCTGGGAATTTTAAGCGGCCCTTTTAAAGGGCAGATTAAAAAATATTATGGTATTTCCAATTTAGATGTCGTGTCTGCCCAGAGTTATAAAGTCGGCGACAAAGTAATTGTAAGCTACGATCAAAACGAAGCTGGTGAATATAGTTTTTATATTATTGATTTTGTCCGCACTGCCCCCCTCTTTTATCTGGTAATACTTTTTGTCTTGGTAGTTTTAGTAATTGGCGGCAAAAAAGGCTTCTTTTCTATTTTATCTCTAGTCCTAACCTTCTTTTTAATGATTAAAGTTCTCGTTCCCTTAGTTTTTAGGGGCTGGGATCCGCTTTGGACGGGGATTGGGATATCTTTTTTAATCTTATTGGTGTTGATTTATTTAACTGAGGGGTGGAATAAAAAATCACATCTGGCAATTGTAAGTATTTCTATTTCTTTGCTTATCACCGCTCTTTTAGCTTGGATTTTTGGCTCTTCTTCTCGTTTATCGGGAACCGGGAATGAAGAAGTTATTTTTTTAATTGAAACTCTTAATATCCCGATTAGTTTTCATCGTCTTCTGCTCGCCTCAATGATTATTGGCGCTCTAGGGGTTTTAGATGATATAGTGGTCGGACAGATTGAGGCGATCGCACAAATAAAAGAAGCTAATCCTAATTTAAAACCACAAACAGTCTTTAAAATGGGCTTAAAACTAGCCCGCACTCATCTTGGTGCTATCATTAATACTCTATTTTTAGCTTATGT
The DNA here is from genome assembly GCA_037076615.1 of Candidatus Parcubacteria bacterium. NCBI lineage: Bacteria > Candidatus Parcubacteria > Candidatus Parcubacteria bacterium. The sequence goes on from AP029158.1 coordinate 7,284, forward strand.
CAGCGCTTCTTTTCCTTTGGTCTTACTGTTTAGTGTTCATCAAGAACCTTTTTTAACCACCACTCAAATTATTAATAATGAAAATATCGCTACCGAAATCGTCCGCACCTTAGTTGGGGTTGTCGGTATTTGTTTGGCCGCCCCTTTAGCAACCTTTTTAGCGGCTTATTATTTAGACCCCACCACTAAGAGAAATAATCCTTAAGCTTCAAAAATATGACGAGAAGATATCAACATCTTAAAAACTTTGTCCTCACTTTAATTGTAATTAATATTTTAGCCGTCGTGGGAGCGCCGCTTTTAAGGTTGCGCTTATTTGATTTGTCTGAAAGCTTTTCTGCTTCTTTAATTATCATCCTGCTCTTTATTTTTCTCGCTCTTCTTTTGGGGGTTTATTTTAAAGAGGTGGAAAAATATAAAAAAACCCCAGGAAGATTTGGAGGAGCGTTTACGCGAAACTTTTAAATATATTGGTTCTATTAATCTACAGTTAGAGGAGATGAAGAAAGTTTTTTCTAACTTTAATAAATATCCAGAAAGTCAAAAAGATATTCAGGCCGTTTTTACCCATACCGCCGAAAGAATTTTAGCGATTGTGCCAACCGATTGGGTCTTGTTAAGAATTATGGAGCTAGATCAAGGGAAAACTTTACACGAATATTTTCTTAGCCGCGGCAATAAAAAAATAGAAAAATTTAAATTAGAGAATCAAGACCTTCTTAATGGTGAGTGCTCCATTGGAGGTTGTTCAATTATTACTTCGCAACAAAATAATTTTAATTTGAAAGCCTTTTGTATTTTAAGCACAGAAGTTAAAGATAAAAACCAGCAATTTATGATTACCTCAGCAATTAATCAGTTGGAAATGCTCTTTATTATCTTCAACTCCTATTACTATAAAAAACCAACGATTAAGTAGGGGAATAAAAAAGGCTCTGCTTTAGCAGAGCCTTTTTATTATTTTAAGAGAGTTAAAATCTCTTCTTGTTTTTCCATCAGTAGTTCCGGACTAGTCGCTTCTAAATTCAGGCGAATTTTATTTTCCGTATTAGAGGCTCGAACATTAAACCAATAATCAGGATAGTTAACACTAATACCATCTAAAAAACTTAATTCTCCGGGAGCATATTTTTCCGCCACTAAATTAAAAACCGCTTTTTTATCCGCCACTACACAATTAATCTCGCCAGAGCTGTAGTATTTTCGGTAGGGCTCTAAATATTCACTTAGAGGTTTTTGGGCTTTAGAAAATTCTTCCAAGAGGCGCATAATCATGATATTGGGCATTTCAAAACAGCCTAAAGGAAGATTAAGAAAAAAGTGTCCGGAAGATTCACCGGCGAAATAAATATTTTCTTTAAGCATTTGCTCTTTAATCAAAGAGTGCCCGACCCTGGTTAAAACCGCTTGGCCGCCGCTAGCTAAAATTAAATCTTCGGTAATTTTGCCCGGACGGACATCATAACCAATTTTGGCCCCCGGTTTATCCTTAAGAAATGAGCGGGCTAGTAGACCACGAATAATAGCCGGCTCTATTAATTGACCCTTTTCATCAACAAAAAAGATCCGATCGCCATCACCATCGGTGGCAATTCCTAAATCCGCTTTATTCTCTAGAACCGCCGCTTGGAGTTGCTGGAGATTTTCTGGTTTTAGAGGGTCCGCCTCATGAGCAGGGAAACTTCCATCTAAATCAGAATTTATTTTAATAAATTCTCCAGGAAGTTTGGGGGCGATAATATCTAAATATTGTATCCCCATGCTATTAGCCGGGTCGGCGATAATTTTTTGCGCTTTGATATTTTCTAAAGAGAAGTATTTTTGGTCATGCTCCCATTGCTTTTGGGCACTACCAGAAAGATCATGTACCTGGCCGCCGGCGCGGGGGCTGAGCTTTTCTTCATTTAAAATCCAATCACGCATCCAGAGTAAGCCGCTATCGCCGGAAACCGGTACCGCTTGGGCGCGCACCACCTTAAAGCCATTCCAATTTTTGGGATTATGAGAAGCGGAAACTATAATGCCGCCATCGAGTTTTTCGCTGGCCACGGCAAAATAAAAAGCGGGGGTAGAAAGTAAACCTAAATCATAGACCTCTGCTCCATTAGCGGTTAAAGCCTTGATAACCTCCGCTTTTAATTGCGGCGAGGACAGGCGCATATCAGCTCCCACCGCAATTTTTAGAGGCGCGTCTTGAGTTAAGTCATTATCTTTCCGGCGCAAAGCTATATAAGCTTCGGCGATTCGGTAGGCAGCGGCATCATCAAAATCTTCTCCGTAAATACCGCGAATATCGTAAGCACGAAAAATGTCACCCTTTAACATAAAAACTCTTTAATGATTAAGGTTTTCTTTTATCTCCAAGCTTAGGGCACCTAAACCAAATAAGACGAAGACGAAAGCGATGAATCCGCCCACCCAAGGAATAGAGCTTAAAATAACTAAGACCAGAAGACCTAAAATTAAAGCTAGAAAAGGATTGACAGCCTTTTTGTTTAAGCCGTTCCCCAGCATTAAGCCTAAATGGTAAGCGGGATAAATAGCTGCTATGACCACTAAAACTAAATAAAGAGCCAATAATATTAAGGCTAGGGGGATGCCAATAACTGTAAAAAACAAGAAGAAGATAATTATTGGTGCTCCAATTAAGACTAGAAGTCCGATTAATGGTGTCTGCCACGGTTTTTTCTCCATGGTGGCGCTTAAGCGGACAAAACTCTTCTTTCTGAGCGTGAGTAAGATAACTCCGATTAAGGTTAAGGCGGCTAATTGAAAAAAGCCTTCCATTACCCGGTTACCCCAGTTCGGTTTTTTATCCTCTTGTAAGCGGTAGTTGGTATTGCCATAAATCGCCTCCGGGTTCTCAATGCTGGCTTCTTTTCGGGCGGTGTAATTTAAATTACCACCGATAACCGCGTCCGGACCAATAAATAAATTACTGTTTTCGTAATCGCTTTCCAAATTTAGCGAAACATCACGACCAACTTTACCGTTAATTGTCGCTTGCGCTAAACCGCCATATAAACTATCGTTAACTAAGCCGTTGAAGTTTCCCCAAGCCCCGAAAACTAAAAGATCAGAACCGATTTCCGATTTAGGACTAAGACTAATTGTGGAGGCCAGGGCATTAACATTGCGCCCCACCAATCCATTAATATTAGCAACTTCAGTAACAACCCGGACGCTGCCAGTAACTTCACCATTAATAGTTAGGTTTTGGGTAGCAGCGATTAAGTCGCCATCAATTTTTCCGTCTACAGTTAAGGTTTGGGCAGCAGCAATTAAATCGCCGTCAATTTCGCCATCAATATTAATTATTCCGGCCGCCGCATACAAGTTGCCATCGTGGATTTCGGCTGTTGGCAACTGATAATTATCTCGAGCTTCAACAGAAAAAGCGTGGGTGGCCGGCGCTACCAACAAAAGCGGTAGAGCCAAAAGCAAGCCCCAAAATAGTTTTTTCATAAAATTTAAATTATAATTAAAGGATTAGCTACTTAAAGTATAGTTAAAAAAAATGGAAGAAGCAATTATTGAATTAATCTTAAAATCTGGTTCACGCTTGGAAAGCCGTGATGATTTATCGGCCGTCAAGCGCGACTTGTGTAAGCGCTACCACTTAAAATCTATTAGTAATTCGGAGGTTTTTAAAATATATCGAGAATTGAAGCTAAAAAATTCTTTACCGCGCGAATTAAACCAAGAAAAGTTTGAAAGATTGTTGCGTAAACGATCGGTCCGCACTCTTTCGGGAGTAGCACCGGTAGCGGTTTTAACTAAACCTTATCCTTGCCCCGGTTCTTGCGCTTACTGCCCCAATGAGCCCGGAGTACCAGTTAGTTATTTACCCAATGAACCGGCGGTTATGCGGGCCTTGCGTTGTAAATTTAATCCTTATTGGCAAACACTTCTGCGTCTTCAGTCTTTAGAAGAAAACGGTCATTATCCCACAAAAATAGAACTAATTGTTATTGGTGGCACTTGGAGCTACCTGCCTGATCGTTATCAATACTGGTTTATCTTAAGTTGTTTTCGGGCGGCCAATGATTTTGCTCGTCTTAAAAAAGGGAAATATTGGCAAGCGGCTAGTCGAGGGGGTTGGTTTAAGTTATTAAAAAAGATTCCTAATCCTTATCCGCAAAAATTAGCTTTGGCGACCTTAAAGAAGAGCTTAAAACAAGAGCAAAGAAAAAATGAACAAGCTACTTATCAAATTATCGGTCTTACTTTAGAAACGCGACCGGATTATATTGATAAGGCGGAGTTAGCGCAGATGGTGGAGTTGGGTTGTACGAGAGTAGAAATTGGTGTTCAGGCACCCGATGATGAAATTTTACGGCTTAATTGTCGCGGTCATGGGGTGATTGAGATTGTTAAAGCGTCAGCGGGTTTGCGTGATTATGGTTTAAAAATTACCTATCACATTATGCCGGCTCTTCCCGGCTCAACGCCGGCCAAAGATTTGGCCCTGTTTAAATTATTGTTTACCGATGCTAATTTTCAGCCCGATCAAATTAAATTTTATCCGACGGTGGTTACTCGCGGCAGCCGTCTTTATGAATGGTGGCGACAAGGAAAATATCAGCCTTATTCGGATGAGAAATTGCGTCAATTAATTATTGATTGTAAGGCGGTGGTGCCCGAATATGTTCGAATTATTCGCTTAATCAGAGATATTCCTGGAGAATCAATTATTGCCGGTAATAAAATTACTAACTTGCGTCAGGTGATGCAGCAGGCCGGTGTAAAATGTGGTTGTATTCGCTGTCGGGAAATTAAAGATTTAAGACGTCCGGAAAATTATCAAATAAGCCAAGTAAGCTATGAGGCTTCTGGGGGTTGGGAATATTTTATCCAGGCGGAAAGTTTGGATCGGAAAACTTTATATGGTTTTTGCCGTCTTCGCTTAAGCTCTAATAGTAAAATTGCGCCCGCTTTGATTCGCGAGCTCCATGTTTATGGCGAGTTGGTTCCGGTTGGTGGCGTGGGGCGAGTTCAACATCGCGGCTTGGGTAAAGAATTGCTTAAGACCGCGGAAAAAATTGCGGCCCGTGCTGGGGCGAAGCAGTTAGCGATTTCGGCCGGGGTGGGTGTTAGAGATTATTACCGTAAGCAAGGCTACCGTCTCTTAGGTGCTCATATGGTTAAAAGATTAAAAACCCTGGAAAAATAAGGGTTTTTCTAAAAATTTAAACTTTTGACAAGTGCTGCCCCCTCCTTTATTATAGAAGAGTTAGGGGAGATTTTTTAAAGGCTTTAAACCTCAAAAATATGGTTTATCAAAATTTAGCGCAGACTGATCCGGAGCTTTGGTCGCTTATAAAAGAAGAAACTGAGCGCCAAAAAAACGGCATTGAGCTTATTGCTTCGGAAAATTATGTTTCGGCGGCCGTTTTCGAAGCTTTGGCAACATCACTAACTAATAAGTATAGTGAGGGTTATCCGGGCAAGCGTTATTATGGTGGTAATGAAATAATTGATCAGGTAGAAAATTTAGCCATTTCTCGGGCCAAAAAATTATTTGGCGCTGAACATGTTAATGTTCAACCTTTATCGGGATCACCGGCCAATGCGGCGGTTTATCAAGCCTTTTTAAAACCAGGTGATAAGGTTTTGGCTTTAAAACTGGATCATGGCGGCCATTTGACTCATGGTCACGCCCTTAATTTTTCGGGAAAACTTTACGATTTTGTTCCTTACGAAGTTGATCCGGAAACGGAAGAGGTTAATCTGGACACTTTAATGAAGCTAGCTCAAGAAATAAAACCGAAAATGATTGTCGCTGGTTTTAGTGCTTATTCCCGGTCTCTAGATTGGGAAAAAATTGCGGCGATTGCCAAAGAGGTGGACGCTTATTCTTTCGCTGATATTTCACATATTGCCGGATTGATTGCGGCGGGGTTGCTTGCTTCGCCAGTTCCTTATTTTGATGTGGTTTCGACCACAACTCATAAAACTTTACGCGGGCCGCGCGGAGCCATAATTATGTGTCGGGCCGAGCACGCAGCCAAAATTGATCAAGCGGTTTTTCCTGGCACCCAAGGCGGCCCACATGAAAATGTAATTGCCGCCAAAGCCGTCGCCTTTTTAGAGGCCGTCAAACCAGAATGGAAAGATTATGGCCGGCAAATTTTAGTTAATGCCCAGACCTTAGCAACTGAGTTGCAGGCTCGCGGTTACCGCTTAGTTTCCGGTGGAACCGATAATCATTTGTTAATTATTGATTTACGCCCCCAGGGTTTAAGCGGTAAAGAAGCGGAGAAGATTTTAGAAAAGATTGGTATTTCAGTTTCTCGCTCTACAATTCCTAACGATCCCAACCCTCCTTTAAAAGCTTCTGGTTTGCGCCTTGGAACACCAGCGGTTACGACTCGAGGTTTTAAAGAAGTGGAGATTAAAAAATTAGCCGCTTTAATTGATAAAGCTTTAAAGTCTGGTGGCGATGAAAATATTTTGGCCGACTTAAAAAAAGAAACAGCAGCGCTGGCTGAGGGTTTTCCGATTCCCGGTTTTTAGAAAAATGATTTTATGATCACACAAATTATTGATGGCCGCGCTTTAGCGGCGGAGATAAAAACAGAAGTTGCTGAAGAAATTTTTCGGCTTTTAAAAGAGGGGCACTCTCAGCCCAGTCTCGCCATTGTTTTGGTGGGCAATCGTCTGGATTCTCAACTGTATGTGAAATTAAAAGAGCAGGAAGCTCGCCGGGTCGGCATTTTAACTCACACCTATCGCTTACCCGCCGATATTAGCGCCGTTGAACTAAAGGCCACTTTAGAATTTTTAAATCAAGATTCTGGTGTTAACGGGGTTTTAGTGCAGCTGCCTTTACCAGAGCATTTACCGACTGACGAAATTATGGCGACCTTAGATCCAGAAAAAGATGTGGACGGTTTTTTAAAAAATCATCCGGCTGAAGTAATTTCCCCGGTGGCCGCGGCGGTTTCGCTGATGCTCGCGCGGCAAAATCTTGATCTTACTCAGACTCAATTAGGAATTTTACATAACTCAGAAATATTTGGTGAAACCTTAAAAGCAGTTTTAGAAAAAAGTGGTTTTAAAAAGATCGCTTTACTTGGCAATCAGGAGTTGGCAAAAATTGGTACCTACGATGTGGTAATTAGCGCTTTAGGCAGACCACATTATTTATCGGTAAAAAAATTAAAATCAGGGGCGGTAGTTATCGATGTTGGCACGAGCGACAAAAAAGGGGTGACTGTTGGTGACCTTGATCCGCAAGGAGTGGATAAGTATTTAAGTGCTTATTCTCCGGTTCCCGGTGGTGTTGGCCCGCTAACAATTGCCTTTTTATTTAAAAATGTTCTCGCTCTCTATCGTCGTCAGTAAAAAACCTAAATCATGACTGCTAAAAAACAACAACTTAAAGACCTCTTAAAGATTCATTTTGGTTATGAATCTTTTCGTCCTGGCCAGGAAGAAGCTTTAGATGTCATTTTAAATAATCAAGATACGGTTGTTATTTTACCGACTGGTGGCGGCAAATCTTTAATTTATCAATTACCCGCTTTAGTTTTAGATGGGGTGACGATTGTGATCTCCCCGCTCATTGCGCTGATGAAAGATCAGGTTGATTCTTTAGAAAAAGTTGGTATTCCGGCGACCTTTATTAACTCGTCAATTTCACCACTAGAGATGTCGGCTCGTTGGGAGCGAGTGGCGAGCGGTTATTATAAAATTGTTTATTTAGCTCCCGAGCGTTTTTATAATCAAAACTTCTTAGCGGATTTAAAAAAAATTAAAGTTTCTTTATTAGCGATCGATGAAGCCCATTGTATTAGTCAGTGGGGGCACGATTTTCGTCCCAGTTATTTACGCTTAAAAGAGGCTGCTAAATTAATGGGTCGACCCCCGATAGTCGCTCTTACAGCCACGGCTACACCAGAAGTTCGCGAAGATATTGTGGCCCAGTTACAGCTTAAAAATCCGGCGCAAATTGTGACGGGGTTTTCGCGACCCAACTTACAATTTGCAGTTGTTCAAGCCAATAATAATCAAAAAATACAATATATTGTTGATACTGTTAGCGACGAAAAGTTGGGTTGCGGGATAATTTATACCGGCACGCGGGCGAAAGCCGATGAGCTGGCCAACTTATTGGTGGCCCGAGGAGTGGAGGCGGTGGTTTATCACGCCGGTTTAGATGCTAGTAGTCGCGCTTGGGTCCAGGACAGTTTTATCAGTGGTCAGGCACGCGTCGTTATTGCGACTAATGCTTTTGGCTTGGGGGTTAACAAAAAGAATGTCCGTTTTGTTATTCACCATGACCTACCGGGAACAATAGAGGCTTATTATCAGGAAGCTGGTCGGGCGGGTCGTGATGGTTTGCCGAGTTTTTGTTTATTATTTTACACTCCCCAAGATCGCTATTTACGCGAATTTTTTATTAAAGGTGATAATCCGGAACCCCATATCATTCGGGAAGTTTATGATTTACTAAGGCTTTGGTCTGATAGCAATGAAAAAATTGGCCAAGATACGGTTTTGTTTACTTATTCGGAAATCATTCAGAATCTATCAGAAAGCGTTCCGGAAATGACCGTGGGTAGTGTTTTAAAAATTTTAGAAAAAGAGGGTTACTTATCTCGTCCGAATGAAAAAACTAGCAATGGTTTTTTAAAGGCTAAGGTCGATTATGATACTTTGTTTAACTTTATTTCTCGGCGAGCGAAAACACAGCTAGAAGTGGTTAATGCCTTATTTGAAAAATTTGCCGCCGAATTAAAAAGTGGGTGGGATTTTAATTTGGAAGAAACCGCGACTATTATTGGGGTTAAAAAAGAGTCTTTAAATCGGACCATCAAAAAATTAGCCGAACAGGATCTACTGGAATACCGCCCGCCCTTTAGAGGGACAGAGATTAGGATTCTGAAAAAAGCGCGCGGCGAAGATTTAGATTTAAATTTTAAAGCCTTAAAAGAAAAAGCAGAGCGCGCTTATGAAAAATTAGATGAGATGGAGCAGTATGTTTATCAGGTTGGCTGTCGCGAGCAGTATATTCTTAAATATTTTGGAGTTTTAGATGCCAAGGAGTGCGGCCATTGTGATCGCTGTTTAAAGGCCGCTCGTCACCTGTCTAAAGGCGGCAAAGATTATCGCCACCGCGAATATCTAAAATAAGTATGACTGAACTAGAAGAAGCTTTAGAAAAAATTGTTCGTGAGGGTTATGACAAAATTGCTCCCGAGTTTGCGACTTCTCGTCGTCGGGGCAGTGGCCCTAAAATAGAGAAATTTTTAAGCTACTTGCCTAAATCTGGAAGCATTTTAGATTTAGGCTGTGGCTCGGGACGGCTGATTCCTTACTTGTCTCCAGAATTGGAATATTTAGGAGTTGATCCCAGTCCAAAATTGCTAGCGCTGGCTAAAGAAGCTTATCCTCAACACCGTTTTAAACAAGGTGATTTTTCAGAGGCTGATCATTGGGGGCAGTTTTCGGCCGTTGTTAGCTTAGCGGCTTGGCACCATTTAGCTAGTTCGGCGGGGCGCCTTGAAGCCCTTTCTAAAATGGCTCAAGCTACTTTACCGGGTGGGGTAATAATAATTAGTGTTTGGAATTTTTGGGGGCGCTTAAAAAGACGGCGTCAACTGTGGCGCAATTTCTGGTTACGCCCACGTTTAGGGGGTAAACGGTTAGCGGCTAATGACCTTCTTTTTCCTTGGAAAAATCAAGCTGGTGAAACCATTGCCCTTCGTTATTATCACGCCTTTTCCCGGATTGAGATTAAGAAGTTGTTAAAGAGCGCCAAGGCGCGCCCGGAAGATTATCGCTTAATTAGTGATGCGGATAATCATTGGCTGATTTGGCGTCCGTCAGCCTAGGCCTTGACACCCCGTGGGGGTATGGTGTATACTTCTAGGTATGAAAACTAACGAGCAACGAATTAATAATATTATTGGTCAACTAAACGGAATTAAACGTTTGCTGGTTGAGCCAAAAACTGATTGCTTTCAAGTAATCACTCAATTAAAGGCGACCAAGGCGGCTCTTGATTCTTTGGCCACTAAAATTCTTAGTGACGAAGCCTTGCCTTGTTTGGCAAGCGAGCCAGCTAAGCAAACCCAACTTAATAAAATTTTAAAAGAAATTGTTAAATAAAAAATTTATGGCTAATGTTTTAGAGATTAACAAAAACCAGTTTGCTGGCGAAGTTCTTCAGTCGGAGCAACCAGTGTTAGTGGATTTTTGGGCCCCCTGGTGTATGCCTTGTCGCCTGATGAGTCCCACTTTAGATGAATTGTCAAAAGACCTAGAAGGTCGTCTCAAAATTGTTAAAGTTAATACCGAGGAGCCAGAAAATCAAAGCCTGGCGGTAGAATACCAAATTCAAAGCATTCCGAATTTAAAACTCTTTAAAAAAGGTGAAATCGTAGCGGAATTTGTCGGTTTACGATCTAAAGATAGCCTCAAGTCTGATTTGGACGCTTGGCTTTAAGAGGTTTAAAAAATATTCATAAAAAAAACGAGCTTAACGCTCGTTTTTTGTTTACCTATTGACAATAATTCGTAAAAGAGTTAGAGTGTAGCCTAGTCTTTAACAATTAAATAGGAGGATATGGAGGTAAAAAAAGTCTCAAAAGAGTATTACCTGGCTTTAGAAAAGAGGGTAAAAGAGTTTGAAAAAAGCATTCAAATGTTGCAGCGACTATCTCGAGAAGATAAGAATTTGGGCGTAGATACCAGTTTTGAAAGCGGCGAAGAGAAGATTTTGCAACGGCAGCTTAGAAAGGCAAAGGCCGACTTGCATTCTGTTCAGGCCGTGGCCAATCCTAAAGACAGTGGTGTCGTTCAGGTTGGTTCCACGGTCACTCTTCAGGTGAATGGAGAAATTCATGATCTCCGACTTGAAGGTGTCGCCTCTTGTGCCGGTGTGATTACTACCGATGCCCCTTTAGGAAAAAAACTCTTAGGGAAAAGTAAAGGAGCGATTATAAATATTCAAAAAAATCGCTACAAAATTTTAGAAGTTACGGCTAAAAGTCTGTAAATCATGGTACGGGAAAACTTAAAGTTTTTCCGTATTTTTTTTAAACAAAAAGACTGTCAGTCAAGACAGCCTTTTTTATATAGAGATTTAAACTCTTATTTATTCGCAAGCGGCGGCGACAGCGGAGTTAGTTGTTCCGACGCCTAGACCAGGAGCTGGCGAGGCGGAGGGTAAGCTGGTGTCATTACACTCTTCGGGAGCATTTTCAAAGGCGGCGCAAATAGTGTTTAGCAAGCTGACGCTATCGCGAGCGGGAGAAACAGTGGCACCATTGATTACCAAGGTTGGGGAACCACCGACTCCGTATTGGTCATTATCAGCCTTATAAACGTCGAAGCCTGGATAGGAGCCACTGTAACCAATATTATTCTCAAAATTTTCAGTGACTTTATATTCATTATCAGTGGCGGTAATACAAGCATCGTTTTGGGTTTTATTTATGCCGGCTTCAGCTAAACAGCCTTCAGTATCACCTTCTTTAGTGAAGCATTGAACGTAATCACTTAACTTGTCGCCCTGCTCTTTCTGGATGCAGTATTGAACTAAGTTTTCTTCAATTTCCTTCTCACCGTGCATGATATAGTCATTGAACTTTAATTCAAAATCAATCTTATCTCCTAAGAGATCAACAACCGGGAAGATTCCTTTTTCCATTTGTAAACCGTAAGGGCAATAACTCATCACGAATAATTCAACTGTCGGTTTTTCTGATTTAGGTACATCTTGAACTGGCACTTCTCCATCGGCATTGTCACTAGGAGAGGCATTAGCCATCTCTTCTCTAACTTCAGCAATATCTAAAGCTTGTGGAAAGAAAAGTTTACCATCGCGAGAAAGATAGGAATCAACCATTTGTCCGGCGCCAACATCCATTTTTAACTTATATAAATCGTACTCTTCGCTTACTTCTTTTACCAAGGCAACGCTTCCGGGTTGCATTAAAAAAGAATTAACAAAATTTTCTCCTTGGGCGGCAGCCTCTTTTTTACTAATCGTGCCTCGGTTATTTAAAACAATTCCCAAAATAACGGCCACGACTACCAATAAAAGAACAACCCCTAAGAGAAGATTATTTTTTTTCTTCATAATTTTCTTAAATTATTAATTACTTTATAAAAAATCAATGAACTTATTATAGCTAAAAACAAACCAAGCGTCAAAATTACTAAACCGTACGGTTTAAAAAATTTTCCAAATCTTCAGGGAGCTTAATTTCAAAAACTTTATCTTCGCCGGCCGGGTCGCGAAAAGCTAAACCTTTAGCAACCAAAAACAATCTACCTAAATTAACTTTTTCATTTTTAACTTTCGTTTTTTTAGTGTGGTAAAGAGTGTCGCCTAACAAGGGGTGTCCATAAGCAAAAAAATGAACTCTAATTTGGTGAGTTCGTCCGGTTTTTATTTTAACTTCCAATAAGCTGTAGTTAACAAATCTTTTTAAAACAATAAATTTTGTGAGTGCTACCCGGGCCTGCTTATGAGCGGCTACTAAACCCCGGTCACGATTATTTAATTGTTTTTTCGCATTTAAATTGGGGCCCGTAAAAGGGAGAGCGACCATGCGATGTCCGGACTGGGAGCGGTTAATGGAAAAATTTAGGGTGGCCTCGTCTTTAGTAATTTGACCATGAACTAGAGCCCAATAAGTTTTTTCTACTTTTCTAGTTTTAAAAAGTTTTTTAAAATATTCCCAAGCCAGATTAGTTTTGGCGACAATCATTAGTCCGCTCGCCTCTCTATCTAAACGATGGACAATTCCTGGGCGCAGCGGATCATCACCAACCGCACCGATATCGGGGTAATTCTCTTTTAACCAATCGGTCAAAAGAGGACCATTAACTCCGGGGCCACCATGGACAGTCCAACCTGCCGGTTTGTCTAAAACCAGATAGTCTTCTGTTTCCCAAATAATTTTTGGTTCCGACATATATTAACGGCGTTTAAGAATTTGTAAGTCAGCCTTGGTTATTCCCTTTAAAAGGTAAAGGCTAATAAAATAAATTAAGCTAGCGCTAGTAATAAGAGTTAATAGGCCGAACCAATTCCAGGCCCAACTTTTAGGAAGAGCTACAATAAAGAGGCCCATAATTAAGGCGGCGAGTAGTGATTTAAGTGTGACTTTAAAATGAATCTTAAAGTCGGTGTGTTTTTTTACTAAGCGGATTGCTAAATAGGCTATACCCCATTCGCTATAAAGAGTCACTAAGGCGGCACCTAAATAAGACCAACGCGGAATTAGTAAAACATACAAAAGCAAAGAACTCAAGGCGATAAAAAGGTAGGCACCAATAATTTTCTTTTGCTGGTCGGCCGCTAAAATGGCATGGGAAAAAATACAGCCAATAAAAATGCCGGCGACCGCTAAAATGAGAATTTTTAGAATTAGCCCACTGGCGGCAAATTCGGATCCTGCCAAGAGCGTCATAACCGGATCGCCTAAAATGAAGGTGCCAATTACTAGGGGAAGCGCCAGTATACTCATGAGGTCTAAAGATTTTTGAAGTACTTTTCTAAAATAATCCATTTTCCCCTCCCCCCAAGCGCGGGTTAAAATCGGCAGAATAATGCCGGCAAATAAAAAAGGTAAAGTTGTTAGAACTTCTACCGCCCTATCGGCGGCTCCATATAAACCGACGTCTTCAGCTGGGCGAGTTAGCGATAAAACAATGGTGTCGCTCTTTAGATAAATTAAATTTAAAAGCGTGGTGACTGCTAGAGGCCAGCTCCGAGACAAGACTTGGCGCCAAAAAATAAAATCAAAGCGTGGTTTTAATAAATGAATTGAGCTGGCCAGAAAATAAGCTAAGAAAAAACTACCGGCGGCTGATAAAACATGAGCCCAAAGCAAGCCATTTAAACCACCATCTCTGTAACTAACTAAAACAATACCGACAATTAAAATAATTCTACCGAAAACTTCCGCCACCGCTGCTTGGTTAAGTCGTAAATGTTTTTGGAGTAAGCCAATGATAATTTGATTGAGTGCCGGGAATATATAAGAAAGAGTACTGATCAGAATACCTATCTTAATAGCCGGGCTATAAGGAAAAAAAGAACCAATAATCGGGGCGAGAGCCAAGATACCAATAATGGAAACTAGACGCAAGCCAAAGAGGCCATTTAAAATTCGAGGCTCGTCAGCTCCGGGACGACTAATCATTTGGCTGGTAACTAAAGTCATGCCTAGATCCGCTAAGGTCGCAAAAAAAGAAATAAAAGCAATAATCGTGGTGTAATTACCAAATCCTTCTAAGCCTAGATAACGAGTTATTAAGGCTACAGAAATTAAACCGATAACGGTTGAAATAATTTTACCGCCAATTTGAATGGCGGTATTATAAACGACCTTGGTGGCCAGCTTGGTCGGTTTGTCAGCAGGCATTTTTTTAACTATAATATGATTAGTGTTAAAATTATAACAAAAATATGAGACTTTCGAAAAAAATTGGCATTTTAAGCCTAGGGACAATAATGGCTGGCGCTTTATTTTTTAGTGCTCCGGTCTTGGCTGACAACTCTTTGCTTAATCAACAAACACTTTTACAAGAGGTTGGTGGGCAGGCTTATAATACCAAAAAACCTCAGGATGCCAAAAAAACAATTTTAGAGATAGTTAATGTTATCTTAGGCTTTTTAGCTTTAATCGCCGTCATTTTGTTGGTTGTTTCCGGCTTCCAGTATATGATTTCGGGGGGGAACAAGGATAAAATGAGCAAAGCTTTAGGTAATATTAAAAGTCTGGCGGTTGGCTTAGTCATTGTTTTAGCGGCCTGGGGAATAGCCTATTATATTCTCAATGTCTTGGTTTGTGTGACCACGACGAATGGAGCGGTGGAGTGTAAAAATTTCTGGTGATTTTTTGACAATTCTTAGAAAACTGGTATTATATAAATAAAGCTAGTTGTTTTCACAATTAGCTTTTTCTCTAATTAAATATCTATGTCCGAATTAACAAGTGCCATTAAATTGGTTTGTGAAGAAAAAAATTTAGATTATGATACTGTTGTCAATACGATTGAGCTCGCCCTCGCAGCTGCTTATCGTAAGGATTATGGTGAAAAAAATCAAAATATTAAAGTAAAATTTGATCCGGAAACAGCGATCAGCGAAATTTTTGATATTAAAACGGTGGTGGAGGATTTACCGGAGCAAGAGGAAGTGGAAATGCTCAAGCGTCTAT
Organism: Candidatus Parcubacteria bacterium; assembly: GCA_037076615.1. Classification (NCBI taxonomy): domain Bacteria; phylum Candidatus Parcubacteria; species Candidatus Parcubacteria bacterium. Next base: position 22,469 of record AP029158.1, read on the forward strand.
ATGGGCCGGTTGATAAAAATTCTAAAGAGGAGCCGGTTTATGTTGAGCCAGAGCTTGATGCTGACGGTGAGGAGATTAGAAAATTTAATCCCAAAACCGATATCCAGCTGAAAGAGGCGAAAATTTTAAAAGCCGGTGCTCAGATTGGTGATGAGATTGTGACTGAGCTGCCAATCCCCGAAAGTTATGGTCGCATGGCCGCTCAGACCGCTAAACAAGTAATTATCCAGAAACTCCGAGAAATGGAGCGCAATATGATTTTTGGTGAGTTTAAAGATAAGGAAGGTGAAGTTATTTCCGGTATTATTCAGCGCCGCGAAGGCCGTTTGGTTTTTGTTGATTTAGGCAAAACTATCGGCTTACTACCCCCCGAGGAGCAGATTTATAGTGAGCGCTATGATGTTGGCGATCGTTATAAGGTCTATGTTAAAGAAGTCCGTGAAGGGCACCGGGGTCCGGAAATTATTTTATCTCGCCGCAGCGAAGAAATCCTTAAAAAAGTTTTTTATTTGGAAATCCCCGAAATTGCCAATGGTTTGGTTGAGCTGAAAGCGGTTGCCCGGGAAGCCGGTTCTCGCTCTAAAGTGGCGATTTGGACCGAGGCAGAGAATGTTGATCCGGTCGGCTCCTGTGTTGGCCAGCGTGGATCGCGCATCCAAACAATTATTAGTGAATTAGGTGGCGAAAAAGTAGATATTATTGAATACAGTGAAGACCCGGAGAAGTTTATCGCTAACGCTTTAGCTCCCGCTAAAGTGGTTGATATTGAACTAGTGGAAGCTGAACATAAGGCAATCGTTAAAGTTGATCCCGATAAGTTATCCTTAGCCATTGGTAAGAGTGGGCAAAATGTTCGTTTAGCCGCTCATTTAACTGGCTGGAAAATTGATATTATTTCTGACGGTGAAGAAGTTGTGGCTAGTGAGGATGAGGAGAAAGTTTCTCTGGAAGAAGAAGTTATTGTTAGCGAGGATGAAGAGAAAATTGAAGAAGAAGTGGTTGAGGCAGAGAAAAAAGAAGAAAAGAAAAAAACCGCCAAAAAGGCCAGTACTAAAACAAAAAAAGACATTAAAGAATAATATAATAAAAAAACCGCTTGGCGGTTTGAAACAGAAAAAGTATGACTAACACTATCCTTTGGATTATCTTCAGCTGTGCGGCCCTGGCCATTATTTATGGCTTGGTGATGATTAAGCACATTCTAGGATTGTTCGCCGGTAACGACCGGATGAAGCAAATCGCGCAAGCGATTCAAGAAGGCGCTAATGCTTTCTTAAATCGTCAGTATCGCTCTATCGCCATTGTGGCGGTGGCGCTGACTTTAATTATCGGGTTTATTCCTTCTTTAGGTTGGAAAACGGCCATCGCTTTCGTGGTCGGTGCCGGTCTGTCCGCAGTTGCTGGTTATATCGGCATGTTTGTCAGTGTTCGCGCTAATGTGCGCACCGCTGAAGCCGCTCGCGGAGGCTTACAAAAAGCTTTAAATGTCGCCGTTCGTGGTGGTAGCGTGACTGGAATGCTCGTTGTTGGTTTAGCGTTACTAGGCACCGCGGGTTTTTATTTATTGACCGGTGATCTAACCGCCCTGATTGGTTTTGCTTTTGGCAGTTCGCTTATTTCTATTTTTGCTCGCTTAGGTGGCGGTATCTACACCAAAGCGGCTGATGTTGGCGCCGACTTAGTCGGAAAAGTAGAGGCTAGTATTCCTGAAGATGACCCGCGCAACCCGGCCGTAATTGCTGATAATGTTGGTGATAACGTTGGTGATTGTGCCGGTATGGCCGCCGACTTATTTGAAACTTATGCCGTGACCGCAATTGCGACCATGGTTTTAGGTTCTCTTGCCTTTAGTGGTAATCAAAATATAGTTTTATTCCCGCTTGTTTTAGGAGCAGTGGCAATCATTGCTTCTATTATTGGTATTTTCTTTATCCGTTTAGGTAAAAAACAAAATATCATGGGCGCTCTTTATAGGGGGCTTGTTGCTTCCGGATTATTGTCGACACTCGGTTTCTATTTTGTCTCTCGTTATTTTTGGGGCACTGATTATTTAAATATTTTCTTATCAGCCCTTATCGGTTTAGTAGTTACCGGCCTATTGGTAGTTATTACGGAATATTACACTTCCACCAGCTTTGCTCCCGTGAAAGAAATAGCGGAAGCTTCTAAAACTGGTCACGGCACCAATGTGATTGCCGGTTTAGCGGTTTCGATGAAGTCCACCGTTTGGCCGATTATTGCTATTTGTCTTGCAATTTTTGGTGCCTACTCGTTAGCCGGTTTATACGGAATTGCGGTGGCGGCGATGGCAATGTTATCAGTGGCGGGCATTATTATTACTATTGATGCTTACGGTCCAATTACTGACAATGCCGGTGGTATTGCGGAGATGGCGGAGATGGGCGATGAAGTGAGAAACATCACCGATCCTTTAGATGCGGTTGGAAATACAACCAAAGCGGTTACTAAAGGTTATGCTATCGGTTCTGCGGCTTTAGCAGCCTTGGTTTTGTTTGCCGACTTTACTCATAAAATTGTGGCGGAAAATGGCAACGCCGAATTCTTAATTGATAATCCTTTTGTTTTAATTGGCTTATTTATTGGGGGGGCGGTTACTTATCTCTTTGCTGCTTTAGCAATGCAAGCGGTTGGCAAAACTGCTGGCTCAGTGGTGGAGGATGTTCGCGCTCAATTTAAGGAAAAGCCGGGTATTATGGAGGGTAGTGACCGACCGGATTATGGACGTACCGTTAATATCGTTACCAAGGCCGCTATTAAGCAAATGATTGTTCCGGCTCTTTTACCAGTATTAACACCAATTATTCTCGCCGTTATTTTTAGAAATAACAGCTTAGAAGTTTTAGCTGGTCTTTTAGTTGGTTCAATTGTGACCGGAGTTTTCCAGGCAATCTCGATGACTTCTGGTGGTGGTGCTTGGGATAATGCTAAAAAGTATATTGAATCTGGGCATTTTGGTGGCAAAGGCTCAGACGCTCATAAGGCGGCGGTTACCGGAGACACAGTTGGTGATCCTTATAAAGACACGGCCGGTCCGGCAATCAACCCCATGATTAAGGTTCTAAACATTGTCGCCCTACTCTTAGTCAGCATCATTCTTGGTTAAAAAATAATTATTAGATAAAAAAATCCCCCGATCTTTTTAGATCAGGGGGTTTTTAAAATGTTAAACAAGAACTTCTTCTGCCGCTTCTAAATAAATAGGGCGGATAATTTCATTGAATTCCTTTTGAGAGATAATCAGCCCCTTTGTTTTTATTTCAGAACGGAGCTGTCTGGCATTTTCTTGGTAACAAGACAAAGCTGCTCTGGAATCACCTTTAATTACGGTCTTTACCGCCGCCAACCAAATTTTCTTTTCTTCCCCGGGGGCCATTTTTCGTGAAACGGGAGTTTCGGAAATTCGGCTGCAACACAAGGAAATGGCCATGTACAAATTTTCAGTATTAGGTATCCCAATTTTCTTGGCGATACTTTTCAGGCGGTTACTGTTAAACGTGCCGCGGCAATCAATGAGTTCGCGATCTTGGATTAGATTTTCCACGAAAATTTCAAATAAGATTTGCAACAATTTTTCCTCTTTTTCTTTTTTCATTTGGGGGTCCTCCATTTAAAATGTTATGGTACTAAAAGAACAGTTGATTTTAATAATATTTTTAGAGGATGTCAAGATAAATCCTGGTTAATACTTGCTTTTTAGTGCTTAAGTGTTTATAGTTAAGCCTGTATAAGTAAGGCTGGTGGCCCTAATTTTTGGTCCGGAGCCTGATAATTTAAAGAAAATATGAAAATTACCAAAAAAGATTTAGACAAAGGCCAGGTAGAATTAAACGTTGTTTTGGAAGTGGTCGAATTTACTCCTTATTTAGAAAGGGGAGCAAAAAAAATTAGCGAGACTGCTAAAATTGAAGGCTTTCGCCCTGGAAAAGCGCCCTTAGAGATTGTTAAGCAGCAAGTCGGTGAAATGGCGATACTTGAGGAAGCGGCTAATATTGCGATTAGAAAAACCATTGACCAGGCGATGGAAGAAAATTTAAAAGATCAAGAAACGGTCGGGCAGCCACAAATAGAAATTACTAAATTAGCCCCTGGCAATGATTTAGAATATAAAGTGACCGCCGCTTTAATGCCGGAAGTAACTTTAGGGAAATATAAAGATTTGGAAATAAAAAAACCAGAAATCAAAATTCCTGCTGCTGATATCGATAAAAGTGTCGCCGAATTACAAGAGTTAAGAGCCAGTGAGGTTCTTTCTGAAAAAGAATCTAAGTCTGGCGATCGTTTAATGGTTGATGTTGAAATGTTTTTAGATAAGGTCCCCCTTGAAGGTGGTCAGACTCAAGACTTGTCGGTCATTATTGGTAAGAATCATTTTGTTCCTGGTTTTGACGAAAAATTATTAGGATTGAAATCTGAGGAAACAGTAGAGTTTGATTTAGATTTTCCCAAAGAGCATCATCAGAAAAATATCGCTGGCAAAAAAGTGACCTTTAAGGTTAAAGTGAAGTCTGTTTATGAGCGCCAACTGCCAGAAATTAATGATGATTTAGCCACCGGTTTCAATTTTAAAGATTTAAGTGATTTAAGAAAGGCGTTAGAGGAAAATATGGTGGCCGACAAAGAACGACAGCAAGCTAATCGCTTGGAGGTAGAAATGATTGATAAGATTATTGATAATGCGAAGTTTGGTGAGATTCCGGAAGTAATGATTAATAATGAGACTCACTACATGATTCATGAAATTGAAGATGATTTAAAAAGACAAGGAGGCACCCTAACTGATTATTTAACGCACTTGGGAAAAAATCAGCAGGATTTTACTTTGGAGTTAGCCCCCAGCGCTCTTAAAAGGGTGAAGGCTTCGCTAGTTATTAAACAGGTGGCTAAGGCCGAAAAGGTAGAAATAAAAGAAGAAGAGATTAGTGATAAAATTGCCGAATTAAAAGCGCAACACCCCGACAATGAGGATTTAAAAAATATGGCTGATGACCTTTCTTATCGCCGCTATGTTAAAAGCGTCATGGAAAACGCTGAGGTTTTAAAACGCCTAAAAGAATGGAATTATGCCAATACTGGCGACCAACAAAAGAGCTAGTTTTGATTATAACTTTCTCGAAACTTACGAAGCCGGGCTAGTTCTTTTCGGGCACGAAGTTAAAGCTATTAAGGATGGGCATGTTAGTTTAAAAGAGTCTTTCGTTTCAATCCAAGAAAATAAAGGGCGCTTAAGTTTATTTTTAGTGGGTGCTCATATTTCTCGTTATCGTTATGCTGGTGCCTTAGATAACTATGAACCAACTCGTTCGAGAAAATTATTGTTAAGACAAGAAGAAATTGATCGTTTAATTGGAAAGATGCAGTCGAGTGGCTTGACACTCGTTCCCGTAAAACTATATACTAAGCATAGCTTAATCAAGGTTGAGTTGGCTTTAGCGCAAGGAAAACGTAAATTTGATAAGCGTGAAGCTCTCAAAAAACGGGATATAGACCGTCAGATTAAGACCGCCTTAAAACAGCGGTAAAAGCCAGGGGATGTCGGGCTTTCGATAATGAGACCATTCCCTCAAATGTGCAAAACGCGGCGAGTCAACCGCGTTATCAAAGACTCAAAACGACAAACGTCAAAAAAGCAAAAGCATTCACTTGGTTCGTTCCAAGCTATGCTCCTGTTGTAGCTTAAACGCCACAACCATCGGCCTAAGAGTTCTCCAGACTTAGTTACCGGTGTTATTTATGGAGAGTAGGGTTGGCAGATGCTTTCTTTGCTAACTCGAAAACAATGAAAGCTAACTTCTTATTATTTTGTTCGGTTAATTAGATAAGAAGCGAAAATAAATAACCGAACTAATTTTGTAGAAGCATTTAAGGAAACTCGTTAGACATGGGTTCAACTCCCATCATCTCCACCTTCGTTTTGTTAGTTAAAAAGCCGCGGTGGCGGAATTGGTAGACGCGCTGGACTTAAAATCCAGTTGTGGCGACACAGTGCGGGTTCGATTCCCGCCCGCGGCACTCGGTTGTTTTTGCAGCCCTGTTTTTTTGTTCTTGTTTTTTAAACGAAGATTTGCTATATATCTATAGCAGATGCGGGTATCGTATAGTGGCTATTATGCGACCTTGCCAAGGTCGAGAGACGAGTTCGATTCTCGTTACCCGCTCACTGACAGGGCCCGATTCGGCCCTGTTTTATTATGAAAAAAATTTTTAACGCCACTCAGTTAAAGTTTGGAGCCGCTGCTTTAATGGTTTTGGATCATTTGCGATTATTTTGGGTTGGTGTTCCGGAATGGTTTAGTTGTTTTGGAAGAATCGTGGCCCCAATTTTTTTCTTTCTAATTGTAGAAGGATTTTGGCATACTCGTAATCGCGGGCGTTACTTGGGTCGTTTAATCTTAGGGGCGGTAATAATGGATGTAGGAAGAGCTCTGCTCAATCATTTTTTACCGGCACCAGTTCTGATTGATATTAATATTTTTTGGCCATTAGCGCTTTCAGTTGCCCTGATGATGGCCATTGAATCCTTAAAAGAAAAGAAAGTTAATTTGCTGGCTATTTTTTCTTTACCGATGATTGTCGCTATTTTCTTTTTTGTTGAGGGGTCGTGGATGCTTTTAGGGGTAACTTTAATTTTCTATTTTTTCCGTCAGCACTGGGGCGCCTTAACGGCTGCTTTTATTCTTTGGGCTTTTATTTGGCAATTTATTTTTTGGGGAGTTAATGCTTCGGGAACTCCGCAATATCAGTGGTTAATGATTTTTTCCTTACCTTTCCTCTGGCTTTATAACGGCCAGCGTGGCAAAAGCACTCCAGCCCTTAAGCATTTTTTCTACATCTTTTATCCTGTTCATGTTTGGTTAATTTATTTAATCGGGTTAAAATGGTGGTATTAGGCGGGTATCGTATAGTGGTTATTATGCAAGCTTCCCAAGCTTGAGAGGAGGGTTCGATTCCCTTTACCCGCTCCTTTTTTAGTTTCTTATTTGACTTTATTGGCTTTTTTAGCTATAAAGAAAGCACTAAGCTATTATTATTAGAAAAAAATCATGCGTATTAAATTTCACCGCACCGAAGCAAAAGAGGTTATTTTGTTTAAGTCTAACGAAAAAATTCTTTCGGAGCAGGTTTTTTTGATTGATGAAACGGGTGAGCAATTAGGAGTAATGGACACCAAAGAAGCTTTAGCGATGGCTAAAGAGGTGGATTTAGATTTGGTGGAGGTTAACCCTAAGGCTAATCCGCCGGTGGCTAAAATTGTTGATTTGGGGCAACTTAAATATGAACGCGAGAAAAAGGCTCATAAACAGAAAATGCAACAAAAGAGGGTAGATGTTAAAGCTATTAGACTTTCTTTTAGAATCAGCGATCATGATTTAGAGCTACGTCTAAACCAGTCAATTAAATTTTTAAGCAAAGGGGATAAAATCAAAATAGAATTACCGCTTAAGGGTCGGGAGCGGCAGCATCCACAAAAAGCCGCCGCGATTATGAATGATTTTTTAGCTAAATTACAGGCGAATCCTGATTTAAATATTGAGGCGGAACAACCATTGACAAAACAAGGGAGTCGGTTTAGTATGGTATTGGTGAATAAGAAGTCATCTTAGCCCTTAAACCAGGTTTAAACCTGTTTTTTTCTTGAAATATGCCAAAAATAAAAACTCATCAAGCAACCTCCAAGCGTTTTAAAGCAACGGGCGGAAAAAAAGTGCTGAAACGGAAATCCGGGCAAGCGCATAATAATTTTCGTGAGGCCGGTAAAACTACACGTGCCAAGCGGACTGATATCACGCTAACAGAATCTTTGACTAAAACAGTCAAAACTTTAGCGCAACTTAAATAATTAAAAGAACAAGCTGACACTGTATGCCTAGAGTCAAACGAGGAGTCTCTCATGTCAAAAGACGCAAAAATATTTTAGCCGATGTTAAAGGCTATAAATGGGGTCGTAAAAATTTAATCAAATTAGCTCAAACCGCGCGCACCTTAGCGGGAGCACATGCCTATACTGATAGACGCAAAAAGAAACGCGATCGTCGAGCTTTGTGGCAAATTAAGATTAGTGCTTTTGTTCGCGAACAAGGTATTTCCTATTCTAAATTCATGGGAGCTTTGAAGGCGAAAAATATTGATCTTGATCGCAAGGTTTTAGCTGATCTAGCGGTCAATAATAAATCAGTACTGGAAAAGATCGTGGCGACCGTAAAAAAGTAAACTATGACTTGGATTAAAATAGCCCAATTAGTCATTTCTATATTCCTGATTTTAGCAGTCTTGCTCCAAAATCGGGGGACTGGACTCGGTTCCACTTTTGGCGGTTCGGGTGGTGTTTATTTAACTAAGCGCGGTTTAGAAAAAAAGCTTTTCATTGCCACCATCGTTTTGGCGGTATTATTCTTTGTTGTTTCCGTGCTCGGAATTATTCTTTAAATCCGGTTCTCGTGAAATATCGTAAAACTAAAAAAAAACTAGCGGCGGCTTGGGGAAAAACTAAGCACCGCTTAGCTAAAATTTTTAAATCTAAACGCTTAACCACTAAGCGTCGCTTGCGTTTAGCGCAAGAAAAGGCGGATAAGAATCTTGTTTATTCATTGGCAGCTTCCAAAATTCCGACTGCCGATCAGATGAAGCATCTAGAAAAGACACTGACCCCTAAGGAGAAGTGGCTGATTCGGATTGCCTTAATTCTCGTTATTTTAGGTTTAGGTTATTTAGCGGTTTATTTTTGGCGACAACACACGACCCCCGAGCCCATAGTGGGCGGTATTTATTATGAGGGGGTAGTCGGTTATCCACGCAAGATTAATCCGCTCTACAGTGATAGTCGTCCGGCTGATCAAGATTTAACTCAATTAATTTTTTCCAGTCTTTTTAAATACGATACCAATGGTCGCTTAGTTGGCGATTTAGCTGAGAAGATTGAGACGACTGATAATAAAGAATTTGTAGTAACTTTGCGTCCCGATGTTAAATGGCATAACGGTGAAAATTTAACTGTCGATGATGTTGTTTTTACTTTTAATCTTTTAATTAATTCCGCGTATGGTTCGCCTTGGCGACAAGAATTTTTAGGCGTAACGATTGAGAAGGTGGCTGATAATCAAGTTAAATTTTCTTTACCGACTGTTTATGTCGGCTTCCCGCATTTATTAACTTTTGGGGTGCTGCCGAAAAATATTTGGGAAAATATTGCTCCCGAATTTGCGGCCCTAAACGAATTAAATTTAGAGCCAATTGGATCGGGTCCCTATAAGTTTGATTCAATTGTGCGTTCCAAACAGGGGGAAATTAAAGAATACCGTTTACTAGCAAACCCGGATTATTACGGACCGCCACCTTTTATTGAACAGTTAGCTTTTCGTTTTTATCCGGACACAACCGCTTTAATTAACGCCTTAAATGATGGCAATGTTTTAGGAATCAGTTCTTTATCTTTAGAGCAGAAAACTTCTTTAATTGCTCAGAGTTCACTAAACTTTAATGTTTTACAGACCAACCAAGAAGATTTAGTATTCTTTAATAGTGAAAAAAATAAAAATTTAGCCGACTTAAAAGTTAGACGAGCCTTGGCGCACGCGCTTGATAAACAGGCTTTAGTCGACGAGATTTCTTCTGGTTTTTATACGCCCACCGATAGCGTCTTATCTAGATTATCAGAGGCCCACAATGAGGAAATTACCAAGTACCCTTTTAATCGGGAAGAGGCTAATAAATTATTGGACGAAGCGGGTTGGTCAAAATTAACAATTGATGATACCAATGTTCAAGCGACTGGTACGCCGGAAATTAAAGCGGCACTAGATTTTGCCACGGCTAATCACCAAGATCCGCACGGAGACTGGCGTTTTAAAATGGATGGCGATAAGGTTAATCTATTAACGATTCGGTTAGCCGCTGTTAGTAACCGACCGGCGCACCAAGCAGCGGAAGTTGTCGCCCGGAATTGGCAGGCGGTCGGAGTGTGGACTGTTTTAGAAACAATTAGTGTTTCTGAATTAAGTTCCTTAATCAATGATCGCGCTTTTGAAGCTTTTGTTTTCGGTCAGGTCAGTGGCGCTGATTCTGATATTTTTCCTTTTTGGCATTCGAGCCAAATTAAAGATGGTTTAAATATTGCCGCTTATAAAAACACTGATGTTGATAATCTTTTAAGCGATGCTCGTATCAATCCTGATGTTAACGCGCGTTGGCACGATTATCGCGAAGCGCAAAGAATTATTGCCGATGAAGTTCCGGCCATTCCTCTTTACGAAAAAAATTATATTTTCGTTCAAGATAAAAAAGTTAAAGGTTTTTCGGCTACTGCAGCCCTTTCTCCCAGCCACCGCTTTAGCGGCCTTAACGGTTGGTTTTTAAAATCTCGAGCGAAGTTTTCTTGGTAAAAAACAAAACTTCCTTTCTTTATAAAATGAAATTAAATAAGCTTTTCCTAAAAAAGGTTTAACCGATTTTTTAGTTCGCAGCTTTTCTCTATTATGATTAGTAAATATAAATCGACTCCGGGGCGCCCAGCGCCGACGGCGTCCAAACAAGCGGGAGACGACGCGCTCGTCTTTCGCAACTCAAAAAATCCCGACCCTTTGGATCTAAGTTCTTTAATGGAACCTACTCCTGGTTGGAGCGCCAAGAAGGCGCCCCTAAAATCAAAAACCTCTTGGCACTCGGGTAAAAATTATTCTTCCTGGAAACCAAAGAATCAAAATTCTCCTAAAGACGCTCAACCAAAAAAAGCGACGCCCGCTTCAAAAAATTCGTCAACCTCAGCCCCCAAAACTCGAGGCTTTACCGCTAAGCAGGCGAAAGAAATGCCTACTCAAGGAGTCACCTTAAAACCGATTTTAAATCGGCAGAGTGGCGGTGATAATTTACGGGTTATGGTTTTAGGTGGCCTAGAAGAGGTCGGCCGGAACATGACTTTAATTGAATGTAATCAGGAGATTATTATTATTGATATGGGTCTCCAATTCCCAGAGGAGGATATGCCGGGAATTGATTACATTATTCCTAATGTCGCCTACTTAAAAGATAAGAAGAGTTGGATTAAGGGGGTGGTTATCAGCCATGGTCATTATGATCATATTGGCGGCATTCCTCATATTATGGGTGAGATTGGCAATCCGCCGATGTTTATGGGCAAACTAACTGCCGGCCTGGTTCGTAAGCGCCACTTAGAATATAAAACCGCGCCGACATTAAAAATTAAAGAAATTGATGGCACCACTAAAATAAAGTTGGGGCAAAACTTTAATTTGGAGTTTATGCGCGTTAATCATTCCATTCCCGATTGTTTTGCGACTATTATTAATACTCCTTTAGGAACGGTTTTTCATACCGGTGATTTTAAAATTGATTTCACTCCAGTTAATGACGAGCCGGCCGACCTTAATAAAATGGCTCAGGTGGGGGCGCGCGGAGTTTTGCTCTTAATGTCTGACTCCACCGATGCTACTCATCCAGGTCATCAAGTTTCTGAATCTCACATTGGCGAGGAGATGGGGCAGCTGTTTGAAAAGATTAACGGCCGCATTATTATTGCTACTTTTGCTTCGCAGTTAGCTAGAATTCAGAAAATTTTTGATTTAGCGGCGGAGCATGGTCGGCGCGTTTCTTTACAAGGACGCAGTATGAACTCTAATGTTGAAGTAGCCCGGGAAATTGGTTATCTTAAATTTAGCCCCAAGCTATTAATTGATGACAAAGAGTTAAATAAATTGCCGGATAATAAAATTATTATTGTTGGCACTGGTGCTCAAGGCGAGAGTAATGCTTTTTTGAGCCGGGTTGTTTCCGGTGAGCATCGGGTGGTTAGTCTCAAGCAGGGTGATACGGTTTTGTTTTCTTCTTCGGCTATTCCCGGCAATGAGCGATCGATTCAAAATTTAATGGATCGTGTTTCTCGGCAGGGAGCTAAAATTATCCATTATCGAATGTTAGATATTCATGCCGGCGGACACGCGAAAGCGGAGGATTTAAAATTAACGATGCGTTTGCTTAAGCCTCGGTATTTCATGCCGATTGAGGCTAATCACTATATGCTTGAGACTCACGCTGAATTGGCTCGTGAAGTTGGTATTCCTAATGATCGCATTTTTGTGGCCGACAATGGTCAGGTTATTGATTTTCGTCGCCGCGGATCGGAAGTTGTCGGAACACTTACCAAAGAAAAGGTTCCGAGTGATTATGTTATGGTTGACGGTTTAGGCGTTGGCGATGTCTCTGAAGTGGTTTTGCGTGATCGGCGGATGATGGCTGAGGACGGGATGATTGTGGTTATTGCGACCATTGATTCTCATACTGGTGATGTTATTGGCAACCCCGATTTAATTTCCCGAGGTTTTGTTCATATGAAAGAAAACCGAGAATTAATTGAAAAGACTCGGCAACGGGTTAAAAAAATTATTAAAGATAAGGATGCTAGTTTGAGCGATGAAACGCTTAAAGGGAAACTTCGTAATGATATTGGTAAATTTCTTTTTAGTCAGACTAAACGCCGTCCGATGGTTTTGCCGGTAATTATCAAAGTTTAATTTTAACAGGCCTTCACTTCGGAGGCCTTTTTTATATCCCTCTTCTCCCGCAATAGTTCAATAGCTTGGCAACACCTAAGCCAAAAAGTGGTATAATCCGGGGTTAATAATCAAACATATGGCCTATACGATTAATCCCAAGCTTCCTGGACTAAGAATGGAGGCGGTTAAGAAGGTTAAAATAGACAGCTGGAGTGTCAGACAGACGGCCAGATACTATGGCTATAATCCTTCCACGGTATCAAGGTGGCTGAACAGAGCTCCAGATGATATGCGAAAAACGATACCGACCAGAAGTTCTCGTCCACACCATCATCCTGCGGCTCTCTCGGAAGAGAAAATTAGGGCAATAGTGAAAGTCCGATTGGAGCACAACAAATGTGCCGAGGTAGTCCAGAAACAGCTGGAGAATGATGGAATGAATGTTAGTTTGTCGTCAGTCAAAAGAACTCTCGTGAGAACTAACCTGATTAGATATCGCAGTCCCTGGAAGAAATGGCATTATTCACTTCCTCGTCCACAGGCCGAAAAACCAGGGGATTTGTTGCAACTTGATACGGTTCATTTTGTCACTAGTTCGGGGAAAAGATTCTATGTCTATACGATAATCGACCTATATTCGAGATGGGCGTATGCGGAAGTGGTCAAGAAGATCAGCGCGGGAGAAAGTGTGAGATTTTTGAAGAACGCTAAAAAACATGCTAACTTTGATTTTGTGATGGTACAAAGTGATAATGGGCCGGAATTTACAGCCTGGTTTACCAGGGGCGTAGCCAGGATGAAAATAGCCCATCGTCATTCTAGGATTAGGAAGTGTAATGACAATGCTCACATTGAGAGATTTAACAGGACTATTCAAGAAGAGTGCTTTGGGGTGGAGAAACCAGTGAATTATGATCGCTATCTGTCTTTGATTAATGACTATTTAAAATACTATAATACTTCGAGATTACACCTCAGTTTGGGGCTCAAAACCCCAGCTGAAATGTTGGCTTAGTGTTGCCAAGCTATTGAGCTGAATTCGTTCTCCTTGACAAAATCTGTCTTTCTTGACATAATCCAAATACAAAGATTGTAAATTAACAACAAAATAATCTAAATAATGAAAGCAAAAAACTTTTCTGGTCTATGGAGGGCGATAGTCTTTCTGGCCGCCGCTATCACGGTGTTGTTTTCCTGCTCTTCATGTGAGCCGGAAGAACCACCCCTTGTTTATGAAACGAGCATCACTCTCACTGTTGAGGGGATAACAGAGCAAGCCGCTACTTTAGTGGCTGAAGTTAAAGCTGGTAATAAGGAACTGCAAGTAGTCTTTGAACAACTGGTAAATGGTAAGTGGGAAACCTTGGCCAGTGAGCCGGTTTCCGAAATTGAAAAAAAGATAATCAAAAAAGAATTCACTAAACTAAATCCGGAAACGGATTATAAGGTTAGGGCTTATCTTAAAGATGCCAATCAGCAGCCAGTAGCTGTCAGTTTAGAGTTAGAATTTACTACTCCTAAAACAGCCGCTGTCGTTGAGTTGAGTCTTAAAAAAGTCGGTCGCAATCAAGTAATTTTAGTTGCTAGCACCAAAGGGCGCAGCAGCGAAGAAACCTTGGGATTGTGGTTTGAATACTTTGATGGCACTGTTTGGAAAAGCATTTTTTCTAAAAACATCTCCGGGGTGACCGAACAGGAAGTAGAACAAGAGTTAGGTGATTTAAACCCTAATACAAAGTATCAGGTCCGCGCCTATTTACTAAGTCCGACTGAGATTCGACTTACCAGTAGTAATGAGTTAGATTTTGTCACTTTAAAGACGGCAATGTTGGAGTTGGCCTCAAAAGATGTTGGTTTAACCAGTATTGATCTTAGTCTTGAACTCACCCCTTATGACGACACTAAAGTCATTATCAGTTATCAGGCTAAAGATCAGAATGCTAAAGTAATTACCTCACCGGTCTACACCGGGAACCAGCCGATTCCTTTGGAATTTAAACTGGAGAATCTGGAGAGGAGCACTGTCTATAATATCAGTATCAAAACTGATGAAGTAAACAGTACCCCAATTGAATTGTCTCTTGAAACCTATGCCGTTTCTGACTATGACGGTAATTTGTATCGTACTGTCACGATCGGCGACCAGGTTTTTTTGAAAGAAAATCTCAAAACTACCCATTTTCTAAATGGTGATCCGATTTCGCACGTTACCAATGATGACCAGTGGCTGGCTCTTGTCACCCCCGCTTATTGTTATTACAACAATGATCCAAAAATGGGTGAAAAGTATGGCGCTCTTTACAATTGGTATGTCGCTTCTGATCCTCGAGGGTTGATTGAAGGTTTTCATGTTCCCACTCTGGAGGAATGGAAAAAGTTTAGTGCTTATTTAATTAAAAATGAACTAGAAGTAAAGAGTAATACTTTCGACTGGAAAGAACCAAATTTGCTTTGGGGTAAGCCTAGTGGTTTTGAGGCTTTACCGGCCGGCATTAGGGGCGGAAACAATGATGAGGGGGTTGATAATGGAAAGTTCCAGGCTTTTGGTGAAGCGACAAAATTTTGGGCGAGCAGCATTGAGCCGGCTTTACCGCAGGCAGCTGACTCTCCAGCTTGTTACTATGGAACTCCAAATATTAGTGTTGGCGGACTTAACCCTCGTTGGATGGGTTTTAGTATTCGCCTTGTAAAAAATTAGTACCTAAAGAGGTGTTTGTTACAAACACCTCTTTTTTCTTGGAATAATACCTTTAAATATGTTAAAATAATAATGTTTTTAAAAATAATTTTTAAACTATGGCGAAAAATTTTTTTTAAACGTCGGTATTTAGTTGTTTTAATAGCTTTCGCTCTATCATTCCCACTACTAAGTTTTGCTTCTTCTGATTACTACTTCAAGCTCAACTCTGGGGTAAAAGAATTTTTTAAAACTGTTTCTAGTCGCGGCGCAAGACAAAACATAGCATCTTATGGAGATTACAACATTACCAATAATTGTGGGGCTGATGTTTTTATTCCCAACAAAACAGCAGCTGA
Organism: Candidatus Parcubacteria bacterium; assembly: GCA_037076615.1. Classification (NCBI taxonomy): domain Bacteria; phylum Candidatus Parcubacteria; species Candidatus Parcubacteria bacterium. The sequence continues at coordinate 38,029 of AP029158.1, forward strand.
ATGGAGCTCGTTCATAAACAACATGCCAAATTGTTTGGTTATGACTAGTCGTTATTGTGGTGATAGTTATTGTCAGGAAGCTTACGAAAATTATTATAATTGTCCTGAAGATTACTGTCTTTCTAGGTGTGGTAATGGTGTCTGTAATACCTCTTACGGCGAAACTAGAACCAATTGCGTCTCTGATTGTAAGGTTTGCGGTGATGGTTATTGTGACTCAGGAGAAACATATTCTAATTGTTCGAGTGATTGTCAATGTGTTTCCACGGGTTGTGGTATTGATGTTTGTGGAGTTGATAACTGTGGCAATTCCTGTGGCACCTGTAATAGCGGTGAGACTTGTATTTATGGCTTATGTTGCAGGATGAATGCAACTATAAATGTTTGTGGCGATCGAGATACCTATGTCTATTTTAATGGGGCTTATGTAAATCAATCAGTTGAGAAATCACCTTTAATGACTAATACTGTTAGTAATGTTAGGACCGGATATAATTATGTGCAAATTAAAGTTTACGATCATGGGCCTGTTTTCTGGGGGGGCAATAACTTCGCTTTATCGGCCGGAATAACTTATACCGGTTGTCGCGGAAAAAGTGGAAATATATATTATCATTCAAACACTACTGATCTTTACAATTGGCGTTGCACAAATGTCTATAACACATATTGGAATTCATCTGATTCTTTCCCCTTTTCTACTTATACTTTTTATTCGGTTCCCCGGTCGGTGTTATCTGACGCACCTCATGATACCGACAGTTGGTGTAATAAAAATTCTTTTTATGGACCCCCGTCTCACCAGATTTGGGCGGATACCAATAAAAAGCGATCAAACAGTGAGACGATTTATTGCTATCATCGGTTTAATTTAGAAAGCATAGTTAGTAGCGGAAAAGCTAAATTACCAACTTATTGGTGTGGTGATGGTATTTGCCACTATACTGAGAATTATGCTTATTGCCCTGCCGATTGTATTAGTTATTGTGGTGATGGTTATTGTGATAGTTATTCTGAGGAAGATTATTATAATTGTCCAGTTGATTGTTATGCCAGCGGTTATTGCGGTGATGGTTATTGTGATAGTTATTCTGGGGAAGATTATTATAATTGTTCTGCGGACTGTTACTATTAATAGTATTTGTGAATATCGAGAAACAGCTACATCCTGTATCAATAGGTAAGGTAGAATGTTACAATGATTGTCGTGGATGAGTATGGGTGTCCGCCCGGTGAACCATGTATATCTAGTGTTGAATAATAAAATAATATCAATATGAAAAAAGACAAAAAAATAATTATTTTAATTAGTGCCCTTGTCTTAATTTTGGTATTTGTAGCTTTTCTGGTTTCTTTTTTAAGTCGGGATAATAATAACCAAGAAATTAAAGACCTTAATTTAACCGCGGAACAAAAAGGCGAGGTTCAGGAAGTTTTTAATGCTACTGAAGATGATCTGACAATGGAAACTAGAAAAATTAAGCTAGAAATAGCTACTGATGAAGAATTAACCGAAATGGGAATTGTTCCTAAAGCTCCTGACGGACGTGATTTTCGCTTGCAAGTAATAGAACGAGATCAGTCCGGAAAAATTATTTCTTATAAAGTGATTTACGAGGATGAAGATATTGCTACGGAAATATCTGTTCCTAAAAGAGGTTACTTTACTGAAGGTGGGGTAGTTCCTTTTTTGGAAGAGTAAAAAAATTTATTTACCAGAAGAGGCTTCGCCTAGAGTGAAGCCTCTTTTTTTATACAATGTTTTAGGTACACACATTTCGCGGTTTTATTTGTTAATTAAAACCATTTCATTGGACGTCTTGCTATTTAAGTCGTAGTGCTTCAAATTATATAAAGGCTCCATCGTCGTATTTTCTTCTTTAAGTGTAATATCATTTTTAATTTCTTTCTTTCATAAAACATTTCTTGGTCGGTTCGGTAGCTTCGTTCAACTTTGCGATTCTACTTCGATTTACCTGGGCCAGCCAGATAATGAGGCATATCTAGTTGAGTGTAAAATGAATCTAGAGAAGGCAACCTCGGATTAAACGGATCACGTGATTTTAAATATTTGATATAGCGATTAGTGAAGCACGAATCATTATCAGTTTTAATCTCTTTTATTTTAAAAAGCGCTACTTTAATGAGCTCTTCCAAAATTTAATCAAATATTTATAAACCAGGTTGTTGTATATTTTTAGATATCATTATCTGTTTCTTGATTCTAATCAATGTTTTATTTGGTTGGTTTAACGACTTGGCTGATTTTGGAATGAGTCTTTTTTCGCCTCTAGTTTTATAATCCGCAACCCACCTTTTTATGGTTAACGATTAGAAAACCACCATATATATTTGCATATTTACATCTATTGACAAAAAACAAAAAATATTGGATAATATATTCACTAATATAAGTACATTCACAATTAAAAAAACAGAAATCATGAAAGCAAAAAAATTTTTCAGTTATAGGAAAGCCTTTGCTTTCCTGATTATTTGTGCAAGCCTATTTGCTTGTGAGAAGGAGCCACTACCACCACTACATCCCCCCCCACCACCACCGCCCCCACTATTTAATAGCCCTCAAGTTCATACTTCTGGGGTGAATGGTGTTGGTTTTAGCGAGGCTGAGATTCGTGGTCAAGTTATATCTGACGGCGGAACAAAGATCATTGAGAGAGGTTTTTGTTGGGGGCTTGACTCTAACAATGTTAATGTCAATTCCAATAAAAGAAGTGTAAGTGTAACCGCAACTAATAATTTTTCTCTTAATCTTACTGGTCTTAACAGAAATACTAAGTATTATGTTAAGGCTTATGCAATCAATGATGTTGGTGTTGCCTACGGTCAGGCAGTGGTAGTGTACACCTATGATATTGCCGATAACGAAGGTAATATGTATCATACGGTGAAAATTGGTGAACAAGTATGGACAGTAGAGAATTTAAGAACTCGCCACTATAACAACGGTGATCCAATTATTCATGAACCGGTAGCGGCTAACTGGGGACCACTCGAGACCGGCGCGTATACAGCTTACAACAATAGTTCAGAGATGGCCGAAAAATATGGTTATCTTTACAACTATTTAGCGGTGACTGATCCTAGAGGAATTACCCCCGAAGGTTGGTGCATTCCTAGTGGAGATGATTTTGTAGAGTTGAAAAACTTCTTGGGGGGATATTCTCCTGCTGGTCCAGCGCTAATGAATCAGCTGGGGTGGCCAGAAACATTGAGACCAATTACCAATTCTACTGGCTTTAGTGCTTTGCCTAATGGCGGAATTGCTAAAAACTCCAAAACTGGGTTATATGAATATTCTGGGGGGGATGAAATAGCCGCTTTTATAACAAATCAAATCTTTGGAGGTTATTTGATTATGGTTATAATCAGCGCTGAGAATCAATTTCTGTCTACCGGTGGTCTATATGACCCTTCAGCTGGTGCCGGTATTAGGTTAATAAAAAAATAAGAGAGGAAGTAATTTCCTCTTTTTTTACATTTTTTTATTACAATCGCAGCAATTAGGGTTACCTTCTTGGTTCCAATTCCATATAATATGGCGGTAGAGCTATTTAGCCCATAATTATCATAAATTATATGATAACAAGGAACGCCACAGATAATCTAATTGTTATGAAGATTAGTATGTTAGACTTATGTATTGCTAAAATATCTGTGATTTAGCGGTTAAACAGCCAGATCTCGGTCTCATTATCATCTCAAGAGAAATTAAATCAGATATACCGCGAGCCACAAGAGATGGAGGCCAAATTCAAGACTATATTCTTTAGAAATCCCTGGAGAAGAATTACAGTTTGATGCTTGCTATCCTTATGAGCATTTTCAAGAATTAACTTATTTTGACACTATTAATGATTGTTTCGGGAGAATCTTTACCAGATTGTATGACTGAGAGACTATTAAAAACGCTATTTTATACTGCAATTCTCTAGGTATCAAAGTAGTTATTAATGAGTTATATACCCCGTAACAGAATGGCAAGATTGAAAGATTTCACAGAACTCTAAAACGTAGCTTCTTCTAGAAATATTATTCTTTTTATGACTCTAATGAATATTTACAGCTAAAACTTAATTTCTGGGTGAACTTCTACAATTCCAAGAAAAAGCACTCCGGCCATGGGATGAATAGCATGACTTCGGATTTAAAGATAGCCGTATCTTTATCCAATTCTTTAAATATTATTAATACTTATCCCCAGGGGATAACTTTAATTCTACAACAGTAAATTTATTTACATTTTTTTAAACAATGATATAATTTAAAAATAATATTCATTATTCATATTTTTATGAAAACAGATAAAAAAGTTTGGCTAGTAATTTTTATTCTTGTTCTACTGACTTTTATTGTTACTATCTTTTACTACTTTTATCAGGTCAAAAAGAGTGGTGAAGAAGCGCAAGTCCTTACTCCCGAATCTTATAGTTCTCTTGATAATCTTGAAGATAAAAATTTATTAAGTGATGACCTTAAGGTTAAGTTAGGTTTATATCACCGGGCTGTTTTTGAAGTAATTCCCAAAGAAGGTGATGACACTAAATTTGATCTTAAATTTTTAGGGGTGAAGGATCCGGAGCCAATTTCTTTTCAAGAGCTTTCAGTTGAAGATAAGGATAATCTTCATTTAAACAGGGATGAACGTTTTCAAATCTTGCTAACAGATAACGAAGGAAAGGTTTTACAGTATAGGATTATGAAAGATGAAAACGATATTGTTACTGAATATTAGTTTTAATCATATGAAGAAAAAAAATAATTTTTTTAAACTTTGTTGCGAAAATTTAATTATTGATCGATATTTATTTTTGAGTATTATTTTGTCTTTTGTGATTGCTGCTCTAATCCCCTCTTTATTCTTGTCTGCAGCACCGCTTAATACGCCTGGTGGTGGCTATAGAGTAGAGGCAAGAACTTTAAGCGGGCCAATTTTTTATTATAATGGTGGCGTCTTAAACCCTATCGGTTGTTGTGTTAATAATGTTAGCTATCAAGATTATTTTGTGCCTACTAATTCTAAGGCAGAATGGAATAGTTTTTATAACTCCGCTACGGCAGGAGCGCTCCGCAACAATTTGACTCCTGTTGGTTGCGTTGGAGATGGGGTCTGTAATTTAGCTACCGAAAACTGCTTAAGTGCACCTACAGATTGCGGGACATGTGGGGCGCAGTGTGTTAATAATGGGGTTTGCTCTACCATTGAGAGAGAGCAGTATGCCAATGATAATTTATTATTTGGTTGGCGCCCCACTGATTGGGATTCAAGCACAAGTTTAGTATGTCCAGATTGTTGTTTAGGGTCAGCTGGAGTGGGGACCTGTGGTCAGTGTGGTGGTAGCGAAAGCCTTGGTGATGGTTGCTGCACATATTTGGAATGGGATGAGTTAGTTATGTCAGAAGAACCTCCTGCTCAAGATAGAATAGATGATCTTTACTATGACTGTTATAATACAACGTATACACCTCCTCCAGCTAGTGATGGTGGCGACACCGGAGGTGGTGGTGGTGGAGGAGGAGGTGCTGGTGTTTCTTATTGTTCAGAGTTGTATGTTGACGGTTCTCCTTTTGAATTTTGCTTTCAATACACCTAATTCAGGTAAATGACTTCCTTTTTATTTTTATCTTTTTTTCATTCATTCACGGATATTTTTGTTGGTGGTAGGGGGTTGATTAAGACTCTAGCTTGGTTGTGTTATCTTCTGCTTTTAATTGTTTTTTATCGTTTAGGGCTAAATAAAAAAAAAAGAAATTATTCTTGGTTGTGGGCGTGGCTATCTTTAGCGGCAGCCTATCTTTACGGAATTTTCTTACAGTTTTATTTTTCTCATCACTATCAAATACCTTTTTGGGAGCATTCTGTTTTTGGTTTTTCCAAAGAGATTTCTAGTACGTTTTTTTACCACAACCATATTGTTAAGGGGGCTGTAGGCTGGCTTTTTACTCTGTTTAACAATCCGGAAACTAGTAATTTTGATGCCGGGCAAGCTTATTTAGGATGGGCGCCAACCATTTTTTGGGTTTTTGGCGCCCTTATTTTAATTTTATTGATAGGTTTAAGTGTTTTTTATTTTTTTACATCTTTTCAAAAATATTTAGAGAAAGTTAATAAAAGGCAAAAATGTTTTTTAATTTTTTCCTATTCTATTCTCGCCTTTGCCCTTATTGAGACTGCTTTTGATGGCGGTTTATTAGTAAGAGGGGCGGTCTTGTCTTTTTTAGCAATCCCTTTGTTTGGTCGCACTGTAAAAAATAAAAAAATACCCAATTATTTCTTTTTGATTAATGCTTTTTTGTCTTTTATTGTTTCGGTACTTTTTTATCATTATCGTAGAGTTTTAGACCCTGGTGGTTTATATAATACTTTATTGACTGTTTCGTTTTGGTCTCTACTTAACCTTCTTCTTTATTTTAGTCAAAAAAATTGTCATTTTTGGTTGTTTTGGCAGTAACAGCCTCATTTCTCGGCTCTTGGTGGTACGGCTCTTATATCCAAAGAAATATTATTAAATATTATGAAGTTCCAGTTTCTCAAGGGGAAAGTTTTTTGATGTATGATTACCAGGATAATACCATTAAAAAGTTAGCTGTTTCTAAAGATGGGGTTTTGGGGGATCTTAATACTCAAGGAGTTAATATTAGTTATGGTCCGATAACCATTCCCGATAAAATTTGTTTTTATAATCGCTATATTTTGATTACAGGCAAGATTTTGTCTAAGGATTATGTTCCCGAGAATATGTCGCCTATACACCCATATTCCTATGTCTGGCATGGAACCCCAAAACAGCGAGCCGATGGTTTATGGGAAACTCGTTTTGAGATGAAGCATAATAATTGCCTGCCCGAGCCATGGACGGTTAGTAGTAGAACGTTTCATCAAGAAGGTTTTGATTCTTTTATTTTATTAGATTTAAGAGGTTTGTGATGAATCTTACAATGGAAAATTTTATTTTTTATATGGCAGTAACTTGGGGGTGCAATATCTCCCTCAATTTTTTATATGTGCTTAAAAAATTTTTTCCTATTGTTTTAAAATATGACTATCCTCTTGATTTTCGTAAGAAGTTAGGCGCCAATAGAATTTTAGGAGACTCAACCACTTGGCTAGGCCTATTGCTATCAGTTTTTTTGAGTTTACTTTTTTATATTTTACTGCCTTGGCCTTGGTTTTTAGTTCCTTTTACTGTTTATTTTGGCCACTCTTTGGGGAGTTTTATTAAAAGACGTTTAGGAAAAAAAGATGGAAGTTTTCTGCTCTTGGTGGATCATGGTGATTATATGTTATTGACTGGCATCATATTTTATTTAAGTGGCCAAGTAAGTCTTTCTTTAGCTATTAGCGCTATTTTGTTTACCTATCTTCTTCACCCGCTCGCCTGTTTTATAGCTTTTAAGTTAGGTTTAAAAAAATACCCCTATTAAAAAAATTTAGCTTAGCTCATTTTTTGAGTTTAATTAACAAAAATAGTTGGTAAAAACGTCATATTTGTTGTAACACTAAAGTAGAATTTAAAACAAAGTTAAACCGGCTTAACAATCCCTTGTCAAAATTAAAATAATCCCTATAATGAAAGAACATTTAATAAATAGCCCATTCTAGCTCCGAATATAAGAATACTCTTAGTATTCCCGGGCGTTCGGGGGCTGTCCCGCAAGGGGCGGTTAAGAACGCTTTTTTTATTTGAAAAAAGCTAAAAATATGTCTGAAGTAGATTTTGGTAAATTATTGGAAAGCGATAAAATCCGCATTCCTCAAGTTGGCGATGTCATTAAGGGTCGTGTTATTACCGCTTCAAAGTCCGAAGTAAAATTAGATATTGACGGAATTTTAATGGGGATTGTCCGGGGTCCCGAGCTTTATTATGAGGCTCCTGAATTTTCGGATTTAAATCCCGGTGATGAAATTGAGGCGACTGTAATTGAAGAAGAAAACGAGAGCGGTTTAGTTGAACTCTCTTTTCGGGCCGTTGGTCAAGAAAAAGCTTGGCAATTATTGCGCGAAGCTTATCGTGATAAAGAACCGATTAAGGTTAAAATTACCGATGCTAATAAAGGTGGTTTATTGTCTCGTTTTCGCCAAATTGCCGGCTTCTTACCGGTATCTCAACTGGCGCCCGATAATTATCCCCGCGTTTCCGGTGGTGATAAAAGTCGGATTTTAGAAAAATTGAAAGGTTTTGTCGGTCAAGAAATGCAGGTAACCGTGATCACTTTAAATGAGAGTGATAATAAAATTATTTTTAGTGAAAAAGATATTTGGAATCGCCGCCAAAAGCCAGCTTTGGATAAATACCAGCCCGGCATGGTGGTTGAAGGAAAAATTACGGCGATCACTAACTTTGGTGTCTTCGTAAATTTTGATGAAGGCATGGAAGGCTTAATTCATATTTCTGAATTAGCCTGGCAACGAATTGATTCTCCTGGAGAGCTTTATCAAGTTGGCGATAAGGTTAAGGCGGAGATTGTTTCCGTCGATGGCGCTAAGATATTTTTAAGCCTCAAGCGCTTAATGACTGATCCTTGGCTGGAAGCGAGCGCTAAGTATAAGATTGGCCAAACTGTTCCCGGCTCAATTTTGAAAGTTAATCCTTTTGGACTTTTTGTAAAATTGGATGAAGAAATTCATGGTTTAGCGCATGTGAGTCAGTTAGGCTTAGGGGCTAAAGAAAAAATTAGTGATACTTTTAAAGTTGATGAGGTGAGAGATTTTGAAATTGTAAATATCTCACCGGAAGAGCACCGTTTGGGCTTAAAGTTGGCAGGCGTGGTCAGCACTGAAGCTGCCACCGAGGCTCCCAAAAAAGCGAAAAAGGAAAGCAAAAAGAAGGACGAAGAAAAAGAAGAGACCGCTGAAGAAAAGGAAGTTACTCAGGAGAAAAAAACTGCCAAGAAAGTTAAAGAAAAATAAAATTACTCAAGCGCCGCAATTGCGGCGCTTGTGGGTTTAATTGCTAAAGCCCTAGTCGCCGTGTATAATTAAGAGATAAAAAGTCCTTATGAAAAAAGAATTAATAAAAAATTTAAGTATATTTTTCCTGGTGTTTCTCGGCTTAGCTTTATTTTTTGGGTTCTTTAGCGAGTCGGCTCAGCGACAAACAGTCGGGCTCGATGCTTTAGTTAATCGGATTAATAATGAGGAAGTTTCTTCCCTGGAGGTAGAAGGAGAAAAAATAATTTTGACCTTAAAAACAGGAGAAAAAGAGGTGGTTCAAAAAGAGGAAAATGATTCGCTCGCTTCTTTGTTAGCTGATTTTCAAGTTGATCCTCAGAAGTTAAACGAAGTTTCGGTAACCGTAAAAGAGGATAGTGCTTGGTCTTATTTTTTAACACTGATTCTGCCTTTTTTATTACCCCTTATTATTATCGGCCTTTTTATGGTCTATATGATGCGCGGTGTTTCCGGGATGAATTCGCGCGCTTTGAGCTTTGGCCAAACAGCAGGCAAAGAGCTTGATTTGAATCGTAAAGAAAAAGTTACTTTCGCTGATGTCGCTGGAGCCAAAGAGGCTAAAGAAGAGCTATATGAAATTGTGGAATTTTTAAAATTCCCGAAAAAGTTTCATGATTTGGGGGCTAAAATTCCTCGCGGAGTCCTTTTGTTGGGTAGTCCAGGTACGGGTAAAACTTTAATTGCTCGTGCTGTTGCCGGCGAAGCTGATGTCCCTTTCTTTACTATTTCCGGTTCGGAATTTGTAGAAATGTTTGTTGGCGTCGGCGCTTCTCGAGTCCGATCTTTATTTGATAAAGCTAAAAAAGTCGCTCCATGCCTTATCTTTATTGACGAAATTGATGCTGTTGGTCGTCGCCGGGGCGCTGGTTTGGGTGGTAGTCATGATGAACGCGAACAGACTCTTAACCAAATCTTAGTGGAGCTTGATGGTTTTGAGCCTAGTCAAAATGTTATTGTTATTGCCGCTACTAATCGCCCCGATGTTTTAGACCCCGCTTTACTGCGACCAGGGCGCTTTGACCGACAAGTAGTTATTGATAAACCTGATCTAAAGGATCGAGAAGAAATATTAAAGGTTCATGCCCGCAAGAAGCCTTTAGAGCCAGCTGTTAGTTTAAAGTCGGTAGCGGAGCGCACACCGGGATTTTCCGGGGCGGAGCTGTCTAATATTTTAAACGAAGCGGCGATTTTAGCGGCCCGGCAAAATAAAAAATCTATCAGTCAAGATGATATTTTTGAAGCAATTGAGAAAGTGATGATTGGTCCGGAGCGTAAAAGTCGGGTGATTACTGATAAAGATAAAAAAATTACCGCCTATCATGAGGCTGGCCATGCGGTGGTGGCCCATTTTTTACCGGGAGTTGATCCCGTCCAAAAAGTATCCATTATCGCGCGCGGTCAAGCGGGTGGTTATACCTTGAAAGTTCCGGTTGAAGATCGCAGTTATCATTCAAAGTCCGAATTTATTAACGAACTCTCCGTCCTTTTAGCTGGGCATCTAACGGAAAAAGAAATTTTTGGCGAAGTCACTACCGGGGCCACCTCGGATTTGCGCCGCGCTACCGCAATTGCCCGTAGTCTCGTGACTGATTTTGGCATGAGTGAAAAAATGGGTCCGCGTACTTTTGGAGAAAAAGAAGAAATGATTTTCTTGGGCCGGGAGATTCACGAGCAGCGTGATTATAGTGAAAAAGTAGCCGAGCAAATTGATGATGAGATTGAGGGGTTTATTAGCCAAGCGAGCGCCAAAACTCAAGAAATAATTACCAAGAAGCGCGCCTATCTGGAAAAAGTAGTAGCGGTTCTTTTGAAAGAAGAAACGATTGAACGCGAACGCTTTGTTGCTTTAATGAACGAAGGGGCTGGTGAGACTCCTGAAAAAGGCGATGCCTCTCAAGTTGACTAAACCCGATTTTAAGTTATACTAAAAACGTAATCTAAGTAATTTTAGCGCCTAATTTATATGGCAAATCCTAAAAAAAGAAAAACTCACAGTGCTGTTGGTAAGGGTAGAGCGCATTTAGCTCTAAAAAAGGTAGCAATTAATAAGTGTTCCAAGTGTGGCGAGCCAAAACTACCACACACCGCTTGTGAATTTTGTGGCTCTTATAAAGGTCACGCCGTGGTTCGCGTCAAAAGTCGCGCCACTAAATAGTTATTGCTTTTAGCCCTTAAAAATTATGTCCAACCGTCATTTGGCGCGAACCATTGCTCTGCAAACTTTATTTGCCTGGGATTTTAATGGTCAAAAAAGTGAAGATCTTGATTTTCTAATTGAAAATAATTTTACTCATTTCGCGCCTAATTTTGATGACGGCGGTTTTGTTAAAGAATTAGTTTCTGGGGCGGTTGACCACTTAGAGGAGGTTGATAATTTAATTCGTCGCCATGCGACGGAGTGGCCTCTCGAGCAGATTACCGGAGTTGATCGCAATGTCTTACGTTTAGGTATTTATGAGTTGTTGTATGCGGAAAGTATTCCTTCGCGGGTAGCAATTAACGAGGCGATTGAGGTTGCCAAGAATTTTGGCGGCGATTCTTCCGGAAAATTTATCAATGGTGTGTTGGGGGCTATTTATGCTGAATTACCAGAAAATAAAAAGCGCGACAACAAAGAAGAGTTTGAAGAAAAAAAACGTCAAGAGGCGGCGGAATCGTTAACCTCGGAGCAAAACTTGCCCCCTCTTTAAAGTCTTAAAGTAAACCTCCACCCCGTGAGGTTTTTTTAAAAAATATTTGTATGGCGAAAGAATCATTAAAGCCTTTAGAAAAAAAAATTGAAGTCACTTTTAAAAATAAGGACTTGTTAAAGCAGGCGCTTACGCACCGCTCTTATCTAAATGAGCATTCGGAATCAGAATTAGGTCACAACGAACGCCTGGAATTTTTAGGCGATGCCGTTTTGGAAATTGTTATTACTGAGTTTTTATATTTAAATTTTCCCGAAGTGGATGAAGGCGCTTTAACTAACTGGCGCGCTTCTTTGGTAAATTCTAAAATGTTGTATGTGACGGCGACGGAATTAGGTTTAGAAGATTATTTGTATTTGTCGCATGGTGAAGCCAAGGATAAAAATAAAAAGTCGCGGCAGTATATTTTAGCAAACACCGTGGAGGCGGTAATTGGCGCTATCTATTTAGACCAAGGTTTGGAAGTCGCTAAAAAATTTATTTTAAAATTTATTGCCTCTAAAATGGATGACATTTTAGAGAACGCTGCTTACCTAGATCCTAAATCTCGTTTTCAAGAAAAATCTCAGGAGCAGCGCGGAATTACGCCGCACTATGAAATTTTAGAAGAGAGTGGCCCTGATCATGCCAAGACTTTTGTGGTTGGCTTATATATAGATGAAGAATTAATTACCCGGGGCGAAGGCTCTTCTAAACAAGAAGCTCAAGTCGCTGCTGCTTTGGCTGGTTTAAAAAAATTAGCTTGGTAAAAATATGGATTTAATAAAAATGCTTGAACTGGCGACGGCTCATAAAGCCTCTGACCTACATTTAATGGTCGGGCAGCCACCAATTTTAAGAATTGATGGCGAGCTGGTGCTTTTGAGCTCAATGGCTCCGGAATTTACTAATCAGCCCTTAACTGATGAGAATTTGCGCGCGGCTTTAGAAAAAATTGCTACCCCCGAAGAACAAGCGCTATTTTTAGAAAAAAAAGATTTGGATCTTGGTTATGAAAATTTGGGGACTCGGTTCCGTGTTAATTTTTCTTTTGAAAAAAGTAATTTACGCTTGGTCGCGCGTGTAATTGAAGAAAAAAAACCGACGCTGGAGGAGATTGGAATGCCAGAAACAATTAAAGATTTACTTGATCAGCCGCAAGGTTTAATTTTAGTTACCGGTCCGACGGGCTGCGGTAAGTCCACGACTTTGGCGGCCATGGTTAATTATATAAACAGTACTCGCCGCTGCCACATTATTACTTTAGAAGATCCGATTGAGTTTGTTTTTAATTCTGATAAAAGTTTAGTTACGCAGCGTCAGCTAGGATCGGATATGAAATCTTTTGCTAGTGGCCTAAAACATGTTTTACGGCAAGATCCGAATGTGATTATGGTTGGTGAAATGCGTGATTATGAAACGATTGCGGCGGCGGTTACTTTAGCAGAAACCGGACACTTAGTTTTAGCTACTTTACATACTTATAATGCGGTGCAAACGGTGGATAGAATTATTGATATTTTTCCTCCGCACCAACAGAGCCAAATTAAGTCGCAGTTATCAATGCTCTTAACCGCGGTTATTTCTCAACGGCTGTTACCAAAGATTGGCGGCGGTCGAGTGGCGGCGCGAGAATTATTAATTCGCAATTCCGCGGTCGCCAACCTAATTCGCGAGGGTAAAATTTCTCAGATAAAAAGTGTGATGCAGATGGAGGGTAAAAATGGCATGATTACCATGGATAAACATCTGAAAGAATTATATAAAAGTGGTTTGATTACTAAAGAGGTGGCTGTTCTTTATTCAGACGAGCTAGCGGTAAATTAAAAAATATTCCTGTTGATAAGTTGGTGTTAAGTTAAGCTTCTTAAGGAAAAAATTAGTTATTTTTTAGAAAGTGTTAAAAGACACTTTCTTTTTTTGATTTTACCCTTATTTTTCCAGCCTTTTAAACTCTTGACAAGTTTTTTAAAATGCTTATAATTGATAACAGTTTTACGAAAAAAGAAACTATGCGTAAACTCTCAAAAAATCAATCATGAGCGGTATAACAAATGACACCTGTCTTTTGTGACCGCCTGCCGGCGGTTTTTTGTTCCCTGTGCTTGATTTTAGAGCCGATCTTTCAAAACTGAATACTTAGATAATCAAAAACATTGAAAGAAAAATAACAAAGCTTTCAAATTTATTGCAATTTATTTGAAAGTGAGTGTCTAATTTGCTAGACACACATCACGCTTTTGGCAACAAAAGCGTGGGAGAATCTCAAAAAGAGTATACGGTGGATGCCTTGACATAAGAAGACGATGAAGGACGTAGCAGCCTGCGATAAGCTGCGGTAAGGTGGCAAGCAACCTTTGACCCGCAGATTTCCGAATGGGGAAACCCGCTGTCTTGAAGAGACAGAAAGCTTTGGCTTAAAGCTAAAGCTGGAAGACCCGGTGAACTGAAACATCTTAGTAACCGGAGGAAAAGAAAATAATAATCATTCCCTAAGTAGTGGCGAGCGAACGGGGAGGAGCCTAAACCAACCGATCTGAGGATTTGAGCCGGTTTACCGAGGAGAATCCAGAAGGGTCCAAGCCCATATGGTCCGTTGGTGTTGCAAGAAATGGTGTTTGTCCCTTGGGGTGGACAAGACGAAGTCATAAAAATAACTGTTTAGTTGAATAGACTGGAAAGTCTAGCCAGAGTGGGTGATAGCCCCGTAAGCGAAAAACAATTATTCTTCGTGATCATTTTCTTAAGTAGGGCGGGACTCGTGAAATCCCGTCTGAATCTGGGTCGACTATGACCCAAGGCTAAATACTTCTTATGATCGATAGTGAACAAGTACCGTGAGGGAAAGGTGAAAAGCATCCCGAGAGGGAGTTGAAATAGTACCTGAAACCATATACTTACAAAGAGTCGGAGCCTGAGTTTACTCGGGTGACGGCGTGCCTATTGAAGAATGAGCCAACGAGTTTGTTCTATGTGGCTTACATAATTGCCGTTTGGCAAGGATGTGGAGTGAAAGCGAGGGTTAATAGCCCGCATAGTGCTTCGCTTTTGCACATTAGTTTACTAGTGTGACAGAAGCGAAGTACTCGTCGCATGGACAAGACCCGAAGCCGGGTGATCTAACCATGGCCAGGTTGAAGTGTGGAGAAATCCACATGGAGGACCGAACCCACTAGTCGTGCAACACTAGGGGATGAGCTGTGGTTAGCGGTGAAATTCCAATCGAACTCGGCAATAGCTGGTTCTCCTCGAAATAGCTTTAGGGCTAGCCTCGGATGCTGACTACAGGGGGTAGAGCACTGGTCGAGGGCGGGTCGCAAGATACCGTCTTTAATCAAACTCCGAATACCTGTAGGTGGAGTCCGGGAGTCAGACTATGGGGGCTAAGCTTCATCAGTCAAAAGGGAAACAGCCCAGACCGCAATCTAAGGTCCCAAAATATATACTAAGTGTAAAAGGTGGTGTTGCGACTGCGACAGTTAGGAGGTTGGCTTAGAAGCAGCCATCCTTTAAAGATAGCGTAATAGCTCACTAATCAAGTTGTTCCGCGCCGAAAATTTACCGGGGCTAAGTATATTACCGAAGATGCGGACTCATTAATTTATTAATGAGTGGTAGAGGAGCATTCCGTTCTGCGCCGAAGTCGAACCGTGAGGTTCGGTGGAGCGTACGGAAGAGAGAATGTTGGCATGAGTAGCAAAAAGGCGGGTGAAAACCCCGCCCATCGAAAATCCAAGGTTTCCTGGGCAACGCAAATCGACCCAGGGTTAGTCGATCCTAAGGTGTAGCTAATGTAGTGTTAGCGTAGCCGATGGCAGAGCTGGTTAATATTCCAGCACTACTACTAATTTCCGAAGGAGTGACGCAATTCTAAGGTCAGAACGGGCTATGGTTTGTCCGTTGCTTGCTTCAAGAAATGATCCAGGTAAATCCGGGTCAATAATTTCAAGAGGTTGGCTGAAGGTAAAGTCGCAAGACGGAGCCAATCTGGCGGCAGAGTTGCCTAGAAAAACTTCTAGGGCTAAGTTAGTAGTAACCGTACCGCAAACCGACACAGGTGGATGAGGCGAGAAGCCTAAGATGTACGAGAGAATCTTCGTTAAGGAACTCGGCAAAACAACGACCGTAATTTCGAGATAAGGTCTGCCCTAGCAATAGGGCCGCAGCTAAAGAGCTCAAGGGACTGTTTACCAAAAACACAGCTCTCTGCTAAATCGTAAGATGAAGTATAGAGGGTGATGCCTGGCCAGTGTCCGAACGTTAAGAGGAGAGGTCAGCCCTTCGGGGTGAAGCTTTGAATCCAAGCGCGGATGAACGCCGGCGATAACTATAATCGTCCTAAGGTAGCGAAATTCCTTGTCGGGTAAGTTCCGACCTGCACGAATGGCTCAACCACTTGAGCACTGTCTCAACGAAGAACTCGGTGAAATTGCAATACGAGTAAAGATGCTCGTTAAACACAGTTGGACGAAAAGACCCCGTGAAGCTTTACTATAGCTTGATATTGGGATAGGGATAAACATGTTCAGAATAGGTGGGAGCCTTCGGGCACCAGTGAGATACCACCCTTGTTTATTCTTATTTCTAACCTCTACTCGAGGGACAGTGTCTGGTGGGTAGTTTGTCTGGGGCGGATGCCTCCCAAAAGGTAACGGAGGCGTTTACAAAGGTTGGCTATCCCGGAATGGAAACCCGGGAGATAGTGTAAAGGCATAAGCCAGCTTTACTGCGAGACTTACCAGTCAAGCAGTCGCGAAAGCGGAACTTAGTGAACCGACCGTTCGATATAGGACGGCGGAAGATCATCGGATAAAAGCTACTCCGGGGATAACAGGCTAGTCACGTCCAAGCGTCCACAGCGACGACGTGGTTCGGCACCTCGATGTCGGCTCGTCGCATCCTGGGGGTGAAGAAGCTCCCAAGGGTTGGGCCGTTCGCCCATTAAAGCGGCACGCGAGCTGGGTTCAGACCGTCGTAAGACAGGTCGGTCTCCTATCCACTGTGTTCGTGGAAACTTGAAGAGGCCCTTCCTTAGTACGAGAGGACCGGGAAGGACGAAGCTCTAGTGTACCGGCTGTTCCACCAGGGGCATTGCCGGGTAGCTACCTTCGGTTAAGATAAGAGCTGAAAGCATCTAAGCACGAAGCTGTCTCTAAGATCAGGTTTCATAGATTGGTCCGAGACGAGGACCTTGATAGGCCGCAAGTGTAAGCGCAGCAATGCGTTGAGCTGAGCGGTACTAATAAATCGTTTGATTCTCCCACACTTTTGTTTGCTAAATTTGTTATCTAAGAATTCAGATATTAAAAAACGCCATTGTTCTGGTGATACAAGCGGAGGGGTCACACCTGATCCCTTCCCGAACTCAGAAGTTAAGCCCTCCAGCGCCGATGATACTTGGGCAGGAGCCCTGGGAAAGTAGGTCGTCGCCAGAACAATGGTGTTTTTTATTTGAAAAAAAAACCATCTCTTTTTGAGATGGTTTTTGGTTTTTTGGGGATATGGAGTTTAAATAGATTCTTTAGTTATCTAAAAGGAAGATCATTTAACAAAGTTCAGTCAGAGGATTCGTGTTACCTCCCTTTTATTGATATACCAAAGAAAAGTTCTTTATATATTGCGGTTTTTTTAAAAAATTAAAAATAAATATATTAAAAATTACTTAACCATCAAAATCGAAAAGACTGATAGAAAATTAGAATTATTTTTAAACTCCATAAAAAAAGAATTTGAAGATTTTTTTAAGTTTAAAGCTAAGGAACCATTATTATTTTTATTAAACAGTAGAGAGGAGTTAGATATTGTTTGGGGCAATAAAACGGAACCTTGGTTAGTTGGCGCTTTTAAAAATAACAGCATTTATATTCTCAACCCAGCGGCTTATGAAACGGAATCTAGTCACAAAAAAGAAGAGTTTTGGATAAATTTAAAACATGAATATTGCCATTCATATTACGCCCAAATCACTAAATCTCCTTATCCGGTGTGGTTAAATGAGGGGTTAGCTTCTTTTAAATCTGGCAAGAAATTAAGTTTATCAGATGATGATAAAGGTAAACTGCTTAATGTTTTTAATTATTTTGATAAATCGGACAGAGATGTTTATTTTATTGGTCAATTTTGGGTAGAGTGTTTATTAAAAAAATTTGGTAATAAAAAATTTTTAACTTTAATTAATAGCTTTAATTACGGTTTTACTACTAAAGATTTTGATAAGAATTTATATAAAATTTATGGATTTAAGTTTAATAAGAAAGAATTTTCTAAGTTTATAAAATAATTAAAACATAAAAAGTTCGTTAACAAAATTAAAAAAAGGAGGTGTGTCATGTTACAGCTACCAACCCCCGGCTAGTTAGAAATAACTGATTTTTGATATTACACTTTCTCTGGTAATTTAGAGATAAATACCCAATATATTAAAGGTTATTATAGTTATATAATTATTTTTAGTGTTTTTTATTTGAAAAAAACCACCTCTTTATGAAATGGTTTTTTGTTTTTGGAGATTCGAAGTTCAAAAATGGTTGAACTCGTAAATGATGATTTCACCCTCCGGTGTTTCTTCGCGATGAGTAATCTGCGGCTGAAGTCTTCTTGTTTTGCAAGTTATCGCCGGACCGTTGATATCGCCAATTTTCCGATTAAAGGGGATAAATATTTTTCCGTCGGGCTTTAAAAAGGTCATCGCTTGGAAGAAAAATTTATCTAACAAATGTTTATCATTAAATAAACCTTCTTCTAGCCATTCGCCTTTTTTTGCTTCTCCTGGGATTAGGAGATTTGAAAAAATAATCACATCAAGTGCGGATGGAACATCTTCCAATAAATCTGCTTCAACTATTTCTACTCTTTTAAAGAGCCCGATTTTTTTTAAATTTTTCTCGGTATTAATTCTTGCAAACGGCGAACTATCAGTAAAGAAAACTTCTTTAGCACCATTTAAAGCAGCACTAATTCCTAATATTCCGCAACCGCAACGGCAATCCGCGACAATTTTCTCTTGGACTATTTTGGGGTTATTCTCAAGATATTCCAGCATAACTTTGGTTGTTGAAATGTTAGGGCTAAAGACACCGCGGTCAACAATTATTTCTTTGCCTTTTAAAAGTTGTTTTTGGCCGGAGTGGCCGTTAACTTCACGGTAAAAATCCACTAATTTTTCTAATTTTTTCATTTTCCTCCTTTTTTATTGTTAAAATACTCCTCCTAAGATAAACTATTTTTATCTTATTGTCAAGGACTAAGGACTGTTTTTTAATCTAAAATAAGATAAAACAGTAATTGCTCCATCGCGCTTAAAATGATAAAATGAGACTGTAAAAGCTTATTTTTTATGAATCAAATCGTTATTTTGGCGGCCGGAAAGGGCACGCGCATGAACTCTGATTTGCCTAAAACCTTGGTTCCGGTAAACGGTAAGCCGATGATTTTCTATATCTTAGAAACTATTTTTGCCTCGGGTCTGGATAAAGAGCCGATAGTAGTTGTTTCTCCGGACAATGTAGAAATTATAAAATCAGCTTTAAAGGATTATCCGCTAAGATATGCTCTCCAAAAAGAACAGTTAGGTTCGGGCCATGCCCTTAAGTCGGCTAAAGGTTTAATTAAGCCGGGCACAAAAAAGATTTTTGTTGTCTATTGTGACCACCCCTTTTTAAAACCAGAGTCTTTATTAGCCGCCGCTGCTGTTCCCGTTGAATCAATTATAGTGATGACCACGAAGCTACCCGATTTTTCTGGTTGGCATCAAAACTTTAAGCACTGGGGGCGCTTTGTCCGTGATGCTGCTGGCAATATTCTAAAAATTGTAGAATTCAAAGATGCTAGCCCCGAGCAGCGGGCAATCACGGAAGTCAACCCTGGGTTTATGGTTTTTTCTAATGATTGGCTTTGGGAGAACATTGAAAAGATATCTAATAATAATGCTCAAAAAGAATATTATTTAACTACCCTGCCCGGAGTAGCAACCGCGGGCGGCTATCAAATTTCTAGTATTCCGATTGAGCCTTTGGAGGCTTTAGGGGTTAATAGCCAAGAGGAGCTAGCTTTAGCCGAAGAGGCCGCGTCTAAGTTTGTATGAAAAAGTTAAAGGGGCTTTTAAAAGTTTTAATCTTATTTCTGTTGCTTTTTTATTTAGCAATCTTTGTTACTCTAGAATATAACTCAAAAAATATTTCCGACGCCCCTGCTGATCATTGGCCGGTAGCTAGTCAGGTATTATCCGGCTTAGCCGGCTTCATTAAACAGGCGAATAATCGCCCACAGCCATTTTTAACTTGGTGGCCACAAGCAGTCGGTTCTCAGGCCGGAGAATTCATTCAGGGCCAATCCGCCTTAAATGAAGGAAAATTAGTTTTAGATTATCAGAAAAACAGTAGTAAAATATCCGCAGCTGAATATTTGAAGGAGGCTTTCAATGAGGGCGCCTTTAATTTAGAAGTTGTTTGGAATAGGTTTATAGATTATTTTAATCAGTTCAAATAGTTGGTGCTCGGTTAAAAATAGGCTATAATATAGCAGTCGAATTTTTATAAATTTAATCTTAATAACCAACCCTCCCGAAAGGTTATTGTCAAAATTATGGCTAACAAAAAAACTGCCCCCGTTTCCAAGGAAAACGGCGAGGCGAACAAAAAGGAAGAAGCGGCTTTAGCGGCTATGGAGCAGGTGCGCGCTAAGTTCGGCGAGGGCTCCATTATGAAGTTTGGTGACGCCCGTAAAACCGATATTGACGCGGTTCCTACTGGGTGTCTATCTCTAGACATTGCTTTAGGCATCGGCGGTATTCCGCGCGGACGAGTCATTGAAATCTATGGCCCGGAATCTTCTGGTAAAACAACTTTAGCGCAACACATTGTCGCTGAAGTGCAAAGACTGGGTGGTATTGCGGCTTTCGTAGATGCGGAACACGCTCTTGATCCGGCTTATGCTGAGAAAATTGGTGTTAATATCAAGGATTTAATTATTTCCCAGCCAGATTCTGGAGAGCAGGCCTTAGACATCGTTGAGACCCTGGTGCGCTCTAATGCCGTTGACGTGGTGGTAGTTGACTCAGTCGCCGCTCTAGTGCCGCAGAAAGAAATTGAGGGCGACATGGGCGATCAGCACATGGGTCTTCAGGCGCGGCTCATGAGTCAGGCTCTGCGTAAATTAACTGCTGCGGTTGCTAAAACGAATACGGTCATTGTTTTTATTAACCAGATTCGTAACAAGATTGGCGTTTTCTTTGGCAATCCGGAAACAACCACGGGCGGCAATGCGCTAAAATTTTATTCTTCAGTTAGATTAGAGATTCGGCGCGCGGCTCAAATTAAACAAGGTGAAAATGTAATCGGGAACCGCGTTAAGGTTAAAGTTGTTAAAAACAAGGTGGCTGCCCCCTTCCGTTCCTGTGAGTTTGATATTATGTATAATGAAGGCATTTCTTTGGCGGGCGACGTTTTAGATACCGGCGTTGATTATGGAGTAATTAAAAAGAGTGGTAATTCTTATAGCTATGGTGATATAAAATTTGGCGTGGGTCGAGAGACTGCCAAGCGTTTTTTGAAAGAAGATAAAAAGCTTCTTTTGAAATTACGTAAAGAAGTTTTAATTGAAGCCAAGAAGAGAGAAATTGAAGGCTCACCGGCAAAAAAAGAAGAAAAAGAAGAGTAAGTAATATTAAAAATAAAAAAAGAAAAGCCATCTCTTTGTGAGATGGCTTTTTGGTTAGCACAAACTAAAATTTTTAATATTAAAAAACAGACTCTAGGCCTGTGTTTTTGTGCGCCGTGCAGGATTCGAACCTGCGACCGTCTCCTTAAGAGGGAGCTGCTCTACCAGCTGAGCTAACAGCGCTTAAAAATTTCTTGGTGGCTGGGGAGAGACTTGAACTCTCGACCTTAGCGTTATGAGTGCTACGCTCTAACCAGCTGAGCTACCCAGCCTCAAAAAACCTCGAAGACTAAAAATTTTTTAATTTTGCTTAATCAGAATAAGGGAGGAACTGAGGTTTGTCAACAAAAAATAGTGCGCCCGGCAGGATTCGAACCCACAACCCCTTGGTCCGAAGCCAAGTGCTCTATCCGTTGAGCTACGAGCGCCCTAAAGATTAACGATTTCCCTTTAAAGCTTGTTTGAGGTTGTAGCCAGTTTTAAACTTCGCCACCCTAACCTCAGGAATTGTAATTCGCTGTGAGGGGTTCTGGGGATTTACCCCACCCCGAGCATAACGAACCCGCGATAAAAAAGTCCCAAAGCCCGTGATTGTCACCTCACGACCTTCTTTTAGCTCACTGATGATGGTACCGGTAAGAGCATTTAGAAATTGCTCGGCCTGCTTCTTGGAGGCACCTTCAACTTCCCGGGAAAGCCTCTCAATGAGTTGCGCCTTGTTCATAGATTTAGACTTAATTTTTAGCTGCTATTATTATAATAAAAGAGAGGCTTTATTTCAAGACTCTCTCGGATTGGATCAGGTTTAGCGCGCGTACTCCGTTACCCGTAGTTCTCGGATCACATTCACCTTGATTTCTCCAGGATATTTTAATTCTGCTTCTATTTTTTGAGCGATATTGCGAGCAAGTTCGTGTGAATCTAAGTCACTCATTTCTTCAGAGCGTACAAAAACGCGGACTTCGCGACCGGCTTGAATTGCGTAGGTTTTTTCAACGCCCTCAAACGAAGAGGCAATTTTTTCTAACTCTTCTAAGCGCTGAATATAATTTTCATAATTATCGCTTCTTGCTCCTGGGCGCGCGGAAGAGATGGCGTCAGCCACTTTAACAATTACAGAAATAAGTGAAGCCGGTTGGTCATCATGGTGGGTGGCGATAGGATCAATTAGTTCTTGGGGGAGATTAAACTTCTTGGCGATATCACGGCCGATTTCGGTGTGGGTGCCTTGAACTTCGTGATCAACGGCTTTGCCGATATCATGAAGAAGGCCGCCCTTCTTCGCTAAAGTAACATCAGCGCCTAACTCTTCAGCAATAATGGCTGCCAACTGAGCGACTTCAACGGAGTGGTGGAGCGTATTTTGGCCATAGCTGGTGCGGTATTTTAAGCGACCAATGATTTGAATTAACTTTGGATCAAGGCCGGCAACACCAACTTCGTATAAAGCTTCTTCGCCCGCCTTCTTAATATCAGTGGCGATATCTTTTTTAGCATTTTCAACGGCATCTTCAATTTTAGTCGGATGAATGCGACCGTCTTTAATTAAATGGTCTAAAGTTTTCTTGGCGATATGGCGGCGAATCAAAGAGAAGCCCGAGATAGTAATAGCATTCGGGGTGTCATCAACAATAATTTCTGTCCCTGTGAGTTGTTCAATTGATTTAATATTTCTTCCTTCACGGCCGATAATACGGCCCTTCATTTCATCATTCGGCAAGTCAACGGTAGTCGTGGTTAGTTCAACGGTGTAGTTAGAAACCATGCGTTGCATCGCTAGAGCCATAATGTCTCGAGCTTTGTCCGCTAAAGTTTCTTCGCCTTCATTTTCTAATTTTTTTAGACGGACCGCTAAATCTTCGCTGCACTGAGCTTCAACTTTTTTAAGAAGTGCTTCTTTCGCCTCCTCAGGGCTAAGCTCGGCAATTTCGGCCAACTTCTTTTCCTGTTCTTGTTGAATAGCTTTAATTTCCTCTTTGATACTTTGAACCTCGGCCACTTGGTCGTAGAGTTTTTGTTGCTTCTCTTGAAGATCAAGAAGTTTTTGGGAAAAAGAATTTTCTCTTTCTTCAACGCGCGCCTGAGCTTGGCTAATTTCTTGCCGCCGTCGCGCCTCTTCTTTTTTAGACTCCTCAATTACTTTGAGCGCCTTTTCTTGAGCCTGTAAAAGGATTTCTTTTTCCTTTAAAGACGCATCATCTAATAATTTTTTCGCTTTTTGTTCTGAACCACTTAGTTTTTTGGCGCCGAGACTTTTATAAATTAGATAACCAATAAAAAAGCCGCCGGCCAGAAACAACACATAAAGAATATATTCCATATGATTACGGTTGTTTTTGGAAAACCGACAGCCGACGCGCCTGCTTCTAAAAAATTAGAGCCGGGTAGAATATTATATTGATAGCTAAACTAGAAACAGAGATTAAAAAACTAAAAATATTAAGCGACGGAAAACAGGGGTTAAGTTCCAGAAACAACCTGATTAAAAATCTTATGCTTCTAGCCTAGCATTAAATCGCCACTTTGTAAAGATAATTTTTTCTAGCTTTAAACCCTAATATTTGACGAAAAAGCCCAATTAGTGTAAACTTTAGGCAGTTTCTGGCGACTAACGCCCGATTTTAATTGAGAAAAACTATGAATATATCAGAATTAGCGCGCCAATTGAAAGTAAACCCCCAAGAACTTCGTGACCTTTTGCCCACAATTGGTTTTAATATTGGCCAAAAAGCCATCAAAATTGATAATAACACCGCCAAAAAAATTATTAAAAACTGGCCTATTTTTAGACGTCGTTTAGAGATGGAGCGAGCGGCCGCCTCGGCTAAAGAGCGAGAAGAACGGGATTTGCCTAAAGAAAAGAAGCCAATTACGGTCCCGGCTACAGTTACTGTTCGTAACTTTTCTGAATTAGCTGGTATTCCAGTTAATCGAGTTTTATCAGAGCTGATGAAGAATGGCGTTTTTGCTTCAATTAATGAAAAAATAGATTTTGATACCGCGGCCATTATTGGTACTGGTTTAAATTTAGAAGTTCAACCTGAGGCAGAAACAGATTTAGTCGATGAGGTTAGTGAAGAGAAAAAGCTTCAGGGAATTATTGACCAAGAAGACAAAAGTGATTTAGAGGATCGGTCGCCCGTTGTGGTGGTAATGGGCCACGTCGATCACGGTAAAACTAAATTATTAGATTCGATTCGCTTAACTGATGTGGCTTCTGAAGAGGCGGGCGGAATTACCCAGCATATTGGCGCCTATCAGATTAAGCGTCAGGGCCACAAAATGACCTTTATTGATACGCCTGGACACGAAGCTTTCACCGCGATGCGTAGTCGTGGTGCTAAGGTTGCCGATATCGCAATTTTGGTTGTCGCTGCTGATGACGGCGTTAAACCGCAAACAGTTGAAGCTTGCCGCATTATTGAAGCCGCCAAGGTCCCATTTTTAGTGGCAATCAATAAGATGGATAAACCGGAAGCGAATTTAGATAAGACCAAACAAGAGCTCTCTTCCGTTTTAGGAATTACCCCTGAAGATTGGGGTGGAAAAACTATCTGTGTGCCCATTTCGGCTAAAGAGGGTACTGGTATTGAGGAATTATTAGACGTGGTTTTATTGCTAGCTGAAACTGAAAGCCAAAACATGAAAGCCAACCCTAGCGCTTTAGCGGCTGGTACGGTCATTGAATCTAATGTCGATAAAGGCGCCGGTCCGGTGGCGACAATTCTGGTGCAAAATGGCACTTTACGTGTTGGCGATCAACTTTGCTTTAATGAGATTATTTATGGCAAAGTTAAATCTTTAAAAAATCATTTGGGTGAAGAGGTGGCTGAGGCTGGTCCTTCGGTGCCGGTTAAAATTTTAGGATTAAAAATTTCTCCCGAGATCGGTGATATTTTAGAAGTGGGCGCCGGCATCAGAGTGAAGAATAAAAAAATGAGAACTGCTTCTGGGCAGACGGTAAAATCGGCGATGTCGATGGCCTCTTCCGAGACTGATGATGATGTCCCGCAGATTAACTTAGTTATTAAAGCCGACTTTTTAGGTTCCGCCGAGGCGATTGAAGAATCGCTGATGAAATTAAATACTGAAAAAGTCCGGGTCAAAATCCTCGCTAAGGGTTTAGGTAATATTACTGAGGGTGATGTGCGCCGCGCCGAAGATTCGGGGGCGGAGATTGTTGGCTTTAATGTCCGTTTGACGGCACCGATTGAAAACTTGGTTCGCGAAAAAGGCGTGCCGGTAAAAATCTACTCAGTCATTTATGATTTGATAAAAGACATGCGCGAGAAGATGAAAAAGATGATTAAGGTGGAAATGAAACGAGTTGCTGAGGGGCGCATTAAAGTGTTAGCAATTTTTAGAACGGAGAATGATAGTCAGATTGTTGGTGGTCGCGTTTTAGATGGTTATGTCAGAAGTGGTAGCTCGGTAGATATTAAGCGCGCGGGCGAAATTGTGGCCACTAAAAAAATTGCGCAACTGCAAAGTGGTAAATTAGATGTTAAAGAGATTCAAACAAATGATGAGTGCGGTCTGCTTTTTGAGGGGCAGCCGATCATTGAAGAGGGCGATATTTTAGAAGCTTATCACGAAGAAGAAATTAAAGATTAATTTATGTCACAGGCCCGCCTAAATCATGTTTTGCGCGAGGAGTTAGCCGCCGTTATTAGTCGTGAGGTTGCTTTGCCCGGGGTTTTAATTACCGTGGTCTACGTTTTGGGCTCGGTTGACCAGAAAGCGGCAACGGTGGGGGTTTCCGTGTTGCCCGATAATCAAGCGGGCACGGCGCTAGCGGCTTTAAAAAAATCCGCTCGGATGATTGCTTCGTCCTTAGCTAAAAAAATCCGCTTACGACAGATTCCCCGCCTTAATTTTGTTTTTGATTCGACTGAAAAAGAAGCTGCCGCCTTAGAAGAGTATCTGGGTAATTTAGAATAAAAACCTGTAAAACAATAGCGTTTTCGTCCAGCCTCCGGGCTGGACTTTTTATTGCTTTACTATTAAGATAGTAGGCTTTAGATAAATTCGTCGCCAAGCTTATGCCTAAAAGAAAAATACTTTATCATAAAATTTTTCAAAAATTTGTTAGCGCCAAAAATCTTTTAATTGTGGGGCATCTTAATCCTGACGGCGATGCCTTTTCTTCAGTTTGTGCTTTGCTGGAGCTGGCGGAAAGATATGAAATTCCGGCTCGGGCTTTTTGTTTGGGATCTAAAGGTGCCGGAGCTTTTGACTACCTCCCGCATATTCATAAAATCGCGGTGACTTCCGAGCCCTTAGGTGATTTAAAGGCTTATGATGCGATTATTGCTGTTGACTGTGGCTCTTTAGCCCGCACTAGTTTAGCCGAGGAGATTAGCTCTCTAAAAAATGAACCGAGGCGACCGCTTTTAATTGAATTTGACCATCATCCGAGCGCTGAGCACTGGTCGGATCTTGAGGCACGCTGGCCGGAAAAAGCAGCGACCGCGGAAATTATTCATGATTTTTTGGCAGCCAATGATCAAGAAATTAATCGTGATTTAGCGGACTGCATTTTAACCGGCCTGCTTTCTGATACCGGCAATTTTTTATATTCCAAAACCAGTATCGCCAATCTAAGTATTGCTTCAGAGATGGTCGCTCGCGGTGCCCGTTTCGCTAAAATTGTTGATCGCTTAATTCATAATCAGAGTTTACTGACGATGAAGCTTTGGGGACTAGCACTTAACAATTTGCGGCTCAATAAAAGATATAATTTAGCTTTTTCTGTTTTAACGCGTCTGGAAGTGGAAGAAGTTTTAAAAGATGCCCCCCCTGAAGAATTAAATCGTTTTTCGGGGCAAGATATTTTTGGCGAAATTGCTGGTTGGCTAAGTAATCTTTCCGGAGTCTCAGCGATTATGCTTTTACGTGAAGAGCCAGAAGGGGTAGTTAAAGGGAGTCTGCGCAGCGCCCAAGACGGCCTTGATGTTTCAAAATTAGCGAATAAGTTTGGCGGCGGCGGCCACCCCAAAGCCTCAGGCTTTACCATTAGTGGCCACCTCTTAAAAGAAGGTGATAAATGGAAGATTGTTTAAAAAAACGGCCGCGGCCGTTTTTTTATAGATTATTTTTTCTTCCGCTGCGCTTTTTTCCAAGCCGCGATTTTAGCGTGATCGCCGGAAAGCAGAATCTCGGGAACCAGATATTTTTTTCCTTCAACTTCTAAAATTGGCGGTTTAGTGTACTGAGGATATTCTAAGACACCTATTTCCGAATGTGATTCGTCAGCTAAACTAGCGCTATTTCCTAAAACGTTAGGAAGGAGGCGAGAGATTGAATCCATGATGATTAAGGCTGGTAATTCACCGCCGGTTAAAATATAATCACCAACGGAAATTTCTTCATCAACAAAATTGCGTACCCGCTCGTCAATGCCTTCAAAGCGGCCGCAAACAAAAACAACCTCTTCTAGCTCACTGTATTCTTGTGCTTTGGCCTGAGTCCAGGTTTCACCGCTAGCGGAGAGCAGGACAACTTTTCTTTTTTGGGCAGTGCTTTTCTTTTTGATATCACTTAGAGCCGCTTGCCAGATATCAGCCCTCATAATCATGCCCGCTCCGCCCCCATAGGGAGTGTCGTCAACGCTATGATAATTATCAGTGCTCCAAGCCCTTAAATCATAAGCCTCAAAACTAATTAGATTCTGATCTTGAGCACGTTTTAAAATCCCTGCTTGTAAGTAGGAATTAAAAATTTCTGGATAAATGGAGATCGCTTTAAAATTCATAGGTAATTACTTAAGCTCATTATAACAGAAAAGCCCCGCTTCGCGGGGCTTTTCAAGAATATATTTAGTTAGATGCGTAAATCATCAATGGCTGATTCTAAATCGCTTCCTTCGCTAGGAGCGTCTTCAGTCTTTTCCGCTACGGGGTGCTGTTCGTATCTCTTGCCACCTTCCGGGTCATAAATTTTTAAATTTACGCGGGAGTTGTTCTTAGCACCAACGATTTTTAATAAGGTGCGAATTGCTTGCGCGGTTTGCCCCTTGCGTCCGATGACATAACCCATGTCAGCCGGATTGATTTTTAGGGTCAAAAGCACCCCCATTTCGTCTACCGTGCGATCTACTTGGACATCATCTGGGTTGCTGACGATGTTCTTTACGATCATTTCTAAGAATTGCTTGTCTTGAGCTTCCATAATTTTGTTTTTCCTTCTCAGTTTAATGAAAACATTGAACAGAAAAGAATGTTAATTATATAAATAACTGCTAAAGGCAGCTAAGTAATAGCTTTAAGCGGTCGTTTCCTCTTTTGGAGCCTCTTCAGCAACAGGAGCCTCTTCAGCAACAGGAGCCTCCTCTTTAGGAGTCTCTGGGGCTGGAGCTGCTTCTTTCTGCTTGTCGGCTTTTGCCTTCTTCTGCGCGGCCCGTTTTTCACTAGACTTGGTTTTTTTGTTCGGAACAATCTTCTCCCGATCAATAACGCCGTGAGTAACTAGTAAATTGTTGACCGTGTTTGTCATCTGCGCTCCTTTTGAGAGCCAGTAAGTGACGCGATCATTTTTTACTGCTAACTTTTTTTGATACTGATCGTAAGATCCTAGAACCTCTAAGGCGCGGCCATAAGGATCGCGACCCTTTTCGGTAATAATCATCCGGAACAGTTTGTGGTTTTTCTTTCCTAATTTGGATAATTTGATGGTTAACATAATTTCTTATAGTCTTTCAGTTATGGCCGAAGCGGCAATTAACAAACCAATTCTAACCAAATACTGATAAAAAGTCAATTTTTAAGATCGTGGTCTAAATGACCCCGGGCGTCCGCCACGAGAACCGTCGGGACGCTTATTAAAGTGGTTCAGTTTTCGTTCAAAATTACCACCTCCTTGGGATTTTCCTTTTTCGTCTTTCCAAAGAGCTTCGTTTTCGGCTAAACCTTTCATGGTTAAGTTGATTCGGCCTTGGTCGTCAATTTCTCGGACCCGGACCATAACCTCATCACCAATGCTTAAAAAGTCACTGGGCTTTTCTACTCGGTAAGGGGCTAATTCACTTACATGAACCATGCCGTCTTGGTTAGGGGTCAGGGCAACAAAAGCGCCGAAGTCTAATAGACGAACGACCTTGCCTTTTACCTGGTCACCAACCTTAAACTCTTTTACAATGTCTTGTAAACGGGAAAGGGCTAAGGCAACCATCGCGGCATCATTGCCGCACACCATTACTAAACCGTTGTCCTCAATGTCAATGCTGACGGTATCACCAGTTTCATCAATAATTCCATTAATAGTTTTTCCGCCCGGCCCAATAATGGCACCAATCTTTTCTGGGTCAATCATGAAGCTGGTAATTCGGGGTGCGTAAGGAGACAGGTCTGGTCGGGGAGCAGCAATTGCGCCCTTTAAAACCGTTAAAATTTGATTTAAAGCTTCGCGGCCTTGGATGATGGTCTTTTTAATCATTTCCGGACTTAAACCAATGCTCTTAGTGTCTAGCTGAATGGCGGTTAAACCATTGTCGGTGCCGGTAATTTTAAAGTCCATGCCCCCCTCGCCGTCTTCTAAATCTTGAATATCGGTAATAATTTTCCATTGGCTCATATCAGGGTTTGAGGCTAAGCCCATAGCAATTCCGGCGACCGGTTTTTTAAGCGGTACCCCAGCATCCATTAAAGCTAAAGTGGAAGCGCAGGTAGAAGCCATTGAGGAAGAACCATTGGATCCTAGGGTCTCGGAAACGACGCGAATTGTATAGGGAAAATCTTCCTTCTCTGGCAGTAAAGGCATAATTGCCTTTTCCGCTAGAGCACCATGGCCAATTTCGCGACGGCCGGTACCGCGTAAAGGAGAAACTTCACCAACCGAATAAGGCGGGAAGTTGTAATGGTGCATGTAGCGTTTTTTACTGGTGCCTTCAATCCCTTCTAAGGATTGCTCTAATCCTGGTGCCCCTAAAGTAACAATAGACATCACTTGAGTTTCGCCGCGCGAGAATAAGGAAGAGCCGTGAACACGTGGTAAAATAGCGACATCCGCTAATAGGGTGCGAATCTCGGTTAATTTTCGACCGTCAACTCGGCGGTCATCCTCTAAAATCGCCCGGGTAACTTCGACATCAACCATTTTTTCTACTAATTTACCAATTACCCATTGGCGTTCGGAGCGACTTACTTTTTGGTCAAATAAATGTTGATCTAATTGGTTTTTTATTTCCGCGACGGCCGCTTTGCGTTCTTTTTTAGTATAATAAGAACCGTCAAATAAAATTCCCGGAATAATTGTTTTTAACCAAGTTGCCGAATTATCCAATAAAGTCTTTTTTGCTTCTTCGGCTTCTAACTCTTCGGTAGTTTTTAGGATTTCTTTTTTTGCCTTTAATTCCGGCTTTAATTCCGCCTTCATTTTACTGATTAAATCAAGCGCCCCTTGCATCTTATCTAAGCCGGCGACAATTGCCTCGGAAACGACTTCATCAGCAATATCGGTTGCGGCGGCCTCTAACATTAACAGTCGCCCGGCAGTTCCGGAAACAATAATATCCAGGTCGCTTAAGACTTGTTGTTTGTAAGTAGGATTGAAGACTAGTTCGCCGCCAATTCGGCCAACACGAACTCCGCTGATAGGACCGGCCCAGTCCACTCCTGAGATTGATAGTGCTGCCGAAGCCGCCAGCAAAGAAACAATATCGTAGTCATTTTCATTGTCTACCGCTAAAACGGAAACAATTACTTGAACATCACGACGATCTTCTTGGTTAAATAAAGGGCGAATGGCGCGGTCAATCATGCGGCCAGTCAAAACTGATTGGTCGGTCGGCCGACCCTCGCGTTTAACCCACTGTGAACCTTTAATGATCCCAGCGGCGTAAAGCTTTTCTTCAAAATCAACCATGAGAGGGAAGAAATCTACCCCCTCGCGTTCCGCTTTCGCTTGAACAACGTTAGCCATTACGACGGTTTCGCCGTATTGGACAACTACGGAGGCGTCAGCATGAAGGGCGACGCGTCCAGTTTTGATGGTGAGTTCATGACCCAACCACTCCGTCTTAAAAATCTGTTCCATACATTGTGGGTCTGGCCGTCAAATTAAAGGACTGTAATATTTTACAGCACTAAGTATTTGCCGGTCAGAACAAGATTATTTATTTAATTAATTATTTATTTAGTTTTTAATTGACCGCGTCCTAATAAAAACTTAGGACTTGAAGAGAGGTCCATAAAATCGTCCGATTCTTCAATTAGGCGGGTAGAGCAGGTTTTTCTAAAAGCCATTATTTCTACCAGGCAACCTTTATTATTCTGTAAGTAGGAAACTAGAGGTAGATAATCGCCATCACCAGAAACTAAAACAATGACATCCAACTTATCGGCCAAGCGAATCGCATCTAAAGCGATGCCAA
Organism: Candidatus Parcubacteria bacterium; assembly: GCA_037076615.1. Classification (NCBI taxonomy): domain Bacteria; phylum Candidatus Parcubacteria; species Candidatus Parcubacteria bacterium. The sequence continues at coordinate 69,698 of AP029158.1, forward strand.
CATCCCAATCGCCTTTTTTAGCGCCGCCGGCAAAAGTCTGCAAATCTTTCATTTTTACCTCAAAACCTTGCTGGCTTAAAGCCTCAAAAAAATTCATCTCATCTTCGTTATCGCTTTTTATAACATAAGCAGTGGCCCGGATAAGCTTCCGGCCGGCCACTGCTTCGGTGAGAATATTTTTGAAGTTGACGCGGCGATTGTAGAGATTTTTGGCGGAGTGGTACATGTTAGAAACATCGACCAGGATGCCAATTCTTTGTTCGGAGTGCTTAATCATATAGGGCCGCTTTTATTTTTATTCTTCGTCTTCAAGATCGCTTAAATCCTTCGGTTCTTCTTCCGCCTCTTCTTCGTCATCGGTTTTGGCAGTAGCGTAGCGATTTTGTTTTAACTTTTCTTCCTCCTCTTCAGCAATTAGCTTGTCGGCAATCTTTAACTTTAATTTTAAGGCTAATTCTTTAAACTGTTCCACATCTTCTTTTTGCAAATATTTCAAGAATTTTCGACGCTCGCTAACTTTTTTTAATAAGCCGCGACGGGAAGAGTTGTCTTGTTTATGCTGTTTTAAGTGCTCGGTTAATTGCTTGATTTCCTCAGTCAGGATAGCAATTTGCACTTGAGTGGAGCCGGTATCGTTTTCATGAACACGGTACTTTTTGATAATTTTTTCTTTAGTCTTTTTATCTAACATAGATCAAGAATTAGGGCTTAACCCGAGAATGACGGCGACTAGTCGACGAATCCCAGCTTAAGTCCGTTTATAAATTATTATTATTATTATTTAGTAACTTTATTGGCGCGCTTCGCCAAGCGTGACTTGTGGCGCGCGGCGGTGTTCTTTTTGATAACACCCTTTTTGGCAGCTTTATCAATCAATTTGCTAGCCAAAGAAAGGTTTTCAGCGCTAAGCTTTTCGCCAGCGGCAATCGCTTTGTTGCTGGTTTTAATTGCTTGTTTCATTACCTTCTTTACTTTTTTGTTGTCCGCTTGACGCTTGACGTTTTTGCGCAATTCTTTTTCAGCCGATTTTTTATTAGGCATATTTAGTGTAAAATTTTTATAATTTTTTAGTTTGTTTAAAACAAATGGATGTTATCAGGAATTTAAATAAAAATCAAGAGGGGCGGGGAGTTTTATTTAAAAAAATAATCTTTAAAAAATGGACTTTTTTCGTTATTTGGCTATAATAAACAGAAATAATTAATGATTTTCACTAATTTTATAATTGTATGGCTTTAAGGGACAAGCTGGAAGGACTAACTCAAAAAATTAAGGTTGAAGAGCAGAAAAAAGAAAATCAAAAGAAGAATGAGGAATTAAAACCCCTGCGGGCAGTTATCAAAAAGCTTGAAAAGGAAAAGCTTGATCTAGAGATAATTAAGAATTCTTTGGATTTTAAAAAAAAGAGTACAAATGATGGTCTAGGAATGAAGGAATATGCTGATTTAACCGCCAAAGAGACCAAAGCGGCTAAAAAAGAATTAGAGGAGCTAAGTCAGGAAAATGAGGCGGCCTTAGAGTCCATAGGAGTGGAAACCATTGATGATTTAGTGTCCAGACCGGAATTTTCCGAAGATGAAGAGGTGGTTACTTATAAAAAAGCCAAAGAACAGGAAGAGGGTCTTAATTTTTCCGACGCCAAACTGAAAAGCCGTCTGGAATCTTTAGGTATAAAAATGGAAGACGAGAGTTTTTCTTATGAGGCGGCTAGCGATGAGATTGGTCAACGCTTAGAAACTTTGGAGGCTGAGTTAATTGAGAATAAGTTGAAGACACCAGAAGGATGTAAAGAAGTTATTGATAATTTAAGCCAGGAGTTTTCTAGAGAAATTAAAGATTTAGTTTGGGGAGGGAGCAGTTTTTTTGGCCAAAATCTTGAGAATAAAAAGACCCCTTACTGTGCCTTGAAGATTGAAGAGCGTTTTTGTAACAATAATTTTACAGTTGAGTTTTTAGACGATGGCAAAGCCAAAGTTAATGGTATACAGTCCTTACATTTTCTTCCGGACAATTTTGCGAATAAGGTTAATAAGTATGGGCTAGAAGTGGCTACTGCCGCTCTAAAAGATAGTTATAAGCAAAAACTGGAAGCTGTTTTTATGGATTCTAATGGCCCCTCGGGGATGTATCAAAGATTTCAGACTGCGCTTGAAAAAGTTAATCCGGATAAGTATCAAAAGGCGGCGGAATTTTTTCAGTCTTTTATAGAGAAGAAAAAAGAATTATTTAGTCTTTTGCAGTCAAAAACTAAAGAGCTTAAGGAGCGCTCTATCGAGTTTAATCCCGTCAAGGCTTGTCATTACGGATTAGAATACAGTGAAATCTTTAAATTTTGCCAAGGAAACTTCGGTTATGTCGATGAGGAATACCTTTTGGAAGAAATTAGAGCTAAAAATGCTAAGCTTTTTCCTAGATATGATGCTGATTTGTTGATATCGGCTTCTAAGAAACGCCAAGATGAAATTGAGGAGGCGATTGAGGTAATCAAAAATATTAACACTCAAAAAGATGTTGATGAGTTTGACGTTGCTGGCCGTTTTTATGACCCAGGTACTTTTTCTAAAAATATCCACTATTTTAGTAAACAAGTTCAGGACAACAAACTTGATAATCTTGAGTTAAAAATGCCAAATGAGTTGATAAGTTATCGTGAGCGAGAATTCTTGTCTAGTAAAAGGGGAAATTTTGATGAAGCTCTTCAATATGTTAATCACAATCTTGTTGTTAGCGAGGAGTTTAAATCAAGGATGGCGGAAAAATTAGAAGAAGTGGTTGAGTTGAATGTTATTGAAGATTTTGTTTTAAAAAATAAGCTTGGAGCCGGTCGCCGCCTAACTTCTTTAGACGGACTAAAGGATTATATTGAATCCGTGGAACGAGAAAAGGGGAATGCCTTAATCTTAGTGTCTGAGCTAGCCGATTTAAAAAATAAATTAGCCGCCGAAACAGAGATTTCTATTAGTTCGGGAACCGTCAAAAGCTTAGAAAAAACCCGAAATTATGAAAGGCTTCATAAAGAATTAGATGAAAAAGAAAAAGAAATTAGTGATAAGGAATCTGAGTTACGAATGAAAAGAAATAAAAAACCAGGGCTTTTTAAAAAAGAAAAATGGCAAACTGAAATTTCATCTTTAGAAGAGGGTTTAGAGAAAGCAAAACAAGAAAAAATCACTCTCAAATCTGATTATGATAAAAATGTTAAAGAGGCTTATAATTATATAGACACTAAAAAATTATCTTGGTTTAGTGAAACCGAAAAGATGTTGGAAAAATACAGAGCTACCGGAAAAGCCGGTGAAGTTTTTAAAGAGTTAGAAGATAAATTGCTGCTAGTGGCTAATAATGAAGCCCCAGACGATATTAAGCACTATTATGATAAGCTCTCAGATTTATACAAAAAAATAAGAGGGGAGAAATAAAAATTTTTCAATAAAAAGACACCGTCTTTTAGACGGTGGTTTTTTTTGTGTCGGGGTGCTGGGAATTGAACCCAGTCAACATGCTCCCAAAGCATGCGTACTACCGGTATACGACACCCCGTTGTAAAAAAACTCGGAAACCGAGTTTTTTATGTGCCCCGGGTCAGAATCGAACTGACGACACAAGGATTTTCAGTCCTTTGCTCTACCACTGAGCTACCGAGGCGCTCTAAAATTTTTGTAAAAAAACTTGTTGCGGGGGTCGGATTCGAACCGACGACCTCCAGGTTATGGGCCTGGCGAGCTGCCAACTGCTCTACCCCGCGATCAAACCAAAATTAAATTTGGTTATTTTTTTTCTGCCTGCCAGCTTAAACACTGATTGGCCAATTCGTCTTTTTGACAGATAAAAGTGGGCAATGGAGGACTCGAACCTCCGACCTCAACATTATCAGTGTTGCGCTCTAACCAACTGAGCTAATTGCCCAAAAATTAACTAAAACAAAAATTAGCCGGAAGGCTCTCTTGAATATAACAAACAAGCTTTAAAAACGCAAGACTTTAAAAAGTTTAATTAGTCCTTAAAGCCGCCAACAAATAAATGTAAAGAGCTTTTTAGATCCCCCATTCCCGTTTTATTATTAAAATCCAGGGTGATTAAATAGTCTAGGGATTTCTTCAGATCTTGGTCGGAAAAAAGTCGCGCCTGGCTAGAGCTTTTTTTGATGACAAAGGGGTGTAGGCCGGTTTTTTGTCCAATTGCGGTCGGGCTTAAATTCTCTAAGGTCGCACTTTTTAACTGCTGCATAATTTTAAATTGCCGAATGAGCATACTTAAAATATATTCCTCACTTAAGCCGGCTTTAAATTGCTCTTCTAATAAGCTTAAAGCTTTTTTACTCTGCCGGGCTGCGACCGCGTCCGTCAAAGCAAAAATATTTTGTTCGTAAGTATCGGTAACGGTTTCTTTAACTAATTTTAAGTCAATTTTTCCTTGAGCAGGTAAGGAGAAGGCTAGCTTATGCGCTTCGGCGTGCAGACGCCACAAATCCGATCCGGTGCGCGCGAGCAGTTCTTGGGCCGCGGCCGGGTCAATTTTTCTTTCCCAGCCCTTAACTAAGCTTTGGGCTAGAGCCAAAATTTTTGGCGAGGTTAGGGGCTTGAATTCTTGGGTTAATGGTTGCTTTTTTAACCAAGCTAAAAGTGCCTTTTTTTCTGAGCTCGGCTTACCGCCGCTTAAAGCACCCTCATTAAAAACAATAATATTTTGCTCTTCTGGTGCGCCTTTCTCCCAGGCCGGCAAAAGCTTAAGCAGGCTGCCAAAAAGAGTGGTTTGATTTTTATTGCTCATCAAATCGCGAATAATAATCAAACGGCGGCGCACAAACAAGGAGCCGGTGCTGATTTTTTCACTGAGCTCTTTTAGGTTGGTTGTGGCGCCATCAATAGTGATTAGGCTTTGGGCACTACTATCAACCGTCTTGATAAAATGTTCCCGCAATTCCTGTAATTTTTGGTAACGCCGAAAAGAATCGGGGCCGTATAAAAAAATAATCATAAATTAACTAATTCTAAATTAGGCAAGTCTTGGCCTAAAAATTTTTCCGCTTGCTGAGCAAAAGAAGCGGGGGCGTCAGTCACGTAATAGCGACGCGCGGAGCTTTTAGTGTCTAAATTTAGCTCCGGGTGGCGTTTTAAGTACTGGGCTAAGGAGTCGGCGATAATCATTCCTGGATTATAAACTAAAATCCCGGGACCGAGAAGTTCACTGATTACGGGCTCTAAATAAGGGTAGTGGGTGCAGGCTAAAATTAAGCTATCAATTCCAGCCTGTTTTAAAGGGGTTAAATAACTGGCCAAAATTAAACGCGTTTCCGGCGTGTCTAAGCGCCCCTCTTCCACTAAAGGCACCAGTAGTGGAGTTGCTTTAGCACTAGTTTTTAAGCCCGGTTTTAAAACTTCTAATTCTTGCGGATAGGCTTGAGAATTAATGGTCGCGGTAGTGCCGATAATCCCTAAATGTTTGGCGTCTGAGGAGGCGACCGCTTCTACTAAGGGCTTAATTACTCCTAAAACTCGCCGCTCCGGGTAATTTTTCGGCAGCCATTCTTGCTGCAGCCGCCTTAGCGCTTGAGAGGAGGCGGTATTACAAGCAATAATTATTAACTGACAACCCTGCTTAAATAAAAAATCAACCGCTTCAACTGTGTAGGTGAAAATAGTTTCCGCGGAGCGCTCACCGTAGGGAACACGCGCCGTATCCCCTAAATAAAAATAAGAATACTCCGGCAGTTTTTCTAATAAAGCGCGTAAGACCGACAGGCCGCCTAAACCGGAATCAAACATGCCAATAGCGGCAGGAGTTAAATTTTTATTTTTGCGCTCGGACATATTTTTGGAATAAGTCGCCGCGCTCTTTATAGTTTTTAAATAAACCGAAACTAGCGCAAGCTGTTGATAATAAGACCGCACCACCGCTAGTGGCGGCGGCACTCGCTTGGCTAACAGCTTGAGACATACTGTTGGCATGGTGAATTTTTTTGGCAGACAGGCCGGACGCGAGTAAGTCTTTTTTAAGTCGCGGTGTCGCGGCACCCTTTAAAAGAATCACAAAAGAGGCCTGTTTTTTAACGGTTTTAGCGAGAGCCTTAAAATCAGCCCCTTTGTCAGCACCACCTAAAATAATTACCGCTCCCGGAAAAGATTCTAAATCGGCCATCGTGCTTTCCGGGGTCGTGGAAAAACTATTATCGTAATAAGCAACCCCTTTTTTGACCGCTACTAATTCTAACCGGTGTGGTAAGCCTTTAAAATTGGCGACCGCTTTTTTTATCGTTTCCGTAGGTATTTTTAAATAGCGCCCGACGGCTACTGCCGCCGCGACATTTTCCTTGTTAAATTCGCCGGCTAACAAGCTCGGATAATCGCAAGTCTCAAAAAATCTCAATCGCCCAGAAATTTTTTTAGCGCTTAATTTATTTTTTAACTTTTGAGGAATCCAAAAATGTTTATTTTCCGAGTGGCGGGCAATATTTAATTTAGCCTCGATATAAGAATTAGAGCTTTTATGGTAATTGGGGTTATTAGGATCGGCCGGCTCTAAGTGCTCTTTGAATAAATTAGTTAAAACAGCATAGCGGGGGCTACGCTTTAAGTCTTCCAGTTGAAAACTTGAGAGTTCTAATATCACCCAGGAATCTTTAGTTAATTTTCCCAAAAAAGAAAAAGGGGCGACACCGATATTGCCGCCTAAGAAAACTGGGCGCCGGTCGGCTTTTAAAATTGCAGTAATCAAACTGGCGGTGGTCCCTTTACCCTTGCTGCCGGTGACGCCAATAATATTTTTTGTCGGAGTTAACTCCAAAAATAAATTCATCGCACTACTAATAGTCACCCCTTTTTTTTGAGCTGCTTTTATCTCTGGAAGAAAAAGAGGCGCACCCGGGGAACGAAAGACAATATCAAAGGAGTTTAAATTTTTTAAATAATTTTTACCGCTCTGCCAAGCAACCTTGGTCGATAATTTTTCTGGTTGCGGATGTGGATCTAAAATCGTATAGGTGGCGGCTAATTTTTGTTTTTTAAACCACGCCAATAAGGCTTGGTTTTCCAAACCGTAACCTAAAAAAGCAATTTTTTTTCCGGTCAAATCAGACATAGTTTTTATTTTAAGTCGGCCCAGCTGTCACCGGTGCTGGACTCGACAACAATCGGAACACTTAAGCTTAAAGCCGACTCCATTAAATCTTTTAATTTTGGTAACCAATAATCGACGCGGTCAGTTTTTATTTCAAAAATTAATTCATCGTGAATTTGGAGGAGTAAACGAATTTCTTCTTCTTGCCCGCTAATTTTCTGATCAATATTTATCATCGCAATCTTAATTAAGTCGGCGGCACTTCCTTGAATTGGGGTATTGGTTGCCATTCGCTCGGCCGCTCGTCGGGCGATCGGATTGGAAGAGTTTAGATCTGGTAGGTAACGTTTTCGTCCGCCTAAAGTTTCTGTGTAACCCCGGTCTTGCGCTTCAGCAATAAAACGATCCACCATTTCTTTAACTTTTGGATAAACGGCAAAATACTTGGCGATAAAATCGCGCGCCTTTTGGTAAGAGGTGTGGGCGTTTTGTGATAGCCCATGTGGCCCTTGGCCATAGAGAATTCCAAAATTAATTGCTTTGGCCTCAAAGCGCATTTGTTTAGTCACTTCCTCTAAGGGGACTTCATTGATTTGCGCCGCCGTGGCGCGGTGGATATCTTGATTATTTTTAAAGGCCGCCAATAATTTTTTATCGCCGGAAAAATGAGCGGCTAAGCGCAATTCAATTTGTGAATAGTCTAAGCTTAATAATTTACAACCAGGACTGGCCACAAAAGCGCGCCGGATCTCTTGTCCAGCCTCTTTGTGAGCGGGAATGTTTTGCAGGTTAGGTTCAGAAGAAGATAAGCGTCCGGTGGCGGCGACCGCTTGTTGGTAATTAGTATGAATGCGGCCGGTTTTCGGGCTAATCATTTTTGGCAGCGCGGCGCTGTAAGTATTGAGCAATTTATTTAGCTCGCGATATTCTTGGAGGAGCGGCACAATCGGATGGGCATCAGCAATTTTTTGTAGCTCTAAGTCAGCGGTGGAATAACCGCTTTTAGTTTTTTTAATTCCTTTAGTTTCCAGTTTTAATTTTTCAAATAAAATAGTTTGCAGTTGCTTGGGGGAATTGATATTAAAATCTTCGTCCACTAAAGCCACAGCCTCACTACGAATTTCTTTGAGACGTTTTTCTAAAGTCGTCGTTAATTTTTCTAAGGGCTCGGTTTCCACTTTGATGCCCGCGTTTTCCATTTTTCCTAAAATTATTGCTAAAGGCAATTCAATGTTTTCTAAAACTTCAGTTAAATTTTCCGCTTTTATTTTAGGAGTTAAGCTTTTTGCCAAGCGCCAAATCAGTGCGGCTTCCTCGCCAGCGAATTCTGATTTTTTAACAGCGTCTACCTGGCCAAAGCTAATTTTATTGGTCCCTTTGCCGAGCAGCTCCGCCACCGTTTTTTTCTCCCAACCTAATTCTCGGAAGGCTAAAGTTTCTAAATCGTGGTGGCGATTATCGGGAGTTAATAAATAATCAGCGAGAAAAGTATCAAAACTAATTCCTTTTAAATTAAGGCCAGCTGCGTTTAACAGTCGCCAGCGGCGTTTACTATCGTGCGTAATTTTTTTAACAGCGGCGTTTTCTAAAAAGGGGCGCAGCTTTTCTAGATAAGCCGGCGTCGCGGTTCCATTTTTTTGATAATTAAATAAATCTAAATCTTGGGGAGCACCGGTTTCTAGATCTAAGTAATAAGCTTCGGTTTTAGACCAACAAAAAGCCAGGCCTAATAATTTATTATCTTGAGCTTCTACGTTAAAGGCAAATTCTTTTTGAGCAGCTAATTTTTTTAAGAATTTTTTAAAATCAGTTTCCGTTTTTAATAACTGATAATTTATTTTTTCTTTCGGTTGCGGTTTTAATTCTGTCGTTTCGGGAGCATCATTATTATTTTTCCCACTTACCAAGTCTTTAAGTTGTCTGAGGCGGCCAAGTAAAGAGCGAAATTCTAAAGCTGTAAACAATTCGGTGGCTTTGTTTAAATCAAATAACTCTAGTTGCCAACTTTCCCAGTCAATTTCCAAATCAACATCACACTTAATGGTCGCGAGGCCTTGGCTCAACCAGGCTTCTTCTTGGCCACTGATTAAAAGTTCGGCCACCCGCGGTTTTAAACGCTGGTCATTTTTTTTGACGGCCCCGTAAACGCCTTTTAAATTTCCAAAAGTTTGCAATAGTTCGGTGGCGGTTTTTTCGCCGATACCTTTAACTCCGGGAATATTATCGCTCGGGTCGCCGCGCAAAGCTTTGTAATCAACAATCTGATCGGGGCGCAAACCATAACGTGCCTCCACCGCTTCTTTATCGTAAGTAACGCTTTCGCTTAAGCCGCGGCTCATCGCATAAACAAAAGTTCTCTCGGTTACAAGTTGTAAGCTATCCATGTCGCCAGTAACAATGTAACTAATCCAATCGGTTTCTTTGGCGGCCCGACTAGCGATCGTGCCAATTAAATCATCCGCTTCGAATCCGGGCTTGATGAAAATTGGAATATCTAAAGCTTTCGCCACTTCTTCAACTAAAGGAACTTGGTGATAGAATTCGTCCGGGGCCGCGGCGCGGGTGGCTTTATAGTCAGTATATTCTTCGTGTCGAAAAGTTGGCCCGGCACTATCTAAGGTGAGGACTACATATTTTGGTTTAAATTCCAGACAGGCTTTAAGCAAAAAAGAGGTGAAACCATAAACAGCATTAACGACCGTGCCGTCTTTGGTTGCTAGGCTGGTAGGCAGGGCGTGAAAGCTTCGGTGAATTAAGGCGTGCCCATCAATAATTAGTAATTTTGGTTTTTGATTTTTACTCATGATAGATTTATTTTAACACAATCAAGGGGCTTCTCCCAGATTAAAGACTAATGGCCCCAAAAGCAAAAAAACAAGCATCGGCTTGTTTTTTTAAAAGGTGGACCTTAAGGGACTCGAACCCTTGACCCCCTGCTTGCAAAGCAGGTGCTCTACCAGCTGAGCTAAAGGCCCAAAAATTTAACTTGGCTTTATTCTAGCGGTCTTGGACTTTGGGGTCAAGTATTTTTCTTATAAATTGGGGTTGGCGGTTTTAATTAGTGGCGATAAAATCCAGCCCCAGAACTGACCGCCACTGCCGGTCATCATTAAAATACCGATAAAAATAAAAATTATTCCCAAAAGTTTCCAGCCCAAGCGCGAACCGCCGGAGCTGCCTAGCTTGTTATCAAAGAATTCAATCCGTCCAAAGTTTTGTAAAAACCATTCGGTTTTAATTACAAAAAATGCCCCCGCCACCGTCAAAAGAATGCCAACAATGATCATATAAATAAATTAACGAATATAATTAAGGGGATTTTGGCGAACGCCATTAACGATAACCTCAAAGTGAATATGGGGGCCAGTTGACCAACCCGTTGATCCCATTGCGGCAATTTGCTCACCGCGTTCTACTTCATCGCCAATTTTAACGTATAGTTTAGAGGCGTGCGCATAACGAGTCTTTTTGCCGCCACCATGGTTAATTAAAACATTGTAACCGTAACCATTATTCCAGCCTGAGACTTCAACCGTCCCCGCTTCGGCGGCATAGAGAGGCGTTCCTGTTTTATTGGCAATATCTAAACCGGTGTGGCGCCAAGAATAATATTGGGTAATGCGGCTGCCTTCAGTTGGCCAGGCCATAACGGTGCTCGAGTCTTCAGCTTTCGCTGGGTTAACTAATTTTTCAATTACTGAACCTACGCTGCCAGAACTAGGTTCGGTGCTGGGGCGGGTGGCAACGGTGGTCACTATTTTTCTGCCCCCTGGAACAATCAACTCCTGTCCGGCCTTTAGACCTGACTCTAAATCATTATATTCAAAAATTTTAGTTTCTTCAACACCATAACGGGAAGCAATTAAGCTAACCGTATCACCCTTTTTGGCGGTGTAGGTAACGCCGGTAACCGGTAAAATCGTGAGCGCATCGCCCGGGCGAATTAGGCTGTAAGCGCCTAAATTATTAGCCCAGAGCACAGTATTAACGCTTACCTGGAAGCGGTTAGCGATAGAAGAAATTGTATCGCCAGTCTGAACAGTATATTGAACAATATTTTCTCGATTTTGCGGGACATCGGCAACGCTCTCGGATCGGCCTTCGGCTTGATTTAAGGGGTTACGAATTACTAAAGCCGAGCCGTCATGATTCTCAGTCAAAAGCAAACCATCATTTTTCCCTAAAGGGGTTTGACTCACTAAAGAATCGCCAAAGGTCGAACTGATATCTCTTTGATAGGTGGCGTGTCGGTACTCTTCAATTAGAATTGTGTCCTCCGTTAGCAAACTAAATTCGGTTCGAGCCAAATGAGCAGCAATTGCTTCTTTGCCTTGGGGCAATAGATTATTATTAACTCTGTTTAAGGTGATAACATTGTTAATCACAACAATGATTGTCAGCACTAAAACAGTCAGATGAACAGTTCTGGTTTTTAGTAGGTTTTGCCAAATACTATCTCCACCTAGATATTTTTTGAACTTAAATAACAAATGATAAAGATGAATCAAGGGCTTGGTAAAGAGGAATTTGGCTAAACTAAAAATGGGCTTGAAAACAATTAACAAGAGCCCATGAAGGATGTTTTTGATAACAATCAAGATTTTGAGAAGGAGCATCAGGAAACCAATCCCTAAGTTCTTCAATTTTGCAGAAAAAGGTTTAATATGGTTTAATTACTATTGTTTTATACTATCATTCTTGTATTTTTATAGTCAAATCACTTTTTTAATTTTTGAAAAATTTTATGTCAGCTAAGCCAATAAATAAGCCGGTAGTGTTAGTAGTTTTAGATGGTTGGGGGAGCGCTAAGCCTTCAGCTAACAATGCGATTACTCAGGCGTCGCCACTTTTTTTTGATGAGCTCGTCGCCAATTATCCGGCGCGCCGATTAGAAGCTTCGGGCGAAGCAGTCGGTTTGCCAGCCGGCGTTTTTGGAAATAGTGAAGTTGGTCATCTCAGTTTAGGTTTGGGCCGAGCTGTTTTTCAAGATTTGCTTCGCATTAATAGGGCGATAGACGATGGTTCCTTCTTTAAAAACTCTGAGCTTTTAGCGGCCGCCGCTAAGGTTAAAAAAAGCGGAGGGGCTTGGCATCTAATGGGCTTAGCTTCTGATGGCCGTGTCCATTCTTCACTAGACCACTTGTTCTCTTTACTTGATTTAGCGAAACGATTAAGGATTAAAGAAGTTTATCTGCATTTATTTTTAGATGGTCGCGATACCCCTCGTAGCAGCGGACGAAAGTTCGTTGCCGCTATTGAAGATTACTGTCGTCGCCTCGGGTTAGGGAAAATTGCTACTTTATCAGGTCGTTTCTATGCTATGGACAGAGATAATCATTGGGAGCGTTTGTCCCTAGCTTATCAAGCAATGGTTAATCGTCAAGGTCTAGAGTATGACCGAGCGGCGAGTGCCTTAGAAGCTAGTTACCGTGCTCAAATTTATGATGAAGAGTTTGTTCCAGCTTTAATTAAGGGCGGCGCCCCTATTCGTGATGGTGATGCGCTGATATTTTTTAATTATCGGGCCGATCGGGCACGTCAGTTAAGTCGCCTTTTTGTAGATAAAAAATTTCGTGCACCAGAGCTCAGTCCTAGAAAATTTAAAGATTTAAGCTTTGTTGCTTTTACTGATTACGATTCCAGTTTGCCTCTAAAAGTTGCTTTCCCATCAGAGACGCCTCAAAAGTGTTTAGGAGAAATTTTGGCGCAAAAAAAACAGCGCCAACTGCGCATTGCCGAAACAGAGAAATATGCTCATGTTACCTACTTTTTTAATGGTGGCCAAGAAAAACCTTTTGCTGGTGAAGATAGAATTCTGATTCCTTCGCCCCGAGTTGCTAGCTACGCGAAAAAACCGCAGATGTCCGCCGCTGCCATTACGACGGCAGCAGTAGAAGCTCTTAAGAGTAATAAGTATTCTTTTATTTTAGTTAATTTTGCTAATCCCGATATGGTTGGGCACACCGGTGATTTAACAGCGACCATTAAAGGGGTGAGAGCGGCGGATAAGGGTTTAAAGAAAATTGTTCAAGCGGTTTTAAAAGTCCAGGGGACAATTTTAGTTACCGCTGATCATGGTAATGCCGATTCTCTCTATGATGTTAGGCGGCAGGAAATTATTAAAGAACACACTCTTAATCCCGTCCCTTTTATTTTGGTTAGCCCGGATAATCGTTTAGCCAAAGCTCGTCGTCACCCTTTGTATCGGGAAAAGCCTAGCGGCACCTTAGCCGATGTTGCGCCGACAATTTTACAAATTAAAGGCATTTTGCCGCCATCAGAGATGACCGGCAAAAGCTTATTTTAAAAAAGGCCTCGCCGGAGCGAGGCCTTTTGGTTTTTAATTCCCTGGAACAATTACGGTAAAAGGTTTTTTGCTGCCATAAGCGCGCGGCCCGTCTTCTTGGCAAAAACGCTCAATGTTTTGGCGAAAATAATCAGGATGACTTTCTTGAATTTGGCCGACTAAGTAATAAGTTAAAGACATCATTAGGGCGTAACCGACAGTTTTCGGTAAATCAATTTCCCAGCGGCTACTGGGCTCTCCAAAAAATTTATTGGCGCCAAAACTGATTACTAATTCTTTCGGATCACGAATTACAAATTTAGCGTGCCGGGCTTCGCCGAAAGTAAAAGCTCGGAGTGATAATTTTGGACCAAAGAGTTCGTGCCGCTTGATATCTAACATCGGCACCAGACCGCTAAATTCATTAGGCAAGATAAAGGAATAAGCTTTGTATTTGCCGAAATTTTTAGGGATTTTTAAGTCCGCCAACCCTTTTTTAATCGCCGCCACCTTTTCGCCGCCGGCACCGAGAATCAGGCCGCAGTAGGTAGAAAAATTATAAGTATAGGGCTCGGCTATTTTGCGGTAGACTTTTACTTGATCGGCAATTTTGGCAGCACCGGATTTAGCCGAACAAGTTAAGAGTGTAGTTTTTAGGCCAGCCATTTGTGCGGCTTCAACTTGGTAAACAGAATCTTTTTCTCCGGAAGCAGAAATAACCACCGCTTCTCTTAAAGTGCCGTTTTTAATTAAAGACTCATAACGCTTTAAATTTAAATCAAAATCACTTTCGTTGGCATAGATAGCAGTTTGCTCAGTAAATAAAATTTTACCGGTGTGGTAAGCATTGCCGCTACCGACGACTAAAGGAAAGGCGAACCGGTTTGGATCAAAATAAGGAGGCGACGTCGTTTCAAAAAAATCTAGAGCTTCAGTAACGATCGCCGCTAAAGATTTTATCGTTGATTTAGACATATAGTTATTTTAATTATTTACTTTATTTTATCGGTCTTTTTATTATAATTAATCTTGATTTTTATTTCAATTTAATCTAAGCTAAAAATACTGGAAATTCAATTTTTTTGGATTTTTTCTTAACTTTTTCCTATATGTCAGGACATTCTAAATGGGCGACAACGCATCGTCAAAAAGCCATTGTTGATTCTAAACGGGGGACCGTTTTTACTAAGTTGGCTAATAATATTACTATTGCTGCCCGAAAAGGTGGTGACCCGGCGGCTAATAGTAGTTTACGGGCCGAGATTGACAAGGCGCGCGCCGCTAACATGCCAAAAGATAATATTGAACGCGCAATCAAAAGAGGAACCGGTGAATTAGCTGGGGCTCAGGTTGAAGAATTATATTATGAGGCCCTGGGGCCGGGCGGTCTGCAAGTGGTGGTTAAAAGTGTCACTGATAATAAAAATCGATCAGCCTCCACTATTCGTCATGCCTTTTCTAAGGCGGGTGGCGCTTTTGGATCCGTGCTGTGGAACTTTTCTCAAAAAGGAGTTTTCTTGTTGGCCAATGACCAGCTCGCGGCCCTTGACCGGGAAGACTTTATTTTAGAGTTAATTGATCAAGGCGCCACTGACGTCCAAAATGAAGCTGAAGGCCTAACCATTTATACGGACTTAGTTGATTTTCAAAAGATGTCTGATTGTCTAAGCGGTCAAAATTTAAACCCGGAGTCGGCCGAGATTGCCTATGTCGCTTCTGAAAAAATAACTTTAAGTCCTGAAGATCAAGAAAAGGCTGATCGCTTACTGGCGGAGCTAGAGGATAATGAAGATGTCAGTGATTATTATTTAAATGCCGACTGGTAATTTTTGCTTATGGCGCGAACGCGAATTATTTTAGGCGTTGATCCCGGCATTGCCGATACGGGCTATGGCGTGATTGCTGTGAGCGGTAGCACGGTGCGTTGTTTAGCTTATGGTTCGATAAAAACTAGCGCTAAAAGTAAGTTATCTAGCCGTTTAGAGGCGCTTCACCAGGAACTCTTACTTATTTTAGATAAATATAAACCCGATCTGGCTTCGGTTGAAGAATTATTTTTTAGTAAGAATGTAAAAACAGCGATTACGGTCGGCCAGGCGCGCGGCGTAATTTTATTGGCTTTACAGGAGCGCGGTTGTCCCTTGGTGGAATTTAAACCTAGCCAAGTAAAACAGGCCGTTGCTTGTTATGGCGCCGCCACTAAAGATCAAGTTCAGCGCATGGTTAAGGTAATTTTAGGTTTAAAAACTATTCCTAAGCCTGATGATGCGGCTGATGCTTTAGCCCTTGCCATCTGTGCCCTCAATAAGCCGCAAATTAAATAATTCCTTGGGGTTTGCTATAATGGAACTATATGAGTGCGAAAAAAAGAAAAAAATCTGCCTCCGCTAGTAAAAATAATAATAGCGATTATTTGGCTTTACCAAGCATCCAGTTAAGTGACTCGGCCCGCCGCAGCTTAGGGATTGTTTTGGTTTTTGCCTTAGCTTTTATTAGTTTGCTGGGATTATTTGATTTATCAGGAGTAGTCGGTCAATTATTTTCTAAATGGCTATCTCTTATTTTTGGTTTGGGGCGCTGGTTAGTGCCGCTGCTTCTTTTCATCTGGGGCATGCTCTTAGTCAGCAATAAAAAATACGAAGTTAAGTTTACTGATTACTTAGGTGTCGTTTTGTTATTTATCTCCACGCAAACGCTTCTTCATTTTTTCCTGGAAAAAGATTTCTGGAAAGTGGCCGCTTCTGAAGGTCGCGGCGGCGGCTATATTGGTTACTGGTTAAGTGAAGGCTTTTTCTATCTCTTTGGTTTTTGGGGCGGAGTTATAATTTTATTTTTATTATTCTTAAGTTCTTTAGTTTTAGTTTTTAATACCTCTTTATCAAAAATAATCGGCGGCGAAAGTTTCTTGGCTAAAATTTTTAGACCAGTTATTAATTGGTTTCAAGGCGCTTTTGATCGTGACGAAAAGAACCGTCGTCAAGATGTAGGCTTGGAAACGGAGGAGGAGGAAGAGGAAGAAAGTTTTATTGAACAAACCCGCAATGAAGTTTTGGGAGCTTGGACCGCTAAAGAGTTGACGGGCGAAAAAGACGCTTCGGCGCCGACTGCCGCCGTTCGTAAAAAAGATGCTCCGAAAGTTCAGGAAAAAATTACTTGGCCTAAGAAAAAAATAAAAATTGATCTACCGATTGAACTGTTGAATCATAAAACTGGTCAAGCGATTGGTGGTGACACAGAAGCCAATGCCAAAAAAATTAAGAAGACCTTGGAGAACTTTGGGATCGCGGTCGAAATGGGGGGGACAAAAGTTGGCCCGACGGTTACCCAATATACTTTTAAGCCGGCCGAAGGTGTTAAGCTTTCTAAAATTACGACTTTAACTAACGACCTGTCTTTGGCTTTAGCGGCGCATCCTTTAAGAATTGAAGCGCCAATCCCTGGCAAATCTTTGGTCGGCGTGGAGGTGCCTAACAAAAGCAAGGCGATTGTCGGCTTGCGGGAGATTTTAGAGGATGACGTTTTTCGGAAGCGCAAACATAATATGATGATTGCTCTCGGTAAAGATGTCGCCGGTACTTCTTGGATGTATGATCTGACTCGTGCCCCTCACTTGCTCGTGGCCGGGGCGACTAACTCGGGGAAATCCGTTTGTTTAAATACGATTATTCTAAGCTTGCTCTATCAAAATAATCCAGAAGATTTACGTTTCATCATGGTTGATCCAAAAAGAGTAGAGCTTCCGGTTTACAATGGTATTCCGCATCTATTGGTGCCGGTGATTACCGAAGTTTCAAAAACGATTAATTCTTTAAAGTGGTGTTTGAACGAAATGAATAACCGCTACGACTTATTAAATAAGAGTGGTAAGAAAAATATTCAAAGTTACAATGCGACCTCTTCTGAAAAATTACCCTACATTGTTTTCATCATTGATGAGTTGGCCGACTTTATGATGACCGCTGGTAAAGAAATGGAAGCGGCAATTATCCGTTTAGCGCAGATGTCGCGCGCCGTCGGTATCCACCTCATCTTAGCAACGCAACGCCCCTCGGTGGATGTTATTACCGGTTTAATCAAAGCCAACATCCCGGCCCGGATCGCTTTTTCGGTGGCCTCAGTGGTTGATTCCAAAACCATTTTAGATATGAGTGGTGCCGAAAAACTTTTAGGTCAAGGCGATATGCTTTTATCGACGGCTGAACTTTCTAAACCAAAAAGAATTCAGGGGGCCTATGTGAGCGATGAGGAGATTAATGACATTGTTAATTATATTAAGGAACGCAGTGGTGAAGCCGAATATCTAGAGGGTGTTACCGATCGACAAAAAGTTGGTGGCGTTGCTGGCGTTGGTTTGGATGGTAATTATGGTGATGAAGATGAGTTAATTGCCGAGGCTCGAGAAATTATTATGAATGCCGGGCGCGCCTCAACCTCTTTACTGCAGCGCCGCCTCTCAATCGGTTATGGCCGGGCGGCGAAGATCTTAGACTCTTTAGAAGAACAAGGTTTTGTCGGCCCCTCTAACGGTTCCAAACCGCGCGAAGTCTTAGTGTCTAAAGAGCAATTTGCGCTCGGTGTTGCCGGTGTTAGTTTGCATGATAAAAAAACTAGCAATATTCCCGATTCCTATTTAGATGAAGAGGAGGGTGATGATGGCGTTTTAGATTTTGGTGAAACTGAAGACGAAGAGGTTGAAGAAGAAGAGGAGGAAAATATAACAGAGGTGGTGCCTGATTTTTTATTAGATGATGATGGCCCTGAAGATGAAATTATTAGTGAAGAAGAAATCTTAGATGATATTCGCGAACAAGTGGCAGAAATGGCGGTTGAGGAAACGGAAGAGGAGAGTGATTTAGATTCCGAATCAGCTGGAGAGTCCGAAGCCGGAGCAGCGGAGAATAAGGGGGAAATTGAAGAGAAAAAAGAAAAGTCAGAAGGACCCACTTATCACCTTGATGACGATGATACTTTTTTTGCCCGCTAAGATAAAGACAAGAAAAGCGTGGCGCGAGCGCGCTTTTTTAAAATTTGCCAGATTGGTATATAATTGAGAAACTGTAAGCATATGAATTTCTTAAAAAAACTTATTCCCAAAAAAATATTTAAAGCGATTCAGCCTTTGTACCATTATTTGATGGCGGCTTTAGCGGCCGCTTGGTATCGCTATCCGAGTCGCAATCTTATCGTTATTGGTGTTACGGGCACTACTGGTAAAACCTCAACCGTTTATTTAGTGGCCAAGGTTTTAGAATCAGCCGGCTATAATGTTGGTTATACTTCAACGGCCATGTTTGATGATGGTAAAAGAGAGTGGCTTAATGATAAAAAGATGACGATGCCGGGCCGCTTTTTTGTGCAAAAGATGCTTCGCCGGATGGTAAAAAATCGTTGCCAGTATGCCATCGTGGAAACAACTTCAGAAGGAATTGTTCAGTTCCGTCATAAATTTATCAATTATGATACTTTAATTTTTACCGGTTTATATCCGGAGCACTTAGAAAGCCACGGTGGCTTTGAGAATTATAAAGAAGCCAAGGGGCGCTTATTTGCCACTTTAAAAAATAGTCGCCCCAAATACGTTGACGATCATAAAGGAATTGTTCACCCAGCATCAGCACTGAAAAAATTAGATTATACCCGCGTGAAGAAAACTGTTATCATTAATGGCAACGATGAGTACGCTCCTTTATTTTTAAATTTTTGGAGCGAAGAGCAATTTATTTATTCCTCTCAGAATTCACTGGACCCGGAATTGTATGGCGGTTTAGATAGCAAAATTTTACACAATAGTCAGTTCTTTCAATATAAAGAAGTAGAAGAGAAATCAGAAGGGGTGTCTTTTTCCGTGGCCGAGCAAAGAATAAATTTAAGGCTACTAGGCGGCTTTAATGTGGAAAATGCCTTAAACGCTGCTCTGACCGCTTTAGGCCAAGGCGTTAGCTGGTCGGAAATTAAAAAAGGTTTAGAGGGCGTGACTTCGTTATCCGGAAAACTGGAGCGGATTGATTTAGGGCAAAACTTTACCATTATTGTTGACTATTCTTTTGAGCCCCGCGCGCTCCAAAAAATGTATAGCACTATTCAAATTATTCCTCACCAAAAAGTGATTCATGTCCTTGGTTCTTGTGGTGGCGGACGCGATAAAGCCCGGCGACCAATTTTGGGACGCTTAGCTGGGGATAATGCTGATTATGTAATCATTACCAATGAAGATCCTTATGATGAAGATCCGCGAGCGATTATTGAAGAAGTGGCCACTGGGGCCGAGGCCTCGGGAAAGATTCTTGACCAGGATTTGTTTTTAGTTGACGATCGGCGCGAAGCGATTAAAAAAGCACTATCTTTAGCGGAAAAAGATGATCTAGTGTTAATTACCGGCAAGGGGGCGGAGCAGTATATTTGTTTAGCGGATGGTAAAAAAGTCCCTTGGGATGATAGATGTATTGTTCGTGAGGAGCTTAATTCGCTTAATTTAGGTAAATAAAACCACTGTGGATAACTTGTTTATTAGTAGAATTGACATAAGCTAGAAAGCGTTCTATAATAGCTCTACAATTTTATTTAAAGCAAAAAATGGATAGATACGGTGATACGGATAAAAAAGCTCCCAAACCGTTTTTTTTGCTGTTTTTTACATTATTTTGTAAAAATAATTTACAGCTATCACAGTGAGTTGCCTCTTCATCATCAATTAATTTTTTAGATCTTAAGCTCTGCCCTGTAAAGCTTGAGATTTTTTTGTTGTTAACTAATTTCTTGCCAATATTATGCCTAAGACATCAAGCGTTGGAGAGCGCCTAGACGCGCGCCGCTTTTTTAAGAACCGTCAGGAGGTAATGCCGATGCCCGACCTGATAGAAATTCAGAAGGACTCCTATAAATGGTTTTTAGATGAGGGGCTAGCGGAATTATTTGAAGAAATTAATCCAATCACGGACTTTATCGGTCGCGATTTGGAACTTTACTTTGAAGATTATTATTTAGATGACGCCAAGTTTAGCGAACAAGAAAGTCGGGCCAAAAACATTACTTACGAAGCCCCGCTTCGCGTAAAAACCAGGTTAGTTAATAAAAAGACTAATCAGGTCAGTAGCCAGGAGGTTTATTTGGGGGATTTTCCCTTAATGACCGACCAGGGCACTTTTATTATCAACGGCATTGAGCGGGTCGTGGTTTCACAGCTCATTCGTTCGGCCGGGGTAATGTTTACCGCTGATTTTATTAAAGGGAAAAAATGCTACGGAGCAAAAATTATCCCTAATCGCGGTGCTTGGCTAGAAATTGAAACGGATATCAATAAGGTTATTTGGGTTCGCATTGATCGTAAGCGTAAGGTGGCCGTAACTTCACTCTTGCGCGCTTTTGGCTATGAAACTGATGAGGAACTGCAAGCCTTGTTTAAAGATGTTGATTTAGTAAAGAATGATGATGAGCCCACTTTTATCCAAGCGACAATTGACAAGGATGTGGCCGTTAACGAGGCGGAGGGGTTACAAGAAGTCTATCGCCGCATTCGTCCGGGAGATTTAGCATCGGTTGATAATGCCCGCCAATTGATTCATTCGATGTTCTTCCGTTTTGATCGCTATGACTTTGGTCGTGTCGGTCGTTATAAATTAAATCGTCGTTTCAATCTAAATTTAGAAAATACTCGCGAGAATCGAATTCTCCGCAAGGAAGATTTAGTTTTGATTGTTAAAGAGGTGATCCGTTTAAATATTACTAAGGAACCGGAAGACGATATTGATCACTTAGGGAATCGCCGCGTTCGTGCTATCGGTGGTTTAATTCAAACTCGTTTCCGAGTTGGTTTAGCGCGCATGGAAAGAATCATTAAGGATAAGATGTCAACGACCGATATCTCCGCTTTAACCGCCACTAAGCTGGTTAACGCTCGACCGATTATTGGCGTGATTAAAGAGTTTTTCATGTCGTCGCAATTATCCCAATTCATGGATCAAACCAATCCTTTGGCCGAATTGGAACATAAGCGTCGTCTCTCGGCGATGGGTCCGGGCGGCTTGACTAGGGAACGCGCCGGTTTTGATGTTCGTGATGTACACTCTACTCACTATGGACGTATCTGTCCGATTGCCACTCCGGAAGGTCCGAATATCGGTCTAGTCGGACACTTAGCAACTTATGCTAAATTAAATAGTTACGGCTTTTTAGAAACTCCGTATCGCCGCGTTAATCATACGAAGAGCGGTAGTTTTGTTACCTCCGAGATCGTTTATTTAGATGCCTTTGAAGAAGAAAAATATATTACCGCCGATGCTACTTTACCGATAGATGAGAAAGGAAAAATTTCCGTTTCTCGCTTTGAGGTGAGAAAAAATGGCAACCCCGGAATGGCCGATGCTGATCAAATTGATTTTGTGGGTATTGCTGCTAATCAAATTATTTCTGTGGCCACCTCCTTGATCCCGTTTATGGAACATAATGATAGTCAAAGATCTTTGATGGGTACAAACATGCAACGTCAGGCGGTGCCCTTAATTAAGACCGAAGCGCCAATCGTGGGCACCGGTATTGAGGCGCGTGCAGCCCGCGACAGTGGTCACCTAATCTTAGCTAATGAAGCCGGCACCATTACTCGGGCCGATGGTTTAGAAATTGATTTACAAACTAAAAAGGGGCAGGTCATTAAATATCCTTTAGATAAATTTGTCCGCTCTAATTCTTCAACCTGTATTAACCAGCATCCAGTTGTTTCCGTAGGGGAGAAGGTAAGCGCCGGTCAAATTTTGTCGGACGGGCCTTCCATTGACAATGGAGAGTTATCTTTAGGACGCAATGTTTTAGTCGCCTTTATGACCTGGGAAGGTTATAACTATGAAGATGCGGTGATTATTTCCGAGCGTTTAGTTCGTGAAGATGTTTTCTCTTCCATCAATATTGAAAATTACACAATTGATGTTCGCGATACCAAGCTGGGTCCGGAAGTCATCACTAACGACATTCCTAATATCAGTGAGGAAAAATTAAAGAACTTGGATGAGGACGGTATTATCCGGATTGGCGCCGAAGTTTCTTCCGGTGATATTTTAGTCGGAAAAATTACGCCCAAAGGAGAAACCACCTTATCGGCGGAAGAAAAATTATTACGCGCCATTTTCGGTGAAAAAGCTAAAGATGTTCGCGATTCTTCTCTCTACTTAGAGCATGGCGAGCACGGCAAAGTTGTCGATGTTAAAGTGTTCTCCCGTGAGGGTGGCGATAAATTATCTGCTGGGGTTTTAAAATCCATTCAGGTGTCTGTTGCTAATCTGCGCAAGATTCAAGTCGGTGACAAGATGTCTGGCCGACACGGTAATAAGGGGGTTATTTCCAAGATTGTGCCTGATGAGGATATGCCTTATTTAGAAGACGGCACTCATGTTGATGTTATTTTGTCGCCGCTCGGAATTATCTCTCGTATGAACTTGGGGCAACTGCTGGAGACTCACTTAGGTTTAGCTGCTCATAAATTGGGCTATCGCGCCGCCACCCCCGCTTTAGACGGTATTTCCGAGGCGCAGATTAAAGAAGAGTTAAAAAAAGCGGGCTTACCCGAGGACGGTAAAGTTGTTCTCTATGATGGTAAAACCGGCTTGCCTTATGATAATGAAATTACGGTCGGTTATAAATATATGCTTAAACTTAACCATATGGTTGAGGATAAGATTCACCAGCGCTCGATTGGTCCTTACTCTTTAATTACTCAGCAGCCTTTGGGTGGTAAGGCACAATTTGGCGGTCAACGTTTTGGGGAAATGGAAGTGTGGGCCCTTGAAGGTTATGGTGCGGCGCACACACTTCAGGAAATGCTAACCATTAAATCGGATGATGTTCCCGGTCGTTCTAAGGCTTACGAAAGCATTATTAAGGGTGAGACGATAGAAAAATTAAACGTCCCGGAATCCTTTAACGTCTTGATTCGCGAGCTGAAAGGTTTAGGTTTGGATGTGGAGCTTTTAAGCGAAGAAGGAACGGCCGATGAGGTGATTTCTTCGGAGGATGAATTTTTGGCGGCCACTGAGCCGGCGAGTGAGACTGAAGAAACGGTCGCGGCCACAGAAGAGTCAGAGTCGACTGACACTCCGGCTGACGAAGAAAAAGCAGCCGCCGAAGACGCGGCCTAAAAAATAAAAAATTTATTATTATATGTTAAATCCGATTAAAACTAGCGACTTCGATGCCATCAGACTTAAACTCGCTTCTCCGGAAGAAATTTTAAGCTGGTCGCATGGTGAAGTTACTAAGCCGGAAACGATTAACTACCGCACCCAAAAACCAGAAAAAGATGGTTTGTTTTGCGAAAAGATTTTTGGTCCGACGAAAGACTGGGAGTGTGCTTGCGGTAAGTATAAAAAAATCCGCTACAAAGGCATTGTTTGCGATAAGTGCGGCGTTGAAGTAACTCGCAGTGTTGTCCGCCGTGAACGCATGGGGCACATTGAGCTCCAAATTCCTTGCACCCATATTTGGTTTTTGCGCGGGATATCGTCTAAAATTGGCCTACTTTTAAACCTCGGGATTCAGTCCCTAGAAAAAGTTATTTATTTTGCCAGTTTTATTGTTACCTCGGTTGATGAGGATTTAAAGGAGGCCACCATTGAACAGATCAAGCAAGAATATAAATCGAAGCGCAAGAATATTGATAGCGATTATAAGGAGGCCTTAAAAAGATTTAAGGAGGCCCCGAAAGATGGTGAAGATGAAAAAAGTTTAGCCGCCAACCATAATGATCGCGTTGCGACCTTAGATGAAGATTTTGCGGCGACCTTAAAAGAATTAAAAGATTTAAAACCGCTCTTAGTTATTTCGGAGCAACAGTATCAGAATTTAAGTTTAAAGTTTGGTCATATTTTTGAAGCCGGAATCGGTGCGGAAGCAATCAGAGATTTGCTGTCAAAAATAGATTTAGAAAAAAGTGTCACTAAACTAGAAGCGAAGTTTGAAACGGCCCTAGAATCCAAAAAGGAAAAGATGACTAAACGGCTTAAACTTTTAAAGAGTTTAGCCAATAATAATATCCGTCCCGAGTGGATGATCGTGACCACCTTGCCAGTGGTGCCACCGGATTTACGACCGATGGTCGCTTTAGATGGTGGTCGCTTTGCCGCTTCTGATTTAAATGATTTATATCGCCGTGTTATCAACCGCAATAATCGCTTAAAGCAACTGATGGATCTTAATGCTCCGGAAGTTATTTGCCGCAACGAAAAGCGGATGTTGCAAGAAGCGGTGGATGCTTTAATTGATAACTCCGCGCGCCACAGTAAAACCGTGACCGCTTCCACCGGACAAAAGCGCCAGTTAAAATCTTTAGCTGATGCTCTTAAGGGTAAGCAAGGGCGTTTCCGCCAAAACTTATTAGGTAAGCGCGTTGACTACTCCGGTCGTTCCGTCATCGTGGTTAACCCGAAACTTAATTTAGATGAGTGCGGTTTGCCGAAAATTATGGCCTTGGAATTATTCAAGCCCTATATTATCGCGGAATTAATTAAGCGCGAAGTGGTGCACAATGTTCGCAGCGCTTCTCGCTATATTGAAGCGGGGCACGATGAGGTTTGGGATATTTTAGAAGAAACGGTGGCGGACGCTTTCGTTTTGTTAAACCGCGCTCCCACCTTGCACCGCCTTGGTATTCAAGCTTTTAAGCCGGTGTTAATTGAGGGTAAAGCGATTCAGATTCATCCGTTGGTTTGTACCGCTTTTAATGCTGACTTTGATGGCGACCAAATGGCTGTTCATGTTCCTCTGACTAAAGAGGCGCGACGCGAAGCTGAAGAAATAATGTTATCCTCACACAACCTGTTAAAGCCGGCGACTGGGGAACCGATTGTCACTCCATCACAAGATATTATTTGGGGGGCTTATTATATTACTTTTGAAGATAAAGAATCGGCCAAGCGTCCGGATAAAGAATTGCGTTATTTTTATGACGCCGATGAAGCCAACTTGGCTTACAGTAATAACTATATTGGTTTACACGAAACTATTTTAGTTAATTGGTCAGGGCAACGCCTGCGCACGACCGTGGGTCGCTTAATCTTTAATTTAATTCTGCCGGAAAAATTACGCTTCGTGAATGAAGTGGTTAATAAAGGAAAAATTAAAGACTTAATTAAAGATTGTTTGCGCTGGTACAGCGAGGAAGAAACCGTTAAATTTATTGACGACTTAAAAAATCACAGCTTTGCCTTTATTACTAAATCCGGTCTTTCTTGGGGCTTCGGTGATTTGCCGGACATTAAGGAGAAAGATGTTTTAATTGAAGAGGCGACAAAAAAAGTTGACTTGATTCAGGAGCAGTATGAAGAGGGTTTACTCACTGACAGTGAACGCTACGCTAAGGTAATTGAAGAGTGGACGAACACTAAAGATCAGATTGCTGATATCTGTAAGGCCAGCCTTACTAATTCCTTGCCGGTATTTTCCATGATTGATTCGGGGGCTCGTGGTTCTTGGGCGCAGCCGGTACAGATTTTAGGTATGAAGGGGCTGGTAACTTCGCCGTCGGGAGCCATTATTGAACTGCCGGTTAAAGGTAACTTCAAAGAAGGTTTTGGGGTTTTGGAATACTTCTTCTCTACCCACGCCACCCGTAAAGGTTTATCGGATACCGCTTTAAGAACCGCTAACGCTGGTTACTTAACTCGTCGTTTAGTTGATGTGGCTCAAGATGTTATTGTGGCCGAAGATGATTGCGGCGATACCGAAGGCTTTTTAATTACACGCGCGGAGGCTGATAAAAACGGTGAAGACTTTTTCAAGAAAATTGGTGGTCGTTATTTAGCTGCCGATCTTTTAGACGGCAAGGGCAAGAAAATTATTGCCGCTGGTGAAATTTTAGATGAAAAAGCGATTCTCTTAGCAAAGGAAAAGGGTGTTACTGAGGCCAATATTCGCAGTGTTCTCAGTTGCCATCTCCATAAGGGGGTTTGTGTTAAATGTTACGGTAATGACTTAGCTTACAATAAACCGGTTAAGTTAGGCGCTACTGTTGGTATTATTGCTGCTCAGTCGATTGGCGAACCGGGAACCCAGCTGACGATGAGAACTTTCCACACTGGTGGTGTGGCTGGGTCTGATGATATTACTCAAGGTTTGCCTCGCGTTGAAGAAATTTTTGAAAGCCGAACCCCGAAGAAAAAAGCTTTAATTTCGGATGTTGCTGGTAAAGTTAAGATTGAGTTTGATCAAAAAATAATTCGTGATAAGGACGGTAAAGAAATTCTCGTTGATAATCCGCAGTCCAAACTCTTGTCAATTACCTATCAAGGAACGGACAGTGATAAGTATTATTTTTCTGAGAAAATTAATGAGATCAAGTTGTCTTCCGGGGCGACTACTAAAACTGGAAAAAAGAAATTAGAAGTTAAAGTTTTAGTGACCGAAGGTCAGGCAGTCAAGGCGGGCGCCGAGTTATTTAAAGTCGGTGCCGAGGTGGTCAAAGCCAAGACGGCTGGCGTGGCTTCCGTTACGGACAAATATGTCGCTTTAGTAAAAGAGGTAAAAAAAGTTAAAGAGCATCACATCTTAAAAGGCACGATGTTGCTAGTTAAGGATGGTGAGGAGATCGAAATTGGCCAGCAATTAACCGAGGGCAGTTTAGACTTGCGCGAACTTTTCAAATTGAAGGGGCGCCTCGAAACCCAAAAATACATCATCAAAGAAATTCAATACGTTTATTCTTCTCAAGGACAATTCTTAAATGATAAGCACGTTGAAATTATTGCTCGGCAAATGTTCTCTCGTTATTTCGTTAAGGAGTCAGGCAAAACTAATCTGCTCTCCGGAGAAACAGTGGAGGCGGAAGTTTTATACCGATCCAATAAGGAGGTTAAAAAGCTAGCCGTGGCCGATCGTCTTCTGATGGGCATCACCAAAGCCTCTCTCACCACTGACAGCTTCTTGTCGGCGGCGTCTTTCCAGGAGACTCCACGAGTCTTAATTGAAGCAGCGGTTTCTGGAAAAGTTGATTACTTAGATGGTTTGAAAGAAAACGTGATTATTGGTCGTTTAATTCCGGCCGGGACTGGTTACCGAGGTAATCGGGAGCGTCCGAAATTAGTGTCTAAATAAAGAATCTTACTAAGCGGCCCCTCAGGGGCCGCTTTCGTTAAAAAACAAAGAAATTAAGTGCCTGTTTTCGGTTGTCTTTTAAGTCTAAATAGCTTAAAATAACAGCATGTCTTTATCGCGTCGCCACTGTTTTTTCGGAGTCTTTTGGCTTATTTTAGCCCTCTTTATTTTGGTGGCGAAAATTATTCCTAGTGGTCGGGTGAGTTATGAAGTTGATTATCACCATTTAAGTCGTCCTTTGGGGGGCAAGGGTTTTATTGGCCACCTAACTCCGGCTGAGCGAGTGAGTCAGGAGGCAAAAGAACCGGCTTTAGTTGGTGGTGATCCAGTTTATTTTTCTGTTTTTACGCCGCGAACTTTTTCTGAGGCGAAAGTCACAATTACTTATCGTGACGAACTCACTCCTAATACGCCGGTAATTGAAGCTGGCGTTTTGGTCGATAATTTAGTTTGGCGTTATTTAACCAAGCCTTTGGAAAATAAAACTCTAGATTCGTTGAAGGACTGGTCTTTAGTTTCCGACGGGGAGCGATCTTTGTATCAAAAAAACCCCAACTTCTCCTCAGTCGCCGATTTTATTGAGACGGCTACTAAAAACCCTGAAGAGATTTGCCCGGACGGCAACCTCAATTCTTGTTTAGCTTTGTATAATCCGCCCGCTCTAGATTTCCTACAAAAAAGAATACCAGGGCCAACGCTAGATTTTGTTCCTTGGACGGTTCCTTTAAGAGGTACTCACCAATTTTATTTTACCGCGCCCACTAATCAGGAATTATTTTTTTCTTTTATCTTGGCGGACTTAAATTTGGATAAGCGCGACGATCCCGTTCATTTAATAGTTTACGAGGGTAGTCAGATAATTTGTCAAAGTAAAATTGAGGATAATGATGGAGGCGAGGGAGAAGGCGAGGTCCAAACAAAAACTGCTACGCTTACGTGCCCGCCTTTACTGAATCAAGAAACTTTAAAATTGGAAGTCAAAGGCAGCTCCGATTTGGTGATTAAGGAAATCAGCGCGGCGCCGGGGGCCTTAAATTTTGTCGGCCGGGTTTATCCGGTCGAAGCAGAAGTATTACCTTTGGAATTTTGGACCGACCGCAATTTAATTAGTTTAACAACCGTCAATCCGGCCAGTCGACAAGAAATTACTTTTGGCGATCAGGAATTTTCTTTAGCCGAACCCTATGAGCGCTATGAGTTTGCTAATCAAGATCCCGGTTTAAAAAAGGTTACTTTAACGAAGGTCGATGTGATTTTAGAGACTGGTGGCGTTTTAGCACCGCAGGCTGAGACTTTCTTCAATCCTGATTTTGATGTTTTAAGTCGTTATTTTTCTCTAAATGAAGAAACTACCTATATTCTCGCCGCTTACCAACCGCCACTTTTTCGAACCGATGGCTTAAAGGAGGCGACGGTGACTTTCAATACTCAAGCTGCCTATCGCGAGAATGGTAAATATAGTTTTATGATTTCTATTCCCGGTTTAGCGCCAGCTGATTCAGGTCAATTAGTGATTGAAAAAATAAAAGTTGAATTTACCGGCCGCAGTCTGCTAGAAAAATTAAGTGATTTTTTTTAATATGAGACGTTTAAGCTCCAAAACCCGCTCGCGGCTAACCGATGTTTTTATTTTTTTTAGTGGAGCAATCATTGTAATGGTTTTTTTTGAATTAATTTGGCCTAATAGTGTTCTGGCTTTCTTTAATCTAAATTATGCCGTTTTAGCTTGGTTAATTTTGGGTCTAATTCTTTTATTCTAATATGAAATTCTGGCATCAAATTTTTCTTCCAAAAATATTTCAGCAAAAAATTAACAGTATCACCGTGGCGGCTGCCTTGGTAGCGATTTCCTCTTTACTCTCTCGCCTCTTAGGTTTGTTTCGTGATCGTATTTTAGCTAGCCATATTGGTCCGGGGCCGGAGTTAGATATTTATTTTGCCGCTTTTCGTATTCCTGACTTGCTTTATAATTTAGTGGTTTTAGGGGCTCTCTCGGCTGGTTTTATTCCAATTTTCTCGCGCCTAATTAAAGATTCTAATCCTAAAAAACCGGAAGATAATCGTGAAGCCTGGGCTTTGGTTAACAATGTTTTAAATGTTTTGAGCCTAGTTTTAATTGTCTTAGGTATTATCGGGGTTATCTTTGCGCCGACGTTAATGAAGTTGGTAGCGCCAGGGTTTACTCCCGAAAATCAAGCTCGGGCGGCCACTTTAACCAGAATTATGTTTTTGTCGCCCTTGCTGTTGGGGATCTCCGGAATTGTTGGCGCCACCCTGCAATCTTTTAAACGTTTTTTTTCTTATTCGCTGTCGCCAATTTTTTATAATTTAGGAATTATCCTTGGCGCTCTATGGTTAATTAATTACTGGGGGCTGGTCGGTTTAGCCTGGGGTGTGGTTTTGGGTGCTCTTTTTCATCTTTTGGTACAGCTACCAGCCTTATTTAATCTTGGTTTCCGTTATCAGCCGCTTATAAATTGGCGTGATAAGAACTTAAAGCAGATCGGTCGCCTTATGGTGCCGCGCACCCTTAGCCTAGCTCTTGGCCAAATTGATCTTTTAGTAATTACTTCCATTGCCTCTGGTTTAACGGCAGGATCTTTGACGATTTTTACTCTGGCTAATAATCTACAATCTTTTCCGGTAGGAATTTTTGGCGTCTCTTTTGCGGTTGCGGCTTTTCCGACTTTAGCCCAATACGCCAATGACAAGAAAAATTTAGAGGCTAGTTTCTCAGCGACCTTCCGACGGATTTTATTTTTTGTTATCCCGTCGACCGTTTTATTAATTACTTTGCGCGCCCAAATTGTGCGTGTCGTTTTTGGTGCCGGCGTCTTTTCTTGGGAAGATACGGTTTTAACCATGAATGCTTTGGCTTTATTTTCTTTAAGTTTGTTCGCTCAGGCCTCAATCCCCCTACTGGTGAGAGTTTTTTATGCTCGTCAGGATTCAAAAACGCCTTTCTTTATTAGTTTTTTAGCAACGGCCGTCAATATTATTTTAGCCCTCTTTTTATCTGGTCGTTACGGTGTTTTAGGTCTACCAACCGCCTTTTCTATTGCTAGTATTTTTAACTTCCTCCTCCTTTGGTTCTATTTAATTTTCAAAGTCGGGAGTTTTGATTTGTCGCGAATCGCTGTTTCGGCTTTTAAATTTTCTGTGGCGGCTATTGGCACCGGGGCGGCCATCCAGATTACTAAGCAAATAGTGGGGAGTTCGGTGGATATGACCACTTTTATCGGCGTCTTCGTTCAGCTTTGTCTGTCGGCTTTGTCGGGGGTCGCGATTTATCTTTTAAGCTGTTATCTCTTGCGCAGTGAGGAATTTTTTGGTTTACTGGATTCCTGGCGCCAACGAGGTAAGTTAAATCCCGCCCGAGTATCGGTTTCAGTGGCGGAGGCGGAATTAGAAAACCAACGGAAGTAAGTTTTAATAAATTATTTTTTCATGACTAACCTGGATAAAATTAGAAATTTTTGTATTATTGCTCACATTGATCACGGTAAGTCTACTTTGGCTGACCGGATGTTAGAGGTTACCGAAACGGTGGACAAGCGGCAGATGAAGCAGCAGTTACTTGATGGCATGGATTTGGAGCGAGAGCGAGGCATTACTATCAAGTTGCAACCGGTGACGATGCAATACCAAGGCTATCAGTTGAATTTAATTGATACGCCCGGACATGTGGACTTTTCTTATGAAGTTTCGCGATCTTTGGCGGCTGTTGAAACCGCGGTTTTGTTAGTGGATGCCACCCAAGGCATTCAAGCCCAAACCTTAGCCAATCTTTATTTGGCCTTAGAACAAAATCTGACCATTATTCCGGTGATTAATAAAATTGACTTACCAGCGGCCGACATTCCAAAAACAAAAGCAGAGCTAGTTAAATTATTAGGTTGCCAGTCGGAAGAAATTTTAAGTTGTTCCGGTAAAACCGGGGTGGGGGTGGCCGAAGTTTTGCAAACGGTTATTGACAGTGGCGAAGCGCCGCGACCAACAGCGTTAACATTACCGCGCGCACTGATTTTTGATTCCAAGTATGATGAATATAAAGGCGTGGTGGCTTACGTTCGTATTTTTGATGGGGCCCTTAAAAAAGGCGATAAGATAAAACTTTTAGCGACCGGAGCAACTTCGGAAGTTTTAGATATTGGCATTTTTAAGCCCAGTTATCACTCGACTGATATTTTGGCGACCGGCAGTATTGGTTATGTGGTGACTGGCTTTAAGCAAGTTGATGACTGTCGCGTGGGCGATACGATGACAATAGTTAGCTCCGACAAGATTGACCCCCTGGCTGGCTACAAAGAAGTAAAGCCGATGGTCTTTGCCGGTATTTTCCCGAGTGCGGGTACGGATTTACAAGATTTGCGCGAGGCCTTAGAAAAATTAAAACTTAATGATGCCGCTCTAGTTTATGAGCCGGAGCAATCCGATGCTATGGGGGTGGGTTTTCGCTGCGGTTTTTTAGGACTGCTGCATTTAGAAATTTTTCAAGAGCGTTTGCGCCGGGAGTATAACTTATCTTTACTGGTCACTGTCCCCAGTGTTGCTTATAAAGCGGTTTTAAAAGGGGGCGAGGAAATCGTGGTTAGAACGCCGCAACGATTACCGGAGCCCAATGTTTTAGAATCCATTACCGAGCCTTTCGTTTCTTTAGATATTGTTACGCCGCAAAAATATTTAGGCGGAATCATGTCTTTGACTCAAGAAAAGCGCGGTATTTATAAAAATACCGAATATATTTTGGTGGGCGACGAAGAAGCGCGGGCGATTCTTCATTATGAGATTCCGATGTCCGCAATTTTAACGGACTATTATGATAAGATTAAAAGTGTTTCCGCCGGCTATGCTTCAATTAACTATGAATTTTTAGAATATCGTTCGGCCGATGTGATAAAATTAGAAATAATGGTCGCGGAGGAACCGGTTGAATCTCTGGCGACGATTGTTTATCGCGATGAAGCTTATCGTCAGGGGCGAGAGGTGGTAGAGATTTTGAAGAAAAGTTTACCGCGGCAGATGTTTGCTATTAAGATTCAAGCCGCCATCGGTGGAAAAATTATTGCGGCCGATCGGATTAGCGCTTTACGAAAAGATGTGACTGCTAAATTATATGGCGGCGATTTAAGTCGAAAAACTAAACTCTTAGATAAGCAGAAAAAAGGCAAGAAAAAGATGATGAGTTTAGGACGGGGGCGAGTAACAATCCCTCCGGATACTTTTATTAAAATTTTAAAGAAATAGGTCTATGAAGAAAAAAGAACGTACCCGTATTCTCTGGATAGTCGTTTCCGTAATTGTAATCACGTCAATGATTTTTTTATCTTTGGGGTCGATGCTCGCCTTCTAAATGACAACTCCAAAAAGTTTAAAAAAAAGGTGGCAATTAGAGCCACTGGTCCCAGCCGATTTTTTAGCTGCTGATTTTCCGGATTCGGCGCTTTTACGACAACTTCTTTTTAATCGTGGTTTTAAAGATTCGGGCGCGGCCCAGTCTTTTTTGACGAGGGTTTTGCCGGCCGATCAGGTTTTAGATATCGCCGGTGATCAGGAATTTTTATTTTATGATCCTTTTCTGTTTAAGGACATGGCCGTGGCGGTAGCTTTAATTATTAAACACTTAAAAGCTCGGAACAAGATTGTTGTTTATGGTGATTATGATGCCGACGGCGTGACGGCGGCCGCAATTTTGGTGGAAACTTTAAAAATTTTACACGCTGATGTTAGTGTTTATCTACCCGATAGAGTCAATGAGGGGTATGGTTTAAACTTACCCGCTCTAGAACGCTTAGCGTCTGAGGGTGCTAAGCTGGTGATCACGGTGGATAGCGGTATTCGCAACCGAACTGAAATTTTAGCTGCCCAAGCTTTAGGCTTAGAAGTCATTGTTACTGATCACCATGTCTTACCGGAGGAGCTCGCTGATTTACCCCCTTGTCCGATTATTAACCCTGCCAACAAAAATGATGATTACCCTTGGCGCTTTTTGGCGGGCGTGGGTGTAGCCTTCAAATTAGCCAGTGCTTTAATTTTTAAAGCTGAACTGCCACTTCTTCAGAAAAAATTAATTTTAGAAAAAAACTTGGATTTAGTGGCCGTGGGGACAGTGGCAGATATGGTTAGTTTATTGGGAGAAAATCGTTTGTTAGTGAAGTCTGGTTTAAACATTTTAAATCAAGGCAAGCGACTCGGTTTGGCCGAGCTAATTAAGGTTTCTCAAGGCCGCTCTAATTATCAAAAACCGCTAGAGGCTTGGAATTTAGGTTGGCAGTTAGCCCCGCGTCTTAATGCCGCCAGCCGCTTAGCTCATGCCAATAGTGCTTTTTGCTTACTGACGGCCACTGAAGAAATGGAAGCTCGCCGCCTAGCCGCCGAGTTAAATAATCGTAATCAAGAGCGGCAGCAAATTACCGAAATGATTGTGGCTCAAGTGGAGAAACAAATCGACCGTGAAAACTTACCCGCTATTATTATTGGAATCGCTCCAGAGGGTGAGGATTGGAATGAGGGGGTTATTGGCTTGGTTGCCGGTCGAATTTGTGAGCGCTATTATCGGCCAACTTTAATAATTTCCCGCCTTCATAATGAAACTGGTGTAACCTCTTTCAAGGGGTCGGGGCGCTCAATCAAGGAATTAAACCTAATCGCTGCCTTAACAGAGCAATCAAAATATTTAAGTAAGTTCGGCGGGCATCCGATGGCTTGCGGCTTCTCGATTGATGATGAGGACAACTTACAGGAATTTATTGTTAGTTTAAGCACAACCGTTAGTGAATTATTATCCGGTCAAGAGCTGTTGCCACTTTTAAGAATTGAAGCCGAATTAGCTTGGGAAGACTTAAATCTAGTTTTAGCTGAGAAATTAAAGCAGTTAGAGCCTTATGGGCAAGACAACCCGCAACCGAAGTTTGTTAGTTATAATGTTTTTGTATCTGATCTTATTTTTTTGGGGCAAGAAAATCAACATCTAAAACTGCGCCTGACCACAGAGACTAAACCGCACTATCTTTGGGGGCTCGCCTTTAATTCCGCGCTTAATTATCCAGATTTAGCTATTGGCGATAAAATTGATATTGTTTATACTTTAGAAGTTAATGAGTTTAATGGACGGCGTGAGGCGCAATTAAAGATAGTTGATTTGCGTCCCAGCAGTAAAAATTAATCCTATGGCTAAAAAAATTATTATTCATAGTGATGGCGGCGCTCGAGGGAATCCCGGACCAGCAGGGATTGGCGCTATCTTAACAACGGAAGATGGGGTGGTGGCAGCTGAGATTTCTCAGTATTTAGGTAGAGCCACCAACAATCAGGCAGAATATCGCGCTTTAATTACTGCCCTGGAAAAAGCTCAAGAATTAAAAGCTGCGGAAGTTGACTGTTATTTAGATAGTGAGTTGGTAGTTAAACAGCTAAATCGTCAGTATAAAGTAAAAAATGCCGATTTGGCTCCTCTATTTCTTAAAGTCCATAACCTGTCCTTAGGTTTTTCGCACTGTCGATTTTTTCATGTTCGGAGAGAGCTTAATAAAGAGGCGGATAAGTTAGCCAATCTGGCCATGGACCAGGCTTGTTGAAAAAGTTAATTACAAAAGACCCGGATTATTTCCGGGTCTTTTACTAAATACGTATAATAATTTTTAGTTTCCCGTTGGCGACCAGTGCCAAGGCTCGCCTAAAGTATTTGCGTAAAGGCCGTTAGCGTTCATGCATTCTCTTAAGCCACTCTTTTCATTATAAGCCCAACTCATCTTTCCTTCAAAATAGTTAATATCAATTGCTTGCCCAGAGCCATGATTGGAGCAGCAGGGGGGTGCGGCTTTTTCACCTTTTCCTTGTTCATATAATAATCTTAGCTCTACCTGTATTTTTGGAGATCGCCAAGCGTTATTAATCCCAAAAGGAAAATCGCCTTTATTTTTTTCTTTGACGCATTCCATCGCTGATAGATAGGCGCTGAGAACAGACTGCTCAATAAAAACAGTTGAACCGTTAATAGCCTTAGTTGTTACTAGGCCTGCTGGCTGTGTCTCGTCTAAGGCCAGACATAAAGAATAATCCCCTTTCCGGCTCGCTGCGCAAGCTTCCTGGTAAGGGTTCGCGGCTTGGGCGATTTCTCCTAATTCGCCGACATCAGTATCAGGGAGAGGATTTAGAGGTTCAATATAGGCAATTTCCAAACTCTTTAATTTTACTAAGTCCGGATTAATAAAACTTAAAATTAAATTAGCGCCAACGAGAAGAATTAATCCAGTTACACTCCCCATAATCATATTTTTAGCGGTAGCAATCTTTCCTTGGTCGCCACCAGAAACAATCCAAATTACCCCTGCCGCCATTAAAATCAAAACTGCTAAAATACTGGCAATGTTAAGACCAAAGCTATAAAGACCGAAAGAGTATTCAGAAATCCAAGGTATTTTACAGACACCATTGGAGCAATCAACTTCACTCAATCTTTCTAAACCGGGAATTTTTACTTGCCAAGTATCTGAAGGGTTTGTAAATTTAGGCTCTCTTATTGGTGTTGGGCTTAATATACTACAACAGCAGAGATAGCCATATCCCTCTTCAGCGATTGGTTTATCTCCGTAACAGCTATTGCCGGCGATGGTGCTACTTGGACAAACGAAGTTGTCCACGGTGTTTGGATTAACGACCGATCCAGCAGGCATGAAGGTGCTAAGGGATGTTTTGGTTACTTTAGTCCAAGTGCAGGTGTTTGCTTTAGCAGGGGGAACCACCAAAAAAGATACTCCTAAAAATAATAAGGCGACCGTGATTAAATTTTTATTAGAGACTAATTTCATAACCGGTATTTAGAGATATTTTGTTTAACAATTTTATCAATTATTTTTAAATCACTAGCGTTTAGATTTTTAAAGCGCCCCTGCCGACCCAAATAGTCAGCAAGTGGTGCCGGTGTGAACTTAGTCGTAATACTAGAAGCTGTTAGTTGTCCATTAGTGTATTCAAGTAAAGGGTAAAGCCCCGTTTTAACCGCTAACTTTCCCATTTGACCGGCCGCATCATTTTTTATTCTCCAGCCGGGAATACAAGGCGCTAAAATCTGGACGTAACTAGGACCATCTACGGTTAAAGCTTTTTTTATTTTGTTGGTAATATCATCAGGGAAGCCGGCCGTACTTTGGGCAACATATTTTAAACCGTGAGCTAAGGCAATTCCTAATAAATCTTTTTTATGGGTGGTGGCTCCCGAGACACCCTGACCGCTAGGAGTGGTGGTAGTGCTCGCTCCGTAAGGAGTGGCCCCGGAAGCTTGGATCCCGGTATTAGAATAGGCTTCAGTATCAAAGCAAATGTAGAGAATGCGCTCGTCGCGTTCCCACATTCCCGAAATTAGGCCCAGGCCAATATCATAGGTGGCGCCATCGCCACCAATCGCCACGACCCGAGTCTTGTTATCTCCCTTAGCTTTTAAGGCTGCTAAAACTCCCGAAGCCGCGGCGGCGGCATTTTCAAATAAGGAGTGTATCCAAGGTATCCCCCAAGAGCTTTCCGGAAAGGATGTAGTTGTTACCTCAATACAGCCGGTGGCACTGGCAATAATTACCTCGTTCGGCAAGCCTCTTAAAGCCGCTTGCACAGCGGCTAATTCGCCGCAGCCGGCACAAGCGTTATGTCCCGGGCACAATTTTTGGTTTTTATAATTTGGCATAATTATTTTTTCATTTTATTCCTGGCAGCAGACTAAATATTCAGCACAATTTCTTCCTTCACCTTCATAAACATCTTTACATTCCTGATCTTTTTTAAAACAGCGAGCTCCTTCGCTAGTTCCACAGGGCTCACCTTCACGACCAGTGATATCGGTGTATAGCTTACCGTTATAACACCAGTAGTTAATTAGGGCTAATTCACCCAAACTCTTATTTTGAGGAGCTTTATTTGGCTTACCCCCATAAACTACCCCTTGACAACTAGTATCTCCCATTTTTGCTCCACTACACTCACTTACACCAGAACAGGATTCGGAGAAAGTTTCTCGTTTGTTTTTTTCATCTGACTGGCAATCAGCTTCTAACTTGTTAGAACAAGATTTTACAGTTCCCGAGCTTTTTCCGTCATATTCAAGACAACATATATAGGGAGTGCATTGGCCGCTAGTGCTTAAACCATAGCTAGGATGAAAATCTTTTTCTTCGCAATTTTGGGAGCTAGTTACTTCAGCTTTACCGCTCTCTAGCGCTTTGTCGCAGCAGCCAACACCGACGTATTCCATTGATTTCATCTCAATTGCCGGTAATTTTGTTAAATTAGGATTAATAGTATTTAAAATAAAATAAGAACCAAGTAATAAAAAACCGCCAAACAGGGAACCGCTAATCATTTTTTTAGCACCTTCAATTTTTTTAGTGTTGCCACCTGAAACAATCCAAGAAACGCCACCAGCCATTAAAATTAAGACGGCCAACACTCCTAAAATATTTAAAGCGTAAACATAAAAAGATCGAACATAATTAGCGAGTAAAGTGCTGCTGGTAGTGCCGTTTTTAGTTTCTCCAATCGCAATATTTTTATCAACTTGAAAATCAGAACCGGGAATTCCGACTTGAGGAGTAAAAGTAAATTCACGTTGAGCCGCCGCCGCGACAGTTCCGGCGCTTAAAAAAATAATTGTTACTAAGAAAATCGCTAATTTATTTTTCATATTTTTTTATTAAGCTTTGAATCTGTTTTTCAGTGATATCTTGTCCTCCTAGTCCTAAAACTTTAGCTTGTAAATTAATTTTTTCTCCCCAGAGGGCAGCGCTTAAATCTAGCTTTAAAGGAGATTCGTGCCCAAGACCGTAACTTTTTTCCAATACCAAAACGCGCTTTACTCCTTTTAAAGCCTGTTTAATGGCAGCGCTGGGGAAAGGACGGTAGCAACGAATTTTTAATAAAGCCACTTTGCCGGAATAATTATCCAAGACCTGCTTGATGGTGCCGCAAACTGTCCCCATAGCGACAATAACTAGAGCCGGATTCTTAGCGCCATAATATTCAATTAATCCGGTATCAATCAAAGCCCGTTTTTCTTTAGGAGTGGGGAAGATTTTTTTCCAAGCGGTATAATCTTTTTTGATTGTTTCCGTAGCGGCTAATAAATCTTTTTGTAGTTGACCACGAAATTGAGGGTAAGTATCAGGTCCGCTAAAGACGCCTATAGTCACGGGATTTTTTGGGTTAAGATATTCTCCGGTAATCAATTTTCGTTGCGGCAGAAATTTTTTGATTGTTTGAGAATCGGGCAGGTAACAGCTCGTAAAAGCGTGGGTTAAAATAAAGCCATCAACGTTAACTAAAACTGGTAGATTTAAATTTTCGGCAACTTTGTAAGCTAAGATATGTTGATCAATGGCTTCTTGGTGAGTTTCGGCAAAAAGTAAAATGGCACCGCAATCACGTAAAGCCATAATATCGGAGTGGTCATTCCAAATATTAATTGGTCCGGAAATGGCGCGGTTAGCCACCGTCATTACGACCGGTAGACGCAAGCCCGAGAGATTATATAAAACTTCCGTCATTAATAGTAAGCCCTGAGAGGAGGTGGCGCTATAGGTTCTTGCCCCGGTGGCGCTCGCTCCTAACACAATTGAAGCCGCGGCGAATTCGCTCTCAGCTCGGACATATTCATAGGTCGCTTTTTTGTCGACGGCTCGTTGGGCTAAATCCTCAACGATGTGGGTCTGTGGTGTAATTGGATAAGCGCTAACTACCGCCGGCTTGATTCGACTCACCACTTCGGCAATCGCGGCCGCTCCCTCTAAAAATTGTTTTTTTGTTACGCTCATATTAAAAATCTTCAACCATCTTAATTGCCTTAACGGGACACTCGGCGGCACACAAGCCGCAGCCTTTGCAATAATCTAAATCGGTTTCTGGTTTTAATTTATTGTTGTACTTTTTTTGCGCGACCATTTTTATGCAAGCGTCTGGACAAAATTTGGCGCATAAAGAACAACCAATACAGACATTGTAATCAGTGACCGGCCGGTAAATTCGCCACGAGCCAGTTTTGTTGGTGGTGGCGCTGTTAGGCTGACTAATTGGCTGTCGCAATATTTTTGGGGCAGTCTTTTTTTTCTTAACTTTCATAAATTAAAGTAATCGCTTCTAAATTTTTACTAATAACATCTTTCCCTTTAGATTTTAATTTTGCCCGCACCGCTTCCCTTAGAGAGCTTAAAGAAAAGAGAGGGCTGTTTTTCGCCAGCGCCGCTAAAATAACGGTGTTGACGATATTTTTTCCAATTACTTTAACTGCGACGGCGGTGGCGGGAGTGCAAATAATATTTTTTTGTTGGATTTTTATCTTTGGGGAGGATTTTTTTAATTGCTGAAAAATTTCCGTATTACTTAGTGAAGTGTTAATAATAATTTTTGTTTGAGTGTGGGCGCCGGCTAAAATGTCTCGATCACCAATTAAGGTCTCATCTTGAATAATTAAATAGTCGGGTTGGTAAATTTGCTGACGAGTTTTTATCGGCGCACTAGAAAGACGCGCAAAAGAAACCACTGGCGCGCCGCTACGCTCCACGCCAAAAAAAGGAAAGGCTTGTGCTTCTTTGCCATCCAAGGTGGCGGCTAGGGCTACTAGCTCGGCGGCGGTCACGGCTCCTTGGCCACCCCGGCCATGAACCCGTACTTGCATTGTTAGAGGAGTCATAAAAAATAACTATTCATTTAGAGTTTTTAAATAATTGTCGATCATTGTTATAAAGGCGGCGTCCTCTAAATAACCGGTCATCACCCGACCATTAATAAACCAGACAGGCGTTCCTTCAACTTGTAGTGTGATTGCATCTTCTAAGTCAATGGCAATATTAGTGGTATACTTTTTCTCAGAGAAGCATTTATCAAACAAGGCCGCATTAATGCCTAGGGTCCCGGCTAAATCATAAATAGTGCTTTTAAGTTCAGCATCAAGAATGGTCAGGGCGCCTTGGTTAGCAAACAATTGATTATGCATTTCCCAAAATTTGCCTTGTTCGCCGGCACAGCGGGCGGCTAGAGCTAAGTCAATTGAAGTTTCATGTAAAGGTAAGTCTCGGTAAATAAATTTTACTTTATCGGGATATTTGTCAGTTATCTTTTTGGCGATTTTATAAGCCTTGGCGCAGTAAGGGCAAGCAAAGTCGGCAAATTCCACAATCGTTATAACCGCCTCATCAGAACCTAAGGAGTAATTAGTCCCGGGGCCATAGATTGCTCGATCAAGATTTATTTCTTCCGGGTCAATCTGTTGCAAAAGTGAATTCTCCGAGTTATCAATCAAAAGTTCCACCTCTTGGCCATCAAGAATTCTGGCCGTGAGATTAGAGATATAAAACCCCGCCGCTACTAGTCCGGCTAAAACTAAGCCGAGGATAATAATTAGTGCTATCCCCCACCAGCGTTTATACCAAGGGGTTAATTTTTTCTTATATTTTTCTTTAAGAGTCAAATATTTAGTCCGCTCTTCCAGACTCAGATTGCCGAGATTTTTTGCCATAAATTGTCTCTTTTAGCTTTTTTAATTATACTTTTATTATACATAATTTAGTAAAAAATTACAGCATGAAAATTATCTCTTGGAATGTTAATGGCATTCGCGCCGTTTTAAAAAAAGGCTTTCGGGAATTCTTAGAAACTGAGCGTCCGGAAATTTTATGTTTACAAGAAATTAAAATCTCTGAGACTGCTAAAACTGAAGCTGCCTTTGATTTTCCCGGCTACCACGAGTATTGGAATTCGGCTCTTCGCCCGGGGTATAGCGGTACGGCGACTTTAGTCCGCGAAGATATTGATGCACCTCTGAGTCTTAGCGGTTTAGGTCTCAAGGAATTTGACGATGAGGGGCGCACTCAGATTTTAGAATTTACCGATTTTTATTTGGTTAATTGTTATTTCCCTAATGCCAACGCCGAATTATCGCGCTTGCCTTACAAGTTAGCCTTTAATGAAGCCTTGCAAAAAAAGTTAAAAGAACTAGAGCTTAAAAAACCAGTTATTTTAACCGGCGATTATAATGTGGCTCATCGGGAAATTGATTTAGCGCGGCCTAAAGAAAATATTGGTAGCGCCGGTTTCACTTATGAAGAGCGCGCTTGGATGGATAGATTTTTAGCGGCCGGCTTTATTGATACTTATCGAGCCCTAAATGGCGGCCGTATTCAATACACTTGGTGGAGTTATCGAGCTTATGCGCGGGCGCGCAATGTTGGTTGGCGGATTGATTATTTTTGCGTTTCCGAAAAATTCTTACCGAAAATAAAGACAGCGGCCATTTTAGATGAAGTTGAGGGGTCCGATCATTGTCCGATTCTAATTGTACTTTAGGTTGAAAAAACTGCCCAGCAGCTCTTTAATTTTTTAGTGCTTAAATCTTGCTTTTTAGCCATTTTCCCGCTAAAATCCAAAAATACTCAAGAAAAATTAGACTTTTTTTCTTTAACTTATTTTTATGTATAATTTCCAAAAAATTGAAGCTAAATGGCAAGAAAAATGGCGCGCGGCCGAGATTTTTAAAACTCCAGAAATTGATAATCGTCCTAAACGCTACATTTTAGATATGTTCCCTTATCCATCAGGAAGCGGTTTGCATGTCGGTCATGTTGAATCATATACCGCCACCGATATTTATTCTCGTTTTTCCCGGGGACAAGGGTATCGTGTCTTACATCCTCAAGGATTTGATGCTTTTGGCTTGCCGGCCGAAAATTATGCCATAAAGACGGGGGTGCATCCGGCAGAAACAATTAAAAACGCTGTGGCTACTTTTACCAAACAGATTGATAACTTAGGGGTTTCCTATGATTGGGAGCGACGCGTTATTACCAGTGATCCGAATTATTACCATTTTACCCAATGGCTTTTTTTGCTGATGTATAAAAATGGCTTAGCTTATAAAAAAAAGGCCAAGGTTAACTGGTGTGAAAGTTGCCAAACAGTTTTGGCTCGTGAGCAGGCTGAGGGCGGTATTTGTGAGCGCTGCGGCAATAAAGTAATTCAAAAAGATTTAGAACAGTGGTTTTTCAAGATTACCGATTTTATTGAAGATCAGGAGTATGAGGGGCGAAAAATTACCGGACTCTTATCCGGGTTAGATAATCTTGATTGGCCGGAATCTACTAAATTAGGTCAACGTCATTGGATTGGTCGCTCAGTCGGAGCGGCGGTAAATTTTACTTTGTTAACTTCGGATCAAGCTGAGTTTAAGGCCGAGGTCTTTACCACCCGTCTTGATACTATTTTTGGTTGTACTTATTTAGTTTTAGCCCCGGAGCATCCTTTGGTGGGCACACTTTTGCCTCAGTTAGAAAATTCAGCGGCCGTGGCTGATTATTTAGAGCAGGTGGTGAAAAAAACCGAGCTCGAGCGCACCGATTTAAATAAAGATAAAACCGGTGTCCCGTTGGTTGGTCTCGAAGCGGTTAACCCTTTCAATCATCAAAAAATTCCGGTTTTTATTGCTGACTATGTTTTAGCGGGTTATGGCACGGGGGCGGTAATGGCAGTGCCGGCTCACGATGAAAGAGATTATGCTTTTGCTCAAAAATACCAATTACCAATTACCACCGTTATTCAGCCGGAAATTGAGACTTCGACTCCGGAGGCAGTGTTTATCGAGGACGGCTTACTAATTGATTCCGGTGAGTATACCGGCTTAAGCTCCGCTGTTGCCCGCCAGCGCATGTCTGATTTTTTAGAACGTACTCGTCAGGGCGGCGAACAAGTAAATTATCGTTTACGTGATTGGCTGGTTTCCCGACAACGTTATTGGGGCGCGCCCATTCCGATTATTTATTGTGAAAAATGTGGCGCGGTG
Source organism: Candidatus Parcubacteria bacterium (assembly GCA_037076615.1). Classification (NCBI taxonomy): domain Bacteria; phylum Candidatus Parcubacteria; species Candidatus Parcubacteria bacterium. The sequence goes on from AP029158.1 coordinate 112,927, forward strand.
CCGGTCCCGGAAAAAGACCTGCCCGTTCTCTTGCCGGAAGATGTTGATTTTCGACCAACTGGTGAATCGCCATTAAAAAACTCTCCTTCCTTCCATCAAGTCAAGTGTCCGAGTTGCGGCGCCCCGGCGCGTCGAGAGAGCGATACGATGGATACTTTTGTTTGTTCTTCTTGGTATTTCTTGCGTTACGCTGATCCTAAAAATCAAGCTGTTTTTGCGGCTCCGGAAAAACTTAAAGAGTGGCTGCCGGTGGATTTATATCTAGGGGGCGCTGAACATACCGTTCTACATTTATTGTACGCCCGCTTTTTCTCTAAGGTTCTAAAAAAATATGGCTACCTGGACTTTGACGAGCCCTTCTTGCGGATGCGCCATCAAGGAATTATTTTGGGCGAGGATGGAAATAAAATGAGTAAATCTAAGGGAAATGTTGTTAATCCTGATAGTTTGGTGGCTGTCAGCGGCGCTGATGCTCTGCGTTTGTACGAAATGTTTATGGGTCCTCTAGAGGAGATGAAGCCTTGGAGCAGTCAAGGGATTAGCGGTGTTTCCAGATTCTTGGATCGCGTCGAAAGAATTTTTGATGGTTCTACGAGCACTGATGATGAGTCGGCGGTTGTGCTTTTACAGCAAACCATAAAAAAAGTCACTGCCGATATTGAAAGTTTTAAATTTAATACTGCTATTTCGGCGTTGATGATTTTTGTTAATCATCTCTACGACTTAAAAAATAAAAATGGTGAGTGGCCCCTTAGCGCTGATAATTTGGGTAAATTTTTACGTCTTTTAGAGCCCTTTGCCCCCCATTTAGCCGAAGAACTTTGGGAGCGCTTAGGACACAGCGATTTTTTAGCTTTAAATCCTTGGCCTCAATATGATCCAGAATTAGTTAAAGTAGAAACTTTCACTTTGGCGGTTCAAATTAATGGTAAGCTGCGAGCGTCACTTGTGGTGGCGGTAAATTTAGCAACCGAGGATATTGTCGAGCTAGCTAAAGCCGATCCGATGGTCTCAAAATGGCTCGAGGGGGCAGAAATTATTCGCCAGATTTATGTTCCGGGGAAATTGCTTAATTTAGTAATTCGTTAATTATGGACCTCGCTCAACAAATGAAGGAATTGTGTCGGATTTATGATCTCCGCCCCAGTCGCTCTAAGGGGCAGAATTTTTTAGTGACGGAAAGTGTTTATAATGACATCATTGCTGCTGGTGAGTTAACTAAAGAGGACACGGTTTTAGAGGTGGGGCCGGGGCTTGGTTTTTTAACGGCTCGTTTAGCGAAAGCGGCGGGGCAGGTAGTAACAGTTGAACTAGATGATAAGTTAGCTAATTTTCTTCAAACCGCTCTTGATTCACAGACGGTCACCAACGTTACTTTACTTAATCAAGATATTTTGCGTTTTAATCCCGATAATCTGCCGGCTGGTTATAAAATTGTCGCTAATTTGCCTTATAATATCAGCTCGATTTTTTTAAGAACTTTTTTGGAGCAAAAAAATGCTCCGGAGCGCATGGTTTTACTTTTACAAAAAGAAGTGGCGCAGCGACTAACTGCGAAACCGGGGGCGATGAGTCTACTCTCGTTGTCGGTTCAGTTTTATAGCCAGCCCGAAATAATTCGCTTAGTCAAGGCCGGAAATTTTTGGCCGGAGCCTAAGGTTGATAGCGCTTTAGTTAGGCTCCAGCTGAATTCTGGACGCAGCGACGCTTATAGCGCTTCTGAAAAAAAAGCTTTCTTTCGTTTAGCCCGAATTGGTTTTAGCGCTAAAAGAAAAATGCTCAAAAATAACTTAGCCGCTGGTCTAAATCTTGATTTAGCCACGGCGACAGAAATATTAAAGGCTTCTAATCTGCCACCACACATTAGAGCTGAAGAATTAAGTCTCGATGATTGGGAAAAACTGTTTGCGACGGCGCAGTCTTTTGTGTTATAATCAAGGCACAAATATTAGCAATAAATTATGAGTCGAGACTCATCTCTAGGTCCCGCTTCTTCTCTATCGTCTCGCCGTAAGAAGGCGGTTTTTAGTTTATCTTTTTTAGCAGTCGCTATTTTAGCGGCTTGGTTTTGGCAGTTTAATTCTCGCTTAACTCAGCCTTTTACGCCCAGTGAGGAAGAACTGGCGCTCGCGCAGCAAGCTGCTGAAGAAAAAGAGGCGGCGGCGTTAATAGAGAGAACTAAAGACACTGATAATGATGGCCTAACTGATTGGGATGAAATTAATATTTATAAAACTTCTCCCTATTTAGTAGATACCGATGGCGATGGCCTCTCTGATTTTGATGAGGTTAGAAAAGGAATTGATCCTCTCTGTGCGGAAGGGGCAAATTGTGGTTTACTGACTAGCAATCCAGAAAGCATTGTTACGCCAGGGGCAGAAATAACTGTGGAAACACCAGCCAGTCTTATTGATGAAGAATTATTAATTTTAGCTTTGTCGGGACAAGGAGATGCTGATACTATTCGCCAAATTTTACTTCAAGGTGGCGCTAGCCCCGAGCAAGTGGATCTTTTAAGTGATGAAGATCTGCTCCTGATGTATGAAGAAATCTTGGCGGCACAACTTCCTGAGGTCCCAATTGGCAGTAGTGGCTCAGAATTAGGTGATTTATCAGAATTAGTCTCGCCCGAGGAATAATTTTTATTTTTTTAATTAGGCAATTTATTGCGATAATATGAAAAACCCATCATCTTCAAAAATTAAAGCCGGCTCTTTGCTTTTACTGCTGCTGTCGGCTTTTTTTGTGTTCAATTTAAATTTACAGCCCGCCCAGGCGGTACTGACCGCTACCGCCGAGGTTTCCTCTATCCCGCAAATACTGGCTGATACAAAATTAACCATTAAAGAAAAACTGGCGAAAATTTGGCAGACTTTTGGCGCGAATTTAATTAGCACCACGGTGCGCAATACCTTAAACAGAGTTGCCATTGATGCCGCCAAATATGTCGCTTCTGCCGGAGAGGGGCAAAAGCCGACCTATGTCGTTGAAGACTTTAGTGAATATTGGAAAAATATTGGCGATGCTGCGGCCGGTGATTTTATTGATGGCTTGGGTAAGGCCTGGGAGGCGGATCTTTGCCAACCACCATCACCGAATATTCAGGCGAAAATTGGTTTAGGTTTAGTACAGCAGCTCTATCCTGATAAACCTGATTGCACTTTAAGCAACTTAGTTAATAATTACAGCTCGGCTTATGAAAAGTTAGCGGCGATGCAGAGCGGGGATTATTTAAAAGGCATTAAGGTCTCTTTTGATCCGGGAGGCAGCGAATTATCGGCGGCCATGACTCTTTTTGGGCGCGTTAAAGAGGTGAGCACCAAGGCGGAAGAAGATGAAAAAGATAAAAACACTATTACTCAGGGCTGGCTAGATGTCAGAAATATTGCTGGTAAATTAGAAAGTGCTCCCGGTCAGGCCAAAGATGATTTAGAGGGGGCAAAAGAGGTCCAACGGGAAAATCTTCTTAAAACGACCGGTGATCACTTTGTTGACGCGACTAATATTTTTCTCAATCAGCTCGCCTATGAATCTTTTCAAAGGGTGATGCGAGAAATCAATAAAGGTAAGAGCACGAGTCAGCCTTTAGACGTTAGCCGGTTTGATGATTTAAAAAGCAGTGGCTTTGAATCTCTGGTTCAATATGGCGAAACAATCGTTAGTGAAAAATTAGCGAGCGTGGTCAAGCCTCGTTTTGATGTCCGTGGTGATTATAGTATTTTAGGAGAGTTAGTCGCTTGCCCAGATTTAAGTAATCCTGGGCCGAACAACTGTGTGATTGATGATAAGTTTTCGCAAGCAATTGCTGATAAATTAACCGTCGGTGAGGCCTTAAAAGAAGGGTACTTGCATGGCGACTGGCAAATTAGCGGCGACCCGAAATCGGAAAGTACTTATAATACCCGCAGTGCTAGCATTTTACGGAAATATCGCATTGTCCCTATTACCTGGGAAGAGGCTTTTGATTATGTTGCGAAAAATAATGTTAAGGCTACTTTTCAAGATTTAGTTTCTTGTTTTGACGGTAGTGATGACTACAACCAGTTCTCCTCCGACTTCACTGATCGCAATGCCTCTTGGTGTCAAGGAAAAATTGACCCTAACTGGGTGCTTAAAGCCCCGCTTAATTATTGCGCCAAAGAAGGGGCCGGCAGTCAGATTCTTAGCAGTTATGTGACCCCCGAGGTGGAAGGGGTGTCATCGCTAATGATTTCTCGGGCCACTGATTATTGTGCCGATAGCCAGACTTGTATTAAGGAAAAAGTAGATGGCTCCTGCGAATTATATGGATATTGTAATGAAGAGCGCCGAACCTGGCGCTTTAACACTGATACCTGTGAGCCAGTTTTTAATACCTGTCAAACCTTTACTAATGCGACCGACAATCAAGCCCTGTCTTTTTTGGAGAATACTTTAGACTATAGTACTTGCGATGCCAATAATGTTGGTTGTCGCGAATACTATGCCCAGGGCTCTTATGATCCGACCAGCGGTTCTTTCACTTGGGATAAAAATTATCCCTTATTTCTAAATAATCGCGCTCCGTCTTGTGAGGCAAGCGATGAAGGTTGCACCCAATTTTTACGCGGTAAGCCCGGCTGGGACGAGGTTAACTATGTGATGGATGGGGGCTTTTTATTGAATCAGGTCGGCGATACTAACAGTATTGTGAACTGGCACTGGCCAATTGAGGGGACGTCTGCGGCTGGTGAAATTGTTAATGATGGTGGCAAGGCCTTACAGGTTAGTGGTGGTAACGGGGTTATGCTTTATTCTGATGAAAAGGGCAGTGTGTTGCCTAAAAATATGACGGCGGTCAGTAGCTGGTCTTATACTCTGTCGGCGGATGTAAAAATTATTTCTGGAGATAAGCTAACGCTCACTTTTGGTGGACCGATTAAACAGGTGGAAACTGATAGTCGTGATTGGGTGCGCCTTTCTATTACTCAAGAAAAGACGAGTACCCTTAATTTTTACTTAACCGGCTATGGTAGTAATGTTAAATTTTTAGTCCGCAACTTAAAGTTAACTCCTAATGGACGGCAGACCGCTTTTAGTTATTATGGTAAATATCCAATTTATCAAAAATTATTACCAAACTATTTAGAATCACTTTGCTACACCTCTTCAGCTACCGGCAACTATACTTTAAAAGAGGGTGCGCCAGCAATCTGTTCCGATTATGCCCGCAAGTGTAATAAAGAAGACGTTGGTTGTGATCTTTTCCGTTCCGTCGGCGATAACTTTGAAGTGGCCGCTAAGGCTAACGAAAGTGATTATTGCGATTCTCAGTGTGATGGTTATGATATTTATATTGCTAAAGAATCAAGTATTTTTTCCGCCAGTGCCGATAATATTATTCCTGAATTAACCACGATTTGTGCCGCCTCTGAAGCCGGCTGTGCTAGTTTTACCAACCTTGACAAGGTGGAGCAGGGTGGCGAAGGAATTGAGTATTACTCTCAACTTAAACAATGTGTAAAACCGCAAGAAGCTTCTTGTGGCGACTTCTATTCTTGGGATAATTCTCAGCTAGTGGTGATGTCTTTACGACAGAACCCCAATGGTCTCCCTTATTTAATTAATCCCGACACCAGCGCCGATTGCAGCAAAGAAATTTATAACTTGTCTCCCTCTGACCCTCGCTATAATCCTGATTGCCGAGAATTTTACAGTAAAGACGGACGAATTACTTATCATCTAATTTCCGAAACAGTTACTTGTTCCGATAACTGTAACTCTTATCGTTTAAATACAAAAAATTACGATTCCACTTTAAAACAGTCGGAATGTACTGGAACCGATAAGAATTGGGATGATTTTAGTAAGTCCTGCCAGGTTTGTAAAAATGGTGGACTTTGGGATCCGCAGCAAAAAGCCTGTGTCTATAAGGCGATTCCTCAAGAAGGAAAAACTTGTGGGGCCGCTAGTGTTGGTTGTCGAGAATATAACGGTAAGAAGGGGAACGCTTTGAGAGTGGTTGAAACTTATACTTTTGAGGGGCAAACAGAGTTCAGTGGCGGCACGTCAAATTCTGATTCCATTTTTAAAGAAGGGAAATCTTTGGCTGTCAGTGGTGCGGCCTTTACTGATGCCGAAAATTACGCCAAAGAAAACGCGGCCTATGCTTTAAAATTCTTAGCCAAGCCTCTAAATGCTGGCGCTAGTCTCCGTTTCTCTTTTGTAAATGCCGATGGTGAGTCAGCGGTCTTTGGGGTAACATCAACTAATGATAGTGGCGATCTCAAATTAAACGGCGACTGGCAAACCTATGAGTTGAGTTTAGATAATCTTGATCATCGTCCGGCAACAGAGCGCTTGCGAGTTGAAACTACGGGCGGAGTTCTCTTGGATAATTTGGTGGTTAGTGAAATTACTGATCGTTATTATCTAGTAAAGGGATCAAGTGCTATCCCTGGTGTTTGTTCTTATGACATTAATGATGTTTATCGGGGGCCAAATTATAATCTAGGTTGTGCCGGTTATTCGGATCGTTCCGGCGGCCTTCATTATTTACGCCAATTTAGTGAGCTTTGTCGGGATTCAGCGGTGGGCTGCGAACTCTTAGTTCAAACTAATAATAATTCCAATTTCTTTAGCTTTACTTATAACCAAAAACTTAAAGATAGTAATTGGACTTCGGCTTGTGAAGAGGGGTCGGTCGGCTGTCACTTAGTTCCAGGCAATGAGGCGGTTTATATGATCTTTAATCAAAGTAAACAATGTAATCAAGCCGCCACTGGTTGTACTCGTCTCGGCACTATCCAAAATAATCTCGGGGTTTCTTCTTGGGGGCAAACCTTTAAGCGCTTGCAGCCCGATTTGTATCGCGATAAAAATCGCAGTCCTCTTTGCCAAGTTAATGAGGTTGGCTGTGACGCTTGGCTTTACGAAAACGGCTCCGCTAGTTATTTCAAAAATCCAGGCACCAATACCTGTTTTTACCGCAACGGTAAATGGCTGCAAACCCCAGTTAAGCGCTGTGATGCAAATAATAATGGACAAATTGATAAAAATGAAAATACGGGCGTGGCTTGTGTCTCTAATGCTGATTGCGGCGGTTCTCAATGCTTAACCGATGAAAATGATTATGAATGCTTAGTTGATTATGGTCGTACTTTAGGTCTAAACGGTAATTTAGTGCCTTCACCGCGAAATAAAGTTGGTTTATGCTCGGCAGAAGCTTCAGGATGTACTGAATATATTGATCCGCTGAGCGAGCATGCAAGCAATTTACTTTATAATCCGGGTGGTGCCAAAGTTGATGGTAATGATCGTGATGGTTGGGGGCCGGGTTATCAAGAGGTAACTTTAAAGGCTAATCGCCTCTATACCATTTCTGTGGACGGTAGTGTTTCGGGGTTGCGGGTTGCTATTGTTAGTGAAGGAGATGAGGAAAATGAGCTCCGGCCGCTTGATCGTTATAACTTTTTAAGCGCTCCGACGAGAGAAATTGTTGTGTCAAATAATCAAGCTCTCTTCTATGTTCAGAATTTAATAAATCCGGGTGGTTCGGTTCGCATTCGTATTTATCGAAGCAGTTATGGGTCCTCGATTTATTTACGAGAGGCGATAATTAATTACCAGCTAAAAGCTCAGCTAGATTTTAAATCTTGTAATGGCCTTGTCGATGTTGATAATGGCTGTGTCCTCTTTAATGAGCGCAGTCAATCCGGAGCTAATGGTTTAAGAGCTAATATCTATAACGCCTTAGGGACCAAGAAGGGGCAAGCACCGGTTTCCTGCTCTGGCAATGACTGCACCGCCAACCAGATAATTAAAGTTGAGCCCGATCGGGTTTGTTCTAATTGGCTCTCTTGCCAGACCTATGTTGAAGATCCCGAGACCGGCGAGAGGACCTGTTATAAGATTGGTGAATGTAATGAGTTAGATGATAAAAATGAATGCTCTAGCTTCATCTCTCATACTAATCCAAGTCGTGACCCAATGAACCCTAATAATAAAAATACCACTGGTTATGCCTTGCTTGATAATTATTATCTCGGTCAAATGAAAGAAGTGGGCAGCCATGCGGAAGCCACCTTTACTTTTGAGAGTAACGCTTATAGCCTTTCCTGTCGTCGTGATATTAACGTTCCTAGCAGTTCTAAGCTAGCGCCAGAAAAATCTCGTCCTTGTGTCTTTGACAATGGTATTAATGGGGATAGTTTGGTTTTAGGCCCAGACCAAGCTACTACCGACTATCCGGCTGAAGGTGTTGGTTATTTGAAGGTTTTAAATTATTATCAAATTTCTCCGCATTCGGAAAACTCACCCATTAGTGTCTCGAAAGGAAAAACTTACTTCATTAATTATTTAATAAACACCAAAAATTCTAATGCCAGTGCTAAGTTAATTATTACTGATGACAAAGATCAGGTTGTCGTGACCTTTGTAGATCGGGCTTCTGATGGCTGGGAAAGAAAGATTAAAAAATTTACCGCTCCTGCTTCTGGGCTAATTAAGATTTTCTTAACTTCTGATACTGATAACTTAGCTCAAGGTTATGTTTACTTTGATGATATTTATATAGAGCCAGTTCTACAGGTCGGAGAAGATAAATATATTGCTAAAGAGTGCCGTTTATATCCGGAGGGCGATAGTCTTTCCTGCCTATCGGTGAACCAGAATGTTATCAAAGATGGTCTTTATGGCTACTGTTTAGAGCGCGACCCAGCGAATCCCAAAGTCTGCCAACTCTGGTACCCGGTTGATCAGATTTCTCCAGTGGCCCGTGTTTATCAATCAGAGCTAGGTTATAACGGCAAATTCCCGCTCTACTATTGTACGGAGGTAGATGGAAATTTCTCTTTTGTAGAAAAAAGAGTGGGGAAACTTAATGCTTTTGGGGCTCGCGAGAACTATGGCGAAGATTGGGTTTATAAAAAATTAGGTTTGGATGACGGAAGGCCTAATTTGCGACGTTGCAATAGTACGGAAATAATTAATGGTACTGATGGTTGTTTGTGCTCAAATTCTGCAAGTATTAATGAAAGCGCCTGTGGTGATGGGTATACGGCCGTTTTCGCTGAGCCAGCTGGAAAAGCGTCGGGGCTCGATAGTGATTACATGGTATTCATCTATTGTATCCCCAAACAGTCAGAATTAGAGATAAAAACTGAGCGTAAGGCGTTTAACACTCTTAGTTATTTATCGTATCACGGCAGCTCTGCCAATTGTGACTTCGAATATTATGATGGCTGGGCTCCTTATAATGGTCTTTATAATAAGCCCTTTGCTTACGCCAGAGACCCCCATACTGATGAACAAAGCGAGTTTGACAACAGTAATTTAGAAAATATCAATGAGAATAAGAATACAGAAGGATCAGAATTTAGTTCTATTATGGTATTGCCAAATGGGCAAAAAGTCGCAAGCGCTTTAAAGCATGTTGCTAATAATAATACAATGGACTCCTTTCAGATAACTTGTAATAAATTCTCTCAATTCGCTGGCGATCAAGGCGAATCGGTTTCCTGGACTGGTAGAATTAGCCGTAATACTCATTTTTCTGAAACTACGCCAACCTTCTTCTCTTCTGTTTATAATTCCTTCGGGCGCAATCGTGCCGATGTGCCTTTTGGATCGGCCGCCCTTCCCGATGGCTTTAGCTTCGAAAAGAGTGGGGCTGTTTATTTGCGCAATCAGTATTCACAAAAGAATAATGAAACTATCTTCGCTGGCCGCCCTTATGGCTGTGCTGGCTCAGGTTGCGTAAATATTGGCTATTGTGAATTAGATCCTAATGTTTATTGTTTGTATAAGAGTGGCGACACTGAATTTAATAAACTTACCTGTGCCTCCCGGGGTGGTGGCACTTGTAAACCGCTCTGGAACGCTATTCCTAGTGAAGCGACAGCCATGAACCAATTAAATAATTTATTTGTTAATCGATATAACAATTGGGTCTATAATCAAGCTAGCGGTTTATACACTCTTAATAATTCCGACGCTGCCCGTTTCGTTTATGCTCGCCAGATGGGAGTTATTTCTTATACTGATAATCACCCTAATAATCTTAGTCAAAAAGTTAAACCTAGTATTAACAATGTTAAACTTTCCGGTGTTAGTGGTGACAATATCTCGGTGAGTGGCGGGCGCTTAAATGTGGCTACCGGGCTTTATCGCCTCAATCTCAATACTAAAGTGAACTTAGAACAGCAGCCATTAAAGAGAATTACAATTGATTGGGGGGATGGCACCGCTCAAACGGTAGGGGGCTTAGACTACAAGCCGGATTCTAATATTCCTCACGCCATCTATCATTATTATCTGAAAAATAATTATCAAATAAAGATTAAAGCGGAGGATAATTGGGGGGCGTGGCAATGCTTAGAAAGTAGTGGGACTGGTTGGTCAGAAAACGCTAATTGTGGCCTCTAATTTATTTACTAAGGAGCTCTCTTACGAGAGCTTCTTTCTTATTTCTAATCAGTGTTTTTAGTTAAGAAAATTAGAATTTTTTAGTTTTGCCAAAGAGCTGCTTTTATAGTAAAATTAAAAAGTAATCATTGTTAAATTTAATCACGGTTTGTGGTATAATTTGATTAAATTAAGTTTATGGGTGTTGACGAAAAGCTACTGGATATTAACAGAGAAGCGGAAGAAAAGGCTGGAGATTTGCAGGCCGCTAAAAGAGAAATGTCTTTAGGCGCTACTCCAGAAGAAAGCGCCGGTTTGAGTTTACGTGAACAGGTTCAGGTTAGCCGACAAGAAGAGTTGCGTGCGAACAAGAAGCAAGAAAAAAACAAATCCTTAGAAACTAATCCTGTTCGACTCGCGACTGATTCCTTGCTAAAAGGAGCTTGGAAAAATTTAATTACCAGTTGGGGGCTGACTCTTTTATATATTGATTTGCATGTTATTTTGAATAAAGTTTTTGGAGATAAATTTTTTGGTCCATTAGGCGAAGAATGGACCCCGGCAAAAATTAGACACCTGAGTGGTAGTGAAATCAAAAAAACTGCCGGATGTTTAAAGGCCGGTGAGACTCCAGGTTGTGCTATTCTTAATTTATTGGTGCTAGCGATTATTATCGGCCTACTCGCTTTAGTTTCTTTAATCTATTCCGTTATTTCCGACCCGGTGGGAACATTCTGGAAAATTTTGTCTGATTGGGTTTCTAAAAATTTATCTAGTTTCGCTGCTATATTCAAATAATAAAAATTACTAGCGGTCATGAAAAAAAATAATTTTAAAAAGTTACCGAAGAAATATTATTGGTTGTTTGGCGCCACTCTTTTGTTAGCGGTTTTTTTCTTGGCGGAACCAGCCGCGGCTAGCTTTGGGGGTTGGGCCGCTGATATTGTTGGTGGCTTGATTGGAGTTTTGATTGGTGGCATTTCCGCAATTTTAATTTTGCTGGTGAATGTCTTTATGGACATTGCGGCTTACAGCGACTTTATTAATTCGCCAGCGGTGGTTAATGGGTGGATAATTGTTCGCGACCTTTGCAACATGCTTTTTGTTCTAATCTTGTTAGTAATCGCTTTTGCTACTATTTTGGGTCAGGAAAAATACAGCGCTAAAAATACGCTCCCAAAATTAGTTTTAGCGGCGGTATTAATTAATTTTTCCAAATTAATTTGTGGTTTAACCATTGATGTCGCCAATGTTGTCATGCTCACCTTTGTTAATTCTTTTGCCGCTATTGGCGCTGGTAATATCTTAAATATTCTAGGAATTGAAAGAATAACCAAGCTCAGAGATGGTAGCGAGGTCAGTAATATTACTTTGGTCACCTCTTACATTTTTGGCCTGCTCTATGTGATTATTGCGACCGTGGTCGTAGCTTCAATGGTGGCGATGTTAGCTATTCGGGTGGTAATGATCTGGATCCTAACCGTTTTATCGCCGTTGGCTTTTTTCTTGCAGGCGGTTCCCGGAAAAGGAGCCAGTTATGCCAGTAAATGGTGGGACGAATGGACGAAGAATCTACTGGTTGGTCCGATTCTCGCTTTTTTCTTATGGTTATCTTTTGCGGCTTTACAAACCGGCGCAAATCCTATTCAGTCCAGCGATGCTGGTGACAAGGAGTTGGCGTCCAGTCTTTCGGATTTAGACGCGGGGATTGCGACTGAGGGCGGACAAGTCTCCAACCTCGTCCAGTTTGTGATTGCGATTGGGATGTTAATTGGGGGTATGACTATTGCGCAATCAGTGGGCGGTGCGGCTGGTGGCGCGATTGGTTCAGGGATGAAAGCTTTAAATAAAGGAAAGGCCAAAGTCTTTGGTGCGGGGGCAGCGATTGGTGCGGGTGCGGTCGCCTTAGGGAAATCCGGGGCAAAGTCTGCTGGCCGCCTTGCTTTAGCGGGGATTAGTAAAACGGGCGCCAAAGATTCTTTTGGTAAGCCAACTGGCAAATTACAAAAATTTGCGGCTGCTTGGAATGAGGATTTAAAAACTGACCGAAAAAACAAAAAAATAGCTTCTCGGCAAAAGGTTTTGCAAAAATGGGGTATTGGTGAAGAGAGTTCTAGGGCCGCCGTCTCAATTTTAGAAAATAACTCGGCCAAGGTTAAAAAAGCAAAGAAAGACAAAAGGGATTACGAAGCCAATCTAGGCCCTAATGGCAAAGCTGCTGATGAAGCAATGATTAGAGATTTCGAGTTTAGAAAAAAGAATGATGAAAGCCTAACGATGAATCCCGAGGAGATGGCGGCTTTGGGTAGATTTAAAAAATATCGTAAGGATACAAAGAAAGCAGAAAAATCTGCATTTAAAAGAACCTCGGGGGCTTTAAAAAAATCTTTTGAAGAAAAAGATAAGGCTAAAGAAGAACGAAATCAGCGGCGCGTTGATCGGCTGGCGAAGTCAAAAAATCCATTTAAGGGTTATAATTATTATGGAAATTATGGTTTAGATGATGACAATAAAGCTATTTTAGATGCCATGAACAGCGCCGCTCCTGGTGAAGCCGGTGCGGAGCTAAGAGATCGGCTTGCCGTTGGCTTAGATGCCAAGGATATATCCGACGAAGACGCTAAAAAAATTAATTTAAGCCTTGAGGCTTATAAAAAATCTGGTGCAAAATTAACAGGTTTAAAAGAGCTTGATGATAAACTTAAAAAGAAATTCACCGATGCCGTTGACGCTAAAATTAATTTTAAAGATTATGACCCTGAGATAATGCGCCATCGCCCTGGTCAAGGCGGATTAAAATATGACGCTTTTGGTAAAAATTCTCTCAAGGCCGCCGGTCAGCGCAGTGCCGATAAAGATATCATGACCTTATCTTTCGACCAACTAGATAAACATAATCAAGAAAGATCATTAGGTGCGGCTACCTTGGGTAAAGCGGCGGGGTCAGTTTTAACTGGAGATAATTTAAAGAAATCTCTGCCCGCTTTAAATAGTTTAATTGATAGCGAAGCTACCAAGATTAGACAACAAGCAGGTGCCAATCCTAGCTCCGAACAGGCTGCTAAAATCAGCCAGCTAGAAGCCATTAAGAGTCGCCTTGGTGACGGTAGCTTGGATAAGTTAGAAATAAAGAACTCGGATATTGAATATTTAGGCGAAACCGATTCAGTTAAGAGAGTTCGTAGCTATAACACGACGCAGCATGAAAAAATTCATGGCGCCGGATTTAAGGATGAGGGTTTAACCTATAAAGCAGCTGATCTCCTACAGGCTAACAAGCTGATTGGTAATATCCCTAATACTAATAAGCGCTACGATGAAGAACTAGGAAAAATGATGGCGAATATGTCGGCGGCAAAAATAGATAGTCAGCGAATAGAGGAGGCGATGATTAAGAAAATTGAAGACTGGCGCCTACCTAACGTTGATCGTGTCCTAGAAAGTGAATCGGGCGCGCGCTCTAACTTGGTGAAAGAAACCGGCGGCGCTTTGGATGTTGATGTTCTGGCGGAAAAGATTGTCGAGGGTTTTGATGATGTTGAAAGCGCCCTTTCCGAAAAACAGGTGGAAGAAATTAGGGAAGTTGCCAAGGAGTCCAGAGAAGTCAATATGACTTTAGAAAAAATGGTCAGAGAACAGGAAAAAAGGAGTCGAGCCAATCTTAGAGGTTATCTAAGCTAATTAAAATTTTATCTAAAATGGATCAAAATTATTTTAACTATTGCCTAGAGAAATTTAAGGACTTGCCGGATCCGGTTAGGGGGTTTTTAAATAGTCCGGATACGGCGGTCATAATTAGGGAAATAGAAATTGATCATGAGGTTTCGCTTAGTTTTTTGATTGTATTGGTCGCCATTGACGAATTGAGTTTTGAAGATATCCCTAGTTATCTCGAGAAAAAACATCAAATCGATAAGAGTCGCGGGGAACTTATTGCTGCCGAAATTATTGATCGGGTTTTTGGTCCGCTCTTAAATCAGGAAGATTTGAGTGACGAGGCGGTTATTAACGATATTTTAGGGGAGCAGGCGTTAACTTTACCGTTAATTGATCGCCCTTTAGAAGAGCGGAGACAGTATATTTTAGATATTTTTGAAGAAGAATTAGTCCCAACTTTACAGGCCAGCAATTCAGAGTTAAAAGAATTAAATCTAACTATCTTTAAAACCTTTAATGATGATTTAAATCTTGAAGACCAAGTCGAATCCCTGCTTTATAAAAATCAAGAAAAATTAACAACTAAGAGCATAATTTTAGATGGGCATCCGGCCGCCCCGACCGTCGCCAATTGGTTAAAAGATTTTATTAAAATATATGGCAGCTCTTTGTTTAGTGAAATTTCTTTGGCGGAGTATTTAGTTAAAGCTTCGAATCTGAAAAAATTAGCGAGTGCCGAAAAAGAGTTGGTGCGTAAACTTTTAAAGCTTTATCGTAATTTAGTTTTCTTTCCGGAAAGCATGGACGGAATTTTATTGGAAAATTGGGAATTGTTTCCACTAGATGTGGCAGCAAATGATTCTTTGACCGAAACAAATAAACTCTTAAGGACGGCTACTTCTGCTCTGGTAGAAAAAGAATCCCGTCCGGCTTCTGTCTCTGCCGAAACTGCTACTACCGTCGCTCCCGTTAATGAAAAAGGACAGCTGATTCAAAATTTACAAAAAAGCTTGGTTAAATATTCTGTTTCCAGTTTAGAGTATAAGGCTTTGCAACAAGAAATAAATCGCTTAAAGCGAGAAGATTAATTTTTCCTTCATGTTTGACTATTTGCAAAAATTTGATGGCCTGCCCGAGAAAATTCAGGCTAGTGTTTCCTCCCCGGCAGCAATGGCGGTCATTTCTGATTTAGAAAAAAAGTACCAAGTTGATTTAGCAGCTTTAGTTATTAAGGTGGTGGTCAAAGATATTGCCCTGGCCGATTTGCCGGCTTACTTAGTTTCCGAATCTGATTTAAGTCCGGAAAACGCTCGCCGGTTGACGGCAGATTTGAAAGAGCGCCTCTTTTTTCCGATTGCCAATTACTTAGGCTACAACCCTTCTTACTCAGCAATTATCCCGGAAGCGAAACCCGTTTCTGATACTTTTTATTTAATTAAAAAGGTGATTCGCGAAGCTGGGCTGAACTTCTCCGTCGGTGAGTTAAATCAACGCTTAGAAAGCATTTTAAATACTTATTTTAAAGGCGTTCGCAGTCGCATTGATACTCGCCTAGCTTTAAATAAAGGGATAACTAATGGTGGTTTGGGCTTGGACCACAAAATAATTGATCGCTTATTTTTGTTAATTGATCAGGCCCGTGAAAAACCGATTCTTACTCCCACTACTAAGACTGCACCAGTAACAGATATAAAAAATGACGAGGCGTCTTTAGAAAAAGTGCGCGCCGTTTACCAAAAAGCTGGTGCCGCTAGAGATATTCCTTATGACCTTAAGGCGGCCATCGTCCAGCGCCAGGAAGCCGAGGCGGCCCCGCAAAAATTATTAAAAGATGGTGCGGCAACATCTCTAGCCGCGCCGCGATTGACACCTTTGGCAGCGCCGGTAGAAAAAGAAAAAGCTCCCGAAGTTTCAAAACCTGAGACCCCTAAAGTTGCTCCCGTTACGCCCCCGACTCCACCAACCCCACCAACCCCACCAACCCCACCAGCACCAATTGCGCCGATATCGACACCGACACCGGCGCAAATGCCCAAGTCCGCTTCGACGCCAACTCCTAAGGCGGCGCCAGTTTCCGTTGCACCGTTACTACCACCCAAGGAAGGCCCACGAACTATTGAGCGACCACCCAAAAAGAAGTCCAATTTTTTTAAAGAAATATTTTCAAAATCAGAGAAAGCGAGGGTGCCATTACCAGTTATGCCAACTCCGAAACCAGCCCCAGTTAGTCCGTCTTCCGTGGCGGGCTTAAGGCAGCAGGCTCAACAAAATATCAATAATCCTCATTTACGGCCCGTTCCAGTGCCAAGCATGCCGTTAAAGACGGAGAGTCAAAAACCAACGGCCCCCATTAAAGCCGTACCGGCACCAATTAAAAACTCGCCGACCCCTCAGCCCGCCCCGAGTCCCGTTGCAAGCGACCCTACTAGGCCAAAAACTTTAGGACCAGTCGAGGAACTTCATTATTTAGAATTAATCAACTTTCGCCGTTTAGGCGTTTCGCCCAAAGAGGCGGCCGCCAAGATAGAAAAAAAGATTCGCATCTTGGAGAGCGAGGGGTATGACAAGATGGTTGAAGGAATTCTTGCTTGGCGTTCCGGCGAGATAAATAGTATTTATCTTAAAATGGCTAAAGAGGCTTTAAAATATCAGCTAACTTTAAAACAGATCGCTGATAAATATCAGGCGCAAAAAAATCCTGAATATTTAACCTGGGAAGAGATTGAAGAATTGATTGCCCTTAACCACCGCTTAACTTTCTAGCTTATGCAACAGTTTACCGTTCCACAATTCATTGATGTTGAAGACAAAATTATCGGGCCGATTACTACCCGTCAGTTTGTTATTTTGTTGGCCGGCGGCATTCTAATTGCTATTTTCTACAAGCTTCTTGATTTCGCTGCTTTCATTTTTGCCGCCCTATTAATTTTGGGACTTTCCGCTGTGTTGGCCTTTGTAAAGATCAATGGTCGCCCCTTCCATTTTTTCCTTCTTAATTTATTGCAGACTTTCAGGCGGCCAAAGTTAAGAGTTTGGAATAACCGCTACGGCCACCCCGCCGATACTGATCGTATTCCGACTTTAAAGTTTGATAATGCTAAAAATGCGAAGGAATATTTTGAGCGCTCCCGTTTAGCCGAACTCGCTTTAATTGTTGATACCCAAGGAGAATACCGTGGCGCGCCGACCGAAGATGATTTACCTCTTATTGTTAATAACTAACCTATGGCTAAGAAAAATTCTAATGCTCCAGTTTCCACTCAGCAGTATTTAGACATTGCCGAGATTAAAGATGGCACGATTGTCATGAAAGATGGCACTATTCGGGCAATTTTTTTAGCTTCTAGTATTAACTTTGCCTTAAAAAGTGAAGATGAACAAAATGCGGTTATTGGCTCCTATGTTAGATTTTTAAATAATTTAAGTTTTACTTTACAAATCGTTATTCAGTCGCGAGAATTAAATATTGAAAATTATTTAATTTATTTAAAAGAAAAAGAAAAAGAGCAGACCAATAAATTATTAAAATTACAGACAGCGGAATATATCGATTATATTCAAGAATTAACTTCTTTGGGGCAGATTATGAATAAGCGTTTTTATGTCGTTGTCCCTTATGACCCACTCACCGATAAGCATAAAGGCTTTTTTGATTCCTTAAAAGAAGCCTTGCGTCCGGCCTCCTCTATTGTTTTAAAAGATAAAGCTTTCCGTCGTTACCAAAAAAGTTTAGATTTACGCTTGGAAAGCGTAGAGACGGGTCTAGTTTCTTTGGGTGTGAGCGTGGAACGTTTAAATACCCAACAATTGATTGAATTATTTTATAACACTTATAATCCGGAAACGGCTAAGAACCAAAAGTTAGTGGATATTAAAAAATTACGCGTGGATTTATGATAGATTTTAGCAAACAAGATGATCGAAAAAAAATCGGCTTAGATACTGATATTCGCGATTTAAATTTTCGACCCCGACCTAATACTAATGAAAAACCGTTTATTCCAGATCTCTCGGCGACTGAAGCTAAAGACATCATTGAGGAGGAAAAAGCTTTTCGACGCGGCGTGTTATCGGTTCGGGATTTAGTTTCGCCGGCGGCCTTAAAGGCGGAAGCTAGGCATTTGGTTTTGGGTGGTAAATTTGTCCGAACAATTTTTGTTATCGGTTATCCGCGTTATATCAGCGTCGGGTGGTTTGCGCCGATTATCAACTATAATCTGACCTTCGACGTTTCAATGTTCTTTTATCCGGTCAAGAGTGCGGTTATTTTAAAACAATTACAAAATAAAGTCGGTAGTATTAGTGCCCAAATTATTGCCGATGCCGAAAAGGGCGCGGCCCGTGATCCGCTGCGAGAAACCGCCCTTCATGATATTGAATTTTTACGTGACTCTTTAACTCAGGGGACAGAAAAGTTTTTTCAATTTTCCTTATACATCACCATCTACGCTGACAACCTAGAAGAATTGGATCAGGCCAGTGAACAGATTGAAGATATTTTAGGATCACGTTTAGTTTATTCGCGGCGAGTTTATTTTCAGTCAGAGCAGGGTTTTAATTCCACTTTGCCGTTAGGTAACGACGAGCTCTATATTACCTTTAACATGAATTCATCGCCGATTGCTTCCTCCTTTCCTTTTATTTCCAGTGAGTTAACTAGCGATAAAGGCATTCTCTACGGCATTAACCGCCATAATAACAGCTTGATTTTATTTGATCGCTTTTCTTTACCCAATGCGAACTCCGTTGTTTTTGCTACTTCGGGCGCCGGTAAAAGTTATGCGATTAAATTAGAAGTGTTGCGATCCTTGATGCTGGGCGCCGACGTTATTGTGATTGACCCGGAGCATGAATACAAGCATCTCTCCGATGCGGTCGGCGGTACTTATATTAACATTTCTTTATCCTCAGAAAATAAGATTAACCCTTTTGATTTACCGCGTTCCGTTGGTGGCGATAGCAAGCCCAAAGATATTTTGCGCTCCGCGGTGATTACGCTTAAGGGTTTACTGCGATTAATGTTGGGTAAGTTTAGTCACGAAGAAGATTCAATTATTGATCGAGCACTTCTAGAGACTTATGCTAAAAAAGATATTACTCCCGATGCTGATTTGTCTAATATCAATCCTCCAGTCGTTAGTGATTTAGAACAGGTTTTAGAGGGTATGGAAGGGGGCAGTAATTTAGCCTTGCGCCTTAAAAAATATACCGAAGGGACTTTTTCTGGTTTGCTAAATAGCCCGACCAATGTGGAGATGAATAATCAGTTGGTTTGTTTTTCTGTTCGTGATTTAGAAGACGAGTTGCGGCCGATTGGAATCTATACCATTATTAACTACATTTGGAATGTGGTCCGGAGTGAAACCAAGCGCCGAATATTGGTTATTGATGAAGCGTGGTGGATGATGCAATACGAAGACTCCGCTAAGTTTATTTTTGCGCTAGTTAAGCGCTGTCGTAAATATTATTTGGGGATTACGACAATCACTCAGGATGTCAACGACTTTTTAACCTCGCCTTATGGTCAAGCGATTGTCAACAACTCCTCCATGCAATTACTGCTCCGGCAATCACCGGCGGCCATTGATTTGGTGCAAAAAACTTTTTTGCTGACCGAAGGAGAAAAGTATTTATTATTAGAAGGTGGTTTAGGGGAGGGGATTTTCTTCGCCGGCAATAAGCATGTAGCGATTAAGGTCGTTGCTTCTTATTCTGAGGATCAATTAATTACTTCCGATCCGCGCCAATTGTTGGAAATCGCGGAAGCTAAGCGCCGCTTTGAGGCTTCGCAAGCTTCGGGCACGGTCGCTGATTTAGATATTTAAAGATAGATAAATTAAATTAAGTTTATATGAAAAATCCTAAGAGAACCGGCTTAATCATCATTATCATTTCCTTGATATTGCTAGCCGTTTTAATCTTTTTAATTATCTGGCAAAAAAATGCCCAGCCCGAGACTCCGGCAGTTGTTCCGCCAGTAGCCACTTCCACTTTACCGCTCGCCGAGGCTGACCCCATTGAGACACCAACCACAACTCCGGGCGATCGACCGCGCAACTATCAGTCTTATGATGTTTCTCAAGAAGACCCTTATCAAGTGGTCGCTTATGATGCTGAGAAAAAAGCCAAATTATTTGCCGAACGTTTTGGTAGTTTTTCTAATCAATCTAATTATAGCAATATCGCCGATGTTACTATTTTAATGACCCCCAGTATGAGAGTCTGGGCGGAAAATTATTTAGCGGAGTTGCGCCGCCAGCCTTATAGCGGTGATTATTACGGCATTATCACGACCGCTATTGTTTCTGAAACCCTGGCTTATGACGAAGCCGCCGGAATAATCAATTTAGTGATTACCACCGAACGGCAGGAAACTAAAGGCTTGGAAGCAGGTCCGCTCTATGAACAAAAAATTGAAATTGATTTAGTCAAGGAAGGCAATGATTGGTTAGTTGACCGCGCTCAATGGAGGGAGTAAAGTATTGAAGTTATGGCCAGTTTAAAAACAATTTACGTTTGCTCTAATTGCGACGCCCAATTCCCTAAGTGGAGTGGGCGTTGTTCGGAATGCGGGTCTTGGGGGACTTTAACCGAAGAAATTAAGGATCAAAAAGAGGCGGCCAAAGCCGATTTAAGTAAAATTGCGGGCGCCGAACTCTTAGATTTACGGGAAATAAAAAATGACCAGTTGCCTCGTCTGCGCACCGGTCTTAGTGAGGTTGATGGCGTTTTTGGTGGCGGTTTGGTGCCGGGGTCACTAACGCTACTCGCTGGCGAGCCGGGTATTGGTAAATCTACCTTGGTGGCGCAGGTGGCGAGCTCTTTAGGGCAGACGGCCACTGATAAAAAAACACCGGTAGTTATTTATGCAAGCGGGGAAGAATCGGCCCGGCAAGTGAAGGATCGCTTTGATCGTTTAGACTGCAGTTTAGATAATCTTCGTTTTATCAGTGAAACTAATATTGAAAAAATTATTGCGACCGCCACTAAAGCAAAACCTCAGCTCTTAATTATTGACTCCATTCAAACGGTCTATTCCGCTTTAATTCCTTCGGAGGCCGGCAGTTTAAATCAAATTCGGGCGGCGGCGGTAAAATTATTGGAGTTAGCTAAAGGCAACGACGTCACCGTAATTATGGTGGGCCACATTACCAAAGATGGCCAGGTCGCCGGCCCTAAATCTTTAGAGCATATTGTTGATACGGTGGTTTATCTGGAGGCCGAAAAAGCCAATAGTTTTTGTCTACTGCGAGCGAGTAAAAATCGTTTTGGCGCTACCAGTGAATTAGGAGTTTTAGAAATGACTAGTCGGGGATTTGAAACGGTTGTTAACCCCAGTTCTGTTTTTATTGAAGGGGTAAGCGGTGGTATTTCCGGCTCCGTGGTCGGTTGCGTCTTAGAAGGCGCGCGCCCCTTTTTAGTTGACCTGCAGTCGCTGGTTTCAAAAACAGTTTTTGGTTATCCGCAACGAAAAGCCAGTGGCTTTGACCTGAACCGCTTACAAGTTTTGGCAGCGGTAATTTCCAAACGCACTAAAATAAATTTAAGTAGCCAAGATATTATTTTAAATTTAGTTGGCGGCTTGCGCTTGGCTGATCCGGGCTTGGATTTAGCGGCTTGTGCGGCAATGATTTCCTCTTTTTATAATAAAAACTTTAATCGCCAAACGCTTGTTATTGGCGAGGTTGGTCTGGGCGGTGAAGTTAGGGCGGTTTCGCGCCTGGAGCAGCGCTTGAAAGAAGCTGAAAAATTAGGCTTTAAGCAAGCGCTAATCCCCGATGTTCCGATAAAGGCGGCGAAGTTAAAATTAGTGAGAGTGAAGCATTTAAATGACTTAGTTGAGTTTATAAAATAAGTAGTCAAATAAAAAAGCCTGAGCATTATGTCAGGCTTTATTTTTTTGTTTTTAAATATCTACTGTAGATAGTATATCCACGGGGATCTTTTCTTCTACCTCCACTTTTTGATAGCGAGGTTTTTTGGGTTTTTCTTTTTGGAATTTCTTAGAAATAATTTTAAACTCCTTGGTGATAAATTTAAGGTATTCCTCATCTTTGGGGTGTTGGAGCGTTATCTGGCGCAGAGAAGCGTACTGATCGCTGCCTTCAATTAAGGCGCGAACTTCTCCGGTGCCGGTTATAAATAATTTGTCAAAATTGATTAATACCCTCTCCCCATCCTTCATAGTGCAATACAGTTTTTTGTAAGTTTTTGTTTTACAGCAAAACTGGCTGCCGTCTTTTGTCTCAATTCTTGCCATGTTTTTTATTTTTAAAGTTCAACATTTATTGAAATGTTAGTGTATCATTAAATTAGTAGCTTGTCAAATAGTGCTAATTATGGTAGTTTTCAAATATGACTAAAACCGATTTTAATTACCTTTTTTCTCCGAAGTTTGCGGCTGATTACCAGAAATATCAGTCTTTTAGCGACCAGGAGCTAGATCGTCTAATTTTAAGCTCCGAAATCTCGCCCACCTTAGCGACCCAAATTAAGAATCGTCGGCGCGCAGCCAAGCGTTTTTCGCGGGCTAAGGAGCTGTTTTTTACCAGCTCGGGCCTGGAGCAGGCTAGCGGTGAGGCGGTAGCTACCTATATCGCTACCAGAGCCGCTAAGTTCCCAAAAATCGTTGATTTAGGGTGCGGTTTAGGTTTTAACAGTATTTTTTTGGCGGCCGCCGGTGCTTCTGTTTTTGCAGTGGAGCGCGATGCGGAACGCCTTGACTTAGCTCAAGCTAACGCCAAGGTTTATCAAGTAGCGGATAAAATTAAATTTTTAGCAGGAGATTTTCTAGAGCCCTCTTTTGCCGATTTTTATAAGAATAATTTTTCGACTTTGGACCCCGCCCCCGCCTTTTTTCTAGACCCGGCCCGTAATCTGGCCTCAGGAGCAAAAACCAGGAGTTTGCTAAATTCTCAGCCGAATCTCTTTGCGTTGTTGCCGCAAATTTTAGAGTTTACCGAAAATGTCGCGGTTAAAATATCACCAGCTTTTGACTACCGAGAATTAGAGCAGCTTCCTGGTGACCCCGAAGTAGAAGTTGTTTCTGAGGACGGCGTTTGCAAGGTGGCCATGTTGTGGTTTGGATCTTTTAAAGAAACTAAACGTCAGGCGACGGTTTTAAAAGCTGGCCAAAAGGTATTTTCTTTAAGTTCCGGCCTAGAATCCTTGGCGTTTAGCTTGCCCGCCAATTATCTTTATTTCCCTGATAAAGCGGTGGCCCGTGCGCAGCTAACATTGGTTTTTGCCGCCTCTTATGATCTAAAACCAATCAGCCCCACCAATCCGCTTTTAAGTAGTGCCGACTTTAAGGCGGTTCCGGCCAGTCGCCATTTTAAAATTATTTCGCAGGGCCGCTTTTCCCTAAAATCTTTAAAGCGTCTTTTAAAAGAAGAGAAAGTGGAGCGTGCCGAGTTAGTAGTTAAAGGGATAAAAATAAGTGCCGAAGAGTTGCGTACTCGTCTCAAGCTCCAAGAGGGTGGCGGGCAAACAATTTTTATTTTTCCTCATGAAGGGTCGGGCAATTATTATATTTGGGCAGAAAACATCCAAAAATTTTAAGGTTAATAATTTGCCTAAACTAAGCCTATTTGACAATATAGTATAAATCTGCTATAATTCACTCAGAGTTATTTAACAATTAAATATAAGAAATAGTGAAGGAATTAAAACTTTGCTTAGCATTGCTAGGGATAATCCTTTGTTTATACTTCATCCTGATGTATTTAGGGGTTGTAATAGCGATTATTCTCATTTTTACTGACAATCCCGGAGCGATGTTTTTCCTTCGCCCGGCACTTGACGCTTTCTGCGCACCGTCTTGGTTGCATGTAATTCTTGGCTCCATATCCTTGTTTGCTATCGTTTACTTCTATAACGATAATAATGGAGAATACTTAGAAAAGATAATTAATGAAAAATTAACACAAAAATACTAGAACATGGAAAAGATTAAAAACATTTTTGGAGTAATCGGAATTCTGATGCTCAGCGCTTTCGTAGTCATTTGCTTGATGCACTTATGGGGCTTTCTATCTTATGTTTTAGATGGTGGCTACCCTCACTATGGCGCCAGAGACATGTTTGAAACAATCACCAATTGGCCCTGGTATGTGCTAACAATCTTAGGCGGCTGGTCTGCTTTCGGTGTTTACCGCGCTTATCTTTGGGGCAAAGAGTGTGAAGATGCTGAGGCTTAAAAAAATAAAAGACTTCGTAATGAAGTCTTTTTTCTTTGGTAAAAATCTTATTCCAAGTGTAAATTTTTCTCCCATTCACCTAAGCGCGCCTTTATTTGTGGATGTTTATTTAAATCAGGGTCCGAGTTTATTAGTTTCACAGCTTCGGCTCGAGCGGCTCTTAAAAAGGGAAGATTAAAAATAGTCCCTAGTTGCCAATCTTTGAAACCACTTTGGATTTGGCCAAATAGATCACCGCTGCCGCGGAGCTCCAAGTCCTTTTCGGCTAGTTTGAGGCCGTTATTAGTTTCGGTCATTATTGTTAGTCTTTCTAAGGTCTTCGGATTTTTTATATTTTCCTGACTGGGGATTAGGAAACAATAAGAGGCATCTTTGCCGCGCCCCACTCGGCCACGGAATTGGTGTAACTGCGCCAGACCAAAGCGATCGGCACCCTCAATAACCATCACCGTCGCATTGGGAAAATCAATGCCGACCTCAATCACGGAGGTTGAAACTAAAATATTTATTTTGCGGGTGGCAAATCTTGCTAAAACCTCTTCTTTGCCTTTGGCTGTTAAACGTCCATGAAGTAGCCCCACCTTATATTCTGGAAAAACTTCTTCTTGAAGGCGGCGCTGTTCTGTTTTTGCCGATTTTACTTCCAGTTTGTCGGAATCTTCAACTAGGGGGCAAATGACAAAAACCTGCCGGCCCGCCTCAATCTCTTGGCGCAAGCGCACTTCCATGGCGGCTCTCTGCCCACTGGCGACTAAGAAAGTTTTTATTTCTTGTCGGCCTGCCGGCTGCTCCGCGATGATTGATAAATCTAAATCGCTGTAAATAGTTAGGGCGAGTGAGCGGGGGATAGGCGTGGCCGTCATGGAGAGAAAATGTGGGGCCCAATTTTTTTCTTGGCCTAAAATTTGATGACGCTGGTTAACGCCAAAACGATGCTGTTCGTCAACCACCGCTAAAGCTAGACGCGGAAAAGAAACGCCGGGCTGAATCAGAGCTTGGGTGCCGATAATTAAATCAGCCTCTTGCCGCAATAATTCTTTTTTATCTTTATTATTTAACTTCGGATCGACGGCAAAATTAGCCTCTTGATAACTGGCTGTTAGTAGGGCCACCTTAAATTTTTGGTGTTTAAAAAATTGGCTAAAAGTTTGGTAATGCTGGGTGGCTAAAACTTCGGTAGGGGTCATGAGCGCTCCCTGCCTGCCGGCGAGAATAACATTTAAAAAAGCCATGGCGGCGACCACCGTTTTGCCGCTACCCACATCACCTTCTAAAAGTCGAGACATGGGCCGGCCTTTACCTAAATCACCAATAATTTCCCAAGCTGATTTACGTTGATCATTGGTTAATTTAAAAGGTAGCTGAGCCACAAAATCTTGGGTCGTTTTTTCTTGAAAAGGGATGGCAGGCGCTTCTAAATGGGCCAATTCTTTTTTAATCGTTTGCGATTTTAATTGGCGTAAAAATAAATCACTAAAGGCTAAGCGTTGGCGGCTAGCACTAATTTCGGCCTCGGTGGCGGGTTGGTGGATATAACGCAGCGCTGTCGCTAAATCTAATAAATTAAGGCGCTCACGAATTTCTGCCGGTACCCAGTCGCTTAATTTTTTGGCTAAAGGCAAAACCTGGCGAACGGCTTGGCGAATTTGCTTTTGAGATAATTTAGCGGTGCTCGGATAATGGGGGACTAAACCGCTAGTATTGATTAGTTCTGCTTGAGTGACTCTTTCGTAATCAGGCGAGACCATCTGCGGGGCGCCGTTATCGCTTTGAACGCGGCCGGCCACCGAAATTTCGTCGCCCACTTTTAAATTACGCGTTAAAAAACTTTGGTTAAACCAAATTAATTTTAGAAAACCAGTATCATCGCGTAAAAGCGCCTCAGTAATCTGGAGGCGGCGTCCACGGCTGCGGCGGCTCTGGATTAAATCGATAGTCCCAATAACATTAGCAGTTTCGCCAATTTTTAAAGCATTAATACTGCGGCCGCTGGAAAAATTATCATAACGGAAGGGGGTATAAAATAATAAATCCCCGGCGGTATTAAGGCCGAGTTTGGCAAATTGTTTCGCGGTGACTTCGCCCACGCGGTAAAGGGTGGGTAGTGGGCTGCTGAACTTTAACATAGGGTTATTATATCAAAAAAGCTTCGCCAAAATAAGGAGAAGCTTTATTTTCTGGTGTCCCCGCTAGGAATCGAACCTAGATTACGGGCTCCGCAAGCCCGTGTTCTATCCATTAAACTACGAGGACCTAAAGACCATTAAATCACAATTTTAACAGCTTCGTCAACTGTTCCGAGATTGGTGGCGCCACTCGTTCCAAATCTTCATTTAGGTGGCGCTTCAAAAAGTTCCTCATTTCAATCGGGTCCTCGTCGTATAAATTGATGGATAAGCGCGGGTATCTAAGACTATTTTTAAAATCAAAATAAAGACGTTTTAAATCTTCATCAG
Source organism: Candidatus Parcubacteria bacterium (assembly GCA_037076615.1). NCBI lineage: Bacteria > Candidatus Parcubacteria > Candidatus Parcubacteria bacterium. The sequence continues at coordinate 139,601 of AP029158.1, forward strand.
GTTTATATAGTATGCAAAAATTGCTGATGATATCGTAATCGTAAAAATGATTTCCAATAGTTACACCGGTCGGCCCTAAGATACAGTCTAAAATATTTGGTTCGCGGCCTTCATTCATAATGTAGAGAATAGCAGCAGCGATTAAAATTAAAGGGAAAATAAAATTGGAATTGGCGCCTAAAAAAACAATTTTCCAATTGATGATCTCAAAGAAAGAAAAAAACACACAGACTAAGAAGAATAGCGTGGCCAATATATACCAATTGCGGTTGCGCTCGCGAATCTCAAATTCTGGAATTTTCCAAGTAATTGAAGTGATAAGTTTGTCTTCGGACATATTTTTAGAAAAACGCCGCTTTTTTTGATTGACAAGACGAAGCGTTTTTTATATATTTGATTTAGTTATTATAACATAAGAAGACAAAAAAGGAGAGATGGCCGAGCGGCTGAAGGCGGCAGGTTGCTAACTTGCTATAGGAGTTTACCTCCTATCCAGGGTTCGAATCCCTGTCTCTCCGCCAAGACAATTTAGTATCGTGCAGACCCGAGTAATCGTGATTTAGTTGCGACTCGACTGCCTAACAAATTGCTAACAAAAAACAACGATTTTCGAGTCGTTGTTTTTTGTTTAGTTTAATCTTCTATCAAGGTCAACTTTTTATCTTTATACATTATTTTTGATCTCAGATTAGCTAGTAGCTCTCTTTTTTCAGATACTGCGCCTTCTTTTAATAAGTATTTAGCATAATTTCTTATATCCATTTCTTTGTCGGTTTTCAGTTTTTCCGTAGCACCCAGTACTGATCTTTGAAAGATATTAAATCGGGCTATTTCATCCTCTAATTTTTGCCTCATTCCTAACTCGTTAATATTTACTTTGTCTAATATTTTAAGTAATTCAGCAATAAGCTCTTCTTCTCTGATATATTTATTTTTACAATTTCTATCCCTAGCTCTTGAGCATGAATAGTAGATATATCTGGCGTGTGTACCATCTTTAAGTTGTTTATATTTTTCTTCTGCTGATATGCCTGACCCGCAATGACCACAAGTAAATAGTTTAGTGAAGGCAAATTCTCTATTTTCTCTAACAATTTTATCTCTTTTTAATTGAGCTTGAGCTTTTTCAAATAAATCTTTATTTATTATCGGCTTATGTTTTCCCTGATACCAGTTACCGCTACCAACTGGTCTTTCAAATACTCCGTAATAAAAAGGGTTATCTAGTATTCTATATACTCCAGCCAGTGTTAATGGTTTATTTCCTCGAGTATAGAAGTTTAATTCATGTTTAAGATAGTTATATAATTTCCGACCACTATATTTTTCATAAGCTACTTTTTCAAACATTTTCTTGATAGCTGGCGCTCTTAATGGATCAATAATAACTTGGCATTTTTTATCCATTCTTTTTTGGTTTAAATAACCTAGCGGAGCAAGTCCAACCCATAAACCCATTTCTGCTCTAGTCCTTAGCCCTCGTCTAACATTAATTCCTCGATTATCATTTTCTAACTTGGCTTGCGATCCTAAAATCATAAGCAGGAATTTCTCATTTGGATTATTAGAAAATTTCTGACCATATGTCCTAATTTCTAGCAGGGCACCACTATCCATTAAATCCACTATTTTCCCTAAATCACCAGCATTACGAGATATGCGGTCAGGAGCCCAAGTCAAAATGGCGTTAAATTTACCCTCTTTGATTTCGTCCACAATCTCATTGAAGACTGGTCTTTGACCTGTTTCTTTGGCGCTGTGCGATTCTCGCTTTAATTCGACCACATCAAGGCCTTCTCGCTCGGCCAGCTCAAGCATCTCTTTTATTTGGCTATCTATTGATAAGACTTGCCTTTCCTCGCTTTCGGTCGATTTTCTTGCATAAAGGCAGTATTTTACCTTAATTTTGGTCTCTATTTTGCCTTGAGTCCCTACGGGCATTAATGTTGTATTCATATACCAACATTAATGACGCAACCGCCCTGAAGAGTCTAGGACGCCTCAAGTAGATAAACTGTTGATAACTTTACACATGTTAACTTGACATAAATTTTTTATTAAGCTATAATTAACACATGTTAAGTTTATTATAAATTATTTATAAAATATGTCTCTAGATAAATCCCAGTTTGTTACGCCAACACAACTAGCAAAAATGCTAGGTATTACTCGTATTGCAATTCATCAAAAAATCAAAAAAGGTGAAATAAAAGCGGAAAATATTGGTGACCCTTCGAAGCCAACTTATGTTATACCTAAGTCTTCATTGTCTAAAGAGATTCAAGATCGCATACAGGTAGAACAAAAAAAGGCAACTGAGAGTATAGTTGGTAAGGACGTACAGCACCATGATTTAAATTTTGAAAAAGAGCTTTGGGCAGCAGCAGATAAACTTCGTGGAAATATTGATGTTTCTGAATACAAGAATATTGTTCTTGGTCTTTTATTTTTGAAATATATATCTGATGCTTTTTATACTCGCCGCAAAGAACTTGAAAGTCTTACTCGTGATAAAAATAATGAAAATTTTTATGTAGAAGATGATAAGGCTCGAGCACAAATCCTTGAAACTAAAGATTTTTATAAAAGTGCTGGTGTATTTTATGTTCCTGAAAAATCAAGATGGGAATACTTGCAAACAAAAACCATGCAATCTGATATTGGTCAGGTGCTGGATAAGGCAATGGATTATATTGAAGAAGATAATCGAGTCGAACTTGAAGGCGTTCTTCCAAAAATTTATACACGTACAACCCTTGATTATTCTGTTATCGGTGAGCTTGTAAATATCTTTTCTCGTATTTCATTTGATCATAATTTTGATCGTGAAAAAGATATTCTTGGTCGTATCTACGAATACTTCCTTGGTCAGTTTGCGTCATCTGAAGGAAAACGTGGGGGCGAATTTTTTACTCCTCGATCGATTGTTAAATTACTCGTAGAAATTCTTGAGCCTTATGAAAATGCTCGCGTACTAGATCCAGCCTGCGGTAGCGGGGGGATGTTTGTGGCTATGGGTGAATATCTTCGTAACCATGGACAAGATTCATCAAAACTTGCTATCAACGGTCAAGAAAGTAATCAGACTACGCTTCGCCTCGCAAAGATGAATCTCGCTATTCGTGGACTTTCAGGAAAGATTGAATTAGGAAACACTTATTATCAAGACAAATTTCCACATCTGCAGGCAGACTTCGTGATTGCAAATCCACCTTTTAACGGAGAATGGGAGCCGTCAAAACTTTCGGATAATGATCCGCGCATAACACTCGGCACTCCACCAAGCGGAAACGCAAACTTTATGTGGGTGCAACATTTTGCACACCATCTTGCGCCAAATGGTTTGGCAGGATTTGTTATGCCAAATGGAGCACTTGCCGTATCAGGAAAAGAAGGAGAGCTTCGCAAAAAGCTTATTGAGGAAGATTTGGTTGAAGTGATTATTTCTTGCCCATCAAAGCTTTTCTATAACGTATCACTTCCTGTTTCTCTTTGGTTTTTAGCAAAGAATAAAAAAGGTGATCGTTTTAGAAATCGTTCGGGCGAAACATTATTTATCGATGCTAGAGATACATTTGAACAAATTTCTCGTAAGCAGGTTGTGTTTAACCCAGAACATATTGAGAAAATTTCAAATACTGTTCGTGCGTGGCGTGGAGAAAAAGATGCAGGCACATACGAAGATGTATCCGGATTCTGCAAGTCTGCATCTCTAGAAGAAATAAAGAAAAATGGATACGTTCTTACTCCTGGTCGTTATGTTGGCTTGGCTGATGTAGAAGACGATGGAATTTCTTTTGAAGAAAAAATGGAAAAACTTTCATCTGAATTGCGAGTGGCATTTGCAAAAGGTCGAGATTTGGAAAAAGAGATTGAGAAAAATCTTAAGGAACTCGGATTTTAATATATGAGTAAATTATTAGAACAAATAAATAGTGAACTTGAAACAAAGGAGACCGTGCCCTTGGCTAATCTTATGTCTCAAATTACCTCCAAGGTAAATAAAATACAGAAGTCTGACTACCTTAAGTTTGGCCTAGTGCCCATTTATGATCAGGGAGATAATGATGTGTCGGGTTATTCTAATGATGTAAGTAATGCATATAATGGAAAGCTACCCGTTGTAATCTTTGGAGATCATACACTTAGATTGAAGAGAATCTCGTCGCCCTTCTTTTTAGGAGCAGACGGTAATCAACTTATTGAGCCTCTAGATGAGAATATTTTAGATAGGAATTATTTTTACTACCTACTTCTTTCTAAAAAACCAAGAAGTTATGGTTATGAAAGACATTTCAAATATTTAAAAGAAGTTGAGGTAAAAGTACCCAATCTTCCAACGCAAAAGAAAATAGCTGAAATTTTGAGTGCATATGATGCAAAAATTGAGAATAATAATCTAATTATCAAGAAACTTGAAGCAACCGCTCAAACATTGTTTGACGAGTGGTTTGTGAATTTTAAATTCCCTGGGTATGAGAAGGTTAAATTTGTTGATAGTGAAATGGGAGAAATTCCTGATGGATGGAATATAAAAAATGTGCTCGATGTAATCGAAAGAATTTCCCCTGGTAAGAAATACGATAATAAATCCGCATCACCTAGCGGCAGAGTTCCAATTCTTGATCAAGGAGCTTCTGGCTTTATTGGTTATCATGATGACGAACCTGGTGTTATTGCAAGCATTAATAACCCCGTTGTTATTTTCACTAACCATACTTGTTATTATCGTATTCTTACTGAGCCGTTTTCATGTATTCAAAATGTGCTTCCTTACGTTGGTAAAAACGGATATGACACATTCTTTGTGTATTTTCTCACAAAAGAAAAGATAAAAATGTCTGAGTACAAAGGTCACTGGCCAGAGTTTGAACAACAAGTTTTTGTTATGCCCATTCCAGAAATTGCTAATCAATTCTCGAAGATGGCAAAAGTATTTATTGAAAAAATTGTTTCTTGCGAAAAAGAAAATGTTTCCTTGAAATCTCAGCGGGATCTATTATTAGCTAAATTAATTTAATATATGGATCCATTGATAACAAAAGAATTAGTAGAGCTTGGCTCACAGACAGCATCAAAACCAGTCGCTAGTTTTTCAGAATTAATAGCTTTAAAGTTCTTTGGTAAATCAATAGCAAAACTTAAAGCAGAAGCGGAAGTTGAAGGAGACAAAGTATTGTCTAGATGGGAGGAGGTTGAGAAACCTCTCTGGCTTCAAGCAGAAGCCGTAAAGATGAATAGACAATATGATAATTTTGGAAATACACTCAAGAAAGCATCAAAATACATTACAGAGGAAAATACCATCTCAAATGAAAATGATTTATTTTGGGGGTTATTAGAGCATTCAAAGGAAATTACCAATGAAGATGTTCAAGATCTAATTGCAAAGATTATAGCTGGTGAGTACAATGCACCTGAAACATACTCAATGAGTACTCTTCAGATCTTGAAATCTTTAGGTAAAAAAGATTTAGAAAAATTTACATTTTTTGCAAGTTTTTACTTGCCAGAGCATGGTTTTTTCAAAGACTTTTTTAATATGCAGGAATCCTCTCTATTGGTACGCACTAAACTAGGGATTAATTATGCAGACTTTTTAGAATTACAAAATCTCGGCCTGATTCAAAGTGGAGAATATACAATCTCAGTTTCGGTTAAAAAAGATGCTATATTTTCCTTGGATTATTATGGGGATAGGTTTTTATTCAAAGCTACTAAAGACTTCGATAAATGGAATTTCCCAGAGTGTTACGCATTAACTAAGGCAGGAAAAGAAATCCTTCAGCATTTAAATATAAGTAAATCTAGCGATTTTAAAGAGTGGTTAGTTGAAGATTTAAAGACTAAAGGTTTTGAACCACAAAATTAGATAATATGAACACATTAAACGAAAACAACCTAACAGAACAATCACTTATCGAATGGTTACAAGGTCAGGGTTATGAGTATGTGTATGGCCCAGCCATGGCACCGAATCAACCTAACGCCGAGCGTGAGGATTTTCGAAGTGTTGTACTCAAGAATAGACTTATTACTTCTGTACGTCGTTTTAATCCACAACTTCCAGTTCAACAAGCAGAGCAAGTTGTAGATGATATTGCCTTATATCACAACGCTGATGCAATGCTTGGCAACAAAGAAATGTTTACTCTCATTACTGAAGGAGTGAAAAAGACATGGCAAGAAGACGGTATAGAAAAAACAGAAGTTGTCAAACTTATTGATTTTGAAAATGCAGAAGCAAATGATTTCTTAATAACGAATCAATTTACCGTTCAGGGCGTAGAGAATGTTTGTCGTCTTGATGGAGTAGTTTTTGTGAACGGTATTCCGCTTTCAGTATTAGAGCTCAAGAGTCCTGTGCGTGAAAAAGCAACAATCGGCCAAGCTTATCGAGATATGGAATACTACAAAAAAGAGATTCCAAAGATGTTTTTGTATAACCAAGTGCTTTGTCTTAGCGATCTTACCGAAGCGAAACACGGAACAATTTCTTCTTCTTGGGAATGGTATGGAACATGGAAAGGAGTCAACTCAGAAGGAGATGCTCCGAGTGGTGCGACTGAACTCGAGGTGCTTGCAAAAGGTCTTTTTAATAAAAAACGGTTTCTTGATCTCATTTACAACTTCATAGTTTTTGAAGCTGATGGTGATGGTGATGCGGTTACGTACACAAAGAAGATGGCTTTATACCATCAATACTATGGTGTAAATAAAACTATTGATAGCACTGTTCGTTCGGTGAGTGGTGAACAAGATCGAAAAATCGGCGTTTTTTGGCACACACAGGGATCTGGAAAGTCACTCTCTATGGTATTTTATGTGAACAAAACAAAACGCATTCCAGAATTAAAAAGTCCTGCATATGTATTTTTAACTGATCGTGAAGATTTGGACGATCAACTCTTCAAGACATTTAGTCGTACAGGATACGGCACTCTTGCCAAGCGGGCATCGAGTATTAAGGATCTGAAGGGCAAACTTACTCATCTTGGAAGTGAACTTATTTTCACCACTATTCAAAAATTTCAAGATGACCCTGATGCAAATAATGTTTTAAGTGACAGAGAAAACATCATTGTTCTTACTGACGAGGCGCATCGAACTCAGTACAGCATGCTTGCTGGTAATGCGAGACAAGCTTTGCCTAATGCGAGTTTTTTAGGTGTGACAGGAACTCCGCTTTCAAATCATGATAAAAACACAATGCGTGTTTTCGGTGACATCATAAGTTCATACAAAATTGGGCAAGCTGTGAAAGATAAAGCAACCGTTCCTATTTACTATGAAGGTCGCTTAATCCCACTTCATTTAGCTGATAAATTTATAGACAGTAAACTCGATGAAATTCTTGGGGAAATTGTGGTTGATGAAAAAGTAAAAGCCCGCAGGGAATGGGCAGTTCTTGAAGAAGTTGTGGGCGCACCAAGTCGTATTGAACAAATCGCCAAAGATGTCGTTTCTCACTTTAATAATCGACCGATTGAAGGAAAAGCAATGGTGGTTACAATGAGCCGATCTATTGCAGTTGCGATGTATAACGCAATAAAGAATATTGAAGGAGCGCCTGAGTGCGCCGTCATTATTTCTGGAATGGATGATTTCCCAGAGCAGATTCAAGGTGAGCATGATGTGAAAAAACTCGAGAAGAGATTTAAGAAATCAAACGACGCACTTCGACTGGTTATCGTTTGTGATATGTGGCTCACTGGTTTTGACGTGCCTAATATGCATACAATGTATCTTGATAAGCCACTCAAGAATCATGGGCTTATGCAGGCGATTGCTCGCGTGAATCGTGTTTATAAAGATAAGCCAGGTGGATTGATTGTTGACTATATTGGTATTGCTGAGAATTTAAAAAAAGCTCTTGCTATATATGACACAGATGTTCAAAAAGAAGCAATGATTCCGCTTGATGACGTTATTGCGGAAATGAACATCCTCCACAGAGAGGTGTCTTTATATTTTTCAAATATAGATTTTTCGGGATGGAGAAATAAAAAAGGTATTGAATTAGTTGAATTATTTCAATCATCAATGAATGAGGTTATTTCAAAAGATGGCATCCTGTCTGATGACAGGAAAATGGTATATATAGGGCTTGTGTCTAAACTTTCAAGTCTCCACGCTCTTGTAATGCCAGGTGAGGAAGCGATGAAGATTGCAACTGATATTCAGTTCTTTCAATCTATTCGTGAGGCGATAAATAAACAAACTGTAATACCTCATATTATCTTTCCTGAAGCTACAGAGAGCGCTATTCGCAGTCTTGTTCAAGATTCTGTACAAGCAGAAGGCGTTATTGATTTGTTTACTAAAGAAGGCGAAGAAGGAAAAAGTATTTCTATTTTTGACGAGCGCTTTTCGGAAGAGATTAAGAAGGTTAAATATCAAAACCTTGCTATCGACACTATTCGTAAGATGCTAGATAAAGAAATTAGCGTGCGTTCTCGAACGAATAAGGCTCGTTATGAAACGATGCTTACACTACTCACGGAACTTATTGAGAAATACGAAAATAATGTTATTAACTCTTCAGAAATTATAAAACATTTGCTTGAAATCGCAGATGAAATAAAAAAGCTAGATGCAGAAAGCGAAGAACTGGGATTGTCTGAAGAAGAGATTGTTTTTTATGACACGCTTTCATCTGACCCAGACCTTAAAAAGGCTGGATTAGACATTAAGGATTTTGTGCAAGAACTCACCAAAAGAATTCGCCGAGATATTTCGATTGATTGGATTAATAACGAAACTATTAAAGCAAGAATCAGGCAAAACGTCAGACTCCTTTTAATTCAGAAAGGAATTGTTGAAGAGAAGCAAACGGAAAAAATAGTTAATATAATATTTCTAGAAACAGCTAGAGTTTTTAGAGAGTATGTACCATCCTAAAATATGATTAAAAAAATACTTTCAATTGATGGTGGTGGGATAAAAGGGGTTTTTCCTCTGTCTTTTTTAAGCACAATTGAAGAGGTGACTGGCAAAAAAATATCAGATTATTTCGATCTTATTGTTGGTACTTCAACTGGTGGTATTATTGCACTTGGCATTGGCGCTGGCTTTTCCGCAAAGGAACTATTAGAATTTTATGAAAAACTAGGCCCAGATGTGTTTGTTGGCAATAGGTATATTAAATTTTTAAGAAGCATGGGGGTATCGAAATATAGCAATAAAGCATTAAAGAATTCCTTATTTGAAAAGTTTGGAGATAAAAAACTTGGTGAAAGCAAGAATAGACTTGTAATTCCTAGTTTAAATCTTGAAAATGGAGAGGTTCATGTATATAAAACCGCTCATCATGAAAGATTCCAAAGAGATTATAAAGAAAATATTGTTGACATAGCCCTGGCGACATCAGCGGCTCCGACATATTTTCCGACTCATACTTCAGTTTCAGGCACCCCCTTGGTTGACGGTGGGTTATGGGCAAACAATCCAGCTGGCCTTGCTGTTGTCGAGGCGATAGGCATTCTTGAATGGCCTCGTGATCAATTAAAAGTGCTAAGTATAGGATGCACAGATGAGCCATTAAATATTAAGAGGGCACGCAATCACCCAGCAGGTTTATTTTATTGGGGAACAAGAATAGTTAAGTTGTTTATGTCGGCTCAATCCTCCGCTTCTTACGGAACCGCTCAATTGCTCGCAGGCCATTCCAATATTACAAGGATTAATCCTGTTGTCTCAAGTGGAAAATTTGGATTAGACGTTGTTAAAGAAATTAAATCACTTAAGGGGCTGGGAGAAACTGAGGCACGCAAAGCTCTGCCAAATATTGAATTATTTTTTACTGACAAAGTTGACCCTTTTATTCCTAAACATCAATTACTATGAAATTGGAATCATCATTTAATGACTTTTTAGAAAATACCGTTAATCTTAATGGGACGCGATATCAAATTGCAAAATCTGGGATCGAAACCATGAAAAGTATTTTGCAAAATGATGAAATTTTTGGAGATAAATTTATCTCTATTAAACCGCAGGGTTCTTTTAGACAAGAAACTATTATTAAGCCAGTTCGTTGTGGTACGGATTTTGATGTAGACATTCTTTTTGAGGTGAAGGCGACAGCTGGATGGGAGTCCAAAGATTATTTAAATAAACTTTCTTCCCAATTTAAAAAACTAGATAGATATAAAGATAAAGTTGACACAAGAGGAAAATCACGCTGTGTTACTATAGATTATGAGAACGATTTCCATATCGATATTGTTCCCGCTATAAATATTAGCAATCAGTCACTTGTGATGAATAAAACTGAGAATAAATTTGAGTTAACAGATGGAGATGGTTATGCAGAATGGTTTTATCGTCAGGATAGTATTACTGGTAAAAAATATCTTAAGAAAATAGTTAGACTTTTAAAATACATTCGTGATTTTAAGCAAGAGTTTGATATAAAATCTGTTGCATTAACAACTTTTGTCGGCAATCAAGTACTGTCTAGCGATAACCTTGTTGATCAATATCCTGACCTATCCACTTCTTTTGTTCTTTTGCTTAGTCGTTTAGATTTATATTTACAATCTAATGCGGTAATGCCAATTATTGTAAATCCAGTTCTTCCATCTGAAAATTTTAATCGTCATTTAAAGCAAGATGACTATCTAAAATTTAGAGACGCAATACACAAATATTCTCAAATAGCTCTTGACGCATATAATGATGTTGACGAGCATAGAAGTTTATCTAAGTGGCAAAAGATCTTTGGCGATTCGTTTACCGTTAAAGAAAATAGAAATTTATCAGTTTCAATAAATGGATTACATTTGGCAAATTTTAGTCACAAACAAGAATTGGCAGATTTAAATATACCAATTATTGATACTTTTGCATCTGTGGAAATTAGAGCAGGCCTATATTGGGGAAAGGGTGACTATAAAATAGTAAATAGAAGATTTAAAGGGTCCTTTTCTACAAAAAACGAATTGCCCAGATTCCATTGGCTAAAATATACTGCAATTACAAATTATAACAAACCCTATGATGTGTATTGGCAGGTTGTTAACACTGGAGCCAGTGCTCAAAGCCAAGGCGCTAAAGGTTTGAGGGGTGAAATTAAATTGGGTTCCAATGAACAATGGGAAAGAAGTTTATATACAGGTGTTCATTGGGTAGAGTGTTTTATTGTTGATATAGCTACAAACGCATGTGTGTGTCGTAGCGGACCATTTTATGTAGGCTTTCAGGAAAGAGTTGGTGATGTGTCCGATTAATTAGTAATATGAGAAAATTTTATATAGACAACAGGATAGATTGGCTTAGTACCATATTTTATATTATAGGTATGCCATTTAGATTAATCGATTGGTTAATAAAAAAGATGTTCAAGTATTTAAAAATTATAATTTCAGATATTTTCCACGGTGTATATAAAAAACTTATAGCTATTATTGTGTTTGTTATTGTAATTTTTATTATGCTTTATATTTCTAACCTTACTCATGTTCAGGAGTTAAAAAGTTTACCTTTAATTGTTAAGTAAATAAAGGTCGAATAAAAAATACAAAAATTATTAACTAAAAATATATGGATAAGCCAAAGTATATTCGCAATGCTGGCAAACCATGGACTCCTCAGGAAGAGAAAAAATTGTTTCAACTTGCTAAAGTCAATACTCCAACCAGAGTTATGGGTCTTGAGCTTGGAAGACCAGTAGGAGGAATTCAAAGCAAGGCTAGTCAATTAGGAATTAGTTTGAAGCCAACTAACCAATCCCCCTATAATCGCAAAACCAAATAGTAAATTTAATAGAAATTTTAAAATACGCCCAAATGGGCGTATTTTTGTAATTGTAGACAAACTGTAGGTAACTTTTCTTTACTTTTAGGCCTGTTTAAGCTATATTTTAAGTGCGAAACCACAATTGAATATTCCGAAAGAAGCATGAAAAATGCTGTCATTTGTATACAGGAACGGGCACTCCGACCCTATACAAGTGGCAGTCTTTCGGGACACCAATTGTGGTTTCGCAACCAAGGTCGGGTGTCCGTTTTTGTTTAGTGAAATTAAATATTAATATAAAAAATATGGATAATATTATTGGATTTATACTTTTTATTTCTTTCCTATCCTTTTTTGTCGGGCTAATAAAGCCCAGCATTTTTAGCAGAGTTTTTAAAAATAAAAAGGAGATAAATCGCAAATTTATACTAAAAGTTTTTGGCTCTAGCACTTTCGCCCTATTATTAATACTAGGAATGGTATCTGAAAACAAGTCTGATAATATTGATCCAATAGTTAATAATTCGGCTGAGGTGTTTGTTGAAGAAAAGGCTGAAAGTTTTGTAGAAGAAATTCAAGAAGATGAGGCACTGTCTCAGGATGAGCTTGTTAGTGCCAATCAAGCAGAGCCTGTAACGACTAAAATCGTGACTGAAAACAAAGAGGAGGTCGCCCATGTCACCAATCAGCCCGCCAAAGAGATAAATAATGCAAAAACAGATAACGCTCCTGGTACAGAAATAATTAAGACAGACCTAACTCCACCCACAGAAGAAAGTGAGCCAGTTCAGCCAACTAAAGCTGTAGTTAGCGGGAAGTTTTATACCTCATCTCATGGTAGTGCCAAGTACTATTATCCTGCAAGTTGTTCTGACTGGCAAAATTTAAGTCAAAGCTATTTACGAGAGTTTGATTCTTTAGAATCTTTATTAAAAAAATATCCGTCTAGGACCTTAAGTCCTACGTGTAATTAATAAAAATATATGAAAAAGAAAACACCCGCCGCTTTATTAGCACTTTTTCTAGGAGGATTTGGAATTCATAAGTTCTACCTAGGCAAAACCACTCCAGGAGTTTTTTACCTTTTATTTTGCTGGACATTTATACCGGCGATTTTGGCATTCATCGATTTTATAATAATATTATCGACCAACAAAGAAGCATTTAATAAAAAGTATAACGTTTAGTTCGGCTGATTATCAATAGGATAGTGACCGTATTTTTGCTTATACATGTTAAATGCTTCATAAATTGATTTACTCTGTTGCTTGTTAAAACCTTTACTTTTTGTAGTCCCGCATTGGTCACATTTTTCTCCGATTTTAACCTCTTTTTTCGGAGGCTGAAAAATGACTGGCATTTTAGGGTAGTATCTCGAATCGTTGTTAGCAAGGAAATACCTAATTGACGGCCCGTCTCCTTCGTTTATTTTCTTATATAAAGCCATTTCTGTAATATCAATCAATTCTTTTCTGCCAAAATGCAAAGCATTGTCTACTTTCTCTTTGAAATTAGCATTGTTTTTTATCCAGCGATATATTGTTGCCTTGCTAATCCCAACTTTTTTACAGGCATAGCTTATAAAAGGTCTTTCTCTAAGAATTTCCAGAAATTTAGATTTTTCTAGATTAGTTCTCATATATTTTCACTCTTTTTTTGCCCGTCATTTTTTCCCAGCGATTAAGTATTACCTCTGCATAGACAGGTGATTTTTCCATCAGAAAACAACGGCGACCTATTTTATTAGAAGCAATAAGAGTGCTTCCGCTTCCACCAAAAGGCTCAAGTACTAACTGCCCCCGAGTCGTTAGTACTTTTATGTATGGGATAAGTATTTCTAGTGGCTTAGTGCCAAAGATTATGCCTTGTCCTGATGATTGCTCGTCGGCCGCTTTAAACTCTATAAAATCTGTAGGGCAATACTTTTTACCTTTGCCATATGATTCCCAGTGAGGTTTGCCAGAAATAGCAAACAGAGCAGTCTCGTATTCATTTTTTACTAACTCATCTTCTGGCTCTTCATTAGCCTCAGTAAAATTTTCACTGGTGCCAACCATAGCGATGTCATACTTTGAAAAGAATTTATGCTTTGAAGCATAACCCTGGTTTCTGTTAGGTAAATGCCAGACTAACATATTCCTTACTTTCCAATATTTTTCCATCTCGCCCCAAATGATGCGAATATTTTTCCAATTCTCATAAACAATAATTGAAAAGTTTTCTGCTTGTACTTTAGAAACATTGGCCATCCATAGCTCTGTAAAGTTGTCGGGCAAAGAATCCGTCTCCAAATAGCGCCTATTTTTCTTAGCGCCAAATCCAGTGGTTGCCTCGCCGTGCCTAGATTTACCGTGCAGATAATCCAGAATATATGGTGGGTCAGTCATGACCATATCGATCTTGTGATCTCCGACCAGTCTTAGCATGTCAGCTTCGATGGTACTATCTCCGCACATTAGCCGTGAACCGTCCAGATCATAGACATCGCCTTTCTTGACGCTTATCTCCTCAATATTTAGCTTTTTCAATTCTTTCTCTAAATCGAAGATTTCGGTATTGTCCTCATCCTCGAAGATATCATCCAATTCTTCGGAATCGAAGCCAATGTCCTGCAAGAACGCTTCATCAAATTCGGCAAGTAGACCGTAGTCGAATTCGCCAAGATTCTTATTGAGCCTGAGATTTAGTTCTTTTTCCTTTTCTAAATCAGGAATGTTTATATAGCAGACTGGCACAGTCTCGAAGCCTAGTTCCTTGGCCATCTGCCAGCGAAAGTGTCCGCCGATTATGACATTCATCCGCTCCGGAGCGGAATTGACTACGAAGGGATCGACGAGGCCGAAGCGTCGTAGGCTCTCCTTGAGCTGTTCACTTGCTTCCTTATCCCACTTGCGGGGATTGTATTCAGCGGGTCTTAACTCGCCGATGGGCAGGTAAGTCACCTGCAAATCTTTTCTTTCCATATTTTTAGTCGGGGTATTTTTGTAATAAAAAAGTCCAAGAAAAACTCAAAAATACCCCTATTAGAAAATAGGAATTCTTGAACTTTTCTCGGACTTTCCTTTAGGGGTGCATTTTATTGCTACCTGGTCAGGATTACCGAACGGTAATATCTATGATATTGGTCGTGTGGCGGTTTAAAACGTTTAGAGCTTATAGCTGTTTCACGTCCTCGTTTTTGCCTGTTTCCGTGAGGCTCACGAGCACCCGCCCGGGGGGAATAAAGAACTCAGAAACTATATTCATCTTACCACGGATGTCAATATTGGTTAATAATAACTGTTTTAGGATGGGATTGTAAGTTGTAAATAACCTTGATTTTACTGGGTTTTTGTGATATTTTAAATTGATACATAAATTCTTGACCCTGTCATAGCATATCCCTAAAAATGATTATGACATGTGGATAAAGCACCTCATCTATGAAGATAATTAAAAAGATTATCGCAAAGAATAGAATAAAGAGAGAGATGAATGACGTTCTGGCTATAAAGCAGCTGGTGTTAGCTCATCTGCATGAATTAATAAAGCGTCGCAAAGAGATTGATGAAAATCTTTTTGAAGTGACAGCCTTTTTATTAGATGAAATAGGAGATGCTCTTGCCGCTATTATAACTTTAAAAAAGGATCATTTGAAAAGTAGTATCATGATTTCTAGATATATATTAGAGGACTGTGTTAATTTGCAATATATCTATAAAGAAGATTCAGAAAAAAGAGCTTTAAATTACAGAGCTTTTTCGGCAAAGGAATTATTAAATAGAGCAGAGATGTATGAGGGGGATGATGACAGAATTAAAAAAGAAATTCCAAGAATTAAAGAAAGGGCTGAAAAATATTCTCCTTCTGGAAAAAATTCTAATCATTGGGATGGTTTGTCTACTAAAAAAATAATGTCCGATTTAAATTTAGAAGGTATATATCAAATTTGGTATGTTAGAATGTCTTCTTACATCCACCCACAGTATAGGGGAAGCAAAATAAGATCTAGTGATAAGGGTGAGTATATAGAATTTTTGAAGAAAATGGTGTTTAAAGATTTAAATCTTCCAATACTCGAATCTTTAAGAGCGGTAAATAAGAAATTTGATTTGCTTGAAGGCGCAGTTATCATTAGTAATTATCCAAAAGAAAAAGCTACCTTAGTTTTTAGTATCAATGAGCGCAGAGAGCCAAAAAGGCCATGAAAAAAATTCATTAAATTTGACTTTTCATTAATTTATGCTATAATATAATTGTACTTAACAAACATAACTCTAGCACTGAGTCTAAAAAGTGCCATTTATTTCTCCTGTTTTATACAGGTAGGCAAGCTGGGAAATCTGTGGCAAGCTAAATGGAATAAGTGACTGATCGCTGAAGGCGGTTGGGAGATTTCAATCTAAGAGATAGCAATATCTTTTGATGAAATCTCTTAGCCGCTTTTTTTTGTTTGTTGAGCTAGAAAGAGAGGTGATAAAATATGATAAAATTAAATAGTATTGAAGAAATGATGCAAGAGCATTGCTCTAGAATTTATTGGGAAATAGATGATATTGATGAAAATGTTATGTTTATGGTAGCTAAAATTAACGAACAGAATTTATCTGCAGATTTAGAGAAGATGGCACGAGACCTTTTGGCTGATTTCATTGGAGCCACTACAATTCTTAGAAGTGCTGCTATAGAGCTGGGTGAAAAGTTCGCTTGGTTTATGTTTGACCCTGGAGTAGAAAGAATAAAATTGCCAGAACTAGACACTGGAGATATTGCTCAGCTAATAAGCGATTTACTAAATGAGCAAGCAGTTAAATTTAATGACTTTATTAAGGTTCTTGAGAAAAAAAGAAAAAACAAGGAAATTGATAGTGGCATGATTGTCTTATTCTGTGAATCAGGTGGAAACATCATGAGAGATAAAGGAGAGGTCATTAACTCCTTAAGATTTTTAGCTAATAATTATAATAAATACCAATATGAAATTAACTCAAAAAATACAACAAGCAATTAATCTAGCTAGTCGCCTGCATTTAGGCCAAGTTAGAAAGGGCGATTCAGGTTTGCCTTATATCAGCCACCCTTTTTCGGTAGCCTGGATATTAAGTAATTATACTGAAGATGAGGATGTGATTATCGGTGGACTGCTTCACGACGTTTTAGAGGACGTCAAAGGTTATTACTATGATGATCTGGTTAGGGATTTCGGCGAAAGAGTGGCTCAGATAGTTAAGGGTGTAAGCGAGGATAAAGATCCTAATATTGAAAGTGATGAAAGGGCTACTTGGGAAGAACGAAAGTCAAAGTACTTGGCCGGCTTAGAGCACGATAGCGATGAAGCTCTAATGGTTTGCGCGGCTGATAAAATTCACAATCTTCAGTCCATGATAGACGCTTATCAAGAGAAAGGCGAAGAACTTTGGGCAAATTTTAACTCTCCAAAAGAGAAGAAGCTCTGGCTTTATTATGAGATTTTAAAGTTTATGAAGGGAAAGCTTAATAATCCAATAGTTGATGAGCTAGAAGAGGTTTATGGTCGGGCAGAGAAAATATTGTTATAATAAAATAAATATCAAATTTATGACTAAAACAATAAAAATTTGGCTCTTAAAACTTTTTCCTTTAATCATTATTTATCTGTTATTTTTAATTAAATTTATTGGTAACAGTGATTATGAATCTTTAATTGTTTTGCTGGCAGCGCTACCTTTAACTATTTATATTTTTACTGAAAATATAAAGCTAAAGAAAAATTTACAATATTTACTTTATTTTTTTATTGTAGGAATTATAATTTATTGGGTATTTGCATCTTATGGTTTAATATGGGGGATCTTTAATGGACAATTTATGTTCTCTGGCTTCTCCTGTTTTTTTACTGGCTGTTACGGAGAAACAGGTTGGGGTTTATTTACTCAAAGCGCATTATTTACTGTTGATTTAAAGGTATTACTTTATTTAGCTGTTATTTTTCTTGCAATTAAAAATAGAAGATTAGTTCGTAATTAAGGCGCACAGATTATATGGTTAGCATGAAGGAATTTAAAAAAAGATTAGGAAATACGGCAAATAATTATAGCGAAGAAGAGTTGATAAAATTAAGGGAAGATATGGACGGACTAGCTAACTTTTTGCTAGATGAATATGTTGATAAATTAAAGGGCGGTAAAAAGGTTTAATTCGCCTTGTATTTGTATAACGCTGATTATGTCTATGTTTGTCAAATAATACATAAAATAAGATTTATTATAGTGTCTCATTTGTCTCATTTTTATTCTCAGACCCCGACCCGAGTACTTAAAATCAGTTTTAGAATTATCTTTTAAAACCCCTTATAATATTGCTATAGGGTGGTACTTAACCCGACTGGCCCGCATCTAAAAATACAACCCGAAAGGGTTGTATTTTTAGATGTGTGTAACAATGATGAGAACCTTTAGGTTCGACTGCCGAGGATAACGAGCGAAATGAAAACTTGGTTTTCATTTTTGAGCGACGCAGGCAGAAAAGGGCGGCTTGGCCGCCCTGTTATCCCTTGCTCTCCGCCCATAAAAAAAACACCCTTCCGGGTGTTCTTTTATAGTTAAGACTTTATTTTACTTCTCCCTAATCAGCCTTAAAGTCAAAGGAATTATCAGTAACCACAAAATTGTCGCGATAATCGTGGCAATCAATGCCGGCCAAGTGACATAGCTCATCCTTAACGCTTCTATATCGCCAAGGACACCGCCAATAATAATATAAACAAAAAATCCCCCGGTAAAAAACAAGGAAATTAGTAAACCAATGATCATTGCTTTTAGAATTTTTCTCAACATATTTGCAATTATAGCAAATTAAGGCCCAATCTGTTAAACTTATTACAAGTTTAAATCTTGAGCCCTCTGAGGCTCGCCAAAAATAAAATTATGTCTAACGAAAACCAAGAAGAAAAAATAACCGAGGTTATCGAGCCGGTGGTAGTTGATAACCGTAAAAAGGAGATTTTTGAAGTGCTAAGTTTTAAAGATTGGATGATTACCATTCTGGTCACCTCGATTCCAGTCGTTAACTTAATCATGTTTTTTATCTGGGGCTTTTCTAAAGAAGAAAATCCTAATAAGGCTAATTGGGCCAAGGCTAATTTAGCTTGGATGGCGATTGGTATCATTCTGACAATCGTTTTTTTCGGCGCTATTGCCTCTTTTATCATTGCCGCTTTAAGATAGTATCTAAATTAATGCTCTAACCTTCGGGCTACCTTAGCGGGTAGCCTTTTGATTTTTTATTTAATAAATGTTAGAGTTTTCCCGTAAAGATAATCCTTATTTTCTAAGCAGTTTTTATGAAAAATATCGTGACCGAGCCGCAGCTAGTTGCTGAGGTTCTAAATCGAGGAGTTGACGAAATAATTGATAAAGAACATTTGGAAAAACGTTTACAAAGCGGTGAGTGCTTGCGGGTTAAGCTGGGTATTGACCCTACTAGTCCCAATATTCATCTGGGGCGGTCTATTCCACTTTTGAAGCTCCGCGATTTTCAAAAACTGGGCCACCAAATAGTTTTGATCATTGGCGATTTTACCGGCACGATTGGCGATACTTCTGATAAGGATAGCGAGCGACCGATGCTGTCCGAAGAAACAGTTCAGGAAAATTTAAAAAATTATATCAAGCAAGCGGCCAAAATTATTGATATTGATCAGGCGGAAATTCATTATAATAGTCGCTGGTTGGGCGAATTGAAGTATAAAGAAATTACCAATCAGGCCAACGCTTTTTCTCTAAATGAGTTTATTTCTCGCGATAATATTCGCCGCCGCCTAGAGGCGGGTAAGCGCATTTCGCTTCGCGAGGTGCTCTATCCACTGATGCAAGGCTATGATTCTGTTGAAGTTAAGGCGGATGTGGAAATTGGCGGCACTGACCAACGTTTTAATGTTCTCTCCGGCCGCCATCTTCAGAAAGCCGCCGGCCAAGAACCGCAAGATATTATCACCAATCCTCTAATTGAAGGTTTGGATGGCCGCAAAATGAGTTCCAGTTTTGGCAATACTGTTAATCTTCTAGATGAGCCTAATGAGATGTTTGGCAAGATTATGTCTTTAAAGGATGAGTTTATTATCAAATATTTTACTCTGCTTACTCGTCTAGATTTAGAAATTATTACCAGTTATGAAAAAGAATTGGCAAGTGGTGCCAACCCTCGCGATTACAAAATGATTCTGGCCGCCGAGCTGGTCAAGATGTATCACTCCGAAGCAGAAGCGGCCGCGGCCACCGAATACTTTGTTAACACTTTCTCTAAAAAAGAGATTCCGAGCGCTGAGATTGATGAGTTCTCACCTCAGGATTACAGTCTCGGCGCCGTCTTGTTAGCATCTGGCCTCGCCTCATCTAAATCCGAAATTCGCCGTCTTCTGGAGCAGGGAGGAATAAAAGTTGATAGTCAGGTAGTTTCCGATATTAATTTTGAGCTCAAGGTTGGCAATATTCTGCAACGGGGGAAAATCAAATTTATTAAAATTGTTTAATTTAAAGAAACAGCCCTTTTTAAGAAGGCTGTTTTTTTGAAACAAAAAAGATCTTTAAAAAATATTCGACTTCAGTTAAAAGCAACAGGCTGGTTGTTTTTAACTGGAGTAGAATCAACAATGATTTGAGACCAGCTTTAACCCTTTAATATTCTTAGACTAAAAATAAGCATCTTTTAAAAATTTAAAAAACATGACAGAGGTAGAAGCAAAGAAATTTTTGGCGGTTGATGCTCAACCAACTTATTTTATCGGCTGGTCTGTGCTAGAGCACAAACAGAGTGATTGGACTGGTTTTAACCCGAAACAGGTTAATCTCTATCAGTCGCCGCGACAACAAAATGGCGGCTTGTCCGGTCTGGACTTACAAAAAGAATTGGCCAGCGCGCTAATTTTAAATGGTAATGTTCTCGACTATTTATTGTCGCAACCACGAATTATCCCCGAAGAGTGGGAGTGTAAAAAAATCTTTTTTGCCGGGACGGTTTATCAAAATTGCCATGGTGATTATTTCATCAGGTACTTGATTGGCTGTCGGCATAATTGGTTTTGGGGCTATCAAAATTTAGAGGATAAAATCTCGGCTGATTCTTATGTAGCCATTGGGTTTTGTCCCTAATTTGTTCTTTTTAACCCCCCCCGAGTATTTGGTGTAAACCAAAAAGCTCGGGGTTTTTTATTTCCCCCCAATTAATGCTATAATAACTGCAGGAAATTAAATTTTATAACTATGAAAAAACTACTTTTTGGCGGCACTCTATTATTGCTCGCTTTTATGTTGAGCGCTTGTGGCTCAGCGCCTGATCAAAATAATTTGTCGGGGGGTTGTTCAAAAGAAACAAAAACCTGCGCTGACGGTTCGGTAGTGACGCGCACTGGGGAAAATTGCGAATTTACCCCTTGCCCTGAGGAGGCTGCGGCCAGCGATATGATTAGAGTCTTTAATCCGGGGGCCGGAGAAGTAATTACACGCCCCTTGCAGATTATTGGTGAAGCGCGCGGGCCTTGGTTTTTTGAAGCTTCCTTTTTAATTCAACTGCTTGATGGCAAGGGTAATCTTATTGGTCAAACAATTGCCACGGCTGAAAGTGATTGGATGACGGAAGATTATGTCCCCTTCTCAGCGCTGATGGAATATTCCCTAAACGTGAGTGGGGCCGGAACCTTGGTCTTTATTAAAAATAACCCCTCTGGTTTAACGGATAATGACGCGCAGTTGCGCCTGCCGATTTTACTGACAGGCACTGACAACAACCTCTTAGAAACCGAGAACCTTCCTGCAATTAATCCTTCTGAGTTAGGTGAGCAAATTAATCCTGATCAGGCCCAGGCGCAAGAAGTTAAACTTTATTATTATAATGCCCATATTGATCAAGACGAGGCGGGAAATTTAAGGTGTAGTCCTACCGCTTTAGGCAGTGTTAGCCGCGAATTGTCGCCCACCGACACCCCGATAGCGGATACAATTCAGACCTTAATACTGGGTGGACTTGGACAAGCCGAGCTGGATGCCGGTTTAAGCACCGAGTTTCCTCTCCCCGGTTTCGCTCTTAATAGCGCTAATTTAGACAATAATGGAGTTTTAACTTTAGAATTTTCTGATCCGGAAAATAAGTCTAGTGGCGGCTCTTGTCGTGTCGGCATTCTTCGCGCTCAGATTGAAGCGACCGCTAAACAGTTTCCGGAGGTAAAAGAAGTAAATTTTATTCCCGAAACCATTTTTCAACCCTAAATAATTAGTAAAAAAGAAGATTTTAAAAAACGCCTTAATTATTGAGGCGTTTTTTTGTTTTTTTGATTAGCCGGATTATTACCCCGGCCAGGAGCACAAGGGATAAAGTTACCATTGTTAATATATTTAGTTGTTAATGACCTCTGTTTAAGTTACCGTCTTTAGCGCGGGTTGTCAAAACCGGTTCGCACAGCTACCCCGCTTTCTGGTATAATATAAAATATGGCAAAAAAAAC
The DNA here is from genome assembly GCA_037076615.1 of Candidatus Parcubacteria bacterium. Taxonomy (NCBI): domain Bacteria; phylum Candidatus Parcubacteria; species Candidatus Parcubacteria bacterium. The sequence continues at coordinate 161,796 of AP029158.1, forward strand.
ACCTCGAACTTTGATCGTCTGCGTTTCCCGGCATCGGGGCAACACCCTTAAAATAGCGAGCGCGCTAGCGGAAGTCTTATCTGCCGACCTTATTTCTCCGGCCGAATTTTCTCCGGAATTGGCGACTTCTTATGATTTATTGGGCTTTGGCTCAGGCGTTTATCGCCAACACTTGGATAGTAAAATTAGAGAAGCGGTTTCTTGGCTTTCTAAAGATTATCAGAGGCCGGTTTTTATATTCTCTACTAGCGCGTCCGGGATTAAAGAGCCGCACCAAGATTTAAAAGCCCATTTTAATGAAATGAACTACCCGCTTATTGGCGAATTTTCTTGCCGGGGCCGAATGACTTATGGCCTGCTCAAATTTTTTGGCGGCATTAATCCGACCCGGCCGAACGCCAGCGATTTAGATGCGGCCGCCTTCTTTGCCCAGGAATTATTAGCTAACCCCCTTTTTAAAAAAATTGATTAAAAATAGAGCTTTACTTGATAAAAACTAAGACTTAGAGTACTCTGGGGAAGTAAAATAAAAATTATATGTCCTATATTTTGCTTAAAAAACTGCATCAAGAGACCGCTTCCTACCTAAATAAGACGGTAACGGTGGCTGGTTGGGTGCGCACGATTCGCTCGTCCAAAGGTTTCGGTTTTATGGATTTAAACGATGGGTCATTTTTTAAAGGCATTCAGGTTGTCTTTGCTGACACTTTGGAGAATTTTGCGGAGATTGAAAAATTAACTATTGGCTCTTCGGTCGAGGTCAGCGGCCTGATGGTTGAATCACCGGCGGTTGGCCAATCTTTTGAATTAAAAGCGGAGGCAATTAAGGTTATTGGTCGCGCTGCTGAGGATTATCCTCTACAAAAGAAAAAGCACAGTTTTGAATTTTTACGAGAAATCGCTCATTTGCGCGGTCGCAGCAACACTTTTTCGGCTGTTTATCGCCTGCGCTCCGAATTAAGTATTGCCATTCATAAATTTTTTCACGATGAAGGGTTCTCTTATGTCCACACCCCGCTTATTTCCGCCTCTGATGCTGAAGGGGCGGGAGAGCTCTTTACTGTTACGACTTTTGATTTAGAAAAACCTTTGCCAAAAAATGCGGCCGGCGAAACCGATTTCAGCCGCGATTTTTTCGGCAAAAAGGCCGGGCTGACGGTGAGCGGCCAGCTGGAAGCGGAGGCCTTAATTGCCGGCCTTAACCGCGTTTATACTTTTGGGCCGACTTTTCGGGCGGAAAATTCTAATACTACTCGACACGCCAGCGAATTCTGGATGATCGAGCCGGAAATGGCCTTTGCCGACTTAACTGCCGATATGGATTTGGCCGAGCGGATGCTTAAATATCTGATTAAGCATGTTTTGACTGCTTTGCCAGAAGAGATGGAATTTTTTAATAAGTTTATTGATCCGGGCTTGAAGGATCGTTTAGAAGCTGTTGTTGCGGCCGGCTTTGTTCGCTTAACTTACACCGAAGCAATCAAACATTTAGAGGCTAGCGGCGAAAAGTTTAACTATCCGGTTAAATGGGGAATTGATTTACAAACCGAGCATGAGCGTTATTTAAGTGAGAAAGTTTTTGGCAGGCCTGTCTTTTTAATTGATTATCCCAAAGACATCAAGGCTTTTTATATGCGCTTAAATGATGATGGGAAAACGGTGGCGGCGATGGATTTATTGGTTCCCGGCATTGGCGAATTAATTGGTGGTAGCCAGCGTGAAGATCGCCTGGAGTTATTACAAGCCCGCCTAAAGGAATTAGGCTTGTCGGAACAAGAATACTATTGGTATTTAGATTTACGAAAGTATGGCAGCGTTCCGCACGCCGGTTTTGGCCTCGGCTTTGAACGCTTAATTATGTATTTATCGGGCATGACCAATATTCGCGATGTGATTCCATTTCCCCGGACGCCGAAAAATTTACACTTTTAATCAGATTTATGAATACTCATCGTCGTCTTTTAACTATCAGCGCTTTTTTATTCTTAGCACTCTTAGTGGTTGGCGGTGTTTTTTTATGGGCAAAAAAAGGAACAACCCCCGCACCTAATGAAAACCGCCTGGTAATTTTAACAACCATCTTTCCTTTAGAAGAGTTGGCGGCGGCCGTGGGTGGTGAGCAGGCCTTAGTTAGCTCCTTATTGCCGGCCGGGGTTGATGTCCATCATTTTGAGCCGCGCCCGAGCGACTTAATAAAACTTCAAGGCGCCGACTTATTTATTTATGGTGGTGAAGTTTTAGAGCCCGGAATGGCGAAGATGTTAAACAGTTTAGAGGTATCGGATTTAGAGATTTTAGACGCCAGCCAAGTCAGTAATTTGATCGCCAGCACTCATGATGAGGAAGCGGATGATCATGATCATTCTGAGTCCATCGACCCTCATTTTTGGTTAGACTTTGAAAATGATGAAAAAATAGTGGTCGCCATTTCTGAAAAATTAAGCATTCTTGATTCCGCTAACACCTTTATTTATCAGGCCCGGGCTGATGATTATCAGAAAAAACTTCAGAATTTAAATATTGCTTACGAATCAGGTTTAAAAAATTGCGCTAGTCGCGAAATTATTTATGGCGGACATTATACTTTTGCTTATTTAGCCGAGCGTTATGATTTGGATTATTTGGCCGCTCAAGGCGTATCGCCGGATGCGGAACCGGGTGCACAAACTTTAATTGATTTGAGTAAACAAGCTGGAAACCAAGCTGATCCCTATGTTTTCTACGAAGCGCAAGAGAGCAGCAAAGTGGCCGCGACCATTGCCGCCGAAAGTGGCGCCAAGCTTCTACCTTTAAGCTCCGGCCATATTTTATCGCCCGCACAAAAAGAGGCGGGCCTGACTTTTATTGAAATCATGGAAAATAATTTAACTAATCTGCGCCAAGGTTTAAATTGCCAATAAAATGACCATCGTTTCTGTCAAAAATTTAACTTTTGCTTATCTAACTAATCCGGTGCTAGAGAATGTTTCTTTTGCGATTGAGGCCGGTGATTTTGTGGCGCTCGCCGGTCCGAATGGAGCCGGCAAAACAACTTTAGTCCGCTTGTTGTTGGGTTTAAATCAGGGGGCGACCGGAGACATCCAGTTATTTGGAAAGCCGTTGGCTAAATTTTCGGACTGGTCAAAGATTGGTTATTTGCCCCAGCGGGTAAACAAGTTTAATCCTTTATTCCCGGCCACGGTTAGCGAAGTTGTTGGCCTAGGTTTCAAAAAACGCGGTCCTAAACATAAAGAAGCGATTAATCGGGCTTTAGAATTTTTAGAAATTGATAATTTACACGACCGGCCGGTGGCTTCGCTTTCCGGCGGTCAGCAACAAAAAGTTTTTTTAGCTCGCGCTTTAGTCAATCAGCCCGAGCTGTTAATTTTAGATGAGCCCAGTAGCGCTTTAGATCCTGAGTCGCGGCACAGTTTTTTCTCCGCGCTTAAAAAACTTAATCAGGAGCAGGGCGTGACGATTATTATGATCACTCACGACAGTGCTTCCGCGGGCGACTACGCCAAAAAATTATTATATTTGGACAAGACACTAATCTTCTTTGATTCCTTCCGGGTTTTTTGCCAGTCTGAGGAAATGCATTCGCGCTTTGGTGGTTTTTTACAGCATTTAATTTGCCACCAGCATCAGGATTAATTTATGGAAATTCTGGATTTTTTAAATTACGGTTTTATTCAGCGCGCTTATTTAGCCGGGGCGGCGGTGGCCGCTTTGAGTGCTATTTTGGGGGTGATTTTAGTTTTGCGCCAACTGTCTTTAATTGGTGATGGTCTCAGCCACATTAGTTTTGGCGCTTTAGCCTTAGGTTTATTTTTAGGGATTTATCCGATTTACGTTGCCCTGCCGGCAGCGATTCTGGCCTCTTGTTTTATTATCGTTTTAAAAGATAAGGCCCAGCTTTATGGCGATGCCGCTATTGCGATTGTTTCGGCGGTTGGCATTGCCGGCGGCGTTATTTTAGCTAGTCTGGCGAGCGGTTTTAATGTTGATCTCTTTTCTTATCTCTTTGGCAATATTCTCGCCATCAGTTCCTCTGAAGTCCTATTATCAATAATTGTGTCTATTTTGGTAATCGCGATTATCGTTTATTTATATCGTGACATTTTGGCGGCCACTTTTGACGAAGAGCTAGCGCAGGTTAGCGGCGTCAAGGTGCGGCGGCTCAATATTATTCTTTCTTCTCTAACCGCCGTTTCTGTGGTTTTGGCGATTAAGGTGGTGGGGGTGATGTTAGTTTCGGCACTGCTGGTGATTCCGGCCGTTTCCGCTTTACAGCTGGCTAAGAGTTTTAAGGCGGCCTTAATTTGGGCCTTACTGTTTGCGGTTATTTCGGTATTAATTGGCGTCTCCTTGTCATTTTTAACTGATTTACCCGCCGGCGCCACAATCGTGATGGTTAATTTCTTCATTTTTGTCTTTTGTTGGTTCGGCCGACAGCTTCCAAAAAATTAGCCAAAAAATAAAGCTTTTCGTCTTTTCCGCCTAAAAATGCTACTATTATTAGAAGTTCGGGCGGTTTTTTTATTTTTAAACATATGAAAAAACAACTAAAAAGAGGGCTTTTGATTTTGATCTTAGCTTTAGGCTTAGGTGTGATATACCTTTTGGTGAATTATATTTCGGAGGGGGAATCAGATTTAGGAATTGAGACCCCCTCACTAGTAGAATCAAAAATAAAAAAAGAAACTCTTAGCCCTGAGATGGCGACTTTTATTGAGGCTCGTCAGGCCTTGCCGACAAATAGCGAGGTAGCGTCTCTGCTCGCGGTGGGTGATCTCTCTTTTTCTCGAGGGGTGGAGCGGATGATTATTAAAAATGATAATTTTGAATATCCCTTTACCGAGTTGGGCGATTTTTTAAGTCAGGCCGATATTACTTTTGGCAATTTAGAAACGCCGCTGACTCCGGGGCGCGTCATTCAAAGCGGGGAGATGATTTTTCGTTCTGACCCCAAGATGGCCAAGATTTTAAGCGATCAAGGCTTTGATATTGTTTCTTTAGCCAATAATCATACTCCGAATTTTGGCGCCCAAGGGATGCGTGACACTTTTAACTATTTAGATGAAGCCGGGGTGGCTTATGTCGGTGCCGGCGAAGATGGCCCGCGCGCTTATGCGCCGGTTTATCTAGAAAAGAAGGGAATTAAATTTGCCTTTATTGCTCATAATGATTCCGATGTTGTCCCCGCTTATTACCGGGCTGATGAAAAAGGCCCCGGCACAGCGCTAATTGACGAGGCGGAATTAAAAGCTGCGATTACGGTTGCTAAAGAAGAAGCGGATTTGGTGATTGTTTCAATGCATTCTGGCACTGAGTACGTACCTGGTCCCAACAGTCGGCAAACTAAATTTGCGCGGGCGGCCATTGATTACGGTGCGGATTTAGTTATTGGCCATCACCCGCATGTTATTCAGACCGTAGAAAAATATAAAGATAAATACATTTTTTATAGTTTAGGAAATTTTGTTTTTGATCAATCCTGGTCGCAGGAAACGGCCGATAGTTTAGCGGCCAAATTTTATTTTACTAAAGACGGCTTAGTTAGTTTTACGCTCCATCCTTTACGAATGTATCAATTAGCCCAGCCGGCACCGGCGGCCGAAGTGGATGCGGCGAGAATTTTGGCGCGCCTGGATTGGCCGCTTACCGAAGCCAATAATTATACTTGGCAGGGCGGGGAATTGAGTTTGGATTTAGAAACGGCGGTCTTGGTTAATTCTATGGCTTCTGGTAATTTTGAGAAAAAAGAAGCGGCCGATTTAAATCATGATGATATTGATGAAGAATATTCTTTAGAATCCGGGCGTTTAGTGGCGCGGCAGGGTGACGAGATTTTATGGCAAACCCCGGAAACCTGGTGGGTGGAAGATTTTGTCGTTGGCGATAGTAACCATGATGATCAAGCAGAGGTAGCAATTGCTTTGTGGCGCTCTGGTGATTTTAATTCCACTAATTCTTTTTGGCCCAGTCGTCAATCAGAAAATCTAACGGTGCGACAATTTTTGTTAGTCTTACAATCCGATGTTAATGGCTTTAAACCTTTTTGGGTGTCCGAAGCTCTTGAGACGCCTCAATGTTCATTATCTTTAAAAGATGTTGATGATGATGGTTATCAAGAACTAGTTAGTGTAACCGGCGATTATCAAACTTCTCCGGTCTGCCAGCCGCAACAAGTTAATGTTTGGCGCTGGAGTAGTTGGGGCTTTGTTCCTGAATGGCAAAGCGAATTTTTAGGTGATTGGCTTAACTCTGGTTTGGCTGGGGAAGAATTAGTTTCCGACTCCGCCGTTGATTAGGCATTGGCTTTTTTTGAAAAACTTGATAATCTAGAGAAATTGGAGAGGTGCCAGAGCGGTCGAATGGAACAGTCTTGAAAACTGTCGTCGGTGAAAGCCGACCGTGGGTTCGAATCCCACCCTCTCCGCCAAGACAATTTATTATCGGAGTCAACTCATTTGTCTATGACGAATGTGTGACCCGAGTGCTTTAAAAAAATCGCTCTCTGGGCGATTTTTTTTTATAATTACTTTGGCTATCAACATATTGTTGATTAATTTAAACCATATGAAAACCATTAAATGGTCAGCTCGAATAATCTCATTATGTATTTTGGTGTTTGCTTTGCCGTTTTATTTCGGTTACGGCAATCCATTGCCATTTGCTAATCCAAATTATTCTCTATGGGAGAATATTGCCTTATCTATGATGCCATTGGTTTTTATCGGTTTGGCTTTAGGTTGGAAATATCCAAAAATTGCAGGGTGGCTTATTATTGTTGCGATTGTAATAGGTTTTGTTGTTGGGATTTTAACAGAAGCAAATCTTAGTATTAACTTAGCTGTCCCTATTATTCCAGGGATTTTATATTTGATAGACGGATATAAAAGACATGAATAAAAATATCAAAATAATGCTTTCCGCCCTGGCCATATTGCTTGGAATATTCTTTATTATATTCGGCGGATATGATGACAGTCCTGGACTACAAGGAATCGGTCTTATTTTAATAGTTGCCATTGTCGTTATTTTGATCAGAGGCAAGAGGAAAAAATAACCACTATGATTTTTGAGAAAGCGACTTTAGAAAATAATTATTTTCGTAAAGTTCTTTATTCCGGGAAACATAGCCAATTAGTTTTGATGTCTTTAAAACCTAAGGAAGAAATCGGTTTAGAAATTCATCCTGAAAATGATCAATTTTTCCGTTTTGAACAAGGCCAAGGAAAATGCATCATCGATGGTAACGAATATTTAGTTGAAGATGGTTCAGCCATAATTGTTCCGGCCGGGGCCGAACATAATATTATAAACGTCTCTGCAACAGAAGAATTAAAACTTTATACTATTTATTCTCCCGCTCATCATAAAGATCAAATTGTCAGATTAACCAAGGAAGAGGCGGAAGCTAATGATGAAGAATTTGATGGCCAAACGACGGAATAGCATTTTAATTTATTAAAATTAATAAAAATGGAATCCGATAAAATTAAAAATTGTTTATTGGTCTTTTTCCGGAAAAGGCGGTGTTGGTAAATCGACTGTAGCTGTAAATTTAGCTATGACTTTAGCTAATAAGGGATTAAAAGTTGGATTGCTTGATGCTGACATTCATGGACCTAATTTAGCCTTAATGTTTGGTGTAACCAAAAATAAAATTTTTTCTTGCGGTGAAGATTTTATTTTGCCTGTTAAAATAAATTAAGAAAAATAATCAAACCAGAGGGGCTGGTATTTTTAAACGATGGACTAAAAAGGTTAGAAAATGATAAACAGCAGTCATGGCAATAAGTTTTTTTATATTTTCTTGACAGTTTTTTTCAATCCCGATAATCTTAATTCAGATATAATTTAAAATTAATCTCTTTTTATAGTTCGTAATTAAATAGCGGCCAGCCATTGTCTTAAGGAAAAAGACAACTTTTTTACTATTCAAACCGTTTGAGCCGCTAAAAATAAATCATTCTTATGAAGAAAATATTTCATCTTTCTGGCCTTCATTGTGCCAGTTGTGAGCTTTTAATTGAGGATAGTATTAAAGAAAATATAAAGGATGCTCAGGTAAATGTCTCTTATCGCCGCGGTACTTTAAAGATTGCCGCTCCGGCAATTAATGACAATCGTGTAAAAAAGATTGTTGAACAGTGCGGCTATCAGGTTTTATCTGATACGAAAAAGCCTGATGTTAAAAAGTTAAGACAAAAAGACTGGTGGCAAATTCTCGCTGTTTTTGCCGGGATTGCCTTGATGATTTATTTTATTTCTTTTTTTAAACTCACTGAATTTATTCCTGATCTAAATCAAGAAATTAGTTTCACCCTCGCTTTTTTCATTGGTATCGTTGCGTCCCTGTCTACCTGTTTAGCAATTGTTGGCGGCCTGGTAATTAGCTTGTCCGCTGGCCTTAAAACTGATAGTAACGGCAAGACCTCTTTAAGAGATAGAAGCCGACCGCAAATTTATTTTCAAATTGGCCGAATAGTTGGTTTTTTTATTCTCGGCGGTTTGCTTGGCGTTATCGGTAAAGGGTTGCAATACTCGCCGTCTGTGTCTGGATTCTTAATGATTCTAGCGGCTGTAATTATGCTCTATGTCGGGTTAAATATTCTCGGCCTTGTTCCCAGTATTACCAAGCTTGGCGTTTATTTACCCAAAAAATGGAGCCGCAGAATTTTGAATATTAACGCCGGTCATAACCCCGCTGTAATCACTTTACTTGGAGCGTTAACTTTTTTCTTGCCTTGCGGTTTTACGCAGTCAATGCAATTAACGGCGGTGGCGTCTGGAAATTTTTGGTCCGGGGCCTTGATTATGGCTTTTTTTGCCCTCGGCACTAGCCCGATTTTATTTTCTGTGGGCCTCGGGGCGAACTACGCTCAAGGTGATCGCTTCAACTTAGCGAAAAAAATAATTGCCGCCATTATTATTGTTTTTGGATTCTACTCTTTAAATAGCGGCTTAATCTTGTCTGGGGCTAATTTTCCCGTTGAACCTTTAAAGGCGTTTTCAGGGATTAAAACGGCCCTGATTCAGGATGAGCCAGTCGAGGATTATCAAACTGTCCAGCTAGATATTAATAACGGCTTCGTACAGAAAGAATTTAGAATCAAAAAAGGTGTTCCGGTTAAATTTGTTGTTAACGCTATTCGCGTCAATGGCTGTAGTGATGAAGTTATTATTAGACGTCTAAATTTAACTACCGGAAAATTAAAAAATGGTGACCGCGCCGTCTTGGAATTCACACCTACTAAGACTGGAGTTATTCCTTTTTCTTGCTGGATGGGAATGATAAACGGTCGCTTTATTGTAGAAGAATAAATATATGACAAAAATAAGTTTAGATATTAGTGGCATGACTTGCGCTTCTTGTTCTGCCTATATTCAAAAAACATTAGCTAAAGATCCGCGCATCCTGGAGTCTCAGGTTAGCCTAGCGACCAATAAGGCCTTTATTTCCTTTGTTGAAGATAAAATTTCTACTGCAGAAATTATTAACCTCATAAAGAAGTCTGGTTACGGCGCTAGCCTGCCAAAGTTGAGCATTGAAAATAAAAACGACCCCGTTAAGAAGCGCTTAAAGATTTTCTCAATTTCTCTATTTTTTGGTTTACCGCTCTTTTACCTTTCAATGGGCGGAATGTTTTCTTGGCCTTTACCAAACATCACCACTTTAGAGAATTATCTCTGGCAATTAGCTTTCTCTCTGGTCATCATTATTATTAATTGGCGGATTTACCGCTCCGGGTTTTCAAAGTTGTTCAAGTTTAAGCCAAATATGGATAGCCTTATCGCCATCGGCACAGCGGCCGCTTTCTTGTATTCAGTCGGCGTTTTATTAACAACTGAAGTTGCTGCTAATAGCCATGTCTATTTTGAAAGTGCCGGCTTTATCTTGATTTTTATATCCTTAGGGAAGTATCTAGAAGAGAAAACTACTGGCCGAGCCGGGGAAGCGATCAAGAAACTAATCGGCCTTCAGCCGAGCACGGCTATTATCTGGCGCAATAATCAAGAAGAAGTCGTGGAGATCGCGACCGTTACGCCTGGCGATATTTTAATCGTCAAGCCTGGCGACAAGATTCCTTTAGATGGTGAGATAATTTTTGGTCAATCGACGATTGACGAGAGCGCTATTACCGGAGAAAGTATTCCAACCTTTAAGCAGGTGGGTGACTTGGTTATTGGCGGTACAATTAATAAGACTAGCGTTCTTCGATTCAAAGTTTCTGGTGTCGGCGAAGAGACAATGTTGGCGCAAATTATTAAAGTCATGGAAAAAGCGATTGCTTCTAAATCATCAATTCAGCTTTTAGTTGATAAAGTTTCTTATTATTTTGTTCCTATTGTTATCGCCTTAGCCTTATTAACTTTAATTATTTGGCTTCTATTAGGATTTGACTTTTCCTTAGCCTTAACCGCCTTTGTTTCTGTTTTAATTATCGCCTGTCCCTGCTCATTAGGGCTTGCTACGCCTACGGCTGTGATGATGGGTGCCGGTTTGGCAGCGAAGAAGGGAATTTTGATAAAAAGTTTAGCCGCTCTGGAGACTGCTAATAAGGTAGATGCTTTTGTCTTTGACAAGACTGGAACTTTAACTAAGGGCGCGCCGGAAATTGTAGAAATTTTAACTTTTAATTTTCCCGAGGAGAAAGTTTTAAAAATGGCCGGCTCTTTGGCGCGCCATTCTAAACATCCTCTATCAGAGGCGGTGGCCGCGGAAGCTTTAGAGAGAGATATTTTAATAATGGAAATTAGTGATCTTGAAGAAAAGGAAGGTCGCGGCATGAAAGGTTTTTGTAGCGAGCACAAAACTAAATTACTTTTAGGCAATAAAAAACTTTTATTAGAAGAGGGGGTAAGTATTCCATTAGAGGTTGAAGAAAAATTTAATTCTTTGGCGGAGACAGGGAAGACGCCTTTGTATGTGGCTCATGGCTCGCAAGTTGCCGGGTTAATTGCCCTAATTGACGATATTAAAGATAGTAGCTTAGAGGCAATTTCGGATTTAAAAAAACAAGGACGAAAAATTTATTTAATTAGTGGTGATAATGAAAGGGTGGCTGAGGCGATTGCTGATAAGTTAGGGATTGATAATGTTTTAGCTAACGTTTATCCGGCCGATAAAGCCAAAAAAATAAAAGAGCTTCAAGATTCTGGCCTAGTTGTGGCCATGGTCGGTGATGGCATTAATGATGCTCCCGCCTTAGCTCAAGCTGATTTAGGAATCGCGATGGCTTCGGGGACAGATATCGCTATCGAAGCTGGTGAGATAATTCTAATGAATAATGACTTAAGAAGTGTTAATTCGGCTATCAAAATCTCTAAATTTACTTTAAAGAAAATTAAGCAGAACTTATTTTGGGCCTTTGTCTATAATTCTCTCGGGATCCCAGTGGCGGCCGGTTTGCTATATCCGATTTGGGGGGTGATGCTTAGTCCCACAATTGCCGCGCTCGCCATGTCTTTATCATCGGTTAGTGTAGTGGCTAATTCCTTGGCGATGAAGTTTTATCGAGATTAATGTTGGCGCCTTAGCCGTCTTTAGGCTAAAATAAAGCCATGACCAATAAAAAAACGATACTTTTGATTCACGGCGGACTAACCTTTAAGAGTAAGAAGGATTATTTAACTTTTCTTAAGACCGCTTCCGTTTCTCTGGAAAAGAAAAATTCTTGGAATGGAGACTGGTTGGATAAAAAACTAGGTTCAGATTATGACCTTATCCGCCCGCGCATGCCTTTGCGTGAAAACGCCAAATATGAAGAATGGAAAATTTATTTTGAAAGATTTATTCCTCTTTTAAAAAGTGGTGTTATTTTTATTGGCTACTCTTTAGGCGGCATTTTTCTTGCTAAATATTTATCGGAAAATAAATTTCCCAAAAGGATTGGCGGTGTTCTGTTGGTGGCGCCGCCTTTTGATAATAGCCTAGAAGGCGAAGATCTGGTGGGTGGTTTTAAGCTGGGGGCGGATCTTTCCGGGCTGGAAAAAAGTACAAAAAACTTATATTTATTTTTTTCTGCCGATGATCAGGTGGTGCCGCTGTCTCATGCCGAAAAATATAAACAGAAGCTAAGTAAAGCACAAATAATTGTTTATCAAAGTAAGAATGGCCATTTTCAAACTCCGGAATTTACAGAAATTATAAAAATAATAAAAAATTTTGATAAATAAAATATTTTTATGTTTCGATCCCCCTTTTTATTTGTAATTCTTCTATCTTTAGTATTCTTAGGGGCTCCAGCTCAAGCCCAGACTCAGCGATCAGATTGGTATATTAAAGATTTTTATACCGAAATAAAATTAGGAACGGATGAGACCGTATCAATCCAGGAGGATATTTTTGCGGATGCCGGTAATTTGCCTGATAAACACGGCATTTTCCGCGTTCTGCCCAAAAGTTTTAACACCCCGACTTATAGTGAAGAGTTGCCTTTAGAAATTCTTGAAGCAAGTAATGGGAAAGGGGATAATTGGATTTACAAAAAAAGCCAAGCGAACAACGCCTGGGTTTTAAAAATCGGTGATCCTAATCACACCGTCTTCGGGCTAAACCATTTTCGCCTAATCTATAGAACCAAAAACGGCGTCCAAAATTATGAAACGACTGACGAATTTGCTTGGAATGTTTTAGGCCCTGATTGGCAGCTAGAGATTGATAACTTTAAAGCCGTGATTATTTTTCCAGAGGGAATAAACTCTGACAACACTGAAATTACTATTTCTTCAGGAGCTCTTAATAGCCGCGAAAACTCACTGACTTCTTGGCACTGGTTAGACCAGCAACGTTTAGAAATTCAATCTTTAGAAACTATTAAGCCTGGTGAAGGAATAACTATTTCGGCGGTTTTTCCTAAAGGGCTAATCACCCCCGTCTCTTTTCCTATAGAACCAATCAATCCTTGGCCGGTGATCATTATCAGTATCGCCTTTGTTTTTTTAGCTACTTCTTTTGCTATTTTTTCTTGGCGTCGTTGGGGCCGGTATTCGGTACAAAAACAAACTATTATTGCTGAATATGATATTCCTGATAATTTAAGTCCGATTGAAATCAGTGCTGTCCCGAGTTGTGGTAATATTGGTACCGGCGGCTTGGCCGCCACTTTGATTAATCTCGGGGTAAAAAAATATCTAATAATTAATAAAGAAAAAGGCCGTTTTAGTGATAAAATTTATTTTAAGCGTACTGATAAAGCGATGGTGGATGATTTATATTTTGCGGAGCGCCAGGTTTTAGAAAAGATATTTGAAAAGGGTGATAATATAGAGCTGCAGAAAATGACCGGACTGTCTTCTCTGAGCTTAAAGTTAAGTGGTGAAATAAAAAAAGATTTTCGTGATCGTGGTTTAGTTGGTTCGCCGCTTAAAAAGTATTCCCAATCTTTGCGAGTGGCGGCGGCAGTGATTTTAATTGCTGGTCTAATTTTTTCTGAGCTAGCCATCTTTTTAGTAGCCCTTACCATATCTTTGATTTTTGTTGTTCTTAGTTATCAATCCACCTTAAGTTTAGCTGGAGCGACGCTTAACCATAAAATTAAAGGATTTAAACTTTATCTTGATACAGCGGAAAAATATCGATCGCGTTTTCAAGAAGAGCAGGGGGAGTTGACAAAAATGCTGCCTTATGCGATTGTTTTTGGGCTTACCAAAAAATGGCTACACTTAATGGAAAGCATCCAACAAGAAAACCCCAATCTATTATTTTATCCTGCCTTCCTAGGTAGTGGCTGGAATTTGTCCGATCTGCATCAACTGACTGCCGCGATCGAATCGGTAACTACTGCTGTGAGCAGTCACGTTTCCACTTCCACCGGTAGTGTTGGTGGCGGCGCGGGTGGTGGTGGCGGTGGCGGTTGGTAATTCGTTATTATGTCGGAAAATGTAAAAGAAATCACAAATTATCTTTTTCTGCGTGCTAATCCTCAAGTAACGGATTTGGCTTTTGTCTTTGGCACTTCTCAACCGGAAGTGATCCAGAGGACTTGGGATTTATATCGCCGGGGCTTGGTTCCGAAAATTTTGGTTACCGGCGGGGTGGCCTGTCTGAGCGGGAAGAATGAAGCGCAAACGATTAAAGACGGGCTAGTTTCTTTAGGCGTGCCCGAAGAAGTAATTATTACCGAAGAAAAAGCCACTAATACTTTAGAAAATGTTTTATTTTCTAAAAAAATCTTGGAAGCTGACGGCTCTTTAGCCAAAATAAAAAAGATTACGGCGGTAGTTAAAAATTTTCACTCCCGTCGAGCTCTAATGACTTTAAAGCGCCATTTCCCCAGCGGGATTAAATTTTTTCCCGCCGTTTATGACGCCTATAATTTTTCTCGCGACACTTGGCCGGATAGCGAAACTGGCCGCGAAAAAGTTTTGGCCGAGTGGAATAAAATCCCCAAATATCTGGCTCAAGGCGATTTACAAGAATTAAGCGCTGCCGATGAAGAGTCTTTCAAATAAAAATAAAAAAAGGGATTCGCTTGAACCCCTTTTTTCTTACCAATTGATTTTTTCTTGTTGCCATTTTTCGAGATAATCATTGGCTCGCGAAAAAGGGCGGCTACCAAAAAAACCATTATAGGCCGACAAGGGTGAGGGGTGAGCCGCTTCAATTATTAAATGTTTGCTGGCGTCAATCAAACTTTTTTTACTACGTGCGTAATTTCCCCAAAGGATAAAAACTAAATGCTCTCGTTTATCTGATAAAGTTTGGATGACGGTATCGGTAAATTTTTCCCAGCCACGGTCACGATGAGAGGTTGGGGTATTAGCAACGACTGTTAAAATAGCGTTTAATAAAAAAACTCCTTCCTCGGCCCAGGCTTCTAGATTCCCGCCGGAAACTGAAGTTGGCTGTCCGAGGTCACTAGCGATTTCTTTGAAGATGTTCTTTAGTGATGGCGGCTCCGGTATTCCCTTAGGCACAGAAAAGCAAAGGCCGTGGGCTTGGCCGGGTCCGTGGTAGGGGTCTTGCCCGAGAATAACGACTTTTACTTGAGAAAATGGCGTTAACCAAAAAGCCTTAAATATATTCTCTGGGCGCGGATAAATAGTTTTGTTTAAATATTCTTGGCGCACAAAATCGGCCAGGTTAGTAAAATCCGGACTCGCTAAATAAGGCGCTAAAACTTTTTTCCATTCGGGCTCAATATTTACTTCTTTGGCCATAGACTATTATTTTATCACATAAAGAAAAAAGACGACCAGTTAGAGGTCGCCTTCTTCTTAAAGGGCAACAAATTAATGATGCCCGAACTCACGGATTATTTTAACCACAATGCCTCTAATTTCTACATCTTTCCGATAAATCGGCGAAAAGGTAGGGTTCGCGGGCTGTAACCTGATGCGATCTTTCTCCCGATAAAATCGCTTCAGCGTGGCTTCATTATCATCAATCACTGCCACAACGGTGTCACCGTCGGCAGCGTAATCCTGCTTTTTAATAATGGCAAAGTCGCCATCAAAGATACCGTCACCAATCATGGAGTTTCCGTGAACTTTTAAGGCGTATAATTCGCCTTCTTGAAAGCGGCGATCTTTAGCAATTTCCACCACTTGGTCAGGGATTTCAATCGCCTCAATGGGTTTGCCGGCGGTAATGGTGCCAACTAGAGGAACTTCCATCATGTCGGTTAAACGTTGGCCAACCAATTCTAAGCTCCGAGAAACATTTTTTGCCCGTTTCAAAAAGCCTTTTTTTACGAGCGCCGTCACATGTTCATGGACGGTGGAGACAGCGGAAATTTGGAAATGATCGCGGATCTCCGGCAGAGAAGGGGCGTAACCATTCTCGTCGATTTGATCTTCGATAAAGTCGTAAACTTCCTTTTGTTTTTTAGTGAGTGTAGGCATAGGGATAATAAAAAATTTATCACAATAGTATTATACCGAAAATAAACCGAAAGCGCAAGAGGAGCCTTTGATTTGCCCGAATTGGTTTATTCTATATAATAAACTTATGAAAAATTTCATATTTTTTATTTTTTTCTTTTTAGCCCTGGGGGCTCTACCCACTCAGGCCGTTTCGGATATAGTTCCTTTTACCCCGCAGGCGCCAACCGCTAACTGGGATGACCCCCGCCAGCAAGATGGCTGTGAGGAGGCCTCGGCTTTAATGGCGATGGCCTGGGTGCGCGGTGAAAATAGTTTGCCGACGGCCGCAGCGGAGGCCGAGATTCTAAAAATATCTGATTATATTCAAGAGAAATATGGCGAGTCGCGTGATCTTTATGTAGCGGATGTGGTGACGCGAATTTTTTATGATTACTTTGATTATAATGATGTTTGTTTGCTCTATAAAGTTACTCCAGAAAAACTTGAGGAATACTTGAAAGCGGGACACTTAATTCTGGCGCCTGCCAATGGTCAGGCTTTAGCTAATCCTTACTTCACTCCGCCCGGACCAGAAAATCACATGCTGGTTTTAAAAGATTATGACGCTTCAACTTCTGAATTTATTACTAATGACCCGGGAACGAAACGCGGCGCCAATTACCGCTATGATCGCGACTTATTATTTAACGCGATTCGTGCCTATCCGACTGGTTTCCATTTACCTCATCCGGCCGTGGATGAAAAAACGGTAATTGTTATAAAGAAAAAATAAAAATATGCTTAAAGAAAAAACTAATTCCAAGACCCCGCCGCCCAAGTTTTTAAAAACTGCTATGGGCGCTGATCCGATCTTTTCTACCGAGACGCCGCAAGTCGCTTTTATTGGCCGCTCGAACGTGGGTAAATCTAGCACTTTAAATGCTTTGACGGGCGCTAAAAAATTAGCGATTGCCAGCGCGACCCCGGGGCGGACCCGAGGGATTAATATATTTTCTTGGGAAAATCTTTACTTAGTTGATTTGCCGGGCTACGGCTATGCCAAGCTGCCTAATAAAGAAAGGCAGCGCTTGTCCGAGCTTATGGGTTGGTACTTGTTTAATGATAGTTTTTCTCCGCGCCTGGTTGTACAAGTCATTGACGCACGCCTGGGACCGACGCCGGCGGATTTAGAAATTTTGGAATTATTAGAAGCTAATGAACGCCGCGTTTTGATTATCGCGAACAAATCTGATAAACTAAAAGCCGGTGACCGGGCCAAAATCCGTCGCCTCTTAACTACTAAACTAGGATCTCGGCCGGTCTTTTTTTATTCCGCCCAAACAGGAATAGGTGTCCCTGAGATTCGTCAAGAAATTTTATGTTAAACATTTATCTCGCTCGTCATGGCCAAGATGAAGATAACTTCAATGGTATTTTAAATGGTCATCGCAACAACCCTCTAACGGAGTTAGGTCAAACTCAAGCGCAAACTCTCGCCGCTCACATTAAAGAACAGGGTTTATCTTTTGAAAAAATTTATGCCTCGCCTTTGCGCCGTGCTCACCAAACCGCGCAAATTGTGGCGGCCGCTTTAGATTATCCGGAACCAACAGTGGAGCCTGATTTAATTGAGAGAGATTTTGGAGTGATGACGGGTAAAAAAATTTCCGAGATTGAAACGCTTCATCCCGATGAAATTTTTCATAGTAATGGCGTGACCTACTTTTTATCAGCCGAAGGCTCAGAAACTTTACCAGAAGCCTTAGAGCGAGCAAAAGGATTTTTAGCTAAGCTCCGCGCGGCGCACCCGGAAGGAGGTAATATTCTATTGGTCACTCATGGTGATTTTAGCAAGATGATGTTTGCTGCTTTTTATGATTTACCTTGGAAAGAAGCTTTACAGTCTTTTCATTTTGGTAACTCCGAGCTTATACTTTTAGCGCCTGGCTTGAACCCGGACGAGGCGCACATTTTTAAAGTTGAACAATTCAATAAATAAATTTTCCATCAAAAAAGACCTCCTGTTTTCCAGAAGGTCTTTTTTTGTTTATTTACTCCAGACAACAATCAATCACTTTTCTGACTAAGTCGCCGAGCTTACTTCCAATATTTTTTTTCTTCTCTGGTTCATTTTGATCAACCTCTTTGATCTCCGCTTTAACAGTTTCTTCAGTCTCAACTTTATTCGGTTCTGTCGCCGCCGGGACGGCCTCTTCATCTTTTGTCCCCAACTGTTCGTGCTGATTTAAAATGCCGTCATCAATTTTTTTTAAATCATCGGTCTGAACTAGTTTCATGTTTAAACCCCAGAATAAAGAATAGAGTTCGTAGGCCTTGTTGAACATATCCTCGGCCTCGTCTTTCTTGCCTCGGCCTTGAGCTTTAGTCCCCACTTCCATGAGCCGGTAAGAGGCTGCTAATAAATGTTTAGAGATGCACCAAACTTCACCTTCATATTCTTTAATAATTTTCTTTAACAATTCTTTGCGCATCTCTCGAATCTCGTTCAACAAATCGTAGTATTTAGGATTACCAGTTTTCGCGCCCGTAAAGAAAAAGTGCTCTTCAATAGAAACTAAATTCATAATCGCAATCGTTAAATCTTGATCGCTAGATAAATCAAGTTTATGATCTTTCTTTAAATCATCAAACTTTTTAATCATTTCCTCTAAGGCTAATTTTTTAGTCATATAATTATTTGGTTACAAAGTAGAAGATGAGGCTGAAAAAAGTGAGGGCGCCGAAAGGCATCACTACTTTTTGAAAAGGGAAGTAGGCTTTGTCGTTGTTTTCTTTTTTAAGGTAAACGTAAAGAACGCTCATCACCCAAAAAACTAAACCGCCCAAAATAGTTCCTAGTAAAACCTTATCTACTCCCCAAAGTTTATTCAAGGGGTGCCCTAAAAATCCTTGCGTATTTAAGGGCCAAGCAATTAGAGCGATGAATAATAAAATGGTGCCACACTTAACGGCGGGCCAGAATTTTTTTTGTCCTAACTTCAACCGCAACCAATTGATTGTCCACATAATCATGGCGACAGTTAAACCGCCGATCCAAAGGCCGGTGATACTGTCGTCAATGCCCAAGCGCCGGGAAAGACCTAATCCGGCCCCGACGGCCACTACACAAACCGGACAAACGGCTTGTGCGGCCGGCGCCCAACTAAGAGCAGCTAGGGTTAAGAGTCCAATTGTGGTTTGTTTTTTCATATTTTCTTATCTTGGAAATACTTAATGATATCAACATCGCCAAGATAGCAAGTTTCGCCATCATAGAATAAAGGCACCCCTCTTTGGTCAGGCTCAATCCCGCAGCGTTCGGCAGTTGCATTAAACATTTGCGCATTCTGCGGATTTTGTGAAACTTCTAGGGTGGTAAAATCCACGTAGTCCGTAATTTTATTTTCCACAACAAAGTCCTCAACATTCTGACAGTGCGGACAACTATCACTGGTATATAAAACTTTATTCGGCTGAGTTTTGGCCAGCAGGGCGGCTAAACCAATTAAGACAAAGGCCGCGACAACTGATAGCGTTATCTTGACGGATTTTTTCATAATAATTATAAAATTATTTAATTTTTAGAGTCATTATTATACTATAAAATCAGAATTTTCAAAATACCGAAAAAGAGAGCAGCCGCGTGGCTGCTTTCTTGATAATTTACTGATAGTGCTCAATTTTTTCTTGAAGCTCGGCAATGAACTCGTCCTTATTAATTTCGCGGGCCTCCCGCTGGCCGCGATCACGAACCGCCAGGACAGCGGAACCAACTTCTTTATCGCCGATAACTAACATGTAAGGCACTTTCTCATTGACCGCTTTTCTAATTTTGTTGCCGACGGTTTCGTTAGAATCATCAACTTCCACGCGGATGCCTTGAGCTCTTAGTTCCGTTTCTAGCTGCTGACAGTAAGAGAGGTGGGCGCTGGAGACCGAAACAATCTTTACTTGCACCGGAGACAGCCAGGCCGGGAAAGCGCCGGCATAGTGCTCAATGATAACTCCTAAAAATCTCTCAATGGAGCCGAGTAGGGCGCGGTGAATAACTACCGGTGTTTTGGCACTGCCATCAGCATCGGTATATTTTAATTCAAAGCGCTGGGGCAACTGAAAGTCTAATTGAACAGTGGCCAATTGCCACTGTCGGCCAATCGCGTCTTTTACTTTGACGTCAATTTTTGGGCCATAAAAAGCGCCATCGCCTTCATTAATTTTGTAATCTAATTTGGCGTTCTCTAAGGCTTGTTTTAAATCGGCTTCCGCTTCATCCCAAACTTCCTTTTCGCCTAAAAACTTTTCTGGACGCGTGGAGAGATGAATCTCATCAATCTTTAAGTCAAAAATTGTGTAGATGTTTTTTACCTTGGCGAGTAGTTCGGCAATCTCCTCTAAAATTTGCTCGGGGCGGGCAAAGATATGGCAATCGTCTTGCGACAAAGAGCGCACCCGGGTTAGCCCGTGGAGAGTTCCGGATTTTTCATTACGATACAAAGTGCTTGTTTCCGCTAAGCGTAAAGGCAGATCGCGATAAGAATGGAGGTCGCGTTTAAAAACCAGCATGTGCGCCGGGCAATTCATCGGCTTAACACCGATATCAATATTGTCTTCGGCGTGGTGCAGGCAAAACATATCTTCTTGATAATGATCCCAATGACCGGAAATTTTCCATAGTTCGGCATTTAACAGTTGGGGGGTGCGCACTTCTTTATAACCCTCGCCATAAGAAAAAGTTCGGATAAATTTGGTTAACTCTTGGAGCAAGATCATCCCTTTAGGTAAGAAGAAGGGCATGCCCGGAGCGACTTCATGGTTCATAAATAAATCTAACTCTTTGCCTAATTTGCGATGATCTCTTTTCTCCGCCTCTGCCTGCATGGTTAAGTAATCATCAAGTTCCTGTTTGGTATTAAAAGCCAAACCGTAAATCCGAGTGAGCATGCGATTTTTTTCGTCGCCCCGCCAATAAGCGCCAGCCAACTTTTCTAATTTAAAGCTACCGGCAGCAATTTCTTTAGTGTTGGCCACATGAGGACCGCGACAGAGATCGGTAAATTCACCGACACTATAAAAACTGACGGTTGTTTCGCCGGCACTTTTTAAGTCGGCAATCAGTTCTTCTTTGTAAGGATGTTTTTCTTCTTGGGCTTCAGCTAAAGCGGCCTCAATATTTTTTTCACTGCGAGTAAAACTTAAATTTTGTTTAACCAAATGAACCATTCTTTTCTCCAGTTCTTTTAAATCGGCTTCGACGATTTTCGTTTCCCCAAAATCAATATCGTAATAGAAGCCAGTATCGATAGCTGGGCCGATTGCCAATTGGGCGTGGGGGTATTTTTCAATTACCGCTAGCGCCAAAAGATGGGCGAGTGAATGTCGCTTGGTCGAGGCTGAATCGACGGGAAGATTTTTTTTAGACATA
Organism: Candidatus Parcubacteria bacterium; assembly: GCA_037076615.1. NCBI lineage: Bacteria > Candidatus Parcubacteria > Candidatus Parcubacteria bacterium. The sequence continues at coordinate 183,016 of AP029158.1, forward strand.
AATTTTTATTTAAGAGAACCGTGGTTTTAATTGGGTTTAAAAAACCCGCCTCGGTATCAGCATAAGCTAAACTTATGCAGTTACCGGGACGGGATTTATATCTCGCGGTTCCACCCGATTTTTAAACGGCCTTAATGAAACCGTTTAACTCTTTTTATTTGTTTGCCTCTTTAGCAATTAGGCCATTTGGGTGGCGCCGGCTTGGTAGACCGGCCAATCAGAAGCAGTTTTATTATATCAATAACTTCAGCTTTTTCAAGAGCTTAAGTTATTTTAAATTAATTTGGTAAATGTTGCCGGTGCGACTGTCAGAGAAGGTGAGCTGATTTTGATTATCATCGACCACTACCTGATTGATATTATATTTACCATCAGGAATAGCGATTAAAGTGCGCGTGCCGTTTTGGAGATTGATTTTATAAATTTCGTCATGGCTATTAGCCGCTACGGCGCGGAAAATACCGGAACCCTCTTCTAGCTCGGTGGGGACGGCGCAATAAATTTCGGTGTTGGTGGCAAAAGTACATTTGTCTGCCCACGTATTAAGGCCTAAGCTTTGGCGGCCCTCGCTAATCCTGTCACCTTGGGCTTCAACAATCCAGAGCAGAGGTTTTAGGTCGCTTTTTGAATTATAAACACTGTAGAGTAAGCGATCGCCAGTTTGTGACCAAGTGTAGTTTAAGCCGCGCCCCTCAACAATCGTTGATTTAAAATTCTCGCCATGGAGACCGACAAAAAATACTTCTTGGCGATCAAAGTCCAATCCGCGCGCATAAGTTGCGACAATCTGATTGTTTGGTGACCAGCCCGGTTGGACCTTATCGGCGTTAGTGCCAATCTCTTCCAAATTATAAACTTGCGAACCATCGTCTGCGGCGACCGTTAAAAAGCGGTTGCCCGGATCAAGACCGATGCTTTTGGTTATTATCTGATCGCTCTGCGGTGAAAAAGAAAATTCTTCCCAATGAGCGGGGAAGCTCACTTGTTTTTCCTTTTCAAAATTATATAAAATTTTACTGTTATCCGGATATTCTAAGACTGCTTTTTTCCCGTCTGGCGCCCAGGTCACATCTTGAACGCTATAAAAAATTTCATCGCTAATTTTTTCGGTTTTACCATCAGCGCCTAAACGGTAGAAGTAGCCATCGTCAGCATTGTAATATTGAATACCGCTACTGCTTTTGGTCAGGCCGATGGTCGGATCGTTAACAATTAAATTAACTTTAGTGACACCGCCAAGGGCTTGGGCAGAAGGCTCATTCGGATCGGGGGGCAGGGTATCTCCCGGTCGCCAAGGAGTCACAGAAAGATTGTCTTCACTGTCTGGTAAATTCCCGGTCGTGCTGGTTCCGGTCTGGCTTTCGCTTTCGCCGGCACTCGGTAAAGTCCCGGTCGCGATCTCTCCAGGCACTAATGTCTCCGGCTCTTTATTGACTAAAGCGCCACTAAAAAAGACGCGATAGAGTAGATAGCCTAAAAGGGTAGTGGCCAAGATGAAGCCAATGACGAGGAAAAATCTTTTTTGCTTTTCAGGTCGGGCCATATTTTTCAAAAAAACTTAATAAAAAAATGGGTCTCACTTTTCTTTTCTCTGGTAATATTATATAATACAATCATCTAAGCGGCAAATCATTCGATTGTTTTGGCGATCTTTGCTTTTAAGCTTTTTTCAATATTTTATGGGCTTATTTACAAAAACACCGCCTTCTTTTCTTGGCGTGGACATCGGCGATTCTTCCATTAAGATGGTGGAGTTGGTTCGCAAGGGGAAAAAGATATATTTAAAAAATTATGCTTTTAGTGAAAATCTTAAGGATCTTAAGTTCACTAAAATTGAAGACAGTGCTTATTTAGCTAAGGCCGTGGCTAAAATTCACACCGATGCCAAGATTGCTTCTCGTCGTGTGACGGCCTCTTTACCGACCTTCGTCGTCTTCTCTTCGATTATTACTTTAAGTGGTGTTGATTCAAAAAATTTACACGAAGCAGTTTTAGAAGAGGCTCGGAAAGTGATTCCTCTGCCTTTAGACGAAATGAAAATTGATTATAAAATTATTCCTGATGCCCCGACTGATAAAAAAGACAGCAATGTGCGCGTATTTTTGACCTGTTCGCCGCGCAAGATCGTTCGTAAATATATTGACATTTTTCGGCAAGCTGACATGGAGTTGGCTTTTTTAGAAACCGAAACTTTTTCACTCGTCCGGTCTTTGGTGGGTAATGACAAAACGACGACGATGATTGTTGAAATTGGTGCTAACAGTACCGACATCTCCGTGGTTCGCGAAAGCATCCCCGTTTTAAATCGCAGCTTGGAAATTTGCGGCTCCACCTTAACTCAGGCCTTAGCCGATTCTTTGGGGATGACTTTTCAACAAGCGGAACAGTTAAAAATGGATTTGTCCCTATCAACCCGTTCCGGAGCTGGTGGCGCGGCTGATGATGGCGATTTTTCTGGGGTGATTATTAAGGCCTTAGGGCCAATCGTTAGTGAGATAAAGTACATGTTGGATTTTTATAACTCTTCTAATGCCACGCCGGTGGAAAAAATTGTTTTGTCTGGGGGTGGGGCGCTCTTAGGTGGTCTGCCTGATTATTTAAGTAGCCAGCTTAATTTACAAGTGATTATTGGTGATTCTTTTAGCCGGATTTTGTATCCTAATGAATTAAAACCAATTATCCATGAGGTCGGTCCGAGTTTGGCTGTGGCGGTCGGCTTGGCGCTACGTGAAGTAGAAAAGTAAAGTTCGTGATTTTTATTTATGTCCGCTTTTAAAAAACCTAAAGCTCATGCCTCTCTCGCTCCGGATTTAGCTTCTAATCCGGAAGTTTTGGAAGTGAACCTGGTGCGCGATGAAGTGGCCGTGGAGTTTAATTGGGGTCGCCGTCTTGGTTCGCTATTTTTAGTTTTAGTTTTAGTTGCCGCTTTAGTAGTGGAGATTTATTTTGGGCTTGATTGGTGGCAAGGACAAGAGAGAACTCAGGCGGAGAAAATTAAGAGTGAGCATTTAGCTGCCACTCAGCAAATAAATAATATTAATAATAATTTTAAAGATTTTCTCAATTTTAAAGACAAGGTATCTTTAGTAGAAAAATTAATTGATCAGCATATTTATTGGAGCGATTTTTTCACTTGGTTGGAGCAGAATACCCTGAACTCTGTCCGTTATGTTGATTTTTCCGGCGATGTCAGTGGGGAATATGCCCTAGCGGCGCAAACCAAAAATTATCGCGATGTCAGTTGGCAAGTGAAAGCCTTTAAAGATAATCCCTGGGTGGATGAAGTTTCGGTTTCGGCCGCTAACTTAGAAGAGGCGGAGGTTGAGGACTCCAGTCTTAAGGAAGAATGGATAAACTTTAGTATTGCTTTAAAAATAAAACCGCAAATTTTTTATCGTCTGCGCTCGCAAATAGAAGCGGCGGATAGCTCTAAACCTGCTCAGAATGGCCTTAACCAAACCGATCTTGATTCTGAGAGTCAAGATAATCTTGAGCAAGTGAATCTTAATTCTGAGGGGGGGATCTCTTTTCCTGAGATTAACTCGGCTATCATTCAGAATGATTTCCTGACCGCTACCGACACTGAAGACATTTTAAGTCCGGAAATTATTGAGATTCCCGAGTCCAACCTGCCGCCCTTAAATGATGAACCGATCGCCCCGGAGATCGAAGATTTTGCGCCGGACCGCCCGGGTCTAAACGAAACCGTGATTGAGGGAAACACTGAAGATCCAGTTTTGATTAATTTTGAATAATTCTTTATGAATTCCGCTCTCGCCAAGAAAAACAAAATAAATACTCTACTTAATCGCTATTTTAATTTGGGCGTTATTGTTCTGGCGATTTTCTTATTACTCTTGGCTTATATTCTAGTTTTGCGACCGAAGGCCGATGAAGTTGTTTTATCCGCTCAAGAGACTATTTATTCGCAACAGCGCTTACTTCAAGCCGAGCAGGCTCGCCTTGATCGATTGACGGCGGCCGTTGAGGCCTATAGCCAAATTAATCCGGTGGACATTGAGCGCGTCAATAATATTTTGCCGAGTGATTATGACAAAGAGGCGCTCTTTGGTGAAGTCGAGGAGTTGATTAATAATCAGGGATTTATTTTAACTAGTTTGGTAATTAAAAAAGATACTGATAAGGTTGAAGATGCTAGTGTGACTGAAGAAGAGGCGCCCCTCTTACCGGAAATTTCCGAAAATATTGGGACGATTTATTTACAGTTAGAGGTTGCGGCCATTGATTATGCGGGCCTAAAGAATCTTTTAATTTCCTTAGAAAAGAATTTAAAATTTCTTGAGGTTGCCAATGTTTCTTTATCGGGTGATGATACCGCCTCTTTAACTTTAGTGACTTATTATTATAAATAAATGACTAAAACTCGCCCTTCTTATTTTATCTATTTACTAATCTTCATCCTCTTATTATTAGCGGCGTCTTTATATGTTTGGCGTGAAGATGTTACCACTTACTTCTTTTCTCGGAGTTTAAAAGTAAACAATAATGCCCTCGCTGCGGCTGATAATCGTTCGGAAGTGATTTCTTTAGACATTTTGCGCGATCCGCGCGTTAAATCTTTGACTTCACAAACCAAACTTTTTAATTATTATGATTTAGTGAAAAGTCAGGATTTAATCATTGAACAAAGCCCGGTAATTAGTTTGCCGCCGACTGAAGAGGGGGGCGCGCCGGTAACTATCATGCCGTCAAGAGTTCGGGTGGGTAATAGTAATCCTTTTGTTAAAAAAGATCGACGTTAGGAAAATTATGACGAAAAATGATCGTATTCTCCAAAGTTTATTGGAAAAAAAATTATTGACCGAGAGCCAAGTAGAAGGCTTAAAAGCGGGGGGCGACAATAAGCGCCCTGATTTTTTGGCAATCCTAGAGGGTTTAGTTGATGAAGAAAAATTGGCTCAGGTCCGAGCGGAGATTTCCGGCTTACCTTATGTTTTAATTCAGAGCGAAGATATTCCCGAAAACATTCTTAATTTTTTGCCCGAAGAAATCGCCAAAACTTATCAAATGATTTCTTTTGATCGCGAGGAGAACGATATTAAAATTGCCTTAGTAGAAACCGATCTTAAGGCAATGGAAGCTGTTAATTTTTTAGCCGCTGGCGAGCGCTTGCGTCCGGTTTTTTTCTTAGTTTCTTCAGGGAGTTTTAAGCGCGGCTTCAAACAATACCAAAAGATGGAGGACGAAATCTCCACCGCTTTGGAAGTAAAAGCTCAATCAGAAGGGGAAGAATTGGTTCAAATTAAAGAGAGCGATGAGGATATTAGCGACGAGGAGATTGATAGCGCCCCGGTGGCCCGAATTGTTTCCGTTATTATCAGACACGCCGTGGAGGCGCGCGCTTCCGATATTCATATTGAGCCCTATGATAAAGAGAGTCGGGTTCGTTACCGCATTGATGGTATCTTGCATACTTCTTTAACTTTGCCGAAGAGCATTCATCCGGCGATTATTGCCCGTATTAAAGTGTTGGCGCACTTGAAGTTAGATGAAGCTCGCGTCCCCCAAGATGGCCGCATTCGGTTATTGGTTAATGGTCGGGAAGTGGATTTTCGTGTATCAACATTACCGCTCGCTAGCCAAGAAAAAGTGGTGATGCGTATTTTAGATACTAATCAAGGGGTGCCAACTTTGGAATCTCTAGGTTTTAACTTTAACACGGTCACTTGTATTCGTGAGGGGATGAAAAAAACGAGCGGGATTATGTTAGTTACCGGTCCGACCGGTTCTGGTAAAACGACTACACTGTACGCGGTTTTAACAATTTTAAATAAAGAGGGGGTTAATATTTCCACGCTAGAAGACCCGGTTGAGTATGAGATTAAAGGTATTAACCAAGCGCAAGTACGCCCCAAAATCGGCTTTACTTTTGCTAACGGTTTAAGATCTCTCTTGCGCCAAGACCCTAACATTATTATGGTCGGTGAAATTCGTGATGAAGAAACGGCGAGTTTGGCTATTAACGCCGCTCTCACCGGTCATTTAGTTTTATCCACTCTTCATACTAATGATGCCTTAGGAACAATTTTCCGTTTAGTGGATATGGGTATCGAATCTTTCTTATTGGCCTCCACCTTAAAAACAGTCGTTGCCCAACGTTTAGCTCGCCGTCTTTGTCCGTCTTGTCGCGAACCGATGACGATTCCTGAAGATGAGTTAGCGGATATTCGTGAGGAGCTTAATCAAATTCCGGTGTCCGCCTTAAAAGAGGAAATTAAAGATTTTGTCTCCGTTGATGATTTTTTAGCCAAGGCGACTTTTTATAAAGCGAAAGGTTGTTCTCGTTGTGAGGAGACTGGTTATCGTGGTCGTATTTCTATTGGTGAAGCCATTGATATTAACGATAAATTAAAAGAAATTCTCAACGACGAAATGGATAAGTTAAATTTAGAAACCGTAAAAAACAGTCAGAACTTTATTTCTATTAGACAAGATGGCTATTTAAAAGCCGTTCAAGGCATCACCACCATAGAGGAGGTGCTGCGAGTTATTGAAGACTAAACATATGGCTATTTTTCGTTATAAGGCTAAAAATGCTAAAGGGCGCACCAAGAGCGGATTAGATGTCGCGATGTCGGAGGCAGATTTGTCGCAACGTTTGCGTCGCCAAAACTTGGATATCATTTCCATTGCTGCCGCTGATAATTCCCCGGAAGCAAAACTAAACTTACTTTTAAACAAACCGAAGGGGAAAGACTTGGCGGTTTTTTCTCGGCAATTTGCGGTGATGATTTCTGCTAATGTGCCGATTGTGGAGTCTTTGGTTATTTTAATTGAGCAGACTTCTAATTTCAAACTGAAGCAAGCGGTGTCGGAGGTCGCCTTTGAAGTGACGGCTGGAAGTTTACTGTCGGATTCGCTCGGCAAGCATCCAAGAATTTTTGATAATTTCTTTATTAACATGGTCAAAAGTGGTGAAGCTTCAGGAAAACTGGATGAAGTTTTAGAATACTTGGCTGATCAAACAGAAAGAAGTTATGATACCGCTTCTAAGGTTAAAGGAGCGATGATTTATCCGGTCTTTGTGTTGATTGCGATGGTTGTTGTCGGCATTGTTTTGATGGTGAAGATTCTACCGAGCTTAACCGGCATGCTTCAAGAGAGTGGTATGGATTTGCCAGTAACTACCAAAATAATTATTGCGACTTCCGATTTTTTAGTTAACTATCTCTGGTTAGTGATTGTCCTGGTGATTGGTTTAGTTTTTCTGGTTCGTCTTTATTTAAAAACTGACAAAGGTCGGCGTAATTGGGACTCCTTAACTTTGCGTATTCCGATTTTTGGCAAACTAGTTAATTACGTTGTTTTAACTCGCTTTACTAGATCGCTGAGCACCCTCTTAAAAGGCGGGGTGACCATTACCAAAAGTTTAGAAGTTGTTTCTGGGGTGGTTAGTAATAAGGTTTATGAAGATATTCTTTTACGTACCCTTCAGTCTATTAAAGATGGTAATCCTTTATCAACGGTGATGAATACGGAGTCAATCGTGCCGAAGATGGTGCCACAAATGATTTCTGTTGGTGAACGCACTGGAAAAATAGATGTGGTGTTAGATAGTATCACCGGTTTTTATACCCGCGAGTCGGAAAAAATGTTAGCTAATTTAAGTTCGTTGATGGAGCCTTTAATCATGGTGATTATGGGTATCGGTGTGGGTATTATGGTGGCGGCGGTAATTATGCCGATGTATAGCATGGCCACGCAATTTTAATAATGCTGCCACCTGACTTGCGCTTGCGGTGTTTTTAAAAATACTTTATAATTTGAGAGTCAGCATTATTGTTTGTTTTTTTTATTATGCTATTATTAGTGTAAGTCTTACAAATCCCATCCGGCTCGTCCGGTTAAAATAAAAAATTTTTTAATCTAAGTTAGTTATGAAAAACAAAAAAGGTTTTACTTTAGTTGAGCTCCTAGTTGTTGTGGCTATCATTGGTATTTTAGCGGCAATTTCTGTAGTGGCTCTAAATACGGCTCGGGCCCGTGCTCGCGATTCGCGCCGCGTGGCTGATGTTAGACAGATTCAGACCGCGTTGGAGTTGTATTATAATGACATGGGTACTTATCCAGGTACACTGGGCACAGAAATTAAGGCGGGTACCACTGTTTACATGTCTCAAGTTCCTACTCCTCCAAGCCCTCATGACGGCGGTTGTACTTCGGCAAATAATTTATACGCTTACGCTGTTCAGAACGCAAGCAGCACCAACCCTTCTTATACCATCACCTATTGTCTCGGCGCCGCTACTGGTGGATTGGATGCGGGTCTTTCGGTTGCTACTCCAGCCACTGTTCAACAGTAATTTGTCTTTGGTTTTTAACTTCTATCCGACCCGATTTTTCGGGTCGGATTTTTTTTAGTATAATAGGGAGGTAGATAATAAAATATTTTTAAATTATGAAAATAGTCTCGGCGCCTTCAGAAAATTTAATCACTGAATTTCTTAAAAACGTTTCTCAACAGAATCTTCGGGGGGCGGAATTTTTGGTTAGCCCAGAGTGGGGAGAGCTTTTGCGGGTTGAGGGGGCGGCGATTCAAAATTTAGCCGTTTTAGATGATGGTAAAATTATCACTCTTTTTAACGAAATCAGAAAAAAGATTCCGGGCGGCTTTTTTTACTATTACCCTCGCGGCCCTTTAATTGATCCGTCTTTAGTGGCGGTGCAAAAGTCAGCGCTAGAAAAAATTCTTAAAAAAAGAGCCAAGGACCAGGGGGCAATTTTTTTAAGATTAGAGCCCAATTATCTTTGGGCTAGTTTAAGAGAAACGGTCGCCTTGCAGCCGGCGCAAACTTTGATTTTAGATTTAAACCTTAAAGAGGAGGAGCTACTAGCGGCGATGCATCAAAAGACTCGCTACAATATTCGCTTAGCAGTCAAAAAAGGAGTATGCGTTCGTCTGGGCACTAAAGATGATTTCGCTGATTTTTGGCGGCTGATGCAGCAAACCGGAGAGAGAGATAATTTTGGCACTCACTCTCAAAAACATTATGAAGCGCTGTTAGAAAATCCGGAGTTTATAAAATTATTTGTGGCTGAAGTGGGCGGGGAAGTAATTGCCGCCGGATTTTTTGCTTTTTATCTAGATAAAGTTACCTATCTTCACGGCGCTTCGGATTACAAGCACCGCGCTCTGATGGCGCCTTATCTCCTGCAATGGGAAGTGATTAAACAGGCGCAGAAAGAGGGTTACCAGCTCTATGATTTTTATGGCATTGATGAAAAAAAATGGCCGGGGGTAACGCGGTTTAAATTAGGTTTTGGCGGCCGCGTGGCGGATTATCCCGGAACTTTTGACTTAGTGTTGTGCCCCTTAAAATATAAAGTTTATAATTTCTTGCGCCGCCTTAATCGGTATTTAAGATCAGGGGCGCGGAAAATTTATAAATCTTAATTTATGATTTTTATAAGCAATCAAACCGATTATCATCTCCCTAAACGTCGCCTCTTAAAAATAACTAAAGATTTTCTTAAAGAGCATCAGCGGGCAGAGCAGGAGGTGTCTTTAGTTTTTGTTAGGCCGGAGTTTATGCGGCAACTGAATCTCAAATATCGCGGTTTTGACAAAACTACTGATATTTTATCTTTTCCGGTTTTAGAAACCGGGCCAATGTTGGGAGAGATTTTTATAAACTTAGAAGCTCTGGAAGATTTAGTTTCTTATCAAGAAATTTTAGATTTACTTAAAGTTTCGTCTTTAAAACCCAAAAAACAACTTAAAGTTTTATTGGATTTTATTTTAGTTCATGGTTTATTGCATCTGCTTGGCTATGATGACGAGGAGCCGGCAGAACGTGAGAAAATGCTGCAATTAGGTAAAGATTTTTTGGCCAAGTATGGTATAATAAAAGAATGAAAAACGCTTTTCTAAAAATCGGATTTTTTTTGGTCGTCGTGATTTTTGGGGGCGCTTTTTTTACAATTAAACCAGCCGCCGCTGACGCTGCTCATAATATTCGTGGTCTGGCTTATAACGGATCTTATGGCTATATCAGTTTTAATTGTTTAGATGATGATTTTGGGGCGCGCTTCCCAATGACTTTCCCCTTCACATTCTATATTGGCCCTTGTACTGTTCGCCAGTCGGGCGTCAACTTGGATGAAAACAATAATTTTTCCGGCGAAGCCTGGAATTCTATTTTAGGAATTATCACTTTTGACAGTGCGTCGCAACCCCCCACTGATCATTTTCGCAGCTATTGTAATAATAATGGTACCTGTTTAGCGGCCAATAATTGCACGGCTTGCTACAATGAGGATGATGGCCATGTTTACGGGTACATGCAAGTGGTTAGTACCGGCGAATGGATTCGCTTAGATTCTGAAGTCATTAATCCAAGCACCCAAATCTCTAATTATTTGTCGTCGCAGCCGGGCATTTTTTCAGGCTATGCGACCTCCACCTTAGGAGAGATTAGTTTTAATTGTGCTGATTCCGGAGTTTGCGGCACCAATTCTTACTATGTTCGTATCGGCCCACTGCAAATTAGGCAACTGCAAGCACCGCATTGGTCGGCAGCGGAAGCTTGCAGCTTAGCCGCCAATCGAGCGGTTCTTAAATGGAATCGTCGTTCTGGAATCCAAACCGCTTATCAAATAATAGTGAGTACCCAGGATAGCACCACCAGTGGTCAAATTTTAAATACTGGCAAAATTTCTAGCGCTGCCAATCAATATAATGCTTCTGGTCTAGCTTATAATCAGTCTTATTATTGGTTTTTACGTTTGTGGGACGGTGATGATGTGCCGACTTCTTGGCGGCAATTTGATACCAACGCGCCTAATCGTTTAGTCCAAGATTGGCTCACCGATAATCAGGCCTATAACCAAGCAAAAAATCCGAGCGGTTATACTAAAACTTTTACAACTTACAAGCACGAGTATCCGCGTCCATCCTTTACTTGGTCGCCGGAAGAAATTGTGATTGCCACTACGAGCAATACCTTTATTAGTAATTCACGGGTGTCTCTTAGCGGTGCGCCCACCACTCTTCAGAGTTGTAACGATAGTGCCTGTGCTTATGATTGGACGACCAGCGATTACTTGGCGGTAATTACTTCACCAACCAGCGCTTCGACTAGTATTGAATTTGCCATCGCCAGCAGTACCGCCGTGAATTTAAAGGTAACTGATAATGACGGTTATTCTTGCGCGACTTCAACAACTCTTAATGTTAATTATCAATTGCCACTCTGGAAAGAAATTAAAGCTTCAGAGAGTTATCCTTAATATGAAAAAATCCGGCTTTACTTTAATTGAATTAATTGTTTCTCTGGGGATTATCGCCATGATTACAGCGATCTTTTTGGTGAATTATCGGTCCAACACCCAGCGTTCCGATTTGCGCTTAACGGCGCAGCGGGTGGTTTCTGATATTCGCTTAGTCCAAAATTACGCTCTAGGTCTGATGAGTTATGGCCCCAGTCAAAATCAACAGGCACCGGCCGGGGGCTGGGGGATGGTTTTTAATTCCGACAGTAATGAGTATTTTACTTTTGCTGACACCACACCTAATCGCTTGGCGGATCCCGGTGAGAGCGAAGAAGCTTATGGGGCGATTCGCAACGAGTTGCCAGATAATTTTTTTATTGAAAGTATTAGAATCAAACAAGTTAGCGGCACACTCATAACCGTCCCCAAGGCTACTATTGCTTTTTTACCACCCGATCCCAAAGTTTTTATTAACGCTTATGAAGAAAATCAGGAGGCCGAGCTGGTTTTGAAAGATAAAATTAGCGGCGAAACAAAAACGATTAGAATCAATTTTCTTGGTTTAGCTGAAGTTTTAGGCGACTAATAATTTATGAAAATAAAGGGGCGACAAAATAAAAAATATCAGCAGCCAGGATTCTCCATCGTTGAGATTTTGGCAATTCTGTTTATTATTTCTTTAGCCATGCTTGGGGTGGTATCTTTGATTGTTCAAAATATTCAAGCCCAGAGCATCAATAAAAACCAATTGATTGCCGCTAGTCTGTCGCAAGAGGGGATAGAGTTGGTGCGCCAAATTCGGGATACTAACTGGTTGAATGGCCGAGACTTTGCTACCGGTTTAACTAATGGCAATTATGTAACAGATTTTAATCAGGGTAGCTTAATTCCTGTCGGTAGTAATTCTGATACCCGGCTTTATTTAGATAGCGGCGGCTTTTATGTTTTAGCGGCTGCCGGTTTAGAGCCAACTATTTTTAAACGACAAATTTTTATTGAACGTTTGCCGGCGACCGCTGAAGATCCGGGGGAGCCGCTCAAGGTGCGCTCTTTAGTTTCTTGGGAAGTGCGCGACAAACCTTATCGTTACGAATTAGGAACCTTGCTTTATGATTGGCGTTAATAAAATAAAACTTAAAAAATTATTCAAGCGGCGCGCCTTGCAGCCGGGGTTTTCTTTAACAGAAATTTTAGTTTCAGTTTTACTTTTTGCTTTAATTATTACCGGGGCCTTAAATGTTTTTCGCTTAGTCATTGAAAGCCAGCGCACCGCTTTAGCGACCCAGAATGTTGAAGAAAATCTCAAGTATTTTTTAGAGGTAACGAGCAAAGAAATTAGGATGGCCAAGCGCAGCACGGGTACTTGCGGTGTGCCGGTGGGGCAGATTTACGCCAATGAAACCGTGGGCAATTCTCAAGTTTTAAAATTCAAAAATTATCACGGCGAATGTGTGATTTATGATATAAATAATGAGCGTTTCCGGGTGCAACGAGGCCTTAGAACCGGTTATTTAACGCCCGCCAGTATTCGGATAACGGCCGCAGATTTTTTAATTAAACATAATGGCAATTTACCAGAGAAGCAGCAGGGAATGGTAGCGATGGGTTTGACTGCTGAGGCTCTAGGGAAAGAACTTAACCGAGCGGAGATGAAGATTCAAACCACGCTCACCTCTCGCTATTACCGCAATGACTAAAATGAAATTAAAAAAGGGCAGCGCCCTCTTGCTAACACTATTTATTGTTTCCGCCATTATCGTGGTCGCCTTAGGCGGTTCCTATTTTGTGATGATCGGCTTGCGCTCGGGGAATTTACAGTATGATTCTTCCCGCGCTTATTATGTCGCCGAAACCGGGTCGGAGCGAGTGTTGAATGAGGTCCGTAAAAATGGTTTTAATTTACGCGAGGCTCCTTTTGGAGAAATTTATAATATTATTATTCCAGATATGGCTTTAAACAATGAGGCTTCTTACTCAATTTCTAACGTCAGTTGGAACCCGATTAAGTTGATTTCAGTGGGAACCTATGGGCGGACTAAAAGGAGTGTTGAATTGGAGTTTTAAGGGCCAAAAAAGCTTTGCCTTGATTTCCAAAAATTGCTATAATTTAAGAGAAATTAAGATGGAAATTCTGTGTTTCAAAGAAGTGACTTAGCGATAATAAAAAAAGCACGATTATCTTTAAGAATCGGGCTTCTTGCTGGTTTAATCGCCGGGTCTTTTTTATTTGCTGGGAATGCTTTTGCTATAGTTGATCCATTGGTTTATCAAAAACCAGCTAATGGCACCTTAACGGCATTAGAGTGGAATAATTTATTGCTTGATTTTGTCGCTGTCCGTGATGGCGGCCGGGTTGGGATTGGAACCGAGACGCCAGGAGCAAAACTAGAAATTTATGACAGCTCTTTTCCGAGAATCAATTTTAATAGAGGGGGAACTGTAAGAGGGCAGATTGATATTGGCACTGGCTTCGGCGGGGCGCCGGTTCAAGATTTTGTTATCAGTAGTCCCTCAAATAATTTACAATTTTTGACGGGAAATATAATTAGGCTAACGATTCTAAATAATGGCAATGTTGGTATTGGCTCCACAACTCCTGCTCAAAAATTAACTGTTTCTGGCACTGGTAGTTTTTCTCAACCAGTTATTGTTGGCGTTCCTCTTAATGACGATCATGCCGCCACTAAAAATTATGTGGATTCAACTGCAACGGCTGCCGCCGGTGGTGGCGTGGGGGCAGGTACTTCTGGGCAAACCTTACGGCACAATGGCACCTCTTGGGTTGCTAATTCTAATTTATATAATAATGGTACGAATGTTGGGATTGGGACAACTAATCCGTCAGAGAAACTTTATGTTTCAGGAATTATTAAGGCGACGGAAGGTTTAGGTGTGGCGAATCAATTTCTTTCAGGTGGTGTATATTCTTATTCAAATGGAATTTTAGTAAATACTGATATTGCAGTTTCTGGTAATTCAATGATAGAGCTTTATATTGAGGGAAACTCTTACTCTGGCTGGGGCGCTATCGGGGGAAAATTGGGCACGCATAGCGGTTCAAACAAAATAACTAGTATTCAAAATTTGGCCATGCCCACGGAAGGCGTGACAAATGAGGTTGTTTTAACGCCTAAAACGGTTATTAATAATTCCGTCGGTATCGGCACCGCTGCCCCCGCCTACACTTTAGATATCTCTGGCACTAGTCGTTTTACTCAACCAGTTCTTGTTGGCACACCGACAGCTGCTGGTCATGCCACTACTAAGAGTTATGTGGATTCTACTATTGGTGGCGGTTCTGGCTCCACAGTTGGTTATTGGACCATGAATGGAACCAATATCAGTAATTCAAATACGGGGAATGTGGGAATTGGGACAACAACCCCTTCTGAAAAATTAGATGTAGTTGGTAGTGGTAATTTTAGTGGAACAATTACTTCAAAAAATGCATCAATAGATGGAAATTATTATGCTTTAACAAACACTTTTGCCACTTTTCATCATAAAAATTTAACAGGCGCAGGGCAATATGCTCTTAGGCAAAGTGTAAATGGGGATACTTATTTAAATGCTGCTGCCAATAGAAGTGTTTGGTTTAATATAAATAACGCTACTAAGGTAATTATTGATACTAACGGTAACGTCGGCATAGGCACCACTACTCCCGCGGCGAAACTGGCTGTTTCTGGTGGCAATGTTTTAATTAACGATGCTGTCATTACTTCCGGCACGCCTAAGGCCGCGATTACCAAAGAATATTTAGATTCTTCTTTAAGTGCCGCCGTCAGCCCAATCACCCTCTGGGGGGGAACTGCCAGTGGCAGTATTTGGAATTTGAATGAAGGTAATGTGGGGATTGGAATAGAAAACCCAACAGCACCTCTGCATATAATAAAAACTGGTGGATCTACGAGTGATTCGAATACAGCTCTTATTTTAGATTATGAATCAGACCTAACGACTACTATTGGGGGTGGTACCGCCATAGAATTTAGAGGTAAATCTTCAGGCGGGAATGTTGCTAATTGGCAGCAAGCCAGAATTAGGACAGTTGGTTATACTGGCAATAATTCTCATGCTTTAGCTTTTGATGTACGTCCTTCAGCTGTTTATCCATTAACTGAAGCGGTAAGAATAAGTTCTAGTGGCTCCGTCGGCATCGGCACCACCGCCCCTGCTTACAAATTAGACGTCTCTGGCACTGGTAGTTTTTCTCAACCAGTTATTGTTGGCACTCCGACTGCGACTAATCACGCCACTACTAAATCTTATGTGGATTCAACTGCAACGGCTGCCGCCGGTGGTGGCGTGGGGGCAGGTACTTCTGGGCAAACCTTACGGCACAATGGCACCTCTTGGGTTGCTAATTCTAATTTATATAATAATGGTACGAATGTTGGGATTGGGACAACTAATCCGTCAGAGAAACTTTATGTTTCAGGAATTATTAAGGCGACGGAAGGTTTAGGTGTGGCGAATCAATTTCTTTCAGGTGGTGTATATTCTTATTCAAATGGAATTTTAGTAAATACTGATATTGCAGTTTCTGGTAATTCAATGATAGAGCTTTATATTGAGGGAAACTCTTACTCTGGCTGGGGCGCTATCGGGGGAAAAGTTACAACCTATAACTATGGAAGTGGTGGTTATTTTTATAATAGTAGTTATGTGGCCCATGGGATAACTCCTGCCGAGGTTAGAGTTTTCCATCATGATGGATTTGTAAAATTTTGGATGCCTCAGACAAGCTCTTTCCAAACATATAGATTTAGATTGGGCACGCATAGCGGTTCAAACAAAATAACTAGTATTCAAAATTTGGCCATGCCCACGGAAGGCGTGACAAATGAGGTTGTTTTAACGCCTAAAACGGTTATTAATAATTCCGTCGGTATCGGCACCGCTGCCCCCGCCTACACTTTAGATATCTCTGGCACTAGTCGTTTTACTCAACCAGTTCTTGTTGGCACACCGACAGCTGCTGGTCATGCCACTACTAAGAGTTATGTGGATTCTACTATTGGTGGCGGTTCTGGCTCCACAGTTGGTTATTGGACCATGAATGGAACCAATATCAGTAATTCAAATACGGGGAATGTGGGAATTGGGACGACGGCGCCATGGGGCAAACTTTCGGTTGTTGGCGGAGATGTAAGCTTAACAGGAAGCACCAATACAAGAATACTTGTTGGAGATTCTCTAAGTAATGATGATTATGGGCAACTTCAATGGAATACAACAGGAAATTTTCTATCCTTAGAGTCAAGTGGAACATCGAGACCATTGGCTTTACAACAAGACGGCGGCAACGTCGGCATCGGTACCACCACCCCTGGTTACAAACTAGACGTTTCTGGTACTGGTCGCTTTACCCAACCAGTTCTTGTTGGTACCCCAACCGCTGATGGTCATGCTACCACTAAATCTTATGTAGATTCTACTATTGGTGGCGGTTCTGGCTCCACAGTTGGTTATTGGACAATGAATGGCACTAATATCAGTAATTCAAATACAGGGAATGTGGGGGTGGGGACGACGAATCCGGCTACAACATTAGATATAGTTTCTGCAAACGCAAATCCATTAAGGATATATAGAAATTCGGGAAACTCAAGTGTACAAATTCAAAATAATGCCACAAGTGGTTATGTTGGATTAAATAATTCTAATAATATTGCTTTAGGTTTTTCACTTGATCAAACAAGTGCTCCGTTTCAAGTTACATCAACTGGCAACGTCGGTATCGGCACCGCTGCCCCCGCCTACACTTTAGATATCTCTGGCACTAGTCGTTTTACTCAACCAGTTCTTGTTGGCACACCGACAGCTGCTGGTCATGCGACTACTAAGAGTTATGTGGATTCTACTATTGGTGGCGGTTCTGGCTCCACAGTTGGTTATTGGACCATGAATGGAACCAATATCAGTAATTCAAATACGGGGAATGTGGGAATTGGGACAACAACCCCTTCTGAAAAATTAGATGTAGTTGGTAGTGGTAATTTTAGTGGAACAATTACTTCAAAAAATGCATCAATAGATGGAAATTATTATGCTTTAACAAACACTTTTGCCACTTTTCATCATAAAAATTTAACAGGCGCAGGGCAATATGCTCTTAGGCAAAGTGTAAATGGGGATACTTATTTAAATGCTGCTGCCAATAGAAGTGTTTGGTTTAATATAAATAACGCTACTAAGGTAATTATTGATACTAACGGTAACGTCGGCATAGGCACCACTACTCCCGCGGCGAAACTGGCTGTTTCTGGTGGCAATGTTTTAATTAACGATGCTGTCATTACTTCCGGCACGCCTAAGGCCGCGATTACCAAAGAATATTTAGATTCTTCTTTAAGTGCCGCCGTCAGCCCAATCACCCTCTGGGGGGGAACTGCCAGTGGCAGTATTTGGAATTTGAATGAAGGTAATGTGGGGATTGGAATAGAAAACCCAACAGCACCTCTGCATATAATAAAAACTGGTGGATCTACGAGTGATTCGAATACAGCTCTTATTTTAGATTATGAATCAGACCTAACGACTACTATTGGGGGTGGTACCGCCATAGAATTTAGAGGTAAATCTTCAGGCGGGAATGTTGCTAATTGGCAGCAAGCCAGAATTAGGACAGTTGGTTATACTGGCAATAATTCTCATGCTTTAGCTTTTGATGTACGTCCTTCAGCTGTTTATCCATTAACTGAAGCGGTAAGAATAAGTTCTAGTGGCTCCGTCGGCATCGGCACCACCGCCCCTGCTTACAAATTAGACGTCTCTGGCACTGGTAGTTTTTCTCAACCAGTTATTGTTGGCACTCCGACTGCGACTAATCACGCCACTACTAAATCTTATGTGGATTCAACTGCAACGGCTGCCGCCGGTGGTGGCGTGGGGGCAGGTACTTCTGGGCAAACCTTACGGCACAATGGCACCTCTTGGGTTGCTAATTCTAATTTATATAATAATGGTACGAATGTTGGGATTGGGACAACTAATCCGTCAGAGAAACTTTATGTTTCAGGAATTATTAAGGCGACGGAAGGTTTAGGTGTGGCGAATCAATTTCTTTCAGGTGGTGTATATTCTTATTCAAATGGAATTTTAGTAAATACTGATATTGCAGTTTCTGGTAATTCAATGATAGAGCTTTATATTGAGGGAAACTCTTACTCTGGCTGGGGCGCTATCGGGGGAAAAGTTACAACCTATAACTATGGAAGTGGTGGTTATTTTTATAATAGTAGTTATGTGGCCCATGGGATAACTCCTGCCGAGGTTAGAGTTTTCCATCATGATGGATTTGTAAAATTTTGGATGCCTCAGACAAGCTCTTTCCAAACATATAGATTTAGATTGGGCACGCATAGCGGTTCAAACAAAATAACTAGTATTCAAAATTTGGCCATGCCCACGGAAGGCGTGACAAATGAGGTTGTTTTAACGCCTAAAACGGTTATTAATAATTCCGTCGGTATCGGCACCGCTGCCCCCGCCTACACTTTAGATATCTCTGGCACTAGTCGTTTTACTCAACCAGTTCTTGTTGGCACACCGACAGCTGCTGGTCATGCCACTACTAAGAGTTATGTGGATTCTACTATTGGTGGCGGTTCTGGCTCCACAGTTGGTTATTGGACCATGAATGGAACCAATATCAGTAATTCAAATACGGGGAATGTGGGAATTGGGACGACGGCGCCATGGGGCAAACTTTCGGTTGTTGGCGGAGATGTAAGCTTAACAGGAAGCACCAATACAAGAATACTTGTTGGAGATTCTCTAAGTAATGATGATTATGGGCAACTTCAATGGAATACAACAGGAAATTTTCTATCCTTAGAGTCAAGTGGAACATCGAGACCATTGGCTTTACAACAAGACGGCGGCAACGTCGGCATCGGTACCACCACCCCTGGTTACAAACTAGACGTTTCTGGTACTGGTCGCTTTACCCAACCAGTTCTTGTTGGTACCCCAACCGCTGATGGTCATGCTACCACTAAATCTTATGTAGATTCTACTATTGGTGGCGGTTCTGGCTCCACAGTTGGTTATTGGACAATGAATGGCACTAATATCAGTAATTCAAATACAGGGAATGTGGGGGTGGGGACGACGAATCCGGCTACAACATTAGATATAGTTTCTGCAAACGCAAATCCATTAAGGATATATAGAAATTCGGGAAACTCAAGTGTACAAATTCAAAATAATGCCACAAGTGGTTATGTTGGATTAAATAATTCTAATAATATTGCTTTAGGTTTTTCACTTGATCAAACAAGTGCTCCGTTTCAAGTTACATCAACTGGCAACGTCGGTATCGGCACCGCTGCCCCCGCCTACACTTTAGATATCTCTGGCACTAGTCGTTTTACTCAACCAGTTCTTGTTGGCACCCCAACTGCTGCTGATCATGCGACTACCAAATCTTATGTTGATTCCGCCGCTGGAGGCGGAATTCCCGCGGCGGCTAACGGGAGCACTTTAAGAGCTAGTGGTACCTCTTGGGTGGCGAGTACCAATCTCTATAACGATGGTAGCCAAATTGGTATTGGCACTGACAAACCCGGTTCGCTTTTGACCTTGGCTAATGACGGCTGGCTATCAGCCCGCAGTGGTGGCGATATGTCGATAGTCAATATGTTCAAAGTTAACACCAACAATCAAATTGAAGTTGGCGCGCCGCTTTTAATTGGTCCTTTGGAGTTCGCTCCCGACAGCGGCCTAGTCAGTCTAGTGGATATGCCCGTGACTTCCGCCTCCCCAGTTGGAACTCCTCAAGGCTATGTCATGAAAATTGATGGCAATAATTTACTTTCTCTTTACTCTGAGTCTAATGGCTCGGGCGGTGCTCAGAACATGCGCCTAGGGGTAAACACCGCGACTCCGGCTTATAGCTTAGATGTTGCTGGCACTGGTCGTTTCACTCAGCCTCTTATTGTTGGCACCCCAACCGCCGCTGATCATGCGACCACCAAATCTTATGTTGACTCGGCTATCGGGGGTGGCTCTGGATCTACGGTCGGATACTGGACTCTAAACGGCACCAATCTTTACACATCTTCAACGGATTTTAAGGTGGGTATAGGCACTGCAACACCAAATACAAAATTATCTGTATTGGGCAATGATGATTCTGGCGGGCTAGGTGTTTTGGAGTTACTAACTACCGGTGGCACTAGCCTAAGAATGGGAGGTAATACTACTTATAGTTGGATTCAAAGCCATAGTTCTAAACCTCTATACATTAATCAGCTTGGTAATAACACTATTATCAATCCAGGTGGTGGTAATGTGGGGATTGGTACGGCGGCACCTGGAGCAAAATTACAGCTGGGTGATAGTTCCGGCACTAATATTAAATATAGTTTAGGGGCTGCAACAACTCAGTATTATTGGGGGTCTGCTGAAAGAATTGGTATTTCCATTGATACAAACAATGCTTGGTCTTTAGGCGCGACCACTGCCGGTGCTGGCGGTATAAGATTAGGAAATGGTGCGAACTATTCATATTTAGCTGGCGCTGGGACAAATTTATTGCTTAATCCAACAGTTGGTTCTGTTGGTATCGGTACCGGTTCACCAGCCTACAAACTTGACGTTGCCGGCACCGGCCGCTTTACCCAGCCCGTTATTGTTGGCACTCCGACTGCAGCCGATCACGCAACAACCAAATCTTATGTGGATTCAACCGCTACCGCTGCCGCTGGTGGTGGCGTGGGGGCAGGTACTTCTGGGCAAACTTTGCGGCACAACGGCACCTCTTGGGTAGCTAATTCTGTTTTATATAATAATGGGACGAATGTGGGGATTGGGACGGCTAGTCCGAGCCAGAAGCTATCTGTAGAATCGGCAGGTGCACAATTAAGAGTTAGAGCTGTTGGCAGTGTTGGAACTTCAACAGTTGAAACTGTGCGACTTGTAATTGGAACAAACATAGACGGTTCTTTTCCGAATACTGCAGGCAATCGATTATCATTTGCTACACGCTGGACAGATTCCACTGAGTTTACTACGGCTGCTGTTGAGTCGCATCATGATAATTCATGGGGCGGGGGATTGTCTTTCTTAACTAAGCCAGACGATGGAAATCCTTCTGGCGAAATGTTAACTAGGATGGTTATAAATCATTTAGGCAACGTTGGCATCGGCACCACCGCCCCTGCTTATAATTTAGACGTTGCCGGCACTAGCCGCTTCACTCAACCCGTTATTGTTGGTACTCCAACAGCCACTAATCACGCCACTACTAAATCTTATGTAGATTCAACTGCTACGGCCGCTGCCGGTGGTGGCGTGGGGGTAGGTACTTCTGGGCAAACCTTACGGCACAATGGCACCTCTTGGGTGGCTAATTCTAATCTTTATAATAATGGTACGAATGTGGGGGTTGGAACGACGGTACCCGGAGCGAATCTGCACGTTGCCGATGCTGTTGTTTCCAATAAGCACATAGATACACAAGCTTCACAAATAGTGGAAGATACAGAGGGGAGATTTCAATTTATTGCTTCCAACTCTGGTACCGGTGGCTCAGGATTTACTTTTACAAATGCTCCTGCATCTGGAAATAACACGCATTGGAATATAAACCATGTCGGGTCTAGCATAGGTGACGGACTTTTGTTTAGATACTCTCAGACAACGGCGACGGGGCAGGATAGTTATGTTGCTTCGGGGTTTGTGAATAGTTTGTATCTTAAAGAGAATGGCAACGTCGGCATCGGCACCACCGCCCCTGCTTACAAATTAGACGTCTCTGGCACTGGTAGTTTTTCTCAACCAGTTATTGTTGGCACTCCGACTGCGACTAATCACGCCACTACTAAATCTTATGTGGATTCAACTGCAACGGCTGCCGCCGGTGGTGGCGTGGGGGCAGGTACTTCTGGGCAAACCTTACGGCACAATGGCACCTCTTGGGTTGCTAATTCTAATTTATATAATAATGGTACGAATGTTGGGATTGGGACAACTAATCCGTCAGAGAAACTTTATGTTTCAGGAATTATTAAGGCGACGGAAGGTTTAGGTGTGGCGAATCAATTTCTTTCAGGTGGTGTATATTCTTATTCAAATGGAATTTTAGTAAATACTGATATTGCAGTTTCTGGTAATTCAATGATAGAGCTTTATATTGAGGGAAACTCTTACTCTGGCTGGGGCGCTATCGGGGGAAAAGTTACAACCTATAACTATGGAAGTGGTGGTTATTTTTATAATAGTAGTTATGTGGCCCATGGGATAACTCCTGCCGAGGTTAGAGTTTTCCATCATGATGGATTTGTAAAATTTTGGATGCCTCAGACAAGCTCTTTCCAAACATATAGATTTAGATTGGGCACGCATAGCGGTTCAAACAAAATAACTAGTATTCAAAATTTGGCCATGCCCACGGAAGGCGTGACAAATGAGGTTGTTTTAACGCCTAAAACGGTTATTAATAATTCCGTCGGTATCGGCACCGCTGCCCCCGCCTACACTTTAGATATCTCTGGCACTAGTCGTTTCACCCAGCCAGTTATTGTCGGCACCCCAACTCTTGCTGGACACGCTACTACTAAATCTTATGTAGACTCTGCCGTTAGTGGTGGCTCCGGCTCCACTGTCGGTTATTGGGCTCTAAACGGCACCAGTCTTTACGCTTCTTCAACCACTTTAAACGTCGGCATTGGTACCACCAACCCCGGCACCTATAAATTAAATGTTGCCGGTTCGGCGTATATTAGCGGCGGGCTATCCTTGGGTGCATCCAACCTGACAACGACTGGTACGGTCTCTGCCAACAAAATTACCGTTGGCACGATTGACCCGCTCTATAATTTAAAGGGAGTTAACTATTCAACCTTTGCCGCTTCCATTGTCGGTGGCGTTAAAGAAGAAACTACCGGCCGGGTCATGATTGATCAGGCGGCAGACGGCGAATACCAGAAAACCCTTGATTTTAAGCGGCAAACAGTTGGCAGCGATTTGTGGGTGTGGTATAATGTAGTTGATTTTAGTAAAGATAATTTAGAGGTCTTACTCACTCCTTACGGCAAGCCAGCCAATGTTTATTATACTGTTTCTGGAGAAAAGCTTACTCTCCATTCCAATGTTCCAGTTGAAGTTTCTTATCGCTTAATCGCCAAGCGCTTTGATTGGAAAGACTGGCCGACTAAGGCTAAAGACCAAGCTGAGACACCAAATTTTATTTTAAAATAAATAATTAATTAATGCGGTTCGTCACTTATCCTTTGATAAGGGCGGCTTGCGCAAAAAGTATGGACACAAATAACAATTCTGGCACTACCCAAAAGAGCCTTAATGCCAGGACGATCGGCATTATTTTGGCGGTAGTCATCTTGGTTGTTTTAGCTGTTGTTCTTATAGTGAACAGTCAGAAAGACAAACAAGAAAACACTAATGTTCCTGGTGTTAACGAAACAGGAATGATCGAACCGGGCACAGAAGTAGAGCCGGGTATGGAAGGTGAAGATTTGCCTGAAAAAGTTGAACCAACAACCACGACTGAAACTGGACAAGTTATTCCCGAAGGTTCTCGTGTAGAAGTCCCGGGAGCTAATCCGATTAAAGATGATGTCGTGGTTACGCCAACTGGAGAAGCGGTAAAAAATGATGCGGAAGCGATGTCTCCTGAAGCCCCTCAACAAACAGCGGCGATTAGTAAGGACGCTTTAACTGACTCAACAATTAAATTAGGTGTCGCCGCTACCGGCTTCTCTCCTGATTCTTTTGAGGTAAAAGCGGGCGCTCCAGTGACTTTGGGTGTTAGCTCTACCGACGAATACACTCACGTGTTCATGTTTGACGACCCATCTTTATCGGCGGTGGCTGTAGGTCTTGGCCCGCAAGAAACCCGGGCGATTACTTTTAATGCTCCTTCTGAGCCTGGGGAGTATTTCTTCCATTGCGATGTTCCTGGTCATGCTGCTCGCGGTGAGGTTGGCAAGATGATTGTAAAATAAAGATTTTTTTTAAAGAGGGGCGCAGTCTAAGCTGTGCCCCTTTTTTAAAGAGCATTATGAAGCCAGGCGCCAAAAAAATTTATTTAGTTTTTATCTGGGTAGTGATATTAGTATTAACATTTTTTACGGTTAATAATTTTTTGGCGGTTTCTAAATTACAATCGCAAACAAAAACGATCATTGCCAATATCCCCGGAGGTTTAAAATCAGCCTCAGACTTACAGATAATTGAAAGTCAGGAAGATTTACTATTGGCCTTTGAGGAGTGGGCCGCTGAAGCTCCTCAAGAATTGAGACCAACCCTAACGGACTCCGGACAGCTAATTACTTATTCTAATATTTTTTCCGAGGCTTTTTATAATCAATATTATCTAAACCAAGAAGAAACTAATTTACATTTTGATGACCAGGTTTCGGCCCTTACTTTTGAGCCGATTTATGAATTAGTTTTAAAAGAAGATTGTGCAACTGAAAATTGTAATCTTAAAAATGAGCAACCTGAAATATCTTTAGAAAAAAATGGCTGGCGATTTTTGGGGCGCTCACTCGCTTTGCCGGCGGAACTAAAAGGGAAGTCGGTGCAAGCGGTTTTTGCTAATAAATTAGATAAAAAATATTTAGTCAGTTTTATTGTCTCAGAAGATGAGCAAGAGGTTGTTTTTTCTTATTTTTCCGACAACCTTGGTCGACTAAATTATTTAGACACCGCCTCTAAAATGCGCACTACCATGGGTTATGGTAATGGCTATGTCAGCGCGGGGGGAAGCGATGAACAATTTATAATTTTTTATTCCGGCTATGAATCTTTAGCCCTGCTTTATAATGAGGGGCAGCGGCAAGATCTCAAGTCATTTTTTGATTTACGAGTCACCGGCGGTGGCTTTGCTTCTAAAGTTTTTAAAATTGGTCGTGGGTCTAAAGCTATTTGGTATATTTGTTCAGTGGAGCCGTCTCGTCATTTTCTAAAATTATGGCAAAATGGCGGCGCCGAAGTTCAGGGGTTAATAAATTTAGGTGAGATTTTTGAGGGTCAGTTCTTTGTCTGCGCCCTTGAAAAAGATCAGCTTTATCTTGTCAGCGCCGGCAAAAAATATCGTTTTGATGACCGAGGTTTTGATAATAGTCATGAATATCAATATCAGAGTAATAATATTAATAGCTATAAAGATAAAAAGGTTCAGCAATTACATATTTTGGGCAAATCAATTAAAGCTAATCCCGACGATTTTACTTTTTCGGCCTCTTTTGATGGCCAGAATTGGCAGGAGACTACTAGTGATAGTTTAAATTTTACTAATCGAGATTCAGACCAATTATTTTTGCGCTTAAATTTTAAGGCTAAAGACAATTATTATTCCCCCTGGTTTGGTGGATTGGAGAATGTTTTTTATATCGCTATTGATTAATCTCTTCTACCCACTTTTATTGAAAAGTGGTATTATATAGGTGTGTTTAAAAAATAATTTTGACATTATGAAACGGAAAAGATTTTTTAAAAAAGTCTGGCCTCTTGCGGCAGTGGCCATTTTTTTGGGTCTAATGGTTGTTTTTATAGAGCCATTATTTGCTAAAGATATTATTATTGCTCCCGGTTCCACTGATCGGGTTGGTATCGGGACAGCGGCTGCCCCCCAGTATATGCTTGATATTGCCGGATCGGGACGTTTTACTGGCGATTTACTTATTCCTACTCCAACGGCTTCTGTTGGGATTGGGACAGCGGACCCAAGCGTTAATTTGCAGATTGGAAGTGATGCCATTAATCCAACAATTCTACTTGAAAGTACAAGTAGTGGAGATAACGCAACTGATCAATCTGCGGGAATAGAATTTGGTGAATCGCCTTCCGCTCGCGGTAGTATTTGGTATACCGGCGATGGCAATATGCATATCGGCATGAATAATAGAACAAGAGAGCATATGCGTTTTTCATACAGCGCTAATAGTGCTTGGCTCTATGGGAATTTATATTTAAATGGAGCGAGTAATAATACTTATTTCCCTGGTTCTGGTATTTGGAATTCTTCTGGCAGCGTTGGCATCGGCACCACCGCTCCCGCCTACAAACTAGATGTTTCTGGCACTGGCCGATTTACAGGAGCTTTAATTGTTCCAACCCCCTCCGCTTCTAGCCATGCGGCTACTAAGGGTTATGTTGATTCAGTTGCCGGCACCGGCGGCATTTCCGGATCAGGAACAACTAATTACATTCCTAAATGGTCTAGTGCGTCCGGTCTAACAAATTCTCGAATTAGTGATACTGGAACTGGAAATGTAGTTGTTAGTGCCGTCTTACAAGCCACTTCTTTCTCAGGTAATGCTACTTCTGCTACTAACGCAGATTATGCTACCAACGCAGGTTATGCGGCTTCTGCTGGTACTGCCGGATCTCTTTCAAGTACTTCCTTATGCGGTGTCGGCTCTTACGCTCGTGGTATAACGACTTCAGGCGCAGCTAGTGGTTGCACCGCTGTCCCTACTGGCGGCCATGGTGATGGCACTAATTGTTCTACTGGCTATTTTGCCACCGGCGTTGATGCTTCCGGTAATGCTCAAGGTTGTGCTAATTCCATCGCTAATTCTACTAACGCAGATTATGCTACCAACGCAGGTTATGCTACCAACGCAGGTTATGCAGCTTCTGCTGGTACTGCTGGAGCCCTTTCAAGCACCTCTTTGTGCAGTTCTGGCTACTATGCTCGTGGTATAACTACTTCGGGCACAGCCAGCGGCTGCACCGCCGTCCCTACTGGTGGCCATGGCAATGGTACTAATTGTTCTGCCGGTTATTATGCTCGTGGTGTCGATGCTTCCGGTAATGCTGAAGATTGCACCGCGGTCCCTAGTGGTGGCCATGGCGATGGTACTAATTGTACTGCTGGTACTTATCCTCTGGGTGTTGACGCTTCCGGTAATGTTCAAAGTTGTACTGACACTGTTAATTATGCTAATTATGCGATCAGTTTAGCTGCTAACGGATCTAACTGCTCTGCCGGTTCTTTTCCCCTCGGTGTCGATGCTAATGGAGCCGCTGAGAGTTGTACCTCTTTAACTAACGGTGGTTTTAGTCCTGCCTTCGGCACAGTAACAGCAACTTCATATCTATATTCATCCGACGCTAAATTAAAAACCAACATCAAAACGATTAAAAAACCCTTAGAAAAAATCACCGCTCTTAGGGGCGTCACCTTTAAGTGGAAAGATTCAAAAGAACCGAGCATGGGGTTAATCGCCCAAGAAGTGGAAAAAGTTTTCCCCGAATTAGTGGAAACCAGTGGTCAATATAAAGCGGTTGAATATGGTAATTTAGTCGCCCCGTTAATTGAAGCCGTAAAGGCGCAACAGGTACAAATTGAAGCGCTGGAGGCCCGAATTGCCGACTTGGAATCCAACCGCTAAAATGTTATAATATTTTTATTAATAATAATTTTTAATTATGAGTATGCGTAAAAAACTGAATTACCAGGTTTGGCTTGGTATCGCTCTCGTTATCCTAATAGGAATATTTTCCTATTTTGGCTATCAGCTGTATCGCCAAGATAAGAAATTGAATGAACTTCGTGTGACAGTGGTCGACAACAACACACAGATTAATTCCTTAGTGGGCTTTATCAACCAAAGCCTTGCTAATGCTCAGGCAAATGTTAGTCAAGAATAAAAGTTTGGGTATCCGCACCCCTAAAAGGCGATCTCAAGCTGTAACTAATAATATTATGAAAAAAGAAAACATTATTAATTTCGTTATCGGGCTCTTAGTTGGAGCCATGTTCGTTGTTTTTTTCCAGTTCAACGCTCGTTTAAATAACAATGCGCTGATTATTTCCCAGTTAGACCAAGCGGTTGCTGCCAATACTCAGAATTTAAATGATGTTATTTCCTTCTTAAATTCCAGTGCTCAACAAGCAGCTGGAACTGAAACGCCGGCTACCCCAGCTCAATAAATTTTCGACAATAACCTCAAAACCGCCACTGCCGTGGCGGTTTTTTTTATGCTATAATAAGCTTGTTTATGACTAAGAAAGAAGCGGCCTTGCGTCTTCAAAAATTAAGAGCGGAAATTGACTATCACCGCCATAATTATCACGTTTTTGACCGAGAGACTTTATCCCCGGCGGCTTTAGATAGTCTGAAAATGGAGCTTTTCCGCTTGGAAAATGAATATCCAGAATTAATCACCCCCGACTCACCGACCCAGCGCGTTGCCGGCCAGCCGAGTGCCAAATTTAAAAAAGTCAGTCACCGGCAGCCGATGATCTCTCTCTATGATTCTTTTACCCGCGAGGATATGTTGGCTTGGGAAGATCGTAACCGCCGTTTTTTTGGGCAGCCGCTTTCGCAAGATTATTATGTTGAAGTAAAACTGGATGGACTGGCCGTGTCCTTGCGTTACGAAGCGGGTATTTTGGTTCAAGCGGCGACTCGCGGTGACGGCCGAATTGGTGAGGATGTCACCGCCAATGTCCGCACTATTGAAAGTGTTCCTTTAAGGTTGCGCGACCTAGAGACCGCCGATTTAAAATCTTTAGGCTTAAAAGAACCGGCACAGTCTTTTAAAAACTTGGAAGTGCGCGGGGAAGCAATCATGGAAACAAAAACTTTTAAAAAATTAAACCAAGAATACGCCGCTGCCGGCAAAGCTCTTTTGGCCAATCCGAGAAATGCCGTTGCCGGTTCTTTACGCCAATTAGATCCAAAAATTACCGCTTCCCGGCGTTTGGTTTTTTATGCTTATGATCTTTTATTAGACGGCAAAGAGCGTGGTGAAATTATAGAAACTCGCGCCCAGTCCGATAAATTAGTTAATTTGTTGGGCTTTAAAACTCCGGCCGATAACAAGCAGTGTTTTGGCTTATCTGAAGTTTTTAAGCAGTATGATAAAATTTCGGAAAAGCGCGATCGTTTGCCCTACCAGATTGATGGTACAGTTGTTAAATTTAATGATTTAAATTTGTGGGATAAAATGGGGGTAGTTGGCAAAGCACCGCGTTATATGATGGCCTATAAGTTTCCGGCCGAACAAGTAACGACGCGCGTTACCGATGTTAGTTGGCAAGTCGGTCGCACCGGCGCTTTAACTCCAGTGGCCCATCTTGAGCCAGTTAATGTTGCGGGGGTAATTGTTAGTCGAGCGACGCTACATAATTTTGATGAAATTTTACGCCTGGATTTAAAGATTGGCGACACGGTGGTAATCGAACGCGCCGGTGATGTGATTCCGAAAGTGCTTCAAGTTTTGCCTAAATTGCGTCAGGGCGACGAAAAAGAAATTTATCCCCCCGCCACTTGTCCCCGCTGTCATGGTCCGATCGTTCGCGAAGACGGTGAGGTGGCTTTGCGTTGCGTTAATAATAAATGCTTAGCGCGCGCTCTTCATCAAGTGATTCATTTTGCCTCCCGAGAGGCAGCGGACATTGTTGGTCTGGGGAAAAAACTATCTGCCCAATTATTGCTTACCGGCTTAATTGAGGATATTAGTGATATCTATATATTAGAAAAGCCGGCTTTGCTTAGTTTGCCGGGTTTTAAGGAAAAAAAGGCTGATAATTTATTGGCGGCGATTGCTGCTCGTCAAGAATTATCCTTAGCGCGCTTTATTTATTCTTTAGGCATTCGTCATATCGGTTTAGAGTCGGCCGCGACCCTCGCTCAAGTGATGGCGGCGGAATTTTCTGAAAATAAAATCAGCCCTATAGAACTTCAAGAAAAACTCAAGAAAGTTTCCTTTGAAAAGTGGAGTCAGTTAGCTGATATCGGCCCGATTGTTTCGCAAGCCCTAATTGATTACTGGCAAGATTCGGAAACGGCAGTTTTAATGACTAAATTAAGCGACCGTGGTTTGCGCTTAAAACTTGATCAGGCGACCACCGCTGGTCCGCTTCAAGATAAAGTTTTTGTTTTAACCGGCAGTCTGGAATCTCTTTCTCGCTCTGAGGCAAAAAATTTAATTACCCAACAGGGCGGAGTGGTTAAAGATAGTTTAGTAAAAACCACCGATTATTTAGTCGTCGGTGCTGACCCGGGCAGTAAATTAGAACAAGCCAAAAAAATTGGCGTGATTGTTTTAACTGAAGAGGAATTTTTAAAACTTATCGCTACTTCCTAATAAAAATTAAAAATAATTATATGACTCCCAAAATTAAAACCGTCAGTGCCCGAGAAATTCTAGATAGTGGCGGCTGGCCCACGGTTGAAGTAACAATTACTTTAAATACCGGTGAGCGGGCCAGAGCGAGTGCACCCACGAGCTCTTTACACAGCCATTTTGAGGCGGCCGAGAAGAGAGATGGCGATAGCCAGCGTTATTTTGGTCGCGGCGTTCTTTTGGCCGTCCAGGTGGTTAATGAGCAAATCGCTCCGGCTTTAGCTGGACGGTCGCCCTTAGAGCAGGAAAAAATTGATCAAATTTTAATTGATTTAGATGGCACCTCACAAAAAGAAAAAATCGGCGCGCCCGCTCTGTTAGCAGTTTCACTGGCGGCAGCGAAAGTGGCGGCCTTAACTAAAAAACAAGAGCTTTACGAATATTTACACGAAATTTATTTTAAGGGCAGTGACATAAAATTGCCGACGCCGCTACTAACAATGTTTAACGGTGGTGGTTTTGCTGATACCAATTTAGATTTTCAGGAATACTTATTAACCTTTTCTCCTAGCGCTCCTCGCTTTCAGAAAAGCGGGCAGCCCGTAGCTGAGATGGTAAGAGCGGGTGCCGAAACTTATCACCGGCTCGGACAAATTTTAGATGCGGCCGGTTATGATGTTGATACCGGTTCACAAGGCGGCTACGCCCCGGATATGGATTCCAGTATCCAAGCTTTAGAGTTGATTAGCGCCGCCGCTTTAGCCGCTGGCTATGAAAATGAATTCCGGCTGGGAGTTGATATTGGTTCCGGCTCTCTTTTTGACGAAGCCGAGCAAAAATATATTTTCTCCTTAGGAGCTGATTATTTAAGCAGTGCCAATTTAATTGGCCTCTACCACAGTTGGCTGAGCCGCTTTCCGATTGTTTATTTAGAAGACCCGGCCGCCGCCACCGATCTTGATGCTTGGCGTCAGGTGACCCAGGAGTTAGGTGGGAAAACTTTGTTAGCTGGTAATGATTTTTTTGCCACTAACACTAAGCGTTTACGGACCGCTCTCAAAGATCATTTAGGAAATGCACTCGTGATCGTCCCTGCTCAAGCCGGAACCCTAACAGAAACAATGGAGTGTTTGCAGTTGGCTAAACGACATAATTATCGGATTATTTTTAGTCAACGCCGCGGCGAAACTAACGATGATTCTTTAGTGGATTTAGCAGTTGCCAGTGGTGCGGATTATTTAAAGGCTGGCGCTCCCACTCGTGGTGAACGTGTTAGTAAATGGAATCGCCTACTTCTTATTGAATCTAATTTAAGGACGAAATCCTAAAATTTTTATGCCTGATTTAAATTCACAAATAGCACCCGCCTCGGAGTCGAAAAAAAAGGAGACTAGCGGACCAGTAGTTTTATTGTTGCTGGATTCTTGGGGGGTCGCGCCTTTAAGTGAAGGGAACGCTTTTAACGGTCTAAATTTAAAAAATCTTAATAGGTTTTTAGAGAATTATCCGGTCGCTGTTTTATCGGCATCGGGTGAGCCGGGGCAGCGCTACCAGATTTTAGGAGCCGGGGGTCAATTAACAAAAATAATTTCTGAAGCTGGTCTAAAGCAAAGACGTTTAAGCGAAAGCGAAGCTGCGCCTTTTTTAGAAGGTTATTTTATCAATGGCCGTGCTGAATTATTGGCGGGCGAAAGTCGAGAGGTGATTTCTTCTCCCGGCGGCGACCGCCAAGAAAACCTGGAAGAGGCTAGTGCGGCCTTGGTAAAAAAATTAATTAGTCTTATTAAAAAAGGGGAAGAAGATTTTATCGTTCTTAGTTTAAGTTATTTAGATTTAGTGGCTCAGACGGGAGACTGGGAAAAAACTAGGAGTGCCTTAAAGACTTATGATCTGTGGGTGGGTAAAATTGGTGACGCCCTTCGTAAATACCGCGGCACCTTAATCCTTAGTTCAACTTACGGCCGCGTCGAGACTCTCCGGGATTCTTTTTCGGAGGTCGCGCAAACGGATATTACTGATAAGCCAATCCCTTTTTTAATTGTGGGGCAAAATTATACCGGCCAGAGTTTAGGCACGGATTTTTTTTCCGAAGATTTAAGCTTGCTGCCTTTGGCTGGTGATCTAAGCGTGGTCGCTCCGACAATTTTAGATATCTTAAAAATAAAAATTCCGAAAAACTTCCCGAGTAAAAGTTTACTTTAAAAAAACCGCCGCTCTTTCAAGCGGCGGTCTTTGTGAGTAAGGTATTAGAACCAGAAATAACCGGCCAGAGCGACTAAAACACCAATAATGGCTCCCATTAAAACTTGCAAGGGGGTGTGTCCGATGCGCTCTAGTTGTTTAGGGTAATGACTTTCTAAAATATCATCATCATCTAAGTCGCCAACAATTTTATTGAGCGCTTGGCCATGCGCACCTAGATAATTACGTAAACCAATGGCATCGGTAATCACAATGGCGGCAAAAATTAAGGCTAAGGCAAACTCCACGGAAGCAATACCCAGCTTTAAATAAACAATCGCTAATAGGGAAGTGACTGTGGCTGTATGTCCGGAGGGCATATCCGAATAGGCAAAAATATCACGCCAAGAAAGATGGCCGCGTCGGCGCGTCTTCAGAAAAAATTTTATTCCCTGGGCGATAGTAAAAGCAATAACTGGATAAATGAAGTAAGGCAGAACGTAATTCATAATTAAAAAATTAAATATCTAGGTTGGCCACTTTTTTGGCATTAGTTTGGATGAAGTTTTTTCGCGGCGCGACATTGTCGCCCATCAGCATATCAAAGATTTGATCCGCCTTCGCCGCATCTTCAATTTTTACCTGTTTAGCAATTCTTTTTTCCGGGTCCATGGTCGTTTCCCAAAGCTGCTCGGCATTCATTTCTCCTAAACCTTTGTAGCGTTGAATATGAATCCGGGTGTTTTTCTTTTTGGTCGCTTTTCCCTCTTCCTCCGCTACGGCTTCCTCAGCTTCTTCTTCGCTGGGATCTTCGGTGGCTAAAGTTTCGCCGCCCAATTCGGCAACAATTTTATTTTTTTCCTCATCGCTGTAGGCGTAATGAGCCGCTGTTCCTTTTTTAATTTGATATAGTGGTGGTTGGGCAATATAAATATGGCCACCCTCAATTAAATAAGGGAAGTGGCGGAAAAATAGCGTTAGCAAGAGGGTGCGGATGTGAGCGCCATCAACATCAGCATCGGTCATGATAATAATGCGGTGATAGCGGAGTTTATTAATATCAAACTGATCATCAATGTTGGTTCCCATCGCAATTACCAAATTTTTAATTTCGGCATTAGCTAACATTTTATCCATTCGGGCACGTTCTACGTTGAGAATTTTTCCTCGTAAAGGTAAGATTGCTTGGAAGCGACGATTGCGGCCTTGTTTGGCACTGCCGCCAGCGGAGTCACCCTCAACGATATAGAGTTCGCAATCTTCCGCTTTTCGCGAAGAGCAGTCGGCTAATTTTCCCGGTAAGGTCATACCTTCGAGGGCACCTTTTCTCAGAATGGTAGCGCGCGCGCTCCGAGCGGCCAGACGAGCCTGAGAGGAGAGAATGCATTTATTGATAATGGCTTCACCTTCTTTAGGATTTTCTTCTAAAAACATTAGGAGAGCTTCGCCAAAAATCTGTTCTACATACCCCTTCATTTCCGCGTTGCCTAGTTTACCTTTAGTTTGACCTTCAAATTGCGGGTCGGTTAACTTAACACTAATAATGGCGGTTAAGCCTTCACGAACATCTTCACCGGTGAGATTTTCTTGCTTATCTTTTAAGAGATTTTTGGAACGACCATAATTATTTAAAGTTCTGGTGAGCGCCGTTTTAAAACCAACTAAATGGGTCCCACCTTCCGGGTTATGAATGTTATTGGCAAAAGCAATAGTGGTTTCGTTAAACTCATCATTATATTGTAAAGCCACTTCCACCTTCCCATCATTAATTTCTTTTTCTACATAAAAAACGGTATCGTGTTTAACCGATTTATCACGATGCAGAGATTTAATATAAGATTTAATGCCGCCTTCAAAATGAAAGCGATATTTTTTCGGACGGTGGTCCGGACGCTCGTCAATAATATTAATAGTGACTCCTTTGGTGAGATAAGTTTGTTGACGTAAGCGGTCTAAAATTTTACCCCAATTAAATTCGGTTTCTGTAAAGATTGTTGGATCCGGTTTAAATGAAATAGTGGTACCGCTACCGTTATCTTTAGCGACCGCTTTAGCTGGCCCTTTTGGTTTGCCAATATTATATTCTTGTACCCAAAGTTGGCCATCGCGGCGGACTTCAGCACGCAAGTAGGAGCTTAAAGCATTAACGACGGAAACGCCGACGCCATGTAAGCCGCCGGAGACTTTGTAACCGCCGCCGCCGAATTTGCCGCCGGCGTGAAGCTTGGTGAGAACTGTTTCTAAAGCTGATATTCCTGTGGCTTTCATTTTTTCTACCGGGATACCGCGACCATCATCAGCCACCGAAACCAAGCCGTCTTTAGTCAGGGTGACGGTAATCTGTTCGGCAAAGCCGGCCATCGCTTCATCAATACAGTTATCAACTACTTCCCAAATTAAATGATGTAAACCGGTAGCGGAAGTGGAGCCGATATACATGCCCGGTCTTTTACGAACCGGGTCCAAACCCTCTAAAACAGTGATTGCGTCTGCGCCGTAATCCTGAGTTTTTTTGTTATCATTAGTGCTCATAAAAACATAAAAACGTCCAGTCAAAGGACATTTTTGACTTAATTTTCGAATCTTAATCTAGGCTCATTATAACACGAAAAAATTGTCTTAGCAAGTAGAAAAAGCCCCGTTTTTATTGCTTAAAAATTAATAAATCCAGATTTTTTCTTTAATTTATGATATTATATTACCAGTGGGGTTTTAAGCTTGGTTAGCGCCATTATCAGTCCCCCTCTTACCCTGGGATTTAGAAAGTGTTAAACTAAAAAACTCAGACTGTTTTGGGGGGATCTTATCTAATGTGGCATCTCTCGTAACCTAATTTTATGAAAAAATTAATTTTAGCAAATTGGAAAATGCAGCTCTCTTTTAAAGAGAGTGAAAAGTTAGCTAAAGATTACCGGGTAAAAATTAAAAACTCTGTTGCCGAACTTGGCGTGTTGCCGGATTTTAGCGCCTTAGAAACAGTTTGCCGCCATTTGCCGTCTAAAGTTTTTAAATTGGGAGCGCAGGATGTCGCTCCTTATATAAAAGGTGCTTATACCGGCGAGGTTAGTGCTGCTTCACTTAAACAGCTAGGGGCCAAATATGTCTTAGTCGGTCACAGTGAGCGTCGCCAAGAGTTTAAAGAAAATTCTCCTCTACTACGTTTAAAAGTTCAAGCTGCTCTTGAGGCCGGTTTAGTTCCGATTTTATGTATTGGTGAAAACGCCACTCAGAAAAAAAATGGCCAAACAGTCGCAGTTTTAAGACGACAATTAGAGGAAGTATTATTTGGTTTAGTGATAGAAAAAGATAATGCTTTAGTGGTTGCCTATGAGCCTTTATGGGCAATCGGCAGTGGTCAACCCCTAGAGGCTTCTCAGGCGGAAGCAATTCAGGTAATGATTAAGGGGGTTTTAGCTAATTTAATCGGTCGCTTTCCCCGCGTTATTTATGGCGGTAGCGTCAACGCCAAAAATGCTGCGGACTTTTTAGAATGGCCTAATATAGACGGGCTTTTAGTTGGCGGCGCTAGTCTAAGAGCTGATGAATTTAAAAAAATTATTGGTGCTTAAATAAAAGTATATGAATTGGCCTTTACTTATTTTAATTCTTATTCTCATCGCGTTGGCAATCATTATTGTAATTGTCGTGCGCAAGTTTCCGGCCTTAGCAATTTTAGATGTGGAGAATATCCCCGGCGAAAAGGAATCGCGCTTTAAAAAAGACATGATTAAAAAACGTTTAGACCGAGATTTGTCGCAGTGGAGTGGTTTTTTTGGAAGATTCTTATTGTTTTTAAAAAAGAATTTTTCCGATCCTCTCTATAAGGCCTATGATAATTTAAAGCAACAGCGCCGACGCAGCCGCCGGGGGAGAAAGTTAAGCTTAAGTCAGCGTCGGGAAAGAATTCAAGAATTATTCGTGGCCGCTAAGGAAAATTTAGAAAAGGAAGAGCTGGAGTGGGCTGAAGAAGCTTTAATTGAAATCATTGGTCTGGAATCTAAAAATTTAGACGCCTTCTGGATGTTGGCTGATGTTTATAGTGAAGGAAAGCGTTGGGCTGAAGCCCATTCGACTTTAGAGCATGCTCTGAAGTTGTATCGCAGCTTGAAGTGGTCTTATCCTTCTAATTCCGAAATTAGCCGTCAAAAAATATATTTTGAGATGGCCTTAATCAGTAAAAGTTTGGGCGCTAATTTAAGATCCTTTGATGAAGTCCAGGAGGCCTTGGAGTTAGAACCGAATAACCCCCGCTATTTAGATTTAGCGGTGGAGTTAGCGATTGCCGTGGATAAAATAAATTTGGCTAAAGATTTTGTTTTGCGCCTTAAACAAGCTAACCCGGATAATGCTAAGGTGGCGGAATGGGAACAAATGTTTAGTCTAGCTGGGGAAATGCTGGCTGCCCAAAAAAGCGAGACGGGAAAGGTGGTAGAAGAGTTGGAATTACCTTTAACTGATAAAAATAGCGAACCTGAGGCCCCAGGGACTCCCGATCCTGGGAAAGAGAATGAGCCGGGAATCCCTGACCCCTCTTAAAAGACTTGAATAATTTAACTAAATAATTTATTATAGAACGCAGTTAGCGTTTCCTGGCTAATTTTTAATTTTCGGCCGTTTTAGCTCAGTTGGTAGAGCATCTCCATGGTAAGGAGAAGGTCTCGAGTTCGAATCTCGAAAACGGCTCATTTAACCGCCTCAATATCAGGGCGGTTTTTTCTTAATATTGACAAAAATAGCAAAATATTATATAATGGTGGCATCTAAATGTGGAAAGCGTTTAGTCAAAAATTCGTAAATTAACAATAAGATAGATAAAAAATGAAAACAAAACTTTTTTTTGGAACTGCGCCCGCTAGAGAAAGACCTGATTTTCGTGTAAAAAGGCATGTATTTATCATGGTCTGGGGCATTGTCGCCGTTATTTTAACGGTCGCAATACTTCTCGTTGTTTGGAGTTTATTAGCTTTAGGGGTTCTTCCGTCAGGAGGATGGTACTTGACGTTATTGGTGCCCATTATTCTTTTTGCAACAATCTGGAATCGGCGCATCAAGGTGCCACCACGTTGGGAGTATGTTTGGGAGTGGGGCGGAGCCATTGGTGAGCCGTTAATTTCCGGTTGGTATTTTGTGCCGCGGATATTTGGTCTGTTTCGTTTAGTTGGCAAAGTGCCAATGTATGATCAGTTTATAAATATTATTAGTGGCGACCGGGAAGATATTGGCAAAGATTTAGTGGAGAGCCATCCCTATGGAACGAAGAGTGATATCGAGCCCAAAAGTGGGGCGGTGGTAAAGATGATTTATTCGCTGCGAGTAAAATGTGAAGATTCGGCTGCAGCGATTTACAAAATGGATGATCCATTTTCTTATATCGCTCTCAGTGTTGAAAAAAAAGTGGTGGAATTTGCCAAGACTATAGACAGTGAATCTTTAGGTGACCGGTTTAATAGCCATGATTGGCAGGCCAAAATTGATTCGCTAGCGTCCGACATTAAAGAGAGTACTGGATTTATGGTTTTGGAGTTAATCCCGCAAGACATTATTAACACTCCGGAAGTGCAGTCTTTACGTAATCAGGTTGGGGAGCAACAGTTACGTGGTGAGCTTCTAGAGGCTGAGCTTCTAAACAAAGAAAAAGAAGTAAAAATTGCCAGTAAGGATAACACTATTAAGGCTTCGCGCTTAAAAGTGTTGAGTGAAACTTTAGGTGATTCGGAACTGGCGGCTGATGTTTGGAAGGCTGAAGTCCGCGCTGACTCAATAAAAGAGGCGGCTAAAAATAAGAATTTAATTCTGATGGATGCCGATGTGAATGAGTCTTTAACCAGGAGTGCCGCTAGAGCCTCTTTAAGAAAAAGATCAATAGAAGAAGATGAATAAGATGAGAACCGTAGTGCCGCAAGGGGCAAACTCTTCCGAAGAAGGGGCTACCCCAACAGTTTCAAGCAGTGGTGATAATAATGTGGGCATTAAAAAAGTTGCTTTTTATCTTTTGCCGTTGCTGGTTTTTTTGCTAGTGTGGATAATTTTATCTCACTATAATGTGCTTTTCTTTTGGAAGTTGCTGGCCGCCACTCTAATTTCTTCTTTTAGTCCTAATTTGTTTAAAAATATTTTAGGGGTAGGGAAGCAAGGGGACGGTAAAGGCAAAGCTGTTGTTTCTGCCAATATTCCGGTGGGAATAATTTGGGGCTTATTTTTCCTAATTCTGGTTAGTCATTATGCCGTTCCGAAGGAAAATTTAAGTGCTGAGAAGCCAAGAGAAAAAAATGGCATTGTCAGGCAGGCTGGTGTTTTAGAAAATGTTGATGATGTTTGGATTATCGATAACATTTTTTACGACGGTGATGCCCTGGATATTGAAGTTACGGGAGGGGCCGTGGAAATGATTAGTGGCCGAGTGTTTACTCCCGGGAAGCACCAGGAGACAATAACCGGCAATGGCAGCATTGGCTTTAAAGCCCTAACCAATACACCGACAAAAGTTCGGGTTTGGTTTAGAGAATAATAATAAGGCGAGTAGTAATTACTCGCCTTTTTTTATTATTTATAGTAAAATATCAGTAACAATTAAAATTTTATGAAGAAAATTTTTAGTGTAATTTTTTTATTTGTTTTTGGCCTTAATCTTTTGCTATTGCCAGCTTTAGGCAGCGCCACTACGCCTGCCAGCAGCACTCCCAGAAATAGTGGTGGTAGCACTGCTGCACCAAAAGAATTGCCCAATCCTCTCGGGACTGACAACCCTAATATTTTAGTAGGCAATATTATTAATTTCATCTTAGGTTTTGTTGGTACCATCGCCTTAGTTTTATTTATATACGGCGGCTTTACTTGGATGTTATCAGCGGGCTCTCCAGACAAGGTTAAGAAAGGGAAGAATATTATTGTTTGGGCAGTTATTGGCTTATTCGTAGTCTTTACCGCCTATATTCTAGTCCGCTTTGTTATTCAGGGTGTGACCGGGATTGCCTAGTTAAAGATATTTAACTTTCCTTGATATTAAATTAAGCCCCGACTAACGGGGCTTAAAATTGTTTGACAGTTGGTGTATTTTTCTTTATATTGGAAACAGTGTTTTGCGGGTCGATACCGAAGCGGTCAACCGGGACAGACTGTAAATCTGTTGGCCTTGCGCCTTCGTAGGTTCGAATCCTACTCGGCCCACCCTAAAAAAGCGTCATTTTGGCGCTTTTGTGTTATAATTAAGGCGATTAAAATATTTAAATTATCTTTATGAAGCTAATGGATCCGGACAACATGGGGTACAGCTTTATTAGAATCTTTGCGATTGAGTTTCTTATTTTAGGGTTAATTATTGGGGCCATTTTAAGTCTTTAAGCGCATGCCTGAATTACCAGAAGTAGAAACAGTCAGGCGCGATTTGGTCAAGGTTTTGCTAGGAAAAAAAATTACGGCCCTGAAAGTTTTTGCGCCGACAACGGTTAAACCCAGCGCCGCTACTTTTATTAAAAAACTGAAAGGGCTGTCCTTTGCTGATCTTAATCGTCGCGGCAAGCTTTTAATTTTTGAGTTAAACCAACCCGATCTTTTTTTGTTGATTCATCTTAAAATGACGGGCCAGTTAATTTATCTGTCGCCTAAGACGGCAATTACTGGCGGACACAGCTTCTCCCAAGAAGAAAGAAGCCGGTCTTTCCCTAACCAACACACCCGCGTGAGCTTGACTTTTGAAGACGGCGGACGATTATTCTTCAATGACTTACGAAAATTTGGCTACCTGCGGCTAGTGGATACTAAAACGCTGGAGCAAATAATCGCCAATAATTATGGGCCGGAGCCACTGGATAAAAGTTTTACTCAGAAGGGGCTGTCGTTAAATTTAAAGAAGAGCCAGCGGAGTGTTAAAGCG
This sequence comes from Candidatus Parcubacteria bacterium, assembly GCA_037076615.1. Lineage (NCBI taxonomy): Bacteria > Candidatus Parcubacteria > Candidatus Parcubacteria bacterium. The sequence continues at coordinate 223,358 of AP029158.1, forward strand.
GTTTTATTAGATCAAAAAATAATTGCCGGTTTGGGTAATATTTATGTAGATGAATCTTTATTTGCCGCCGGTATCAGGCCGATCCGGACTGCCAATTCTTTAAAACCGGTTGAAGTTTCCCAATTATTTAAAGCGATTCCCAGAATCTTGAAAAAATCTTTAAGATATCGAGGGACCACTTTCCGTAATTATTTAGATAGTAGCGGTCAAAAAGGGAACTTCTCTGAAAAATTGCAAGTTTATGGTCGCGGTGGTCAAAAATGCTATCAGTGTGGAAATACAATTGAAAAGATTCGGGTCGCGGGGCGAGGAACTCACTATTGCCCCCAGTGCCAGAAATAAGTTTAATTCTTGACGGCAGCCTATTTTTTGGGTATCCTTGGGGTGTTAGAATAAATAATTAAGTGAACAGTGGCGCCTATTTTCGTTACCTTGATAGGGGCCGGACTACTTCTATGGCTAATGACAATTTGATTAAGTTGGAATGCACGGAGTGCAAGAAAGTCAACTATTTCTCCAAGAAAAATAAAAAGACTCTAAAAGGGCGCTTGGAAATGAAAAAGCATTGTCCGACTTGCGGGACGCATACACTCCACAAAGAAACCAAATAACAAAGATCAGTCATCCCGCTCTTTCGCGGGATGATTTTATTTTTAATTATATGACGGAAAAACAAACAAATGCCAACACGGTTAAATTTAATAATTTTTCAAGATGGTTTTTAATTTTTCTGGTCGTGGCCGCTCTGGCAGCAACCCTTTATGTTTTTAAGCCTTTTCTGATAGATATTGCCATTGCCGCAGTTTTGGTAACAATTTTTTATAGGCCCTATTTAAAATTAACTAAATTTTTAAAAGGTCACCGACGGACCGCCTCCTTTTTGATGTGTTTGATTTTGTTAGTGATTATTATTCTGCCGACTATTAATTTAATCATTTATACCGCTAACAAATCGGTATTGGGCTATAACGACGCAGTTCTTTATTTTGAAAATAATAGCTTTTCTCAAACTCTTAGCCATCCGGTGATTGAGCGCTTGAATTTAAGTTATCTCTTTTCTGACATTAAGGATAATAACTTGATAAACAATACCATGCTGGACTTTCTAAAAGGGTTTAGCAATACTTTAATCGCCGCCGCTAAAAGTTTAGTGGTCGGAACAACCAGTTTTATTGTTTCGCTGGTGGTAATTATTTTTACAATGTACTTTTTCTTTATTGACGGTGAGAAATTACTACGCTATCTAACCTATCTTTTACCTCTTAAAGAAAAATATACCAAAGAAATCTTCAAAAAATTCCACGAGATTAGCTCGACAACTATTGTGTCAACCTTTGTGGCGGCTTTAGTTCAGGGAACAGTCGGGGCGATCGGCTTTGGAATTGTTGGTTTTCCGGCTTTCTTGGCGGGGATCATTATCGCTTTTTTGTCATTAATGCCGGTTTTAGGTTCAGCCCTTTTCTATGCCCCCGTTGGTCTCTATTATTTGCTGGTGGGGCAGATTTGGCAGGGGGTTTTTGTTCTGCTCTGGGGCTTCTTAATTATCGGCACGGTGGATAATGTCGTTCGGGCGCTGATGATTAAAGATAAGGCGCAGATTAATCCAATTTTCGTGATCCTCTCCATTTTGGGTGGTATTGCCGTTTTTGGTTTTTGGGGCGTTGTTCTCGGCCCCTTAATTGTTTCTTTGCTAGTAACGATTCTTCATATTTATAGTTTAGAGTTTGCGACGGAGTTAAAAGCGGAGAATAAAAATCAGGATATTCCACCTCAAGAAAGTACGCGTTTAGATAATCCCCTATTAAGTGATCTCCTTGATTATTTAATAAAGACGCCCAAAAATGATCGTGATAATAAACGCTTAAAAAAAGTTGAAGAAAAGGAGTCAGTGGAAGATAAATAAAATTTTTAATTATGTACGGTTTAAAAATTTTAGGAAAAATTGAATTGCCGGAGAAGAAAATCCGCCCCGAGGAATATCGGCCATTTTTGGAAAAAAAGTTAGCGACGCGTAGTCAGGAAATAAATGAACATTGGGGGCTAGATTTTTTAGATAATGAAGGGGCGATAAAAATTCCGGAAGCGGAAGAGACGGCCAAGGACCGACAATTTGTTTCTGATCGGGAAGAGGAGTGGGCAATTTATAAACACCAAACGGTGTCAGAGTGGCAAGCGACTCGCGCGAAAAATCCCTCTTTAATTGCGGAAATGGCCGTGACTTTATCTTTGTCACGCCAGCTAGGCGATCGCTTTATTGTGGCGCGCGCCTCGAGCTATGACGATTATCGTTATGGCGTTGATAACTTATTGATTGACAGGGAAAGTGGCGCCGCGGTTTGCGGTTTTGATGATGTTTTAGGTTTTACGGGTGACGATGGTGGCAGCAAGAAGCAGAAGAAAATGGAAAAATCTTTAGTAGCCGGCGGCAGTCGGGTTAAGTATGGGGCAACAGTTAGTGACGGGCGTCTGCGACGCCAAGCCTTAGAGCATTTGCCGACTTTTTATCTGTCGCTCTCTAAGCAAGAATTAGATGATCTCTTAAAAGATTTAAAAGCCGGCGAGGCCGTTACCGAGAAAGAGCGGGCGCTGGGAAATAAATTAATTACCTCATTGTCTGAGCAGAGGGAAGCGGCTCAAGATATTGCCACTAACCCCAAGCTTCAAGAAAATCTCAATCGTTTTCAGGAATCACTTTTGGCGATGGAGTCTTTAATAAATAAAACTGAGCCGGAGTCAGGGGTGGCGGAATAATTTCTTGCCAACTGAGAAAAGAATTAGTAGAATACAGAGAGTTTAAAAAAACAATGCGGGCGTCGTATAGTGGTAGTACAGGGGTCTCCAAAACCTCTAGCGTGGGTTCGATTCCTACCGCCCGTGCGTTGATTAAATCGTGTAAAGTGACCCAGAAGCCGAGCTTTTTGAGGTTCATTCCCAAAGAGGTAAAATACCTCGCGGGGAATAGAAAAAGGGAAGCTTTTAATAAGGCGGCTGGTTGCTTAAGACCAGCTGTTTTATTTAGCTAAAAGTATGAGTCAAATAATAAAAATTTTTATTGACAAGGTAAATGGTCAGTTTGAAACTGGTCATGCCCGTGAGCACTCTTATCGCCCGGCTTTAGAAGAACTATTTAAAGAGATTACTGGCCTGAAAGTTATTAATGAGCCTAAAAGAAGTGAGTATGGTGCACCAGACTTTGTTTTTTTAAATAAAAACATTGTAACTGCCCATGCTGAAGCTAAGGATTTACAGGTGTCGTTAAAAGAAATTGAAAAAAGTGATCAAATGATTAGGTATTATGGATACTCAAATTTGATTTTAACTAATTGCTTGGAATTTAGATTTTATAAAAGCGGGCAAGCTTATGGCAATCCGATTATTATTGCTGAATTAAAAAATAATGCAATTTCGGTTGATGAAACAAAATTTCAACTTCTTGAAGATACGATAAAAGATTTTATTAAGGACTCTAAAGAGCCTATTAGATCTGGTATTCATTTAGCTAGAGTTATGGCCGGTAAAGCCCGTCGTATTAGGGATAGCATTAAAAATTATTTGACCCTGGGAGATGATAGTACAAATCAGGAATTATTGGCTGTTTATGAAGTTATAAAAAAATTATTATTAGCCGATTTAGATAGAGAAAAGTTTGCTGACATGTATGCCCAGACTTTAGTGTATGGTCTTTTTGTTGCGCGTTATTACGACAAAACTTCAGAAACTTTTTCTAGACATGAGGCTCGTGATTTAGTTCCTGCCTCTAACCCTTTTCTTCGCCATTTTTTTGACCATATCGCCGGATCATCTTTTGACCCAAGAATTGAAATGATTGTTGATGAGTTATGTGAAGAATTTGCTCACGCTGATGTTCAAGCGATTGTTCATAATTATTATAAAGTTGATAAAGATGATAGCCGTGATCCTATCATTCATTTTTATGAAGACTTTTTGCAGGAGTATGACTCCAATGAACGAAAAAAGATGGGAGTTTTTTATACACCACTGCCAGTCGTTCGTTTTATCGTCCGTTCTATTGATGATATTTTAAAAAAAGAATTTGGTTTATTACGAGGTTTGGCAGATACTTCTAAAATTGAAGTTAAGCGAGAAAGTCAGGGTAAAAAATATAAAGATCAAATACATAAAGTACAAGTGCTTGACCCTGCCACTGGAACGGGTACATTCTTAAATGAAGTTATTTTACAAGTTAAGAAGTCTTTTTCTGGTCAAGAGGGAAGATGGAACAATTATGTTAATGAAGATTTATTACCACGGCTCCACGGCTTTGAATTAATGATGGCTTCTTATACTATTGCTCACTTAAAACTTTCTACTACAATTAAAGAATCTGGAGCAGAAATAAAAAATCAACGCCTCGGTGTTTATTTAACTAATTCTTTGGAAAAAGGATTGGTAGAGGAGAGAAATCTCTTTTCTGGTTTAGGGTTTGGCAAGGCTATTACCGATGAATCTATAGAAGCTAGTAGAATAAAAAATGATTTACCGATTATGGTCGTGCTTGGCAACCCGCCATATTCTGGGGAGTCAAATAATTCACATTATATTGCAAATGATGTTTATAAAATTGAGCCTAATGGAGGTAAGCTGCAAGAACGCAATTCCAAATGGTTAAATGACGATTATGTAAAATTCATTCATTTTGCAGAAAGTATGATTGAAAAATCTGGCGAAGGAATTGTTGCCATGATTACCGCTCATGGTTATCTTGATAACCCAACTTTTAGAGGGATGCGATTTCATTTAACCAAAACATTTGATCAAATATATATTATTGATTTGCATGGGAATTCAAAAAAGAAAGAGGTCTCTCCAGATGGCGGTAAGGACGAGAATGTATTTAATATTATGCAGGGAGTGTCTATTATTTTGGCGATAAAAAAGAAAGGAAATAAAAATCGTGTTGCTGATGTTTTTTATTCCGAGTTATGGGGGAAAAGAATTAAAAAGTTTGAGTCTCTTTCTGGCGAAATAAAGTATCAAAAAATTTCTCTAGATCAAAAATATTATTTTTTTGTACCAAAAAATATTGAAGGGAAAATTGAATATGAAAAGGGATTTTCTATCGGAGATTTGTTTGTTCAAAATAGTGTTGGCGTTGTTACCGCAAAAGACTCTGTGTTTATTGCGGACAGCGAAAAAAGATTAAAGGATCAAATAAATAAGTATTTTGAAGATAACAAAATTAATGAAATATTTAACGAGGATAAAATAAAAAAAATTTCTTATAGACCATTGGATAACAAAATAATATATTGGGATACAAAATTACTTGAACGTTCGAGAGAAAGGTTGATGAAACATTTTTTTAAGGAAAATGTTGGTTTAGTTTTAGTTAGACAATTCAAATCTGGGGGAAAATTATTGTCATGTCTTAATCTCTAAATTAATAGTTGAGTCTACTTTTATATCAAATAAGACAAGTGAGATTGGATATCTATTTCCTGTCTACTTGTATAATGATATTGGCATAAAAATTTCTAACCTAAAAAAAGAAATTGTTGATGATATAGAAAAAATAGTTGGCAAAACAACTCCAGAGAATATTTTAGATTATATTTATGCTGTTTTATATTCACCAACTTATCGTGAAAAATATAAAGAATTTTTAAAAATTGATTTTCCGAGAGCACCTTATCCAGAAAGTAAAGAGCAATTTGAATCATTAGTTTCTTTTGGTAAAGAGCTTCGTGGACTTCATCTTTTAGAATCATCAAAGTTAAATAGTTTTATTACCACTTACCCTGAGGTTGGCGACGATATTATTGAAAAGAAATTTCCAGTATATAAAGATGAAAAAGTTTATATTAATGACATCCAGTATTTTGGAAACGTGCCACTAATTGCTTGGAATTTTTATATTGGCGGTTATCAGCCGGCTCAAAAATGGTTAAAAGATAGGCGTGAGAGAAAATTATTCAATGAAGATATTGAACACTATCAAAAAATGATTACTGTACTTATGGAGACTGATAGAATAATGAAGGAGATTGATAAATTTTTTAAGTAATAGATAGTTGTTTATTGTTTAGTATTAGCTTACTACTCAAATTCCCCAGTACCTCTCTTTTCTCGCCAATTTTTCCGTGCTCTAAAACATATCTAATATAGGCTTTGATATCGGCACCCTTTTCTTTGATTTTGGATTTGATATTAAGATCTCCGCCTGATATCGCCGAAGCCATCATGCTGAATCTTTTTATTTCCTCATTTATCTTATCTTGTATTACCTTATCTTTGAATTCCAGTTTATCAGCCATCGCTACAATTTGATTGATTAATTCTTCCTCTCTAATAAATGGCTCTCGGCAATCGGTATTGATGTGTCTGGTACAGCGGTAATATACATATTTTTTAAGGCTCCCGTCAGAGAGCCTTTTGATTTTTTCTTCTGCTGTAATTCCGCCACCGCAATTTCCGCATTTAATTAATTTGGTAAATTGAAATTCTTTTAAGCCATATTTTTCTTTTGGTGCTGACAGTAGATTGGCTCTCGCTTTTTCAAAAAGCTCTTTATCTATTAGTGGCTCATGGCTTCCTTTATACCAATTACCTGATCCAGTAGGGAATTCAAATTCCCCATAATAGAAAGTCATGCCTAGTAGTCTATATAATCCGCTGAGCGTTAATATTTTGCCGGTTCTAGTTGTGAATTTAATATCATCTCTTAGCCAGCGATATACTTCTCGTCCAGAAATAGCATCGTTACCAACTCTCTCAAAGACTTGTTTGATGATTGGTGCTCTTTCGGGGTCAAGTAGTATTCGGCTTTTACCTCTGACGGCGAGCTTCTCGTTCAAATAACCAAGAGGACAGTGTCCTGGTCTAATTCCTAAATCACATTTAGCCCTCAAACCTCTTTTTACATTTATTCCTTTATTATCATTTTCCAGCTTCGCCTGCGAACAGAGAATCATGAGCAAGAATTTTTCGTTCGGCGAATTTTTAAAGACCTGGCCGTTAGTTCGTATTTCTTTGAGCAGCCCTTGATCCATTAAATCAACCACCGTGCCTAAATCTCCGGCGTTACGACTAACTCTATCCGGTGCCCAAGTAAGGATGGCGTTAAATTTACCCAGTCTAATGTCGGTGAGTAATTCATTAAAGACAGGTCGTCCGCCCGAGCTTTTGGCGGAGTGAGATTCCTTTTTTATGTCTATAATGGTCAGGTTGTCTCTTTGAGCTAGCTGGATCATTTCATTGATCTGAGAATCAATGGAAAGGGCTTGTCTTTCATCTTCTTCGGTCGATTTTCGAGCGTAGAGGCAGTACTGTAAGGGTACCGCTTGGAGCTCTAAATTTGCCCTAATTTGCCCGTAGGCGACGTTGGTGGCTAGTTGTTCTTGTTGTTGCATAATCCTTAAATTTACGTATTACAAGCACATTAATGACGCAACTCACGAAGGAAGTCCAGGTCCCAGCTGTTGGTAACTATACTTTACTCTTGACCTTATTTATATTATTATATATAATATTATTAACGTTAAGGGTTAATAAAAATATTATGAAATCCCCTCGTTTTACAAATTTAATATCTTATGTAAAAAATGGAAGTTCAGTATACCAAAAAAGCGTTAAAAAAAATGTGTCCGGATTGGCAATGCATCCGCTCTTTTGGTGATAATATTGGACGGAAAATATTATTGCGTATAACGCAGTTTAAGGCAGCAAGTTGCTTGGATGATTTAAGAAACGCCCCAGGATTACATGAAGAATTAAAAGAAAATCGTAAGACACAGCTAAGTTGCCGTTTAACTGCTAATTGGAGATTAATATATCGTCCATTTGGTAATTGGGAAGAATATCTTGAAAACGGAAGTTTATCTTGGAAGAAGGTGGATAAAATAGAAATAATTGAGGCAGAGGATTATCATAATAATTAATATATAAATTTTTTAATTTTAAATATATGTCTAGTATCAAAAGCAATACTCCAATTTTGATTTTACCAGGAGAAACGCTTATTGATTTATTGGAAGAAAAGGGAATGACTCAGGCTGAGTTAGCAGAAAGAATGGGGCGACCACTAAAGACAATAAATGAAATAATCAAAGGTAAGACTAGTATTACACCAGAGACAGCAATTCAACTTGAAGGTGTTTTTTCTGTTCCTGCTAGTTTTTGGATGAATTTAGAGAGCAACTATCAAGTTGCTCTAGTTCGTTTTAATTTTGGAGAAAAATTAAAAGAAGAGTATAAAATTGCTGAAAAATATCCTTATAAAGAAATGATAAAATTGAATTGGATACCTGGTGTTAAAGACGCAAAAGAAATTGTCCAATCTTTGCTTAGTTTTTTTGGTGTTATTTCTTTGAAAAATGTGATTGAGAAGAACATCTTTGTTGGGGCGCAGTATAGAATTTCTACTAAAAAAGAATATTCAAAAGAGGCGATTACCGCTTGGCTTAGAAAAGGTGTTCTAGAAGCTCAAAAGATAAATACAAGCGATTTTGATGAAAAAAAACTACGAGATTCTATTTTAACAATAAAAAGTTTAATGTTTAGTCATCCTAATGAATTTATGCCACAGTTAACAAAAATATTGGCTGATTGTGGAGTGGCTTTAGTTATCTTAAAGAGCTTAAAAAATGCGCCTATTAATGGAGTAACTAGATGGATATCGCCTAAAAAGGCTTTAATCCAGATGAGTATTCGGGGCAAATATGCTGATATTTTTTGGTTTTCTTTATTTCATGAATTAGGTCATTTGCTTCTGCATCGGAAAAAAGATATTTATATTGATTCTGAAGATGAAAAAGTTAATAAAGAACAAGAAGATCAGGCTAATAAATTTGCTTCTGAGTGTTTGATTCCGGAATCAGAATATAATTCTTTTGTAAATAAATTTAAGATGTTTGCAAATATTGAATCATTAAAATTATTTGCAAGGGAAAATGGCGTAACTAATGGAATTCTAGTCGGCAGATTACAAAATGATCAAATTATAGGTCGTAATCAGCTAAATGGTTTGAGGGATAAATATGAGTGGATTGATTAATTATGTCTAATAATTATTCAAATTCTTTTGTCATTTTTGCTTCCTCAATTGGATTCTTTTATAATACTGCAGAAAAGTTTAAAGATGATACTATTTTTTTAAAGAAGGAGTCTGATAATTGTACACCCTCGTTTCATTTACTATCTTCTTTGGTTGTTGAGTTATTGCCAAAAGTATTAATAGCTTTGGATGTTTGCTTAAAATATAAAAATAAACAAAATCAGGAGATATCACAAGATGATTTAATTAAAGAGATATCTAAGGAGATGAATAAATTTGGTCATAACTTGGAGAAACTTTATAAGAATTTTCCGGACCTGATGAGTTATTTGAATATAAAGGATATTGAAGAATATCCGCCGAAGGCAGTTATTAGTAGAAGAGATTATTTTGTGTGGCAATATAATTTTACTTTTATTGATTATATTAATCCAGTTATGATTAAAAATATAGAGGCTATTAGATATGGATCATTTGCCAATAAGCCAGATGTGGCGACTATCTGTATTGATGATGATAAAATTATTGATTTTCTTGAAAAATTAGACAATTACGTCATTCAAAAGAAGGCGGAAACAAGAGAAATATTATTAAGTAGTTTATAGTGTCTCATTTGTCTCATTTTCCATTAAATGGAACACCGTAAAACCCCTTTTATAGTGTCTCATTTGTCCCATTTCTGATAGAATATAGTCATACCCACAAGCCGTTGGAAAGTACTCAGAAACCATCGGAAATCCCTTGAAATTTATGTTCTAAACCCGAACGGGGTGCGGTAAATAAAAACATCCCAAACTTGGGATGTTTTTGTTTACTTTCGCGAAGCGACAGAGGAAGCGGACAAGCGGCGAGCGAGTCTTGAGCGAGAGCGGAAGCTTGAGCGAAAAGGGGAGCGACGATGAGCCCGAGCTGGCGCAGGGCTCAGCGGCCGGTCTGGAATTGTACAAATAATGACATTCAATTAACAAGCTAATCTCAGAACAAAAAGTTTTGGGATTTTTTATTTGTTTTATTTTTGCTCTCAGTCTCAAAAAGTGCTATATTTTTAGATAGCGGACGCTAGTTCGCTCTAGTAATTAGATAAAAATATGAAAGGTTATAACGACAACATTGAAGAATTAACATTAGCTAACACTAACTTTCGCGAGGTTCTCTATACCGGTAAACACGCGCAATTAGTTTTAATGTCTTTGAAGCCGGGCGAGGAAATCGGCTCCGAAGTCCACGGGGAGATTGATCAGTTTTTCCGCTTTGAGGGCGGTGAAGGTAAGGTATTAGTCGACGACAATGAGTACGTTGTCAGTGATGGAAGTGCGGTGATTGTGCCTGCGGGTGCGGAGCATAATGTTATTAATACTTCCACCTCTGAGGATTTAAAGCTTTACACTCTTTATTCTCCAGCGGAGCATAAAGAGGGGATTATCCAGGCCACCAAAGAAGAGGCCGAGGCCCGGCACGAACAAGAACAGTTTGATGGTCAAACCACTGAATAAAAATAAAATAAAAAAAAGACTTCGCCTTAACAGTGAAGTCTTTTTTTGTGAGTAAATTTATTCTTTTTCCGCGCGGCTAAATTTTAACTGTAAACCTTCGGCGCTAATTAAGGTTAGGGCATCACCTTCTAGTTTATACTCTGGATTCGATTGTAGGGTTTGGCTGATAGTGCGCTCAGCATCCATTAAATCTTCGTTCTCGCAATACATTAAGGTGGAAATTATGCTCTCAGTGATAATAATTTGCTGGTCTTTGATAATGTAGTTGCCGCCAAAACTATTGCAAGCGCGACCGTAAACCCGATCATCCTCAAAAGTAATTTTTACATTAGCTTTACTAAGATCAGTCCAGACCGCCCCGTTGCCTTTAGTATTTAGTAGCCAGGTAGTCTCGCTTAGAGGATTGGTTCCCGGTGCCGGGCGAAATTTAAATTGTCGTTCTTCATTATCTTTAATAATTAAATTATTTTCGTAATCAAATTCGTAAGTGGCCGTACCGCTTAAAGTTTTAGTTAAGCTTTGTTCAATGACCATTAACTCCTCATCAGCACAAAGCATCTCGGTTAAGAGAATATTGGCAGCGAACAACTTGCCATCTTTGGCTTGGTAATCACCACCATAACTATTACAAATTCTTCCTCCTAAAGTTTCGGTCTCAAAATTTAAGGTGATGTCTTTGGCGCTAGCATCATGCCAGGCACCGTCAGCACGGTAGTGGTTTAAAATCCAGTGGGTACCGGACAATTCGGCCTCCTGGGCCGCTTGTTTGACGAGGATAACTTTCCCGCCGCCGTCATCACTAATAATTAAATCACCTTGATTATTGATTTCTAGGAGCTGGTTATTTTCTAAAGAATTTATAAAAATATTCTCAATTACCATTAAGCTGCCGGCGCAGGCCATGCGCGTACTAATTAGTCCGGGGGTAGTGATAAGATTATTTTTTAATTCGTAATCACCACTGATGTTATTACAAATGCGGGCGTTAATTCGATCAGCACTGAATTCAACGGTTGGGGCTTGGCTGCCACTCGAAGCTAAAAAGATACCACTTTGATTATGAGCTTCTTTAATCGTCCAATTGCTATCCTCAAGATTTATTATCGAAGTGGAATCGGCATTATTTTTTCCGATTTTCTTTGGATCATTTTGCCTGTTACCAGCGATTAAAAAATCGGTTAGGAACCAAATCACGGCAATCAAACAAAACGCGCCTAAAAGTAAAAGAATTAAATTGTTGGATTTTTTGTTCATAAAATTGTTTTTATGTTTATATTATATAAGAAAACAGCCAAAAATCATAATCAGAAAAAAATTGCTAAAAAAAATAAAAGGTGATTTAATAAAGGTGCTTCGGCCTCCATAGTTTAATGGATAGAACGCGAGCTTCCGGAGCTCGTAGTAGGGGTTCGATTCCCTTTGGGGGCACTATTTTTTTATGTTCGGAAAAAAAATATTATTATTATTTATTTTTTTAGGACTGGTGGTCTTTTTTTTGTGGTATCAAAATAATCACTTAACAGTTAGCACTTACGAATTTTCGGTGGGGCCGGAAGGCGGACAAGGGGTAAGAAAAGAAACAATTAAGATTAAAACCGCTAAAGATGATTCTTTTTCCATTGTTCATCTAAGCGACTTACATAATAAAAGTTTTGGCGACAATAATGAAAAACTGTTGGAAAAAATAAAAAGTGCTAATCCCGATCTAATTTTCATTACTGGTGACATTATCGATTCGCACCGGGCTGGGTCGGACCAGGCACTTAATTTAGTTCGGGGCTTAAAGGAGCAGGGGCCGGTTTATTTTGTTTCGGGGAATCATGAAAAATGGTGCGGCACTTATCCTGCTCTTCAAGCCGAGTTAAGAATGGCGGGGGTGGTAATTTTAAATAATGAAACTGTGCTTTTAGAGAACCAAACCGGGCGAAAAATACTTTTGGCGGGAATTAATGATCCTGATTTTTCTTCTTTGGAAGAATGGCAAGAAGATTTGCAACTTTTAGGCGCAGAGGCCGAGAATTATTTTTCTGTTTTACTCTCACACCGACCAGAGCGATTTAGTGATTATGTTGCCGCCGGGTTTGATTTATCTTTAGTGGGCCATGCTCATGGTGGTCAATGGCGCCTACCGGGGGTGGGTGGACTCGTGGCTCCCAATCAGGGCCTATTCCCTAAATATGACAGCGGCCAGTATCAAAAAGTAACATCAACGATGCTCGTTTCCCGGGGGTTGGGTAATAGTATTATGCCTTTACGCCTCTTTAATCTTCCAGAAATAATTTCTGTACAAATTAATTTCTAAAAAAAATCTCCCGACTCTCGGGAGATTTTTTTTTAAAGCCGTTGCGCCAATTCTTGGAGGGTTGGCGTGAGGGCAATTAATTTTTTTTGCTGAGGGGCGGGGAAGTTATCTTCGGCAAAGTCTTTCAAGCGCTCCAGACCTTCGGCTAATTTTTCGCGTCCAGCCCGGCTTAATTCGATCAAGCTGCTTCTGGCATCATGGGGATCCGGTTGCCGTTTTACTAAACCAATTTTAATCATCGGTAATAATAAGCGGGTCACCCCCGAAGGAGTGAGGCCCATCAGATCTGCTAGCTGAGCAGCACGTAATTTTTCGGGAGCGGCCGCTAAGTGCTCCATGATTAAAAGCTCATGAAGACTGAGACCATTTAAAGCGGCGTCTAGACGGCGCGCCAATTTGGCCTGAAAACGGGCGTTAGCACTTAAATAATTTAACATAGTAGTCATTGATTAGTAATTGATTACTCAAGTATATCGATTTTAAAAAAAATGTCAAGAAGGCCAGGAGGCGGCCCCTTTTTAAGCAATCTTTTTAATTGTCCAGGTCTGGTCGCCTTTAGGTTGTGACCAAATAAAGTCATCGCCAACTTTTTTCCCAAGCAGGGCGGCGCCGAGCCGAGATTGATAAGAGATAATGCCGGCACCAGGATTGGTTTCCGTGCCGCCAAGAATTAGAAAGACTTTTTCTTGCTCGCCATTAGTGATCGTTACCCGGTGACCGATATCTACTTCAGTATTATTCTGAGGAGCAATTATTTGTGCCCGATTTAAAAGATTTTCTAAATCAATAATTCTTTGGTTGAGCCCGCGCAAGCGCCCCTTGGCTAATTGATAGCCAGCGTTTTCTGAAAAATCCCCCATTAATGCTAAGCGTTGGACTTCGGCTGCCTCGCGTGGTCGTTTAATTTTAACAAAATAATCCAAGCGCTTCTTAAGCTCGTCGTAGCGTTCCGGAGTTAGATAATAATCAGTTTCCCGGAAAGTATATTTACTGCCTTTACGAATTGGTTGGCGCATGATTATAAGATAATTTTAATCACTAGGCTGATATTATATCGTAAATTAATTTTTTTGTTAAAAAACCAGTTCCCCGGGGGCTGAAAAAATGATAAACTGAAAGAATAATAAAATCTTAAGAGCGCCTCCAGACTCTTAAAATAAAATATGAAAAATCTTGATTTAATCTTTAATCCTCGCAGCGTTGCTGTTGTCGGTGCTTCTCGGCGCGCCGGCAGCGTGGGCAACGAAATCGCGAAAAATTTAGTTAAAAATTTTCCGGGTTCAGTTTTTTTAGTTAACCCCAAAGCGAAAAGACTTTTAGGGCAAACCTGTTACGCTGATTTAGCGGCAATCAAAAAACCGGTGGATTTATTAGTGATTGCTGTGCCGGCTGCTTTGGTGCCAAGTGTTTTAGAGGTTGGCGGCCAATTGGGTATCAAAGGGGCGGTGGTCATTTCTGCCGGCTTTAAAGAAGCGGGGGGTGCCAATCTGGAGGCGGAACTGGTCGCGATCAGTAAAAAATATAAGATTAATTTAATTGGCCCTAACTGTTTGGGGGTGATTAATCCGGAGAAAAAATTGAATGCTTCTTTTGCCGGTCTCATGCCGCCGCGCGGAGAACTCGCCTTTATCTCTCAGAGCGGCGCTCTCGGTACCGCCATTTTAGATGTGGCCGCCGGTCTGGGTTTAGGCTTTTCTAAATTTATCAGTATTGGCAATAAAGCCGTAATTGATGAGGCGAAGATGTTAGCTTATTTAAAAAAAGATAAAGCTACTAAAGTCGTCGGTCTTTATGCCGAACAATTAACTAATCCCGATGAATTATTAAAGCAATTTCGCTCTTTGACGCTCGGCTCCGCGCCTAAGCCGGTGGTAGTTTTAAAGTCTGGGCGTACTCCTGCCGGGGCGGGAGCAAGTGCTTCTCACACTGGCTCTTTAGCCGGTAATGACGCCGCCTATCAAGCCTTATTTAATCAGAGTGGGGTGATTCGGGCGCGCACTGTTAAAGAGCTTTTTGATTATCTGCGTATCTTTTACAGCAACCCCTTAGGGGCGGCGAAAAAGGTAGCGCTGGTCACTAATGCCGGTGGCCCGGGGGTTTTAGCGGTCGACGTTTTAACGGCGCGCGGTTTGTCGTTGGCCTCATTATCAACAAAAACTCAAGCCGCTTTAAAGAAAGTATTACCGGCAGCGGCCAGTGTTAGTAACCCGGTTGATCTTTTAGGCGATGCGCCCGCGCGCCGCTATCAAGAATCTTTAGAAATCTTAAATAAAGATAAAAATGTTGATGCCTTTTTAGCGATTCTGACACCACAATCAATGACCGAAATTGATGCTACCGCGCAAGCTTTAATGGCGTTTAAGAAAAAAACTAAACGCCCCCTAGCGGTTGTCTTTATGGGGCAAGAATTAAGCGCCCGAGGACGGGAATTATTATGCGCCAATAAAGTGGCGGTTTATGCTTGGCCGGAAGCGGCGGCACACGCTCTGGCAACCTTGAATGATTTTTGTGAGCACCGAAAAATTAAGCGCGGGGCGGTTCCAGTTTTTAAAGATTTGAAAAAAGAGCGAGTTGCGAAAATCTTAAGTGCTGCCAAGGCCCACGGGGTTAAAGCTTTACCAGAGCCGGAGGTTCAGGAAATATTTAAAGCTTACGGCTTGCCCGTGCTCCGGAGTTATCGAGTTAAGAGCGCGGCTGGCGCGCAAGAAGTGGGCAAAAAAATAAAAACGACTCTAGTTTTAAAAATTATTTCGCCGGATATTTTACATAAAAGTGACGCCGGCGGAGTGTTGTTGAATGTGCCCGCTAACCAGGCGGGACGAGCCTATCGAGAATTAATCAAGCGCGTCAAAGCTAAAAATCCTCGCACTAAAATTGAGGGAGTACTAATTAGTGAAATGATTAGTGGTGGGCAAGAGTTGATTATTGGCAGCGTTCGGGAACCTTCTTTAGGGGCTACGATCATGGTTGGTTTGGGAGGAATTTATACAGAAATTTTGCAAGATGTCGCCTTCGGCCTGAACCCGCTGACCAAAACCGATGTTAAATTAATGCTAAAGCAACTTAAAGGGGCAAGGATTTTAGCGGGCGCGCGCGGCCAAGGGGCACTTGATCAGGAAGCGCTGATTAATTGTATTTTACGCTTAGCCCAACTCGTTAAAGATTGGCCGCAAATAAAAGAAGTTGATATTAATCCTCTCGTTATTAAAGAGCAGGGTGCCATTGCTTTAGATGGCCGAATGATTATTGATTAAAAAAGCCGCGGTTAACCGCGGCTTTTTTTTTAGAGAGTAATTTTTTTTAGAGCGCTTCAACAATTTTACAAATCTCGGTAAAGATTTTTTCAATACTTTTTTCGCCATCAAGACGATGAAGTTTGCCCTGGGATTCATAGTGAGCACAAAGTGGGACAGATTCTTCGCGAAAAACATTAATTCGGTTTTGGACGACGGCGCTATCTTGGTCATCTTTGCGGACCTCGACCGTCAGGCGGCTACTGATCCGCTCATGAACGGTTTCATCACTGACCTCTAATAAAATACAGGCATCAACTTTTGCTCCTGTCGCTGTTAGAAGCTCATCGAGCATGACGGCTTGTTCTTGTTTGCGCGGGAAACCGTCAAAAACCAGACCGACAGTTTTAGCTTGCTCGGCCACTGATCCGAGGGCGGCTAAAATAATATCATCGGGAACTAAAAGCCCATTTTCAACAATATCCTTCGCTTTAGCGCCAACTTCTGAGCCCGATTCTATCAAGGCTCTTAATTTTTCACCCATAGAAAAATGGTGCCAACCATATTTTTCTTCCAATAATTTGGCTTGGGTGCTTTTGCCCGAGGCAGGCAGGCCGTACATGACAATTACTTTTTTCATAATTTTTATTTAATCAAAGTTTATCATAGCCTAAGCTTCTTAACTTGGCAACGCTGGCTTGGGCCGGATTTCAAAAGGTGTTAAAATGGAGATATGGAAAATTATGCCCCTTTAGCGGCCTCTTTTCGCCCCCAAAATTTAAGTGAATTTGTCGGCCAAGAACGAGTCATTGGACCGGATTCTTGGTTGCGCCAAGCAATTAAGGATGACAAAGTTTCCTCTTTGCTCTTTTGGGGGCCGCCGGGATCGGGAAAAACAACTCTGGCTTTAATTATTGCTAAAGTAACTAAGTCGGAGTTTGTCGAAATATCGGCTACCAGTAGCGGCAAAAAAGATCTGCAGTTAATTATTGAACGGGCTCAGCAAGCGCGCCGCTTGGGCAAGAAAACTTTATTATTTATTGACGAAATCCACCGCTGGAATAAAGCACAGCAAGATTCCTTGTTGCCACAGGTGGAACGCGGGGTTATTACTTTAATTGGGGCAACCACGGAAAATCCCAGTTTTGCCGTTAACGGTGCTTTACTCTCCCGCGTTAAAGTGGTGGTGTTAGAGGCTTTATCGGAGCAAGATTTGGAGAAAATTGTTACTCAAGCCGCTAAACGTTCGGGGTTTAAAGGCAAAAAAGACGCTTGGCGCCTGATTGCGCGCCTGGCTAATGGTGATGCCAGAAAAGCGCTTAATCTTTTAGAGAGCGCCGGTGATAGCGGGGAGCTTATTGATACTGCTTTGGTAAAAAAAATAATTGATAAGCCTAGTTTACTTTACGACAAGAGCGGCGAAGAGCACTACAATTTAATTTCCGCTTTGCATAAATCGATGCGCGGTGGTGACGCCGACGCTGCTATTTATTGGTTGGGGCGGATGCTGGCCGGCGGGGAAGATCCGCTCTATATTGCCCGTCGCTTAATTCGTTTTGCTTCAGAAGATATTGGTTTGGCTAATAACAGTGCCTTACTTTTAGCCAACGCTGTTTATGATGCTTGTCATAAAACCGGTCTGCCGGAATGCGGCGTTAATTTAGCTCACGCCGTGGCCTACTTGACGAAATCGCCTAAGAGTATTGCTGTTTATCAGGCTTATAACGAGGTCCAAGCGGAAATAAATGAAAGTGGTAACCTGCCAGTGCCGCTTCACATTAGAAATGCGCCGACGAAATTAATGAAGGATTTGGGCTACAGTAAAAACTATAAATATACGCCTTTAGTTGATTCCTCCGGGCAAACTTATTTACCGGAAAAGTTAGTGGGTCGAAAATTTATGCCTACTGCTTCACTGAATAAAGTTAAAGAAAAAGCCAAGAAAGATAAAAGTTAATTTAAAGTTTTTTAGACGCTAATTTATAACCGCGGCCCGGAAAAGTGTGAATCAGGTCTTTCCCGCCCGCGTTTTTTAATTTCCGCCGCAGGTTTAAAATATGCGTGTCTAAAGTGTTGGAAAAGGGGTCCATGTTCATATCCCAAACATTTTCCATAATAATTTCTCGCGAATTAATGACGTTCGGATGGCGCATCAGGTATTCTAAAATACAGTATTCTTTGCGGGTTAAATTGAGTGTGCGGCCGTGTCTTTGTGCCAGGTGTTGAACTAAATCTAAAGACAGGTCATTGATCTTTAAAACTTCTGCTTGCCAGGTGGGCGGTCGTCTTAGTAGGGCATGGACTCGCCAAAGGAGCTCGTCTAGTAAAAAGGGTTTGGTTAGAAAATCATCCGCCCCCAGTTTGAAGGCCTCAATTTTTCGATCATGGTCGCCGCAGACGGTGAGCATCAAGATGGGGGTATTTTTTTCGCGGCGCACTTCTTCAATGACCGCTAACCCGTTTTGTTTGGGGAGGTGGTAGTCAACGATCAGGAGGTCGTAGCTGTTGGTGCGAGCCAAAAATGAACCTTGCTGACCATCAAGAGCTAAATCGACAGTGTAGGCGCGGCTCTCAAGCCCGGATTTCAGAAAGCGCCCAATCGCGTTCTCGTCTTCAATGATGAGAATTTTCATAAGCAAAAAATTAGTTTATAAATTTTTGATAATTATAGAAAAACAGCCTTAATTTTTCTTAAAGTTAGCAAGTTTAAATTGAGTTTTTCTTTAAACTAGTAAAGAGCCATCGCTCGCGCGGTCATTCTCTTTATTCTCTTGACTAAAAGACATTTTATTGTTAATTTGAGGGGTGCTTTTAGAAATAAAATCGACGGGTTTAAGAATAAAAAATGGTAAACATATGAAAAAGTTTTTTCTGATAGTTTTTTTAATTGGCTTGTCTTTAACTTTAAGTGCTTGCGGTCCGGCCGCTGAGGAGCAGGCTGAAGAGATAAGGCCGGCAGTGGTTTCTGGGCGAACCGTTTTAGAGACTTTAACTTGGGAGCAAGAATTATCTTATCCGGGAATAGTCTCCTCGGAGAGTGAAGCCAAAATTATCGCGAAAACCGGCGGCACCATCTCCGGCTTTGATGTCGCCATTGGTACTAAAGTTGCTCCTGGTCAGGAGTTAGGACGCATTGATGATCAAGCTGGAGTAAATGGTAATAATTTTAATGCGGGGCAGGTTAAGCAGGCGCAAATTGGCGTGGAGCAAGCGCAAACTGCTTATCAATTGGCCCGAACTAGTTATGAAAATTTATTGCTCTCTTCCACTAAAGATTTAAAGAGCGCCGAATTATCTTTGACGCAGGCGACTACCAATGAAAAAAATTTAACGATCACTGCTGGCGAAGGTTTTAAGAGCGCCGAATTAGCTTATGAAACCGCCAAAATCGCCACCGAGCAAGCGCAAACCAATTTAACTTCCGGCCGAAAGCAATTAGCGCAAGCGGAGGCGGACGCCCTAGAAAATGCTACTTTAGCCGCTGATTCCGCCATTGCTACCGCCGGCACTCTTTTAGGTGGTCTCAATAATATGGCGGCTTTTGATGATAATGGGGTCGTTAATATCGATTATTCTTTAAGTTTGGGCGCCTTAGAAGCCGGTTCTTACGGCCAGGCGGAGTGGGCTTATGAGCAAGCTAAAGATCTTTATGATAATAGTTTAAAGGGTGATTATCCGGATGTCCCGGCGCGGCTAAAAGCAGCGACAACGGTTTTAAAAGAAACAAAAGCGGCGGTTGATGCCACTAAACATTTATTGGAAAAAAGTATTCCTTCCGCCGCTCTGCCACAAGCAGCGGCGATGGGTGTGTCTTTATCAGGCTTACAGCAACAGGTAGCGGCTTATCAAACTCAAGCCAATGGTGCCTTAGCGCAAGCGCAAGCCGCCGAACAGGGGTTAAATAATTTAGATCTCAGTCGCCAAACGACGATTCAGAATTTAGAAAAATCTTATCAGCTGGCGCAACAGCAGGAAGCGGCGGCGGCGCAGAATTTAAATAATTTGCGAGCCGGCAACACTTCACAACAAGATCAAGCTGGTTTAGCGGCCGACTTGGCGCAAAATCAGTTTGAGAATTTGAAGGTTAAAATGTCATCGCAATTAGCCGCGGCCCGATCCCAAATGGATAGTGCCCGGCTGCAATATGAGAATGCGCAAATTGCTTTGCAAAATTTATTTGATGTTCATTCGATTATCGCCCCGATTAGCGGCACGTTAACTGGCCGGACGGTCAATAATGGTGATACGGTTGGGGCGGGACAAGTGGTCGCCACCGTTAGTCAGGTCGAAAAATTGAAAGTGCGTTTTTATTTGGAGGCTGATCGTCTTTCTGATATTCAAGCGGGGATGGCGGCCGTGGTT
Source organism: Candidatus Parcubacteria bacterium (assembly GCA_037076615.1). Classification (NCBI taxonomy): domain Bacteria; phylum Candidatus Parcubacteria; species Candidatus Parcubacteria bacterium. The sequence continues at coordinate 243,761 of AP029158.1, forward strand.
AAAGATAATTCCGGCCGCGAATATTCCGGCGTCATTAGTTCCGTATCCCAGCAACCGGATGAGTGGTCGCGGCGCTTTTTAGCCGAGTTATCTTTGGAACAAGACGAGGGTTTGGTGATCGGTTCGGTTGTGGATGTTAAGATTAAGATTACCCAAACTTTGAAAGCGGACGCTGGTGTATCCTGGTTGCCTTTATCAGCCTTAACTATCGGTCAAAGCGAAACTAAGATTTTAGTTTTTGCTAATGGCTACGCTCGTGAACAGATTGTTACCGTTGCCGAAGTTCAAGGAGAAATGGCTAAAGTTGAAACAGGCTTAGGCTTAGAAGAAATAATTATTACCGCGGGCAATAAATTAGTGGGGCCGGGGCAGGCAATTACACTTAGCGAATAATTTTATGGAGGTCGATTTAAAAAATTTAGAAGAGGAGCCGAAAAATATTAAGGCGACGGCAGAAGCTGCGGACACCTCAGGTGCTTCAACGGCCGATCAGCTTTATTTAAGACGAGTAAAATTTAAACCCCGGCTGCGGCGAGGCTGGTTGAATTTTTTTGTCAGTCGGCCGCGAGTGATCTTTTTATTAATTGCTTTTCTGACTGCCATCGGTATCTATGCTTACCAATCGTTACCGCGAGAATCTAGTCCGGAGGTAAAAATTCCTTACGCTGCCGTCTTTACTACTTATCCCGGCGCATCCCCGGCGGATGTTGAAGAGTTAGTTACTAAACCACTGGAAGGCGGAATTAGTGGGCTCAAAGGGGTCAAACAAATCACGTCCGAATCCAGTAATTCTTTATCAATGATTACGGTGGAGTTTGATGCGAAGGAAGATTTAGCTGATGCTCTGCGCCGTTTGCGTGATGAGGTTAATAGTTTGTCTAATCGTTTTCCTGCTGAGGTCTCAACGCCACTCGTTCAAGAAATTTCGGCCGATGATTCACCAATCTGGGTTTTTACTTTATCGGGGGACTACGATGGTTTTGTTTTGCGTGACGCCGCGACAGAAATTAAAAATGAATTAGAAAAAGTTCCCGGGGTGCGTGAGGTGATTATCTCCGGCGGCGATGAACGTCAATTTAGTATTGATTACGATTCTTCAAAATTATCTTTTTATAACCTATCCCCAGCTCTTGCCAATCAGGCGGTGGTGGCTCGTAACAGCGCGATTCCCGTGGGCACTTTTGACGGTGAAAAATATTCTTATGCCCTTCGCACTGACGCTCAGCCCAAAAGCCTAGACGATTTACGCAATACACCCTTGAGTCACACATCGGAAGGAGCCATTATTTATTTAAAAGATGTGGCCGCCGTGGAAGAGGCGGCGATTAAAAAAAGCAGCTTGTCGCGGTTATCGCAACAGGGTTCCGAACCTCAAGAAAGTATTGGTTTCCAAGTTCTTAAAAAAACGGGCGGCAATATTATTGAGGTGGTCGCTGCGGGGAAGGAGCGCTTAGACACTAAACTTGAAACTTTACCGCCCGGGCTTACGTACGCCACTACCTTAGATATGTCGGCGATGGTTGAGGCCGATTTTAATCAGTTGACCGGTGACTTTGTGATGACAATCATTCTGGTTTTTACGATTCTCTTTTTGATTGTCGGCTTTAAGGAGGCGCTCGTGGCCGGGTTGGCCGTTCCTTTAGTTTTCTTTGGTACTTTTGCCGTCATGTTGTTTTCTGGTATTAGTTTAAATTTTCTCTCGCTCTATGCTTTGATTTTGTCGCTTGGCCTTTTGGTCGACGATGCGATTGTGGTGGTCTCAGCGACTAAACAATATTTAAAAAGCGGAAAATTTACTCCGGAAGAAGCCGTCCTTTTAGTTTTAAATGATTTTAAGTTAGTCCTAACGGCCAGCACCTTAACGACAGTTTGGGCCTTTTTGCCGCTGTTATTAGTTTCCGGAATTATGGGCGAGTACTTGAAGTCGATTCCGATTACGATTTCCACAACCTTAATTTTATCTTTAATTATTGCGCTCATTATTAACCACCCCTTAGCGGCAGTGCTCGAAAGAGTTCGTTTTGGTAAGGGTTTATTTTTTACGGCTCTCGCCCTCGTTTTCGGGGCGGCCGTTTGGGCCGCAACCTCAGGCACTATTGTCGGTGGGGTGGTCGCTGCTTTACTGTTAGCTTTAGCGGCAGTCGCCGGAGTTTGGTATTTTCGAGGCGGGCGGGTGAAGCTCCAAAAAAATAGTGATCTAATGGCGGCGGAAACGGCTGATGATGAGAAGATCAAAAGAAAATTAATTTCCCAATCAGCGCCAGTTGGGAATAATTTTTTCGCGCGCCTATTTCACGGCGTTATCCACTTTGATAAGGTGCTGCCGCTTTATGAAAAATACTTGCGCCCGATTATTGAAAAGCGCTTGGCGCGGCGCCGCTTTTTCGGAGGGGTTATGCTGTTATTTGTTATCGCCTTAGCCTTGCCGGCCGTAGGTATTCTTAAATATGAATTTTTTCCAAAAACCGATTTGGAATATATTACTATTGATATTAAAGCGCCGCACGGTCTGAAGCTATCGGAAACCGATAAAATTGTTCAAGCGGTAGAAAGTCATTTATTGGCATATCCAGAGATTGATAATTTTTCCACGGTCGTTGGTGGCGGCGGAGCCTTGGCTTATCTTTCGGGGGATTCATCTTCTAAGGCCAGTATTACTATTCGCCTCAAACCTTTAGCAGCGCGGGCGTTTAAATCTTATGAGTTGGCCGATGCTTGGGGGCAAGATTTAAAAACGATTACGGGCGCGGAAATTACCGTTAGTGCCTTAGCGGCTGGGCCACCGACAGGAGCTGATTTTGAGGTTCAAATTCATGGTGACGATTTACAAGAATTAGAGCGAATTACTTTTGAATTAGAAGAAATTCTAAACAATATTGAGGGGGTAGCGACGACTAAAGATTCTCTTGAAGAAGCTCAGGCAGATTACACTTTTATCCTTAATCCGGATCGTCTTGAACTTTATGACTTAAATGCCGCTTATGTTGGGGGTACTTTACGCTTAGCAATTTCGGGCACGGAAGTAACGACGGTTTTAAATGACGGTGAAGAAATAAAAGTGATAGCGAAGGTGGCCGAGGATAAACTAGAAAATCTCGCCGCTTTACAAAATTTACAGCTGAGTAATTTAAAAGGGCAGACGGTGTTTCTAAAAGATGTGGCCACAGTCAAATTAGAGCCCGCGGCTGCCAGCATTGCCCGCGTTGATGAAACGCGCAGTGTTACCTTGTCGGCCCAGCTCACCGCGACCGGAAATTCGGCGACCGTCTTGGAGGATTTTCAAGCGCAAACCAAAGATTATCAGTTGCCGGCCGGTTATCAAATTGTTTACGGTGGGGCCAGTCAAGAAATTACCGACTCGACAAATTCCATGGTTCAGGCCATGGTGGTGGCACTCCTACTCATTATTATTACCTTGGTCATCCAATTTAATTCCTTTAGGCAAGCCTTGATTATTTTAGTAACTATTCCGTTGGCTTTAATTGGTGTTAGTTTCGGTTTGTCTCTAATTCGGGTGCCGATGTCCTTACCGGCTTTAATCGGCGTCCTCGGCCTCTTTGGTATCGTGGTGAAAAATGCCATTATTTTGGTTGATAAAATTAACCTCAATTTACGCACCGGCATCCCTTTTAACGAAGCCATTATTGATGCCGGCAAATCTCGCCTGGAGGCGATCTTTATTACTTCGGTATCCACCATTTTTGGTCTTTTGCCGATTACTATTTCCAGTGAGATGTGGCGCGGATTGGGAACCGCGATTATTTCTGGATTGATGTTATCTTCCTTTTTTACTCTTTTCGCTGTCCCCGCGCTCTATGTTTCGCTCGTTAAGCCGCCGAAAAAAAAGTTTACTGTTTAATGGTTGGTTTACAAGAAAACCGCTTTTAGGCGGTTTTTTTGAGTCTTGACATAAAGATGTATATTTAGTATATTGGACCAGGCACTTTTGGCGCCGAAACAATCATTTTAGATTAGCTAATAATTACTTTCATGGAAATTAGAAATATTGCTATTATTGCTCACGTTGATCACGGCAAAACTACTTTAACCGATGCTTTTTTACGTCAGAGTGGTTTACTTGAGGCTCAGAGTATGGACAGCGACCGCCTGGAACAGGAGCGGGGGATTACTATTTATTCCAAAAATTGCAGTCTTCTTTATAAAGATACCAAAATTAATATTGTTGATACCCCCGGACACGCCGACTTTAGCTCGGAGGTGGAGCGAATTTTGCGTTCCATTGACTGTGTATTATTGGTTGTTGATGCTCAGGAAGGGCCGATGCCGCAGACTAAATTTGTCTTGAAGAAATCTTTAGAATTGGGGCTCAAGCCGATTGTGGTGATTAACAAGATTGATAAGCCCGCCGCCCAGCCCGCCGCGGTGCAAGAAATGGTTTACGAATTATTTTTAGATTTAGGTGCGAGTGATGAGCAGTTATATTTTCCGGTTATTTTTGCTAATGGTCGCGCTGGTATTGCTTGGAAGGACTTAGCTGTCCCCAGTGATAATCTTGAGCCTTTACTGGACACAATTTTAGAACATGTTGCACCGGCGGCTACTAAAGAGTTATCCGATCAGGCACTTAGCGCGCAAGTTTTTAATTTGTCCTATGATAATTTTTTAGGGCGCTGTGGTGTTTGTCGCGTTTATTCCGGCCGCTTAAAATCCGGTCAAACGGTTTATGTTCGCGGGGCCGAAGGCAAGGCTAACGCCGGTAAAATTTCTAAATTATTCACTTTTTCAGGCGTGAGTCGCCAAGAAGCGACTGAAGTGGAAGCGGGTGACATCGCTTTGATTGCTGGACTACCTAATCTTTATATTGGTGAAACAATTGGTGATACTCCGGAAGTGGAGCCATTGCCGGCCATTTTAGTTGATGAGCCCACCATTTCTTTAAATTTTTTGGTTAACAATTCGCCTCTTGCCGGTCGTGAAGGGAAGTTTGTGACCAATAGCCAAATTCGGGAGCGTTTAAGTAAAGAGCTAGAAGTTAATGTGGGTTTGAAAATTGATTTTTCCGATGCTAATTTAGCGCGCGTTTATGGTCGGGGCGAATTACATATCGCCATCCTTTTAGAAAATATGCGGCGCGAAGGTTATGAGCTGCAAGTTTCTCAACCCGAAGTTATTGTTAAAGATACTCCGGAGGGCAAACTTGAACCTTTTGAGGAGGTGACGATTGATATTCCGGAAAAATGCTCGGGGGCGGTAATTGAAAAAATGTCTCGCCGGAAAGGGCAGCTCTTAGATTTAAAAAATAAGAATGGTCAGAGTCGCCTCTTATTTGAAATCCCGACTCGGGGCTTACTTGGTTATCGAACCGAATTTGTCATTGATACGCGCGGGGAAGGAATTTTATATTCGCACTTAATTGGCTTTAAGCCGCAGATCGGCGCGATTGAATATAGTGAGACCGGCTCCATGGTTTCCATGATCTCCGGTAAAGTTTCGGCTTTTGCTCTCTGGAATTTACAAGAACGCGGGGTGATCTATATCCAGCCTAACGTCATTGTTTATGAAGGGCAAGTGATTGGCAACGTCTCAAAAGGCAATGATTTAGCGGTTAATCCGGTTAAAGGGAAGAAATTGAGTAATGTGAGAGCCTCGGGATCAGACGAAGCAATTAACTTAACTCCGCCCTGGGAGCTTGATTTAGAGCGGGGGTTGAGTATAATAAAGAATGATGAATTTTTGGAAATAACGCCAACCAACATCCGCTTACGCAAGCAATTGTTAACAGAAGTAGAACGAGTTCGGGCAGCGAGAAAAGCTTAAAATTTATCCAGTACCTTAATAATTAAATAATAGATAATGGCAAAGGAAGAAAAAAAACAAAAGATTGTGATTTTTAATCTTTCCGGGGCATTATTATTGCCCTTTGATAAAAAGATTACCCTGTGGTGTGACGCGATTAGAGCCTGTAGCGCCCCTTTAGAAGAGAGTCTTATTTATCAGAATTACCAAAAAAGTTTTCACAAAGAAATTATTCCTTTATTGGCAGAAGCCGGGAATTGGTCTCAGCAGCAACGAAATGAAGTTATCGTCACCGCTCGCGGTTCCTTTGATAACGACAAGTTTGTCAGTCTGGCTGGCCTAGCGGAAAGCATGAACTCCCTAAAAAAAGTTTACGATTTGGGCGTAGTTACGAACCGGTCTAATCGGGAGCTGGAGGAATCGCTTCTGAGTCTCGGTTTGAGAAAAAGTTGTTTCCGAATTATTCATACCGCCGATGAGGGGGTGTATAAACCGGATCCCCGAGTTTTTAAAACTGTCTTGAAGGATTACCGAAAGGAGGACATTCTTTACGTTGGTGCCGCCAAAAATGATTTACTGGTTGCTCAAAAAGCCGGTGTTAAATTTTGGGGCCTAACCAGCTCAACTTGTCCACAAGGTCTTTTTTGGGCTTATGGGTTAACGCCAGAGCAAACTTTTTCGTCAATTACGGATGCGATGAAAAATTTATTGGAGGAGTAATTAAAACTCACGCCCGTAGTCATAAAGACTAGGGGCGTTTTTTTAAATAAGCAGACTTATTTTTCTTGGCCGGCGCGAACGGAGCGAAGGTTAGGCGATGAATCGGGCAGGGGCCTAATTCGCCAATAGCGGCTAAGTGCTGCTTAGTGCCATAGCCTTTATGTTGTTTAAACCCATACTGCGGATATTTTTTGTCATATTCGCTGAGTAAATAATCCCGGCTCACCTTCGCGATGATTGAGGCCGCGGCAATGGCAAAAACGGTGGCGTCACCATTAATGATTGTTTCTTGGGGGATGTCTAGCTGAGGAATTTTTTGCTGACCATCAACAAGAATGTAGTCGGGTTTTACTGAGCAGGCAGCAACCGCGCGGCGCATGGCGAGCAGACTGGCTTGTAAAATATTAATCCGGTCAATCATTTCGTGACTCACAACACTAATCTCCACCGCCAAAACATGATCCTTAATTAAGGGGAATAAAGCTTCGCGCGCCTTAGCACTTAATTTTTTAGAATCATTAACTTTCGCGAGCTCGGGGTGGTGGGAAATGAAATTAGTATCTAGAACTACGCAAGCGGCGACTACTGGTCCGGCTAAAGGACCGCGCCCGGCTTCATCAACACCAGCCACATATTTATAGCCAGCGTTCCAGAGTTTTTGTTCTTGATTGAGATTTATCATCTTACTAAAAATAGCTTTTCGGGCTACTTAACGAAACCGTTAAAGACTGAAAAAGTAGCACTCTCTAAAAAATTTAGCACAGGGCGCGGTTAAAAGCGAGTCAAGAAGCTCACTTAATCATAATCGCTTTTTTAGTCGGCACCGGTTATAATTAGTTCATGAATGAGAAAAAAACAATTATTGACGGTCAGAGTTGGTCTTATTTTTTAGAAAATCGGCCGGGCCGCTCGCTCCGTTTAGAAATCAAAGACGGTAAAATATATTTGTTTAAGCCACGCTGGGTAGCAGAGAAAAGTGCTCAGGAGTTTTTGGTATCTCGGCGCGCCTGGCTCGAGCGGACGCTTAAAAAGGAACGCGAGCAAATTCCACTGTTGCCGCTAAGTCCTCAGGAATGTTTAGTTTTTAAAGAGAAGTTAGAAGCGCGCTTGGAGTATTTTAATCGCTTTTATAATTTTAGTTGGCGTCAAATTAGCGTTCGTCACCAAACTGCTCGTTGGGGTAGTTGCTCAGCTGGGGGGATTTTGAGTTTTAATAGCCGTATCCAAAGGTTGCCGGAAAATCTACAAGACTATATTATTGTTCATGAGCTTTGTCATTTAGGGGAGGCAAATCACTCCAGCTCTTTTTGGGCTTTAGTGGCGCGGGTGGTTCCTGATTATAAAGAGCGTCGGCAACAATTAAAGCAATATCGCTTGGCTAACCTTATTGACAATAACAATATTTTATGATAGCTTAAAAACAGAGCCCGGATGGTGAAATTGGTAGACACGCAGCGTTCAGGTCGCTGTGGGAGTAATCCCATGAGGGTTCGAGTCCCTCTTCGGGCACCAAGAGAAAGTTTTCTTGGATTTAAAATTAAAAAGTGTTAAACTCTTATTGAAGTTTAAGGAAGCCGAGGGGAAGTGTTTTCAAATAAGAAAGTTGTTTACTTTAAATAACCTGTGGCCGCTGTGGAGGCCATTCTTGCTCATTAATAATATTAAATAAAAAACGGAGGTATGGAAAAAAATGGAGGTAATGGAGGCGGTTACTGGAGCGCTTTAAATGAAGCGGCTAGTTTGACCGATAAGGAAAGAGACGATCTATTTCTAGTAAATAATTTGTTAAGGGCAATTTTGCCTAAACGCAATTTGTTTGAAGAAATTCAAAAGATGGCGCATTCGGATCGTTATACCGAGTGTGAAGTAAAATCCCTTCTTCGTGAAGCTTTGTATGGACGCTTCCAAAAAGATGAAGAGTCAAAAAAAACTCTTTGCTATATTGTTTGCTTGTACCTGAAGGCCTTTAGGGAGATGGAGTTGTTGTCTGAATCAGTTCAGATATTTACAAATGGAGGGTCGGAGGACTGCTTACTCGCCGAAGAGAGTAAATCTTTTCGTTCCAAGCAAACCCTTTTTAAGGGTGATTGTGTCGGCGGTTTCTTCCCGCATATTTAATTTTAAAGTCAAACCACAGTTTGATCTTTAGTGTTAACCCAGGACTGAGCATTTGCTTGGTCCTTTTTTTGTTTAAAAAATAGCGGTTAAAAGTACGGTTTTTAGGGGGCTTAAAAAATGCTTTTAAGGGTTGAAAAAAATCTAAAAATCCGTTATACTGGCAGAAGTTTTTTGATTTTTAATTTTGGTTATTTAGCTCAGCTGGTTAGAGCGCTGCGTTCACATCGCAGAGGTCAGTGGTTCAAGTCCACTAATAACCACCAATCGTTTATTGCCGATTGGAGACTCTTAAAAAATAAGAGCTTCAATAATTATTAAGCGGTAACGATTATAAAAAAATTTATGAAATTAATTTTTCGCCTCCTTTTTAACGCCGCCTGGATTTTACTCGGGTCTTTTATCATTGGCGGCTTAGAGGTTAGTAGCTTTTATATTGCGCTAATTGTTGCTATTATTTTAGGGCTGATTAACGCTTTAGTTCGACCGCTGTTAATTATTTTAACTTTACCAATTAACATTCTTTCTTTAGGTTTATTTACTTTTGTGATTAACGCTCTTTTAGTCTGGTTTGTTTCCAGCTTTATCCAGGGCTTTGCTTTAAGCGGTTTCTGGCCAGCGCTACTACTAGCTCTGTGGCTAGCACTAGGGGCAGCTGTTACTAATTTATTATTGACCGACGACTAAGCGTCGGTTAGCGATAGTATCTATCCATCAAAAATATTGTATGACTTATCAAGAGGCTTACGAGTATTTAGATTCGCTCCATAATTTGCCGCGCGTTTATCGTGGTAAAAATAATTGGCAAAATACCCCGACGATTCTAAAAGGCATGCACGCCATGCTTAAGCTGGACGGTGATCCCCATTTAAAAATCCCCCACTATATCCATGTGACCGGTACTAGCGGTAAGGGTTCGGTTTCTCTGATGATTAGCCAGATGCTAATTGCTCAGGGTTTTAAGGTGGGAACAATCACTTCGCCGCACCCGACAAAAATTACCGAGCGCTGGCAGGTTAATGGCCGGTCAATGTCGGATAAAGATTTTGTTAAAACCATTGAGGAGCTCAAGCCCGTTTGGGACGTTTATGCTAATGAAGTAAAGTTTACTTTCCCAGGAATGGCCAGTCTCAATACAGTTATTGCTTTACATTACTTTGCTGAACAAAAAGTAGACTTCGCGGTGATGGAAGTTGTGTGTGGCGGGAAAAATGACAGCACCAACATTATTCCTCATAAAGAGGTGGCGATTATCACCAATATTGGTTTAGATCATTTAGGAGTTTTGGGAACTAATAAAGAAGTGATTGCGCTTAATAAGTCGGGAATTATTAAAAAGGGTTGTGATGTTATTACTGCCGAAGGCAATCCGAAAATTATCCATATTTTAAAATTAGCCGCTCTTAAAAAGAAGGCACGGTCTTTTGAGGAGGTGGATGCCAGTCGTTACAACTTTTTAATTAATGGTGAGGTCTTAAAGCACGGTTGGGACGGTTTAGATTTTCGCCTTGATGGCGAAGAGTACCATCTTAATAATCTCGGCTATCACCAAGTCGCTAATGCTCGGGTGGCCATTACTGCCGCCAAGAAATTGGGTTTAAGTCAGAAGGCCATTAAAACTGGTTTAGAAAAAACCACTTTTCCTATTCGTTTTGAAGTTGTTTCTCAGAAACCTTATATTATTTTAGATGGCGCTCATAATCCTGATAAAGTACGGGCGACGGTGGCGAGCTTAAAAAGCTTAAAGGGGAAGTATAAAAATTTACACCTCTTGGTTGGTTTTTCTGATAATAAAGATCACAGTTCTTTTTTAGAGGAGTTAATTGCTCTAAAGCCTAAGAGCTTGGCCTGCACTCGCTTTACCCAAAATATTTTCCGGCGCACGGCCGATCCGAAAAAATTAAAAAGTGCGGCCTTAAAAATCAAACCAGGTTTAAAGGCCAATAGCTTTTTAGATCCGCGGGCGGCTTTAGCTTGGAGTCAGGCGCAGCTAGGTCCGGAAGACTTATTATTAGTAACGGGGTCAATGTTTTTATCCGGAGAGCTACGACCAATTTTTAAGGAAATTAAATAAGCAGTTACTTTTAAAAAAAGCCGGTTCTGCCGGCTTTTTTTGTTTTTATCCCTTATTTATTTTATAATTGAGAGATAGTGATTAGTTTATGGTCATCAATAAAAACTCTAATAAAAATTGGCGATGGTTTCTTCTGGCCCTGATTCCGGTGGCGGCAATTTTTGTCAGAGTTTTATCGCCGACCGGTACTTGGGAGTGTTATAACGGTGAGTGGGTAAAAAGAGGCCGCCCCGGAACTGCGCAACCAATAACGCCGTGCCGGCCAATTGATAACTCTTTCGGAGAGTTAATCGCGAGTGCCGAATCGGTTTTAGAAAGTTTTAATTCGGGAACAGCGACTGCTGAGGCGAGCAAATTTACCACTTCCGAAAAAGAGGCCCCGGCGATTATTTTACAGGCACCAAAGGCGGGCGATTTTATTTCTAGCCCTTTGGCGGTGACCGGCCTCGCTCCGGCCGATTGGTTCTATCGGGGTGAACTGTTTATTACCTTAGAGGATTCCGAGCGGCAAGTTATTGCCAGGCACTTTGGCTCTAGGCAGCCGGGGAGCACGACGGTGCCTAACTATTATTCTTTTTCGGCTTGGATAGACTTTGAAACGGACGCTAGCACTGGCTATCTGGTTGTTCATAAAAATAATTTAAGCGCCACGGTGGCCGCGACCGAAACTCGGAGTCAGCGCTGGCCGGTAATTTTTGAATAAAAAAGATTTAGAAGAATATGAAAACCTTAAAATTTTACAACACCCGCTCACGATCAGTGGAAGAATTTAAAGCCGTGGCGGCGCCTCGAGTTGGTCTCTACACTTGCGGGCCGACTGTATATAATTATGCTCATTTAGGTAATTTGCGCACTTACTTATTTGAAGATTGGCTAAAACGAGTTTTGGTTTATGCTGGTTATGAAGTTAAACATGTGATGAATGTCACCGATGTCGGCCATTTAGTTGGTGATGGCGACTTAGGGGAAGATAAAATGGAGTTAGGTGCGTCGCGGGAGGGGCGGAGTGCCTGGGAAATTGCTGATTATTATTGGCAGTCTTTTCGTGACGATTTAAAAGTTTTAAATATTATTGAACCTACGCACTGGGTTAAAGCGACCGACCATATCCCTGAACAAATTTCTTTAATTGAGCTTTTAGAAAAGAAAGGTTTTACTTATAAAACTTCTGATGGAATTTATTTTGATACCGAAAAATTTCCTCACTACAATCAGCTTTCGCATTTGCGACTTGAAGATTTAAAGGAGGGCGCCCGGGTGGAAAAAAATGCGGCCAAAAAAAATCCCACTGATTTTGCGCTTTGGAAATTTTCACCGGCGGGATCTGAAAGACAAATGGAGTGGAAATCGCCTTGGGGACTTGGTTTTCCGGGTTGGCACATTGAGTGCTCAGCGATGGCTCTTAAATATTTAGAGGACAATCGTGATATCCATTGCGGCGGCATTGATCATATCAATGTTCATCACACCAATGAAATTGCCCAAAGCGAAGCGGCGACCGGCGAGAAGTTTTTTAATTATTGGCTTCACGGTGCTTTTCTAAATGTGGCTGGCGGGAAAAAAATGGCTAAAAGCGCGGATAATTTTTTAACCGTCAAGAAGGCTTTAATAGATAAGAAGATTAATCCGCTCGCTTTTCGTCTGGCGGCCGCCTCGGTTCATTATCGTAAGCCGATGGAATATTCAGAAGCCTCTTTGCGACAAGCCGAAAACACCTGGCGAAATTTAGTGCGTCAAGTGGCGGCGTTACCGGAAGTTCCGGGAAAAATTAATGTCGCTTGGCAGCAAAGTTTTTGGGAAGCCGTGGCTGATGATTTAAACTTGCCGCAAGCGCTGGCTGTTACTCAAGATTTATTAAAAGCTAATTTAGACGAAGCTGATAAATTGGCAACCGTGTTAGATTTTGATCGGGTTCTCGGTTTAAATTTAGATCAGGCTAAAGAGTTGGCGGACCGAGAAGTGCCGTTAGAAGAATTAGCGCCGGAAATAAAAGCTTTAGTTTTAGCGCGTGAAGCGGCGCGGGCAGAACATGATTTTGCTGCTGCCGATAGGTTACGCACCGAGTTACGTGAGCGCGGTTACGCGATTGAAGATTCTAAACAAGGAATGAAAGTAATTTTATTAGATTAAACCATGATTAAAAATAAGAAAGATAAAGCCACCCGCCTGGCGGCCGCTAATAATTTTTGGGCGCACTTACCCCGTCCTATTTTAGCGCAGGCGCCGTTAGCCGGTTTTACTGATTCTCCTTTTCGTCAGCTCGTGACTAGTTTTGGTGCGGCGGTTACTTATAGCGAGATGATTTCGGCGGCCGCTCTTTTTTATGATTCGGACGAAACTTATCGGCTTTTAAAATTTGATCCTAAAACAGAGGGGCATTATGTGGTGCAATTATTTGGGGCCGAGCCGGAACATTTTGCGGTCGCGGCGCGTCTAGTCACTGAAAAAATAAAACCGGCGGGGATTGATATTAATTTTGGTTGCCCGGTTCCGAAAGTTACTAGGCAGGGCGCCGGGGCGGCTTTAATGGCGAATCTTAAGCGTTCGCGGGCGGTGGTAGAGGCGGTGCTAGCCAATACCGATTTGCCGGTTTCGATTAAAATTAGAAGTGCTTCCGGTTTGGTCAGCGCCCAAGAATTTTTAAAAAATCTTCAAGATTTGCCGATTGCGGCGCTCATGGTTCATGGTCGCACTTACAAACAAGGCTTTAGTGGGCCAGTCTCAGCGGAAGTCATTAAAGAGGCGCACGCGGTTTTTAAAGGCGTCATTCTCGCTAATGGGGGCGTCAATTCCTTAAGTGATGCCCAGGAACTTTTAACTGCTAGTGGTGCTGACGGTCTTGGTTTAGGTCGCGGCTCTTTGGGGCGCCCGTGGTTATTTAGAGAAATTATTAAACAACAAGAAGAGTCTTGGTCGTGGCCGGAGATTGCTGCTTTAATGTTAAAGCAAGGGCAGTTAACCGCCACGCTAAAAGGGGAGGGCGCTTTTCCTGAGTTGCGTAAGCAGCTGTGCTATTATGTCCAGGGTCTGCCAGGGGCGAGTACGGTACGGGCGGCGATAGTCAAAATAAATAATTATTCCGACTTAGAAAAAATTCTTAAGCCGATTATTAAAACTAAAGCTTAATATGATTTTAAAGATTGATACAACCATCAGCGAGACGATCAAAATAACACTTTTAAAAAAAGAAGAAATTTTTTTGACGAAAGAAGTTTTAGCGCCGCGCGCTCAATCAGAAAAATTATTACCGACAATTTTTCGCGTTTTAGAAGACGCCAAAATCACCTGGTCGGATTTAAGTGGTCTTGAAGTGGTAGTTACCGGCGGGTCTTTTACTAGTTTAAGAATTGGGGTTTTAACCGCCAATGCTTTAGCTTATGCGCTCAAGTTACCACTACAAGCCATCTCCGCCGAGGGCGAAAATGTTTCTAAAAATAATTTAAAAAAATTTTTAAACTATAAAATTGCCGTTCCCGAATATAACGGCGAGCCTAATATCGGCCGGACCAAAAAGAGAAGTAAAGAGATTCTTTCTTGAGTTATCCCCAGATAAAAAATAGTAATTTTTCGAATCACTTATCCACAGTGATTTTTTTTGTTCTAAAGTTAGGTAAAAAATAATGAAAATGTTTTTTTATTTTTGTGTTGACCCGGGTAGTCGACTGGTGTATAATTGGGGTATAAAGTCAAAAAGTGGGGAAGTGAGGTGAATTTTATTAGCTCCGCAAAAAAGAAAACTTTATGTTTATCGGTGAGTACCAACACAATTTAGATGATAAAGGGCGCTTAGCAATTCCGGCAAAATTTAGAGGTGCCTTTAAAAAGGGGGCAGTGGTCACTAAAGGTTTAGACAACTGCCTGGTTTTGTATTCCCAAGAACAGTTTGCCGTGATTGCGAAAAAATTTGCGGCGCTACCTTTAAGTCAAGCGCGAGCGCGAGCCTTCTCTCGTCATATGTTAGCCGGTGCTATGGATGTCGACTTTGATGTTCAGGGGAGAATTACTTTGCCGGAGTATTTACGTCAGTTTGCTGGAGTCAAAAAAAATGTCATCATTGCTGGTTTATATAATCATTTAGAAATTTGGGATGAAGCCGCCTGGCAGAAATATAAAGCGGAGGCGGATGAGCACAGCAGTGAGATTGCTGAGCAGTTAGGGGATTTAGGTATTTAAAAACATGAGTTATTCGCACCAAGCAGTTTTATTGGAGGCGGCCCTGTCTTTTCTCAATCCGCAAGCTGGTGAGTCCTTCATTGACGGAACTTTAGGTGGCGCCGGTTACACTTTGGCCTTAGCCCAAGCGGTTGGCCCGACTGGCCAAGTTTTAGCCGTTGATCTAGATGACTTAGCTTTAGAAAATGCTCGTCAAAAAATTGCCGCCGCCGGCCTCAGTAACATTTCTTTAGTTAAAGATAATTTTCGTAACTTACTAAATATTGTTCAGGCAGAATTTGGTGTCGAGAAAAAGTGGTCCGGTCTGGTTTTGGACTTAGGTTTATCTTCAGCGCAATTAGACGATAAGAACCGAAGCTTTTCCTTTAAAGATGATCACCCTTTGGATATGGCCTTTGGCGGGGCGGAGACCGCGGCCGTTAAGACGACAACAATTGTTAATCGCTATCCGCTCGCTAAGTTAGCCGCCGTGATTTCTAAATATGGCGATGAACCCCAGGCTTTCACGATTGCGCAAAAAATTGTGCGGGCGCGGAAGAATAATAAAATCAAAACCACTGGCCAACTTTTAGAAATTACCGGCTTAAATCAGCCCACGAGGACACGACTTCATCCGGCCACTAAATTGTTTCAAGCACTCCGAATGGAAACGAATCAGGAACTGGCCGCCTTGGAAGAAGTTTTGGCCGCCAGTTTAGAACTGTTGGCCCCAGGAGGAAGATTGGTAGTTGTTTCTTTTCATAGCGGTGAAGATCGAATCGTTAAAGAATTTATCAAAAGAGAAAGTCAAGATTGTATTTGCCCTTACGCCGCCCCCGTTTGTGTCTGTAATCACCGGCAGCAGTTTCTGCCTTTAACCAAAAAACCAGTTATTGCTGATGAGGTAGAAAATAGTCGTAACCCCCGCGCCCGCAGTGCCAAGCTCCGAGCGGCACTAAAGATTTAATAATTTTTAAATTTCAATAGGCTAAAAAATGTATGACGGCTTTTATCATCACCAAAAAATCAAATTATCTGACTGGGCAAGTTAAGACCGAGCGTCACCTCAATTTACGCTTCGTTAATGCCATTCTGTTTTCGCTAATTTTAGTGGTCGTGACGATTCAGCTGGTGACGGTTAATGACCTGGCAGTTAAGGGGTTTGCTATTAAGGAGTTAAAAACTGAGGGCGCCAAGCTAGAGAGTCAACTTTTAGACAGCGAGGCCCAGGCGATGAAACTGCAAGCTCATCAAGAGTTAAATAATCAAGTTAGTCATTTAAATATGGTGGCGGTCGGCGAGGTGGAATATCTGACGGTTAACGATAACAACACTTTAGCCAAAAAATAAAAGAGAAAAAGTAGACGAGCGGCAGTTTTTGGCGGAGACAAGCTTAACATGTGGCGCAAAGAGGACAAAAAAAAGAAAAAAAAGCAGGAATTAAAAGACAATAATCGCTTAAATTTCGTGGTTGCGATTATTTTTTTATTGGCCGCTTCTTTGATTGGCCGACTCTTTTATTTACAAGTTATTAAGTATGATAGTTATTTGGCTTTAGCGGCTAATCAGCATGAAGCTTCGGGGGAGCTAGCGGCCGAGCGCGGCAAAATTTTAATTAGTGATTCTCTTCATCGAGCCGAGGGCGCTTATGCTTTGGCGACTAACAAAGATTTTTATTTAATTTTTGGCATCCCCAAAGATGTTAGTGATCCAGGTCTAGCAGCTGAATACCTTTATGAATTTTTTGACGCCGCCACGGTTTTAGAAGAAGTGGAGACCGCTTTAGGCACAAGTACAGTCGCCGTTGAAGCTGAAAGTTTAACTGATAAGATTCAACGTTTAAATGATGACGATAGTTTGGATACTGAAACGCGACGTTTAGAAATTGATGAAGCGATTCGTTATGAGCGCCATCGTCAGGAAACGGCCGAGCGCTTAGGTGAGGCAGCGACAGTTAAAGAGCAGTTAATCGCCACCAAAAAAGCGGCGATTATTGAAAAGTATCAGACTAAACTCAGTCGCCCGGGTGGTCAGTATACGGTTATTCGCAATAAGGTCAGTAACGAAACTTTGCTTGATTTTTATGCCTTCATGAATAATCGCCAGGCCTCCTCAACTGCGTCTTCAGCGGTGCTGGTTAAGGCTGAAGATTTGATGATTTCGGTCGGGCAGGTTATCAAGCGAGAAACCAAGGAGACCCTAAAAATAAAAGGCTTTAGTTTTGAAACCAAAAAATTTCGTTATTATCCTGAAGACAACCTTGCTTCACAAGTGCTTGGTTTTGTTAGTTATGCTGACAGCAATGCCTCCGGCCGTTACGGCTTAGAGCAATATTTTAATAAAGAGCTAGCGGGCACGCCGGGCTATTACAAGGGGGAATACGGTAATAATAATTCCGTGATTGTTAATAATCGTGAATACGTAGACTCCGTTTCCGGCGCCGACATCGTTTTAACCCTTGATCGCAGTGTTCAATTTTTTGCTTGTGAAGAATTAGATAAGACGGTGAAAAAATTTAATGCCAAAGGCGGAACGGTTTTAGCTATGGATGTAAAAACTGGGGCCATCTTGGCGATGTGCTCCGCTCCCAATTTTAATCCCAATAATTATGGGGAAGTAAAGGATTTGTCAATTTTTAAGAACCCAGCCATTACTGATCAATATGAACCCGGCTCGGTTTTTAAAGCCGTGACCATGGCGATCGCTTTAGATCAAGGCAAGGTGACGCCTAATACTATCTATCATGATACCGGAGAAATTTATATTAAGGGTTGGCCCAAGCCGATTCGTAATTCCGATTTTTCCACTAAAGGTGCTCACGGTGATGTCGATATGAATTATGTTTTGGAAAACTCTTTAAACACTGGGGCGATTTATGCGATGCGCCAAGCGGGGCCGGAAGTCTTTGCTGATTATGTGGCCGCTTTCGGTTTTGGCGCGAGAACCGGTATTGAATTAAGCGGTGAAGCTTTTGGTGATATTAATAATTTAAAACAAAAAAAGATTAAAGATATTGATGCCGCCGTCGCCTCTTTTGGCCAAGGCCTAGCGGTGACTCCTTTACAAATGTTATCTTCTTATCAGGTCTTTGCTAACGATGGTTATCTGATGAAGCCTTATATTGTTAAAGAGATTCGTCGCCCCGATGGTAAAGTCGAAGTTACCAGTCCGGTTCGTCAGCGCCAAGTTATTTCCGCGAAAACCGCGACCACTATTTTGGGCATGCTTGGCAATGTGGTGGTCACCGGGCATTCTAAAAAAGCGGACATCCCTGGTTATTATATTGGCGGTAAAACTGGGACGGCGCAAATTGCTGTTAATGGTCAGTATGTAACTGGGCGCTATAATCACACTTTTGTGGGTATTGCGCCGATTGATGAACCTCGCTTTGTCTTATTGACCAGAATTGACAGCCCCGAAGGAGTGCAGTACGCTGAAGGTTCGGCTTTACCATTATGGACAGATGTGGCCAAATTTATGCTTCAATATTATGAAGTCCCTAAGAGCAAATAATAATTAATTATATGCGGACGCTAGTGAAGAAAAGTTTAAAGTTTTTAGCCAAGCGGATTTTAGCGAAATACCGTCCTCAGTTGGTGGGGATTACCGGCAGTGTTGGTAAAAGCAGTGCTAAAGAAGCAGTCTACCAAGTCCTGGCGAGCGAGTTTAGGGTGCGAGCGACGGCAAAAAATTATAATAATGAGTTGGGTGTGCCTCTAACAATTATTGGTCGAGAGTCCGGTGGACGTTCCGCTAAGGAATGGCTGAGAATCTTTTTCTATGCCTTAGGCTTACTACTAAGGCGGCGGTCAGATTACCCGGAGATTTTAATTTTAGAATTAGGAGTGGATCACCCTGGTGATATGACCTATCTCTGTTCCATCGTTAGTCCGGAGGTGGGCCTAGTAACCGCCGTTTCCTACGCGCACCTCGAGTTTTTTGGCACTATTAATAACATTAAAAAAGAGAAGCAATTTTTAATTGAGCGCGTTAATAACAAGGGTTTATCAATTTTAAACTACGATAATGAGCTCGCCAGAGAAATGATGTCCGCTAGTCGGGCCCGGGTGCTTACTTATGGTTTAAATGAGAAGGCTGATTTAAGGGCGCAAGATATTGTTTATAATTTTGAAAAAGGTGATTACGATTTATCTGGGGTCCATTTTAAATTAAGTTATGACGGCGCGATCGTGCCGGTGTTTATGAAAAATGTTTTATCGGAGCCCGCTCTTTATGCAGCTTTGGCCGGTGCGGCCGTTGGTTTACACTTCAAGCTTAATTTAGTTAATATTGCCGAGGCCTTAAATGATTTTAATTTGCCGCCTGGGCGCATGAACTTACTGGCGGGTCTCAACCATAGTTTTGTTATTGATGATACTTATAACGCTTCTCCAGATGCGGCCGTGGCCGCCTTAGATATTTTAGGACGTTTGCAGGTGGCGCCGGCTAGTAAAAAGTATGCGATCTTAGGCGATATGCGTGAAATTGGGGACTTTACTGAAGATGGCCACCGCTTAGTCGGCAAAAAAGCCGCCGCCGCTGGTGTTTATCAATTGCTGGTGGTGGGCGATTGTGCTCAGTTTATTAAAGAAGGTGCTCTAGAGACCGGATTAGCCGCCGAAAAAATTAAACATTTTACTAACAATCAGGAGGTAATTGATTTTATTAGCCCCTTAATTACTTTTGGAGATGTTATTTTAGTCAAAGGTTCGCAGGCGATGCGCCTCGAGGGAATTGTCAAAGCTATTATGGCCGAACCTGAGCGGGCCGGCGAGTTATTAGTACGCCAGGGGCCAGAATGGCGCCAATAAATTTTCAATTATTTTCTTTAAAAACCGTCACTAATGGCGGTTTTTTAGAGGTTTTTGGCTTGCTTATTGAAAAAGTCTGACTTATAATAAATCCAGTTGGTTGTTAATAATTATTTATGAAAATTTTGATTATTGGTAGTCGAGGCGCGCTCGGACAGCAGTTAAGTCGGGTTTTATCGGTGGATCACGAATTGGTGGGGTGGGACTTTCCGGAAGTAACTTTGACTGATCTAAAATCTTTACCGGCAAAATTAGAAATTTTAAAACCGGATTTGATTATAAACGCCGCCGCGTATAATATGGTTGATAAATGCGAACAGGATGAAGCGGAAAAAGAATTAGCTTTTACTTTAAACGAATCTTTACCAAAAACTTTAGCGACTTTTTGTGCGGCTAATAAAATTGTTTTGATTCACTATTCCACTGATTATGTTTTTAGTGGTGCGGGCGAACAAGAATTGAATGAGGCCGCTCAACCAGCGCCAATTAATGTTTATGGAGCTAGTAAGGCGGCCGGGGAGCAAGCGGTGGTTAGCACTATTGGTCTCGATTATTACTTAATTCGAACTTCGAAATTGTTCGGGCCCAAAGGTGATAGTCCTTTTGCTAAAAATTCTTTTTTTGCGACCATGAAAAAATTGATCGAGGAAAAAACAGTTTTAGAAGTGGTTGATGATGAGCGGAGCTGCTTCACTTATACGCCTGATTTAGCCGCTGCTACGGCCACCCTCATTACTGAAAAATACCCAGTCGGCATTTATCATCTAACTAATCCGCCGGCGGCGACCTGGTATGAAGGAGTTGTAGCTTTAAAAGAATTAGTGGCTTTAACGGTGGAAGTTTTACCAATCACCGGGGCAAATTTAGAGCGCCCGGCGAAACGGCCGGCTGACTCCGCTTTGATTAATACAAAATTTCCCCCCCTGCGAGATTATCGAGAGGCTTTAAAAGAGTATTTAAATAATTTTCTATGAAAGGAATAATCTTGTCTGGCGGTAGCGGTACTCGTCTTCGCCCTTTAACAAAAATAACTAGTAAGCAATTGCTACCGATTTATGATCGGCCGATGATTTATTACCCTTTAAACACTTTAATTAAGGCAGGGATTAAAGAAATTTTAATCATTGTTGCTCCCGAGCGCGCCGGCGATTACTTAAATCTTTTAGGTAGCGGTCAGCAATGGGGAGTGAAGCTGACTTACGAAATTCAGGACGAGCCCAAAGGTTTAGCGCAAGCCTTTTTAATTGGTGAGAATTTTATTGATGATGATAATGTCGCGCTCATTTTAGGCGATAATATTTTTGAAGATGATTTGGCGGCCGAAATAAAAAATTTTTCCGGCGGCGCCAAAATATTTGCCAAGTCCGTTCCTGATCCGGAACGTTTCGGCGTAGTTAAATTTAATGATCGTCAGGAGGCGGAAAAACTGGTGGAAAAACCAAAAGAATTTTTAAGCTCTTATGCGGTTACTGGTTTATATGTCTGCGATTCGCGCGCGGCAGAATTTGCCAAAGAAATAAAGCCGAGCGACCGCGGGGAATTAGAGATTGTTGATGTCTTGAATAAATATTTAGAAAAAAATGAATTAACGGTGGCCTCAGTTAGTGGTGAATGGTTAGACGCCGGCACTTTTGATAGCCTGCTTAAAGCGCAAATTTTGGCTAAAGACCATTTAACAAAAAACATGATTATCTAATTATGAAACTAGCGGTGGGTTTTATCACTTTTAATAGCGCGACGGCCATTTATTTGCCCTATTTTTTAGATAGCTTATTTAAAGCGTTGACCGCTTGGCCTGAAGAAAGTTTAAAGATTTTGGCAATTGATAATAGCGACGAGGAGGATAACCATAACCAAGATTATGTGGCTGAGTTTATCAATCGCACCCAGGCGCTAATTGATTTTGAGTGGTCCGGAGTAAATCTTGGTTTTTCTAAAAGTTATAATCGGATGATTAGTAAGGCTGCCGACTGGGGGGCTGATTATTTTTTAATGATTAATCCTGATACCGTGATTGACCCCGAAGCTATTAATTTATTAGTGGCTGCTTTAGAAGTTAATCAGGGCTGGGGGTCAGTCGCTCCGAAAATTAAACGCTGGGATTTTGAAAAATTACAACTCACTAATTATCTTGACAGCTGTGGTCTGAAAATGGGCACCGGTTTACACTTTTTTGATTTAGGTCAAGGTGAATTAGATGAAAAACAATATGATCGGGCCGAAATTTTGGGCCCCTCGGGGGCGGCGGCCTTATTTAGAATGACAGCGTTAACCGCCGTTAAAGAAGCGACCGGTTATTTAGATGAGCGCTTTTTTATGTATAAAGAAGACTGTGATTTAGCTTATCGCTTAAATAAGGCTGGCTGTCCCTGCCATCTTGTGCCCGCGGCTCTTGTTTATCATGACCGAACAGTGGCGACTCCCGGCCGGGGTTTTAAAGACCGCCTAGCTTCACGCCGCGCGCGCAGCCGGAAGGTGCGCTCTTGGTCTTTTATAAATCAGCATTTATTATTTTTTAAACATTGGTCATATCAAGAAGCAAAAGACAAACTAATTATCATCTCCAAGCTTTTAAAAATGGCTATTTGGGTTCTTATTTTTGAACCTTTTTTACTTAAAGATTACAAGAAAATTAATGAATTGCGCCGAGTGCCAACCAACTTCCACTAAACACTTGACTAATATAATATAATATGCTAAATTGGGGCTAATATTTATTGAATTAAAGTCTTAAAAAGACTTTTTTAAAAAATATTTTTTAGACCTTTTCTGGTCTTAAGTGGGGGCCTAGATAGTTATAATTAAGGGATAATTTTTTTAATATGGAAAATATTCTCGAAAAAATCGTTAAAGAACAAAAACAAGAAGAACTGGAAAAACTGAATGCGATCAAAATCGTGGACAGTTTGTTTGACGAATTACCGGAGCGAGAATCTGATGTTTTGTCACGGCGCTATGGTTTGCGTGGTGGTCGCGGTGAGACTTTGGAAAAAATTGGACAAACACATAATTTAACCCGCGAGCGGGTTAGGCAAATCGAATCAGCGAGCGTGAAAAAAATTAAAAAACTGGAAAAGATTGATTCCTGTTTAAGCTCTTTTAAAGAAGCGGTTTCGGAATTAATTAAACGTCATGGAGGCCTACTTAATCGTGAATACTTATTAGATATTCTAACGGTTTATGCTTTAGAATTGGGCGGCGAAAATTGCCGGGAACTTGATTCGGAGATGAAAGAAGTTTATCGCAATCATGCGGACTTTTTGATTTCTAAGCTCTTGGAAGATGAGATTGAAATTGTTAAAAAATCCGATCGTTTTGTCGTCTCTTATAAATTAAAATCCGCAGAAACCAGAGCTTTAGAGGAGTTGGCTGATGATTTATTAAGTAAAGTTTCTCATTTAAGCGAGACAATGCCGACGGCCGACTTATTAGAATTAATTAAGAGTTTGGACGCTTACAATCGTTATCAAGGTGAAATCCGCCGTGAAGAAGATTTAGACGTGACGCCAATCTTTAAGAGTAAAATTTTCCCCGACCAGGGTGAGCTGATTAATTCCAATAAAGTTTTGTATGGCTTGTTGCGTGCGGTCCGCGGCGTGGCCCGAAATAATTTCGGTTATTGGGGCTCAACCGCTTCGCATGAAATCCGACCCAAGACGGTCAATGATAAAATCTATTTAATTTTAAAGAATGCCGGACACCCCTTACATTTTACCGAAATCGCTCAAAAAATTAATGAAGTGAAGTTTGATAAAAAAACCGCTAACCCCGCGACCGTGCACAATGAATTAATTTTAGATAGTCGTTACGTTCTAACGGGTCGAGGTCGCTATGGTTTAAAGGAGTGGCAAGAAGTTCCGGTTGAGAAAATATAAAACAAAATTTAGCTTAAAAATAAAAGTGAAAACGCCTCTGGTAGGCGTTTTTATTTTTGGGGAGATATGGTAAAATAGGGCTATGAATATTGAGATTGACACCTCACGTTTGGATTATTTTTTTGCGGCCGATTTTGGTGAAATGATGTGGCTTTTTTTTGCCAACGTTGGTTGGATTATTTTGGCGATCTTTTTTCTTTTAGGGGTTCGGGAAATTTATCTTTTTTATATTCAAACTAAATTTGCCAAAGGTTTGAAGTATGTCTTATTGGCGGTTGATGTTCCTCGAGGTAATGCCCAATCGCCGAAGGCCGTGGAAAATCTTTTTACTTATTTAGGCGGAGCTCATGGCTCGGTAAGTTTTTATGAAAAATGGTTTGAGGGGCGCTTTCAGCAAGCGTTTAGTTTTGAAATTATCGGTATTGATGGCTACACGCAATTTGCTATTCGCACTCCCGTCGAGCAACGCTTTCTTTTAGAATCGGCAATTTATTCACAGTATCCCGATGCGGAAATAAGTGAGATTGATGATTATACTCCGAATGTTCCTAATCGTTTTCCTGATGACGAGTGGGATCTCTGGGGTGGCGAATTTATTTTAAGCGCTCCTGACGCTTATCCGATTAAGCTTTATTCGGAATTTGAGTCCATGCAAGGGGAACCGGAAGAGCGCTTTAAAGACCCAATGGCTAGTTTAATGGATTTAACTAGCTCTTTAAATAAGGGCGAACAACTGTGGTTGCAATTTATTGTGATTCCCACAGATTTTGCTTGGGTGAAGCGTTCCGATGCCGAGGTTGATAAAATTTTAGGGAAGACACCTAAGACTAAACAAGGGCTATTTATGAGTTTCTTGATTTGGTTAGGTGAGCTTAGTGAACAAGTTTTTGCTATTTGGAAGGATATTAAACCGAAAGAAGAAAAAAAGGCACTTTCCATGATGGAACTAACGCCTAAGAAAATAAAACAAATTGAAGGTGTTCAGAATAAAGCTTCAAAACTCGGGTTTGGTTTTAAGATGCGGGTGATTTGTATTGGTCGCAAAGGTATTTTTAATAAGGGGAAAATGGTTTCCGGTCTGGTTGGTTGGGTCAAGCAATTTACGGCCTTGGATTTAAATGGCTTTAAACCGGATATGAAAGTAACGGCGACTAAAACGGCTTATTTTAGAAAAGATGCGCGTCTCGTAACCAAGAAGAACATTATCATGCAAAATTATGTTAACCGATCTCTTGCTGGGCGCCCGCCGTCAATTTTGAATATTGAAGAGCTGGCGACGCTCTGGCATTTTCCTTTAGATGCAGTCGTTAAGGCGCCGTTAATCCAAAAGGCGCCGGGACGAAAATCCGATGCTCCGGCCGCACTGCCGCTCGCCGATGATATCTCTAACACTCAAGCGCCACCACCAGATATTTTTAGTGGTCTAACCAAGAAGAAAGAGCAGCCGACTTCAGAAAAAACAGTTGCTGAAAATAATAGTGCTGTGGTTGGAGATGATCGTTTTTGGTTGGAACCGAGCGGTCCGGCTCAGAATAATTTTTATCAACACGCTCCAAAAACAGCGGTCGAAAAATTGAGCGATACGGCTGAGCCACCGGCCGATTTACCTTTTGTTTAAATGTATGAAAAGAAAATCTACTCCCCGGCGCACTATCGGCGTCGATGCTCGTTTTTATGGCCCTCTAGGAAAAGGGCTGGGGCGCTACACTCAAGAAGTGGTTGATAACGTCATTAGAATTAATCAAGACGAACCGCTAGATTTCGTAATTTTTTTATCACCGGATAATTTTGATGAATTTGTTTGCCCCAATGAAAATGTGCGCAAAGAATTAATTAAGGCACGTTGGTATTCTTTGGCGGAACAATTTGAGGTGCCTTATAAATGGTGGCGGGCGAAAATTGACCTGATGCATTTTCCGCATTTTAATGTCCCTTTAATTAAAATGGGGGCATTTGTGGTTACTATCCATGATCTTATTTTGACGAAGTTTCCGACGGTGCGAGCTACCACCAGGCCCCCTTTTATTTATTGGCTAAAGGATAAGGCTTATCGTTTGGTCATTAGATTAGCGATTAAAAAAGCTAAACAGGTGATTACGGTTTCTGAATTTACGAAA
The DNA here is from genome assembly GCA_037076615.1 of Candidatus Parcubacteria bacterium. Classification (NCBI taxonomy): domain Bacteria; phylum Candidatus Parcubacteria; species Candidatus Parcubacteria bacterium. The sequence goes on from AP029158.1 coordinate 269,382, forward strand.
AAAGATTTAATAGCTCAATTTAAAACGCCGCTGGAAAAAATTATTGTCACCTATGAGGGGGTGGCGAATTTAAGCAAGGGCGGAGATTCTCTTTTTGTGGCCAAGCTTGATCACCAGCGCACCTTGGAACTTTATAATATTCGCAGCCCTTACTTGTTATATGTTGGTAATGCTTATCCACATAAAAATTTAGAAGGTTTAATTAGAGTTTTTGCTGAACTGCGAAAGGGGTATCCGGATTTACGTTTAGTGTTAGTGGGGAAAGAAGATTTTTTCTATGAGCGGGTGCGTCTTTACGCCCAGCAATTAAATTTATGGCAAAAAGAGAATCATAATACTCCGGTCGTTTTTCCTGGCTATGTCCCCGATGTTGATTTGGAGACCTTGTTCCAAGAAGCCACTCTCTATGTTTTTCCTTCTCTTTATGAAGGCTTCGGTCTGCCGCCACTTGAAGCGATGGTTTATGGCTGTCCAGTGGCGAGCTCTAATTGTGCTAGTATGCCGGAAATATTAGGAGCGGCTGCGGTTTATTTTAACCCTGAGAATGAGAAAGAAATGCGAATGGTGGTTGGTGATCTTTTAAAAAATAGAGATGCCAGGGAAGAGTTAAAAGTTTTAGGAAAACAGCAGGTGAAAAAATATAATTGGTGGGAATGTGCTTGTCTAACCTCTGAAATCTACAAACGCTTACTAATTAAAGGTTAAATGTTCAAGAGCAGAAAAGCAAAAAAATCTTTATTAACGGGGAAGTATCAGGCCGCCCCGGATTTTTTGCGCGGCCTTGATGATGCGCTGCTTAAGGGCACTAAAAGAGATAAAGCCGAGCGACCACGACAGACACGACGGCAATTGGAAAGACAAGCGCGGCGTGATTTAAAATTGTTAGCCAAAAATGTAAAAACTGCTCAGCGGGAGGTGAAAAAAATAGACCGCGAGTCGTTGCCCAAGAAGTGGACTTTAAGTTATTTTGGCCGTCGCTGGCGAGAGCGGCAAACTCAGCTTCGCTTGAAATTTTATGAAAAAAAACTTGATGCTCAGCTTCGGAGTGGCGAAAAAAAATTATCTTCCTGGCGCCGAAAAAATTTTAAAAAACCTTCAAGTTCTCGCCGCCCTTGGTTTTGGCGCATCATTATTTTTGCCGGAGTCCTTTTTTTAGTGACCATTCCTTTCCAAATTTTGGTGCAATTTAGTGACCGGGATGACTATTCTTTTAAAGACTATCTCTTAAACATCACCAAAAACGCTTGGGGTAATTTAACCAGTGGTGGCGAAGCCCTAACTAATCAAGATTGGAATCGAGCCGAAAAAAGTTTTAACCAGGCGGGCGACCAATTTTATCAAGCGGCGGCTGGTTTAAAAATTATTAACGATCGACTCTTATCTTTAGCGGCTTACACCAGTAATCCGGAATTAAAATTAGTGGCGGAAAGTAAAAAATTATTAAAGATTGGCGCTCTAGGTTCGGAATTAGCGGCGGAGATCACGGCCGCCCTTAACGGCTGGGATCGCGCCAATGGTGATTGGTTGGTACTACTAACTCAACTTGAGAAACGTGCGGCAACCGCTCAATCTTTAGCCAATAATCTCGTTTCTGAATTAGAAACAGTAAAGGTGGAAAATTTGCCCGTGGCCTATCAAGCGGATTTTGAAGAAATTGTTGACCAGGCTAAAGCTCTGCCAACGGCTTTAAGTTTGATTACCGACAATGCCGGTCGCTTTAAAAAATTATTAGGCAGTGGTCAGGATAAGCGGTATTTATTAGTTTTTCAGAATAATAATGAAATTAGAGGTTCGGGCGGATTTTTAGGAAGTTATGCCTTAATTGATTTTCGTGATGGGCAGATAACCAACTTAGAAGTCCCTGGTGGGGGTTCTTACGATACCGAAGCGGGGCTTAAATTAAATATTATTGCGCCCGAGCCCTTGTGGTTGGTTAATCCGAAGTGGCATTTTTGGGACGCTAACTGGTGGCCAGATTGGCCAACAACAGCGCGCAACCTCAGCTGGTTTTTAGAAAAAAGTGCGGGCCCGACGGTTGATGGCGTGATTTCTTTTACTCCGAGTGTGATTGAAGAATTATTAAAGATTACCGGACCGGTTGATTTAAGCGCCGAGTATGGGGTGATAATAACCGCCGAAAACTTTTGGCAAGAAGTACAGTTAACCGCCGAGCGCGATAATTTGGTGGACACTAATCCTGATTTAGTCGCGCACTTGCCGATAGGGGAAGAAAATAAACCGAAAAAAATTATTGGTACTTTAGCCGAAGAAATCTTAGAGATCTTACCGGCAAAAATGAATCAAGATAATTTTCTTAAACTCGCTTCTTTAGCCGAAGAAAGTTTGGCCGCCAAGCAAGTGCTCCTTTATTTTTCTGATCCCGATTTGCAGGCGATGGTTTCTCAGTGGGGTTGGAGCGGGGAAGTGGCAGCGGCGCCTTACGATTATTTAATGGTGGTTAACACTAATATTGCGGGCGCTAAAACCGATCGAATGATTAAAGAAACAATTAGTCAGGAGGTAAACATCAAAGAGGATGGCCGCGTGGTTGTTAATTTAAAAATAAAACGAGAGCACACCGCGCCGCCGCACACGCCTTTGGTGGGGGTGCGGAATGTTAATTGGCTTCGCGTTTATGTGCCCCACGGCGCTAAACTGCTACAAGCCGGAGGCTTTAGCGCTCCAGACGCCGAGTATTTTTCTTATCCGGAGGCCGGCTGGCAAAAGAATGAATTGCTCGCCACTACCGAAGGGCAGTCTTTAGTTGAACCGGTTAGCGGCACTAAAGTTTATTCGGAGTCCGGTAAGACGGTCTTTGCTAATTGGAGCATGATTGATCCGGGGGAGACAGCTGAGTTGTGGTTCGAATACGAACTACCGCAGCCCGTGCCCGAATTAAAAGTTGCCGATAATTTATTTCAACGCCTAAATCATTGGCTTAATCCCGAAAAAATAAGTCGCTCCAATTATTCTTTATTGGTGCAAAAACAACCGGGAGCGGTTAATGATAACTATCAGCTCCAAGTTAATTGGCCGGATAATTATCATTTAAGTTGGCAAGGTCCGGGCTTAATTGGTGGTCAAGCGCCGCTGACCCCCTTAACTCGGGATCGCTTTTTTTCTTTAGCTTTTAGTAATTATTAATATATGTCTATTAAAAAAAATATTCCGGTCACGGCCGGTCCGGCACAAAATAATCCCGCGCCCAAAGATTCTAATCCGGGAAGGGTAAAAAAATCCGAGCCTAAGTTTCGGCCGAGATCCGCGCCGCAGCCAACACGGCGTCCTGTTTTTAGTGCTCATCCGGTGCCCACTAAGGAGCAGGTCAAAAAATTTGAACAGGCCGTTCGCCGCGAGGCCCGCCAAGAAGAAATTGAGGATAATCTCTCGGAAATTTATCGTGATAAAAAGGGTGAATTGGTTGATGTTTCCGAATTTAAGGCGCGTAAAAAACCAATTTTAATTTTGTTGCTAAAAAATATCTTTGTCTTAGCGGTTATTGCTTCGCTGGCTTACGCCGCCTTCACTTATTTTTTCAGCCCCAACGCTAATGAGGCGAGAGTTAGTCTAGAGATCACCGCTCCGGATAAAGTTAAGGCTGGCGAACCGTTTAACTATTCGATCGTTTACGAAAACCGGAGTGAGTTCTTTTTAAAAAATTTACGTCTTGAACTTAAATATCCAGAAAGATTCATTCGCGAGGAGGTTAGCGGAGAGCTAACACCGCTGGGCAGTGCCGGTAATTATTTTGAATTACCGGATTTACCGATTGGTGGTCGGGCGGAAATAAAAATTTCCGGCCGATTGATTGGTAAACAAGATTCTACGAATATTTTAACCGCCGGTTTAAGTTTCGCACCGCAAGATTTTTCTAGTCAATTTAAAGAGGAGGCCGTTTCGGCAATTACGATCAGTAGTCTCGGTTTTGATTTAGGCTTCGAGTATAGCAATGCCGTCTTAGTTGGTCAGGAAAATGAAATAGAGCTTAACTTTAGTCGTCCTAATGACACCTTCTTAGAAAATTTTGATTTATCTTTTTCCTTCCCGGAAAATATTTCTTTAGTGAACGCCACCACGACCGCTACTAATACTCCCATAACTGTTGATAAAAGTAATTTAGTTTGGCGAATAGAAAATTTTGCCACGGCGACCGATGATTATCGTTTGCCAGTTCGCTATAAAGTTAACCGCAAAGTTTCTGATAGCCAGGATTTAATTATTCGCCTTAGTCAAAAAGATGAAAAGGGGCAAGAATATGTCTTTTTAGAAAAAGTTATCAACCTGTCAATAATGACCAGTAACTTGAATTTAACTTTAAGTGTTAACGGTAATAAAACTGAGGGGGCGGCTAGTTTCGGTGAGACGCTTAAATATTCTTTAAGTTATGTTAATAAAAGTGATAATGATTTACAGGATATAGTTTTGATGGCAGTTTTAGATGGTGATTGGCTCGACTGGAAATCAATTAAGGAAACTGATGGCGGAAAAATAAAAAATAATACGATTATTTGGGCTAAGGAGGAATTGCCCGCTTTGGCGACTTTAGAGCCGGGCGCTAGCGGGGAGCTGAACTTTGAGATTGCTATTCAAGATTATACCCCCGATAAGTTGGGCGATAAGACAACCATTGCCAGCTATGCTTACTTTACTTTAGGCAGCCAAAGCACCGGCCTTAATGATAGTAAGAGTAATACGGTGACGACTAAAATAAATAGTGATTTCCAATTTACCGAGCAGGTCTTATATTTTGATGAAAATAATATGCCTGTCGGTAGTGGCCCTTTGCCGCCGGTAGTTGGTCAAGAAACGGGCGTGCGCGTTTATTGGAACTTGGAAAATAACCTCAATGAATTAAAAGGAGCTCGAGTGGTGGCTGTTTTGCCGGAGTATGTTAATTTTGCCGGTGCTCGCAATACTTCTTGGGGGAGCCTTAGTTTTGATCCCGGCACTAGATTTGTTAACTGGGAGCTCGGTGATTTGCCGCTGAGTACTTATCAAGCGCAAGCCCAATTTGATTTAACCTTGACGCCGACTGAAGATCAGCGCAATACTCTGTTGGTTATTTTGCCGGGGAGCACGGCCCAAGCTTTAGATGCGGAAACGGGAATTATGCTGACCGCCTCGACTCCAGCAAAAACAACAAAACTAGAAGATGATAGTATCGCTGCTTTAAGTAATTCCGGCTTGGTTCAATAAAGTTAATTTTTATGATTGTTTGGAAAAATAAAAATGGCTATCGTCAAGGAAAAATAAAAACGCCCCACGGATTACTCACCACGCCATTTTTTATGCCGGATGCGACGAGAGGTGTAGTTAAGCATTTAACAACCAATGATCTCAAGCAAGTGGGAACAAGTGCTTTGGTGGTTAATACTTTCCATCTTTATCTGCGGCCGGGGATAAAAACAATTGAAAAAGCCGGCGGCTTACATCAATTTATGAGTTATCCGGGCCCCTTATTATCAGATAGTGGCGGCTTTCAGGTGTTTTCTTTGATTCACCGACGGCCGGGCCACGGCGACATTAATGATCAGCGAGCCCGGTTTAAATCGCCGTTAGATGGCAGTTTTCACGAGCTCACCCCGGAAAAATCTATCCAAATCCAATTCTCTTTGGGGGTTGATTTCATGATTTGTTTAGATGATTGTCCGCCGAATGAATTTTCGCGACCGGATTTAGAGGCGGCAGTGGCGCGAACAATTGCTTGGGCGCGTCGAGCTAAAGCGGAATATAATCGGCAAGTTAAAAAAAGAGGTTTAAGTGAAGTAGCGCGACCGCGCTTATTGGCGGTTATCCAAGGAGGGGTGGATATCGATTTGCGCCAAGCTTGTGCCGCCGCTTTGGTGGAAATCGGTTTTGATGGTTATGGTTTTGGGGCGCGCCCGGTTGATAAAGAGGGTAATTTTTTAGCGGGTGTGATGGCAGCGACGGCGGCGGCGATTCCCGAAACTAGTTTACGCTTTGCGCTCGGAGTTGGTTTACCAGAAGATATTTATCGTGCTTACCTGATGGGCTGGGATATGTTTGACTGCGTGATTCCTACTAGAGAAGGACGGCATGGGAAGTTATTTTCTTTTAAGCCCCGCTTTAAGGAATTTAAGAAGCCAGCTTCGCGTTCGAAAATAGTGGCGACGGCGCCGGATTTTTACCAAACGACTAATATTTTGCGAGCCGAGTACGCTCATGATCAGCGACCAATTAATCCTCAGAGCAATTTTCCTGAGCTAAGAACTTACAGCCGCGCTTACTTACATCATCTTTTTAAGAGCGGAGAACCCTTGGGTCAACGTTTGGCTAGTTTAAATAATTTAGAATTTTTTAATGAATTGTTGAATAAACTTAAAGATTTAGCCGATTAAAAATTGAAAATTATTTAGGCTTGGCAAAACTCCAACTTTTTTCTATACTGAAAGCCGAGCCGATAGCGGCCTTTTTTTTGCCGCCGGTAAAATTTTATCTTTATATTTACTATGACGAGAACTAAAATTATTGCGACCGTTGGTCCAAAAACAGAAACAGCTGAAACTTTAGAACCGCTTTTAAAAAACGGTGTTGACATGGTGCGTTTAAATTTTTCTCATGCCACCGAGGAGCAGTATCTGCGCGTCCAAAAAATTGTTAAAAATTTTAATAAAAAAAACGAACGCTCGGTGTCAATGATGCTTGATTTACAGGGTCCGAGAATCCGAGTGGGGGTAATTCCGGAAGATAATTTAACTATGCGTTTGGGGGAAGAATTTGTCTTTGAATATTCCACCAAGCCTTACGAACCTGGCGGTTCAATCCCGATTGATTCAAAAGAACTGCCGGATAGTATAAAAAAAGGTCATCAATTATTCTTAGCTAATGGCGCGATCGAATTAGTCGTTAAAAAAGTTAAAGACGGTAAAGTGACGGCTCAAGTAATTAATAGTGGTGTCTTAAGCTCCCATAAGGGTGTTAATGTTCCTAACACTGATTTAAAGGATTTTGGCTTAACCGCTAAAGATAAACGTGATTTGAAAATTGGTTTGAAGGTGGGCGTTGATTGTGTGGCTCTGTCTTTTGTGCAAACAGCCGACGATGTTTTACGTTTGCGTAAATTAATCGGTAAGAAGCCGATTAAAATTATTTCTAAGATCGAGCGCGGTATCGCTTTAGAAAATATCAACGATATTATTGAAGTCTCCGATATTATTATGGTCGCCCGCGGAGATTTAGGGATTGAAGTCCCGGCCGAGCGTTTGCCGATAATCCAGAAAAATTTAATTAGTCAGGCGCACTGGCACAAGAGGCCGGCTATTTTAGCTACTCAGGTGATGACGTCAATGATTAAAAATCCTCATCCGACGAGAGCAGAAGTGAGCGATATCGCTAATGCCGTGATTGATGGCGCCGACATGATTATGCTTTCTGATGAGACAACTGTTGGCAATTATCCTTTAGAGGCGGTTAAAATGTTAAAGAAGGTGATTGTTTACACCGAAGAAAGTTTGACTAAAAAATATTTCTAAAAATATGAAAATAAAAACAATTAAAGCGAGTCAGATTTTAGACTCCAGGGGAAATCCGACTGTGACGGCGACCGTAGTCTTAGAAAGTGGCGCTTCTGGTTGGGCGGCTGTTCCTAGCGGTGCTTCAACCGGCAGTTATGAAGCAGTGGAACTACGTGATGGTGGCGAGGCTTACGGCGGTTTAGGCGTTAGCGAGGCTATAAAAAATGTTAATGAAAAAATTGCCCCCGCTTTAATTGGCCAACTAGCTACCGAGCAATCAGCAATTGATAAGTTAATGATCGATTTAGATGGTACTCCCAATAAGGCTAATTTAGGGGCGAATGCGATTTTAGCTGTTTCCTTGGCGGTGGCGCGCGCGGCGGCCGCCGGGCTAAACCAGCCTTTGTATAAATATTTGACTCAGTTTAATCCGCGCTTTGATGGTACCTACAAACTGCCTTTACCGATGTTAAATATTTTAAATGGTGGTAAACACGCGGATTGGGCAACTGACATTCAGGAATATATGATTTTGCCGGTGGGCGCCAAAAGTATGGCCGAAGCGGTAAAGATGGGGGCCGAAATTTATCAGGCCTTAAAAAAGACTTTGAAGAAAAAGGGGTATCAAATTACGGTTGGCGATGAGGGTGGTTTTGCACCGGCGGTTAAAACTAATGCCGAGGCTTTTGATCTGCTTAATGAAGCGGTTAGCAGTGCCGGCTACAAGCCGGGGGAAGAAGTGGTTTTTGGAATTGATGCCGCCGCCACTGAATTCTTCCATGAGGGTAAGTATCAATTAAAAAAAGAAGATAAAATTTTGAGTGCTAGTGAGTTAGTGGGATTTTACCAAGGCTTGGCGGCCAAATATCCATTAGTTTCTTTTGAGGATATTTTAGCGGAAGATGACTGGTCCGGTTGGGGAGAGTTTATGGCGGCCTTCAACAGTCAGGTTCAGGTCGTGGGTGATGATTTATATGTTACTAATGTTGAACGTTTAAAGAAGGGGATTGAAACTAAGGCCAGTAATTCTATTTTGATTAAACTTAATCAAATTGGTACTCTAAGCGAAACAGTCGCCGCTATTAATTTAGCTTTAGAAAATAATTTTACAGCAGTGATCTCGCACCGCAGCGGCGAGACCGAAGACGCTTTTATTGCTGATTTAGCGGTCGCTTTGGGCACGGGGCAAATTAAGACTGGTGCTCCGGCGCGCTCGGAGAGAACTGCCAAGTATAACCGTTTATTAGCAATTGCCGAAGAATTGGGTGAAGCTGGCCAATTAGCGCCGTTTCCTTTCCGATCCTAAAATAAAAAGGGTTGCCAATTTCTTTGCCCGCTTTTTCTTATGAGAGTTTTTAAATATCTCAATTGGACAATTTTTATTGGCGGCTACATCTTAGTATGGATTTTAAGCAGCTGGCTTTTTGCTTGGTCGTCTTTCGGCGCCAAAGCGCTTTCGGCCACTGCTTTTATTTTGCTGGCGGTTTTAACAATTATTGTTTTTAAGCATACTAATAAAAAAGATTCGCCTTGGTGGCGCTTCCTCTATCAGCTCGTTTTTGGACTCCTCGGAGTGGGCTTTATTTTTTTATTAGTGGCTCTTTTGGCTTGGCTAATTTATTTAATCCTTGGTTTCTTTGGAATTACTTTACCCTTTAATATCTTAAGACCTTTAATTTTAGCGCTAGTAGCAGTCTTAACCTTAATTTCTATCTATCAGGCCCGAGAGCCAAAGATTAAATCTTACGAAGTGAAGATTAATAAGTTACCAGACTCTTGGGTGGATAAAAAAATTGTTCATCTTTCCGATCTACATTTAGGGCCGGTCTGGCGGGAAAAATTCTTAAAAAGAGTTTTGAAAAAGGTTCAGTCTTTAGCGCCAGAAGCAATTTTTATTAGTGGTGATTTATTTGATGGCAGCCAGGTTGATTTCTCCTGGCTCGGCAATCTATTAAATGAATTTCAGCCGCCGCGCGGAGTGTATTATTCTTTTGGCAATCATGATTTAGATTTAGGCAGTGAGAAGGTTCATGAGTTGTTAGACCCCTGGTTGATAGAGATTCTAGAAAATCGTTTAATCGAAGATTCGGGTTTACAAATTATTGGCCTTAACTTTCAGGATAAGCACAATTATTTAAGCCCGGGTGAGCAATTAGCCAAAACTCCTTATCAGGCCGATAAGCCGAGTATTCTTCTTTATCACGAACCTAAAGATCCACTGGCTTTCAAAATTGCCGGAATTGATTTACAGTTATCGGGACATACGCACGCCGGCCAGATGTTTCCTTTTAATCTAGTAGCTGCTAATCTTTATGACTGGCGCGCGTATGGTTTGTACCAAGACGGTCATTATCACTTATCGGTTAGTAGTGGAGTCGGTACTTGGGGGCCACCCTTGCGTTTGGGGACGCGCTCCGAAATTGTTTTAATTACTTTAAAGAGCGCATAAATATATATATGAATTTATCTAAAGTCCACGAGAGTTTGGCTGGCGAACTTAAATTCCGTCATAGTCAAGCCGAGCAGGCTATTTTTAAGGACTTGGTGACGAGTTGGCAAGAGGTTACTAATTTTCCTAAAGATTTACGCGAACGCTTAGAAACTGATTGTCCGCTCACAATTGAGGCGGAATTATTTAGTAGCACTGATAAAACTACTCAAAAAGCGCTGATCACTTTAGAGGATGGCCTAAAAATTGAAACAGTTTTAATTAGTCAAAGCGATGGCCGGCAAACAGTCTGTGTTTCTTCGCAAGTTGGTTGCCCTTTGGCCTGCGAATTCTGTGCGACTGGGCAAAGTGGTTTTAGTCGTAATCTAACGGCCGCGGAAATTGTGGAACAAGTTTTATTTTGGCAACGTGAGTTAAAAGCTAGTGATAATAAGGTTGATAATGTGGTTTTTATGGGTATGGGTGAGCCTTTATTAAATTATGATCAGGTAATTAAAGCTTTAAAATGGCTTAATGACCCGGAAACTTTTGGTCTCGGCGCGCGGCGTTTATCCGTTTCCACTGCCGGTATTCCTGCCGAGATTAAGCGCTTAGCCGGTGAGCCGCTACAAGTTAATTTAGCGATTTCTCTTCACTTTGCTGTTGATTTACAAAGAGAACGTTACATGCCGATTGCGCGACGCTATTCTTTGGCGGAGCTAATGGCCGCCGTGGAGGTTTATCAGAAAAAGGCCGGTCGCCAGGTAATGTTTGAATATTTGATGATTAAAGGAATTAATGATAGTGATAATGACGTCCAGTTGTTAATTCGCTTGTTAAGTGGCCGACCATTAAGTGTCGTTAATCTTATCCCCTATAATCCCACCGGCCGATTTTTACCGAGTTCCGCGGAACGAGTTAGAGAGTTTAGAAAAAAATTAGAAGACGCCGGTCTAAAAGTAACCACTCGTCGTTCTTATGGTGGCGACATTGCCGCCGCCTGTGGCCAGCTAGCGAAAAAATAATTTAATTTAAATTTAAAAAAACCTATCATTTTGATAGGTTTTTTTAGGGCTTTTTTTGATTTTTAGTAAAAAATCCATGAAGCGGTGGCATTGGTGCCTGTTGTTCTAAATATTGCCATATAACGAACATTGTCATTCGTGCCACTGTGTAAAAGTACAGTTTGTTGGTTTACTCTACTAATGTAAAAATTTTTCCACCCCGGATAGGTATCACTTTGCCAATACACAGAAACTTCAACATAATGCGGCCAAAGATTTGAAAAATTGTAATAAAAATAATAATCACCGATAGAATTTGGTGAAAAGTAAACGCTAAGGCCTGCATTAATTGGCACATTGGTTCCGCTTGTTTGGGCAGATAAATTAGAAGGTAGGGCCACCCATAAAAACAAAAAAATCAAAATAACTCCAGTAATCTTTTTCATTTTTAATAATTTTTTAAATTGTTAATAATTTTTTACAATTCTCATATAAATTTAATTATTTAACAAATTTTTATTTATTTTTTTTATAATAATTAGTTAAAATACCTGTATAAATTTAAAATTTTTTATTATTAAAAAATAAAAACATGTCTAAGCAAAACAAAGGTTATCTAAGGGTGGCGATAGTCATGATTATTATTGTCGGGGCGGGCAGCTATTTTTTGTCAGGCTCTTCTGTTTTTAAAAATTATACTTGTGAAAAACGGGGCGGTGGGCTGGTGGGACCTGATAAGCAAGAATGTTTTCCGAAAGATGTAAAATTGGCAGCCGCTAAAAATTTAAAAGGCAACACGATCACTATTCCTAATAAAAATGAAGAAATAGTGAAACTAGATTTTAAAGATGATAATTATGTTAGCGGCGATTTAAAAAACACCACTGGCAAAATTGGTCAAGTGCTTATTGATACTAACCGAGTAGAAGCTTTTTTAAATGGTGATTCGTTTTTGAGCCCGATCCAGGTTAATTATCAAAATGCAGACAACGCTCTTTATCTTGGTGCTTTTCAATTTGAGGGCGGTGATATTAGTAAAATAAATTTTCTGGGCGGGTATCTCGTTGTTGCTGGTGATAAATATTTAGTGGATAAAATATCCGCAGAGCTAGGCCCTTATTTTCATGTTATCAGCGTTGTTTACCATCAAGAAAATGATTCTAATAACCAAAGAACAGCTGTTATTCATTTAAACACGGAGGATGCTAAGTTTTATGCCGGTAAAAATTGTTCAGAAATTGTCAATACTGAAACTAGGGTTAGGGGCGATAATAAGGAATATGAGGTGTGTGTTTGGGGTAGTGGCAAGGAATGCGCCGTTTCTGCCTATAAGCAAGGAGCTTGCCCCTTAGATGGCATTGAGGTGGCGAATTTAAGTGAAGTTGATAAATATCTTAAGATTCATGGAATTTTACTGCCCGATGGTCGGTTTGTAACTGATCCGGAGCGATCAGACTGTGATCAAGAAAAAATATATAACGGCCTTTGTCCAACGATTCCATTTCTCGGTCAAGCAATTGGTTACTAAGATAAAAAAATCCCGCCCGCGCGGGATTTTTTTAGGGCTATTTTAAAAGCAGTCTAACATCTGCTATACTAAAGAGAACGTTAATAAATTAATATTTAATACTATGGTTACTTTAAACGAATTGCCTTTTGCGATTGCCGACTTAGAGCCGCATATTTCTGCTAAAACTCTGGAATTTCATCATGGTAAACACCACCAGGCTTATATTGATAACCTCAATAAATTAATTGCCGGCACTCCTTGGGAAAAAGACAGCTTGGTAGGCTTATTGGTAAAAAGTTATGCCCGCGAAGGGAAGGAGGGCGTTTTTAATAATGCCGCTCAAGCCTTTAACCATGAGTTTTTCTGGAAGTGCCTGCGGCCCGCCCGTCATGAGGCGGTGATCCCGGTGGAGCTTAAAAATGCCGTTATTCATTCTTTTGGCTCTTGGGAGAAAATGATTGAAGAATTAAAAGGAGCGGCGTTGTCTCAGTTTGGTAGCGGTTGGGCGTGGTTAATTAAAGAAGATGATCACGTGCGTGTTTTAAAAACCGCTAACGCTGACACGCCTTTAGCTCATGGCCAAACCCCCTTGTTTGCCATTGATGTCTGGGAACATGCTTATTATTTAGATTATCAAAATAAACGCGCGGCTTATGTTGATGCCGTCATTGATAATTTGGCTAATTGGGAATTTGCTTTAGAGAACTTGAAGGATTAAGTATTAGGTATTTATGACTTTTTGGCGGCGCCGAAGCCTAATAGTCGGACTCTTATTTTTAAGTGGTGTCTTATTTTTCTTCTCGCCCACTCAAGCGCAAACGTTACCAGAGCGCTTAACGGGCCGTATTTTACTTCAAGTAGAAAGCCATGGTGAAGCCTGGTATGTTAATCCGACTAATTTAAAACGTTATTATTTAGGGCGCCCTAGTGACGCCTTAGTTTTAATGAGACAACTCAGCCTTGGCATTTCCGAGGCCGAGTTTGCGACTTGGAATCAAGGCGCGCCGGCTTGGGCCAAGGGGCGCTTGTTTTTGCGACCCGAGAGTCACGGTGAAGCTTATTATGTCGACTTAAATCAACGTTGGCATTATTTAGGTCGCCCTGATGACGCTTGGCAGCTGCTACGTCAGCAAGGTTTGGGAATTACAAATATTGATCTAAACAAAATCCCGGCGGCAACTAGCGCTCCTCTTAGCGCGACAATCGCTCCGCCTTCACCGACCAGTTCGTTAGATTTAGACCATTTAAGCTCTTTAACTTGGAAATATAGGCAAGAAAATTACGAACAAAATTTTTCTTTATCAAGCCAGTTGAATAAAGATTATGCCGCCAGTCTAAAAGTTTTTTATTACAATGATCAGGCTGATGTTCAAGCGGTGCGAGAAGGATTTTATGGTTTATTTTTAAAACCTAAAGAGGGTGATACTTTAGTCGGTGATTTAGTGGCCTATGCCCGGCGCACGGGTCGCAGCCGCGGCTGGAGCAGTGATCAGGTGGCGGAATTTGTTTTGGCGCTAGTGCAGTATATTCCTTATGATCAGAGTAAACTCACGCAATCGCCAATTATTCCTAATTACCCTTATGAAACCGTCTATAAAAATTCCGGCGTTTGTTCTGATAAGACTTTTTTAGCGGTTAGTCTTTTACGAGAGCTTGGTTATGGAGCAGCAATTTTAGATTTTCCGGAAAAGAATCACTCGGCGGTCGGCATTGCTTGCCCTCCAGAGGACTCACTTGCCGGTAGTGGCTATTGCTTTGTTGAAACTACTAATTATTTTCCGCCCGGAGTTGTGCCTGGAGCAATTTCTTCCGGACAAGCCGTTGGTGGTTCGGAGATGCCCCTGGCCCTATTTACGGCCGATCATTTAGGTCGTTTAGAAATTTATCAAAAAACACCAGGATCTTTTTATGAGGGGGTCAGAGTCACTAAAGAAAAGGCAGAATCTTTAAAAAATCTTTATCAGCGCTTAGCCACCGAAAAACAGTTATTAGATGTGGCTGGGAAGGAGTTGAGTGCCGAGCAAGAGCGTTTAAGCGCTCAGCGCGCCAAACTCGATGCCTATTTAGTCACCGGCGATTTAGTGGCCTATAACAAGGAGGTAGATGCTTATAATCAGGCGGTTAATCAATATAACAGTGATTTAGAAGGCTACCGCCAGCAGCAGAGAGAATATAATAATTTAGTGACTACTTATAATCAGGGGTTGGCTGATTTTTACCAAAAATAATCTTTTTTTAGGGCGCAAAAGCGTTGACAAGAAGGCCGCTTTCGGTTAAGATGAGTCCGTGATTGACGCTTAGCGTCTAGTCATTTTTACTAAATAACACATCGCCATTTTTTCTGGTCTCAAGACCTGGGCGATGGACGCCTCCACGCGGGGGATAAAAGAAAAATCATATGGAAAACAAAAAACTACCTAGTGTAGAAGAAATGATGATGGCCGGGATGCATTTTGGTCATCGCACCAATCGCTGGCATCCAAAAATGAAACCCTTTATCTTTGCTGATAAAAAAGGGGTTTATATTATTGATTTAAGAAAGAGTCAAGAGCAATTAGCGACCGCTTTAGATTTTATGGCGCAACTGATTTTTGAAAACAAGACAATTTTATTTGTTGGCACCAAAAATCAAGTTAAAGGTCCTCTAAAGGCGATGGCGAAGGCAATTAATCAGCCTTATATTGTGGGTAAATGGTTGGGTGGATTTTTGACCAATTTCTCCATGGTGAAGAAATCAGTGCAAAAATACAAAGAGTTAGTGGCCGATAAGGAGAGCGGTCGTTTAGATCGTTATACTAAAAAGGAGCGCTCTGACTTTGACCGGGAAATTAAAAAATTGGAAGAACGGGTGGGTGGTTTAACCAATGTTTCTAAACTCCCAGATGCTTTATTTGTTTGGGATATTAAAGAAGAGGAAACCGCTGTTAAGGAAGCCCGGGTTAAAAATATTCCAGTCATCGCTATTTGCGATACCAATGTTGATCCGAGTCTAGTTAATTATCCGATTGCCGGCAATGACGATTCAACCAAAACCATTTCTTTAATTACGGAAACTATCCGTTATAATTTAAGCCAAATTAAGCCGGTGACAAAAGACGAAGAAAAGAAAGAGGCTTAAGAAAATTTAAGTTATTAATAATTAAGTATAAGTATATGGAGAATATTAAAAAATTAAGAGAAATGACCGGCGCCGGAATGGTTGATTGTAAGAAAGCTTTGGATGAAGCGGGTGGTGATTTAGAAAAAGCGGTAGAAATTTTACGCAAGAAAGGAATTGCCAAGGCTGCCAAAAGAACCGATCGCGAAGCGAGCGAGGGGTTGGTCGCGGTAAGAGTAAGTGCTGAGGCGACTGAGGGGTACATGGTGGAAGTTAATTCCGAAACTGATTTTGTCGCCCGCAATGAGAAGTTCCAAGAATTTGCGGAGCAAGTTTTAAACTTGATTGTTGAAAAGCAACCAGAAAATCTTGAGGCTTTATTGGCTTTAGAATTAAATGGGAATAAGGTTCAAGAAGTACTTGATCAGCTTTCAGGAGTAATCGGTGAAAAATTGGCAATCAGCCGCTTTACTGTTTTAAAAGGCGCCAGCGTGGCGGCGTATTCTCATTTAGGTGGCCGCATTGGTGTTTTAGTAGCTTTAGATGAGCCCGAAAAAAGCGACTTAGCCTTGGACGTTGCCATGCAGGTAGCGGCGGCTAATCCAAAATATATTAGCTCGGATGAAGTTAGCGCTGAGGAATTAACTAAGGAGAAAGAAATTGCTCGCGAAATTCTAATCAAAGAAGGGAAGCCGGAGGAAATGGTAGAAAAGATTTTGACTGGAAAAATGAGCAAATATTACTCCGAGGTCTGCTTAGTGGAACAAGAGTATATCAAGGATGATAAGAAAAAAGTAAAAGATATTCTTGGTGACTCGGTGGTGCTCGGCTTCGTTCGGTTTAGTCTTTAAATTTGACCAAGCCGCGCCCCATAAAGGGCGCGGCTTTTTCTATATGAACTTAGTACAAATAAAATTTTCCCCCTGGGATAAGAGTTATACCTTTGAAACCAATGACCCCACTTTAGCGGCTGGTGATTATGTGGTTTTAGAAACAGAGGTTGGTGAGGATTTGGGCCAGGTTGTGGAGATCTTAACAGATACCACTTTAGATCCGGAGGCGCCGCCTTTAAAAATGGTTAAAAGGCGAGCTCAAAAAAATGATTTAAGTCGTTTGCCGAGTCTAGCCGAGAAGGAGGCGGCCTTAGAGATTTGTCAGGAGCGTGCCGATTTTTATCAGCTAGATCTAAAATTAATTGATGTTAGTTTTTCTTTGGGTGGTAATCGTTTGAATTTTGCCTTTACCGCTAATGGCCGAATTGACTTTCGTGAGCTGGTTAAAGATTTAACAGTTCGGTTCAGTAAAAATATTCGCCTCACTCAGATTGGCGCTCGCGATGAAGCCCGATTTTCCGGTGATTGCGGTGCTTGTGGCAAGCCCTTGTGTTGTCGGACTTTTGTGAAAGATTTTTTTTCCGTGACCTCGGAGATGGCCGAAGCACAGCAAGTTGTTCATCGCGGGAGCGAAAGAATTTCCGGAATGTGCGGTCGTCTAATGTGTTGTCTGTCTTTTGAGTATGAAGGCTATCAAGAACTAAATGATAAATTGCCGCCTTTGGGAACGCGAGTGAATGTTGATGGGCAGCGCGGTGTCGTTGTTGGTCATCATGCTTTAAAACAGGCTGTGGACGTCAAATTCCCGGGCAGCCGGGAAGGGGAACGCGATTTAATTGTCCGTGTTGACTTAAACCGTCACCAGAAAAAGGAAGCGGCTGAGAAAAAAGCGGTCACCGAAAAGAAGGCGACTACAGAAAGAGCGGATAATCGTAAAAAAAATTCCCCTCGTCAACGCTCAGCCCGCAGCTGGTCTCCCAAAAAGAAGCGTTAGTTACCGAGAACCCGAAAAGAGTTCTCTTTTTGGAGCTTTATGATTTTTTGTGTTATTATTGACAGGTAAATAAGTTTAATAATTAATAATTTATGGCACAAAAAAAGTTAAAAATCGCAATTAATGGCTTTGGCCGTATTGGCCGCGCCGCCTTTAGAATTATTTTAGATGAACATCCGGAACTGGAGGTGGTGGCCGTTAATGATTTGGTGGGGGCCGAAGATTTAGCCAAGCTTTTACAATTTGATACTTGCTATGGTCGTTTTAATAAAACCGTCGGCGTGAGAGGAAAGAATTTAGTTGTTAAAAGTAAAAATTATCCGGTTTTTTCCGAGAAAGATCCCACTAACTTGCCCTGGGCAAAACTGGGAGTAGATGTTGTTTTAGAATGTACCGGACGTTTTCGTGGCGCTGATGATGCGGCCGTCCATTTAAACAGTGGCGCTAAAAAAGTAATTATTTCCGCGCCGGGAAAAAATTGTAAAACTATCGTTTTGGGCGTCAACGAAAAAAACGTTAAAAAAAGTGATCACATAATTTCTTGTGCTTCTTGTACCACGAATTGCTTAGCACCGGTGACAGCCGTAATTGCCAAAGAATTTGGCATTAAAAAAGCTTTGATGTCTACTGTCCATGCCTATACCGGTGATCAGAATTTAGTGGATGGTCCTCATCCTAAAGACCCACGCCGGGCGCGCGCGGCGGCGGTGAATATTGTGCCGACCACTACCGGTGCGGCCGTGGCCGTGACAGAAACGATTCCAACCTTAGCGGGAAAATTTGATGGTTTGGCTTTTCGTGTTCCGGTTCCGGTTGGCTCGCTCTGTGATGTGACTTTTTTGTTAAATAAAAAGACGACGGCCGCTGAAGTTAATAAAAAATTTCAACAAGCGGCCAAGGGGCGTCTAAAAAATATTTTAGAAGCCAGTACGGGTGAATTAGTTTCTTCAGATATCATCGGTAATTCTCATAGCAGCATTGTTGATTTGCCTTTAACGAGAGTGGTCGATGGTGATTTACTAAAGGTGGTGGCATGGTATGATAATGAATGGGGTTATTCCCAGCGTCTAGTAGAATTAGCCGCTTATTTAAAAAAATATCTTAACTAAAAAAATATGAGAATGACAGGAAAAGTGGCGATTGTCACCGGTGCCACTTCAGGAATTGGCCGGGCAATAGCTGAGCACTTCTTAAAAGAAGGAGCGCAAGTAGTTTTTTCGAGTTTGTCGGAAGAAATGGAATTAAACAATCCAAATGCTATCTATGTAAAATGTGATGTTTCTAAAAGCGCTGAGGTTGATAATTTGGTCCAGGCCGCCGTTGATAAATTTGGACGCTTAGATGTGATGGTTAACAACGCCGGCGTTGGTGACTCTCATACTTTAATTGAGACTAGTGATGAAGAGTGGGATAAAATTATTTCCATTAATTTGACGGGTGTTTTCTATGGTGCGCGTGCGGCCGCCCGCAAGATGAAAGAGTTAAAGATTGCCGGTAACATTATTAATATGAGTTCGGTTTTGGGTAAAGTTGGTTTTTTCGGCGCCATCAGTTATTGCAGTGCTAAGGGCGGCGTTGTTCAACTTACCAGAACAGCCGCTCTGGAATTGGCCCCATCAGGAATTAGAGTTAATGCGATTGCCCCTGGTTTTATTACCACCAAGATGACTGAAGGGATTCTAGAGAATGAACAATTTAACAAAATAATTGTTGACAGCACGCCCTTAGGGCATGTTGGCGATGTGGATGATATCGCCTTAGCCGCTGTTTATCTAGCCAGCGATGAAGCTAAATATGTTACTGGCGAGATGTTATATGTTGATGGCGGCTGGACCTCGAGATAATAATAATTTTTATGAAAATCTTAAAAAAAATATTTGCCAAGAAAGAAAGTAAACTAGAGCCAGTAGGCTCCTTACTGAAGAGTACTTGGTCAGATTATAAAAAACAGGCCTTTAAGTTTATTGAGCTTTTAGTTTACGGCTTAATCGGTTCTTTGCCTTTCATGTTGCTCCTTTTTATTTTTATTAGAGTACTGATGGTCGGTGGTGAGACTTGGCCCGGTTTTGGTGTTTTAGGAATTTTTATTGTCTTTTTCTTGGTCTCTTTAGTCTTAATGATTGTTTGGAATTTGCGAGCGCAAATAGGTGGCATTCTTCTTTTAAAAGAGAATTATCAGTTATCGCCGCGAGAAAGTTTTAAGAGGGCCGATAAGTATATGGTTCCTTTTATTGGCGTCACCGCTTTACTTTCGGTCTTAATCTTTGCTTGGGGCTTACTATTCTTATTACCGGCTTTAATTTTTGGGATTTATTACGGCTTCTCTCAATATGTTCAGGTCGCCGAGGATGAGCGCCCGTTTCGATCGGTTGAACGCAGTTATGACCTGGTTAGAGGGCACTGGTGGCCAGTCTTTGGTCGCTTCCTCCTCTTAATTTTAGTCGGTTTTCTTGCCTACGGTGTCCTCAGCATTCCTTTTTTCTGGATTAGTGAAGGTGGCTGGCTCTTTGAGGCTTATAATCTGCTGATTAACTTAATCTGGATTCTACTTTCTCCGTTTTTCACAATTTATCCTTATAAGGTTTATCGCAACTTAGTCAGAATAAAAGGCTAAGAAAAACAAAAAAATAGTTTTACCAAGAAAACGGCTTAGGCCGTTTTCTTTTTTTTTGTTGAATTTGAGGCGCTCTTTAAATTAAGACCGAAAATAATTGATAAAAGGTTCAGGGGTTTTTAATAGGGCAGCTGTTAGACTGGAGGTAGCTTAAAATATCTTTTATGTCTAAGAAAAATTGGCTGCCGCTAACACTCCGAATTAAAATTAGAAAATTTTGGCGCGCCTACCGTCGGCCACTGCTTATTATCCTGCCGCTGTTAATTTTATTTTTAGGGCTCTTGCCGATTTTAAAGAAGAGCTGGTTGAATTATCCGGCGCCGCTGCGAGCCAAGATCGCGCTTAGTTATTTATTGGCGGATAAGTCAACCGGGGTGGCTTGTCGAGAGACTTGTCAAAAACAGCGCCAACAATATCTTAATTTAATATTTAGGGGTGGTGGGCAGGCACGCTCCGAGACGGAAAAGGCTTTAGTTAGTTCTAGTACCAGCCCCGAAATCAGGTCCTTATTAATTAAGGGGTGGCAATCCGCCGCTTGGGAGGCTCCGGAACCAGATATTTTAACGAGCGCGCCTTCTTTAGGGGTGCAAACGACCCTAATTGAGGCTTGGCCTGAACTGGCTCCCGCTAATTGGTGGGCAGAAATTAGTAATCGTTTTTATGCTAGTCAGGAGGATGAGGAGCGACTGTTAATTTTAAAAAATTTATTAGGGCGCCAGGATCCAGTGGCGGAGGAGTTGGTGGTGGCAGTTTTAATGGATCCTGACTATTTAGGGGCGCTTCAAGAGCAGGCTTATTTTCTGTGGGCGAACTTGCCTGAGAGAGAGCGGGCCCAAGATTTAATGCCGCTAGCCGCCTGGGGAGAAATTTTGTTGCGTCCTGATTATTCGGGGGCGCTTAAAGAGATGATTATTTGGGGCTTAACGCCCGCGCCGGAGTTAATAAGTGAGGGCGAAGAAATAAAAGAATTATTAAAAATAATTTTAAGTAAGCCCGAAGATTTTGATGCGCATTTACGCTTAGCAGCCGAGTCGATTTTAGCGGACTGGGTATTAATAATTCCCGATTCTCGTTCTTAATTTATCGGTCTTAAAAATATATGAAAAATTTAAAAATTAAAATTTTATTTTTTTCCCTCAGTCTAGTTTGGAGTTTAAGCGCCACAGCCGCTCACGCTTTGCCTGTCGGAACCTTACTATTTAGGACCTCGGGCGGTGGCCTCTCTTATGGCTATAATACCAACATCTTAGTGATCACCGAAAATGGTTTTCCGAAACATTTTTATTCTGGACATACCGGTATTTATGTTGGCCAAGAAGATGGGGTTGATTATGTGGTGGAAATGCAGCCTCAAGGAGCAATTAAAATACCCGCCAATCAGTTTGTAAATACTGCTTTAGGCGAGAAATTAATTAGTGCCAAAATCCCCAAAAACTCTACGGCGGCGCAACGAGCGCGGGCGGCGGCTTTGGCCAAAAATTTAGCTCGGGCGGCAGTTGATTATGATTTTGATTTTAAACATCAGAAGGGGCCGGGCTCGGCGGAGTGGACCTGTGTTGGTTTGGCGGAAAAAGTTTATGAAAGCGCTAATACTAGTAATCCTGCTGATTTAACGACCCTGGTTTATGACTCCCAAGATTATGCGGTTGATATTACTCCGGACGGCTTTGATAAGGTTAGTGTTTATAATCAAGGGGGTGATTGTTTTTCCGAAACTAAAGAGTTTTCTAAAATTGCTCGCAAAACAGAGCTCACTTTGCCGTTGCCGGAAAAAATTGGTTATGATTTTGGCTTGGAAAAAGGCGGCGATCGCTTTATTTTTTTTCCGCAAACTCAAGAAAGGCAAAATTCTTTAATATCCGTACCAGTTGATATTGATTTAGATTCCGAGTTTAAAGCTGATCCGGTGCGCGGGCGAATTCCCGTGATAAAGGTAGCTCTTAAATGGAGCTTAATTAACAATCCGGTTTCTACGGTTAAACAAATTGCTTATCAGGCGACTAATATTGCTCAGAAAATAAAAGATTTTATTTCTCCCACTGATGATAATTTAGTTTATCTTGAAGAAGAAGAGATAGAGTCACCTCCGTCTAAAAAAGTTAGCAGTGTCAAAGAGCCGGCCTCGACAGCGGTGGTTAAAACTGTCCCCAAAACTAGCGCCCCGGCTCCAACTAAAGTCGTGCCGGCCCCGGCCCCAGTAACTAATCTGCCGGCAAAAACGACGCCTATCCCAATCTCAAAAACTGAGGCGAAAACAGAACCAATTAAAGTTTCGGCGCCGGTTCCTAAAAAAGAAACCCCAGCGTCTAAGGCGGAAAGTGATCGGCCTGCCACCACCGTTTTGCCTAGTACTGCCCCGGCGCCACCACCGATTGAATATGTGCCAATTAAAATCGCCACTCCCAAAGGATCAGTAACCAATCAATTAAAAAAGCTGGCCTCAGAAGAGGCAAAAACCGAAACTAATAAAAATACTGTTCCTGTTAATACCGAGACGGAAGAAGAGTTAGTCTCCGCGCCTCAGGCCCTAATCTCTAAAGTTTATAGTAATGGCACCGATGATTGGTTGGAGATTGTTAACGCCTCAGACGAGGACTTAGATTTAGTAGTGCACGACTATCGTTTAGTTAAAGTAAAAGGGGGCAGTCCGGTTTTAATTATGGATTTTGGCAACGAAAATCACGGCACTTATCCTGGCGGGACGGTCATTGCGCCGCACAGTAGTTATTTAGTGGTCCGCTCTTCGGCAGCGGAAAACGTCAAAGCTTTAGCGGACGCTATCTCTACTCGTGATAATTTTTCTTGGACCGAGGATGGCTACACCTTATATCTCGGTACCGGCGCTATTTCCTCTGATGAGGATGTTGATATTGTTGATCGCCTGGGTTATGGCGAAGCCTTATATTATTCGGGTGCGCCCGCGCCCGCGCTCGTTCCTGGCTACGCACTCGAGCGGAAGGCGACCGCCAGTTCAACAGTAGAATCTTTGTCCTCTGGTGGCCTGGAGGAATTATGGGCGCGCCTATATGATAGTCGAGATAATAGTCGCGATTTTTTATTGATTCCTTATGATTATGAATTAATTAAAGCCAACGAAGAAAAGAATAATCCTCCAGAGGCTGATGAAGAAGATAAAGAAGAGACGGAGACGGAGGTTATTCCTCCGGAATTAATTGATACCGCTGAAGGCCTGTTTGTTAATCCGGCGAGTTTGGAGTCGGAAGCCTTGACCCAGTTATGGCATTTTGATGAATGTTTTGGTGCCGAGCACCGTAATGCGCTAGCTGCGGTCAGTGATTATCCGCAGGAGTTAGTGGCGGCGGATTTGTGGGGTATTGGCAAGTGGGGGTGTGCTCTTAAATTAGATTTAGAAAATCGCGGCCTAAAAAGCGATTTGCCGCCAGATTTTGATAGCAATAATTTTACCATTGCCTTTTACTACCGCAAAGATATTCATGGAAACTTTTTTATTGATTGGCGTTTAAATAATCGCCAGCCGGAGACACAACAATTTTCTCTTAACTTAAATGAGTACCGGAGCGAAGTTCACGGTTTTCCCGGACCCAATGGTTATTTTTTTGACATGGCCTGGCCGGCTGATGACAATTGGCACCAGGTGGCGTTAGTTGTTAATCAGGCGGCTGGCTATTGGGGGCTTTATCTTGACGGTGAAGAGAAGTATCTTTACGAAAACAGTTGGATCATTCCGGAGTTTACAGATTGGGAAATTGAATTAAGGCCGAATACGCCGGCCGTTTTAATTGATGAGTTAAGTCTCTGGTTGCGACCTTTATCACCAGCCGAATTAAAGGAGATTTTTGATTACAATTTACCCTTTAATCCTTACACCTGGCCCGATCCGCAACGGGCGCCGGAGCTCGAGCACTATTGGCGCTTTGATGAAAATAACGAGGAGGTTGCGAGAGATGAGATTGGTGGTGATGACCTAGCAGTGAAAGTGAGCGATTGGAATATGGAAGGCTTTATTGATAGCAGTTTAAAGGCAGTCGGTGATTTTTCCTGGAATATTACTGAAATGCCCTTAAAGGACAGTTCTTTCGCTTTTTGGTGGCGAAATACTTCTTACCCCAATGAAGGTCGCTTCAATCTTAAGTTGCGGGGCGACGATAAAGATATTTTTACTTTAATGCCGACAATTTATAACCCCAGTTTTTCTTTTAATGGTAGCGGCGGATTTTTAGGAGAATACGGCAAAGATTATTTTCCGAAGGATAAAAATTGGCATCATTTGGCGATTACCTATGATTCCTATCGTTATCGCTGGCGCTTTTTCTTTGATGGTGAGCTATGGAAAGAGCTGCCCGCCATGAAATTGAGGCCCGAGGCTGTCTTAGATCAGCTTGTTATTGATACCGAAAATTATCCCTCCGATATTGATGAGCTTAAAATTTGGAGTGGTGTCTTGAATAAAGAGGCAATTTTAGTGGAATATGAGAGTTATCGTGAGTATTTAAATTAAGCTATTTTTTGAGTAAGCGCTTATTTAAATAATGTTTGCCAACGCCAGATCGAGAGACGGTGGTGGCCGCCCCGACTATTTGTTAAAAATAGTCGGGGTTTGTATTTTTAACTTGATTTTTACCCCATTTTTTTGTAATCTATAAGTGTTATCTGGGGGGCAAGTAGATGATTGCTCGGTTCGCCGAGAGGAAAGTCCGGACTCCTTAAAGGGGCAGTGGATAACGTCCACCAGGGGTAACCCTAGGGAAAGTGCCACAGAGACAATACTAGTCCGCCCGTTGGCTTCGCCAGCCGGTGGATGAAAGGTGAAAAGAAAGAGGGTGTCGCAAGGCTACCTTTTTCGCTTAGCGGTGACGCTAAGATCGCGGTAAACCCTGCCTGGAGCAAGGACAAACTCTGTTGCTTTTTAAGTAGCAGAAGAAAAGTGGTCCGCTTGATCGGTTTGGCAACAAATCGGCTTAGATAAATAATCATCCTAGACAGAATCCGGCTTATCGCTTACCCCCAAAATAACTTTTTTAAAACTTTTTATGAAACACAAGCGTGCAGAATTATTTTTTACGACGGTTTTAGTACCTTTAGATTTCATTCTTATCTTTCTCGCCGGAATTTCCGCTTACTACCTTCGTTTTTCTGATTACTATCGTCAAGTGCGTCCGGTTATTTTTGATTTACCAATCAATGAATACTGGCCGGCCTTACTAGTAATTAGCGCCCTCATGATTCCGGTGATGTTTTTTTCTGGCGCTTATAGCTCAAAGCGCGACAAGCAGCCGGCTAAAGAGGTGGTGAGAGTGGTTACTGGCGCTTCCGTTGGCTTAGCGCTGGTAACTTTAATTATTTTCTTACAACGAGATTTATTTGATTCTCGTTTTATCGTTTTAGCGACTTGGGCCTTCGCGATTCTTTATTTGAGTATCGCTCACCCCTTAGTTAATTGGCTGCAGAAAAAAATGTATGCTCGGGGCATTGGTGTTAGCCAAGCCATTTTAGTAGGAAACAGCAAAACCGCTGATAATTTAATTGCGGAATTTTCCACCAATAAATACTCCGGTTATGAAGTTGTTAAGCGGTTACGTGATTTTTCTTTAGAAACCGCTCAGGAGTTAAGAGAATTTATTAAGGATCACGCGGTAGATGAGGTGATTCAAGCTGATCCTAATTTAAGTAAGGCCGAAACTTTAAGGCTTTATGATTTTGCTAACGAAAATCAACTCACTTTTAAGTATGTTGCCGATTTGTTAGAGATTAAAGTTTTACGTCATGAAGTCCAAGAAATTATTGGCATTCCCGTAGTAGAGGTGAAGAGAACAACCTTGGAAGGTTGGGGTCGAGTAGCGAAACGGATTATGGATTTAATTTTTTCTTCTCTATTAATCATTATTCTTTCACCGGTCTTTTTATTCACCGCCCTAGCAATTAAATTAGATTCTCGAGGGCCAGTTTTCTTTTCTCGTCGTGATGATGGTACGCCGGTGACCAGGGTCGGTGAAGGTGGTCGTCCGTTTCGTTATTTTAAATTCCGGTCCATGCGCGATAAGGTTGACAGTATGCGCTATAACGAGTTGGCCGATAGAAATGTCCGCAGTGACGGGCCGATGGTTAAAATTAAAGACGACCCGCGCGTTACCAAAGTCGGCAAATTTATTCGTCGCTTTTCCATTGATGAGTTGCCGGAATTATTTTTAGTTTTTGTCGGCAAGATGAGTCTGGCTGGCCCCCGACCGCATTTACCGGAAGAGGTGGCTAAATACCAACATCATCACAAAAAGACTTTAACGATTAAGCCGGGAATTACTGGCTTAGCGCAAGTGTCTGGACGCAGCGATTTATTGTTTGAGGAAGAGGTTAAGTTAGATGTTTACTACATTGAAAACTGGACCTTAATGTTAGATTTTGCCATTTTATTAAAAACGCCAGCCGCTGTTTTTAAAAAAAGACAAGCTGATTAATTTTATGAAAGTTGCTTTAGTTCATGATCATTTAGCTCAGACCGGCGGAGCGGAAAAAGTTTTAAAAGTTTTTGCCGATATTTTTCCCGAGGCCACTATCTACACGTTGCTGGCCGATAAAGTCAAGACTGATACTTATCTTGAAGGGCGCCGCATTGATACTTCTGTTATTCAAAAATTGCCCGGAGGGGTTAATCATTATAAATGGTACTTACCCTTAATGCCGATGGCGGTGGAATTTTTCGATTTAAGTGAATATGATTTAGTTATCTCTGATACTAGTTCTTTTGCTAAAGGCGTTATCACTTTGCCTGATGTACCTCATATTTGCTATTGCCACACTCCGACGCGCTATTTATGGAGCGATGCACATAGTTATTTAAATGAGCTCAAGTATAATAAATGGCTGAAAAAAATCATTGCCCGGGTGTTAGTAAAGTTGCGTCAGTGGGATTTTTTGGCGGCCAGTCGGGTTGATTATTTTGTCGCTAATTCAAGAACAGTTGCTAAAAGAATTAGTAAATATTACCGCCGCGAATCACAAGTTATTTATCCGCCGGTAGAAACTGATAATTTTTTTGTGAGCGATTTAAGCACTCAGGCTCCGGAAGAGCGTTATTTTTTAGCCGGTTGCCGTTTAGTTCCTTACAAGCGGATTGACTTAGTTGTTGAAGCTTTTAAAGAATTGGGTCCGGATTATCGGCTTAAGGTTTTTGGTGATGGGCTGGACTTATCGCGTCTTAAAAAAATTGCCGGCGAGGCGGAAAACATTGAATTTCTAGGGCGCGTGAGCGATGATCAAAAAGCGGTTTATTATAGTCGGGCTCAAGCCTTTATTAATCCGCAAGAAGAAGATTTTGGTATTACTCCCTTAGAGTCAATGGCTTCGGGGCGCCCGGTGATTGCTTATCGTAAAGGTGGGGCCACTGAAACCGTTAAAGAAGGGGAGACCGGAATATTTTTTGACGAGCAGACCACCGCTTCTCTAGTAGCGGCGGTGAAATCATTCCGGAGTGAAAATTTTTCATCGGCGCAGATTCGGACTTATGCGGAAACTTTTTCCGTTGCCCGTTTTAGTGAAGAAATTAAAAAATTGGTCGCCGCGGTAATGTCTAAAAATAATGAAAATAGCCGTTGATATTCGAGTTTTAATGGATCAGCAATATAGCGGAATCTCCGAGTATGTTTATTATTTGCTGCGTTCCTGGCTTGATAATCATTCCGAGCATGAATATATTTTTTATTATAATTCCTGGCGACCCTTACCGCGAGAGCTTTTTTCTTGGGTCAAAGGGCGAGTAACCTTTAAAAGAACGCGCTGGCCTAATAAAATATTTAACTATTTTCTCCAGTTTCTCTGGCGGCGGCCAAAACTAGACCAGCTTGTCGGCCCGGTGGATATTTTTTGGTCTCCACATCTTAATTTTTCTAATTTTGGGCAGTCAGCGACACTCAAAGTTTTAACCGTTCATGATTTATCATTCTTACGCTATCCGGAGTTTTTTACCCGGCGGAAGAATTTTTGGCATCGCTTTTTAAGATTAAAAAAGTTGGTGGCCCAATATGATTTTATCGTGGCTATTTCCGAAAACACCAAGCAAGATTTAATTGAGCTTTTGGGGGTGACCGCCGAAAAAATTAAAGTAATCTATTCTGGCGTCAATCAAGATTCGGCCATGCTCACGCCAGAAGAGATTAGAGATTTTCGGATTAAGAATGATTTAAATAGCCACTTTATTCTTTATTTAGGAGCGATTGAGCCGCGAAAAAATGTTCAAGGCTTAATTGAGGCCTATGAGCGTTTGCGCGACAAGCGCTTAGATTTGTCTAATTATAATTTAGTTTTGGCCGGCGCTAAGGGCTGGAAAAATCGCGCTATCTATCGGCAAGCAAGCAACTCGCTCTATAAAGATGATATTAAGTTTTTAGGCTATGTCAGCCGAGAGGAGCGGAATTGGCTCTACAATCAAGCCACCCTTTTTGTTTATCCCTCTTACTATGAAGGTTTTGGTTTTCCGCCGCTGGAGGCGATGAATCATGGGTTGCCGACAATTACTTCCGATGCCTCAGCTATTCCCGAAGTCGTCGGTGATGCCGCCTTAACCGTTAATCCTTATTCGGTAATTGATGTAACACATGCTCTCGAAACTTTATTAGAAGATGAATCTTTGCGCCTCTATTTTTCGGAGCGCGGCCGCTTGCGAGCGGCTTGGTTCTCCTGGCCCGAAACAGCCAAAAATTATTTCTCTTTATTTCAAGAACTTTATGCGCGCCGTCATTCAAGTCGTTAGCGAGGCTCAAGTTGAAGTCGGTGATCAGATAGTGGGAGTGATTAAAGAAGGCTTAGTCATTCTCTTGGCCATCTCCCAAACCGATCAGGCTGAGGAGGCCGTTAAACTCGCTAAAAAAATTAGTCAGCTGCGTATTTTTCCAGATGCTCAAGGAAAAATCAATTTAGATTTAGCGGCCACTGGCGGCGAGGCTCTGGTGATTTCTCAATTTACTTTATATGGTAAAGTAAATCGAGGTCAGCGACCAAATTTTTCGGAGGCCGCGCCCGCTTCTTTGGCGGTGCCGCTCTATGAAAAATTTATTAGCACTTTACGAGACTTAGGCTTTAAAGTGGCGACCGGCCATTTTGGCGCTCTGATGACTGTCTCTCTAAAAAATGAAGGACCACTAACCCTCATAGTGGACACTAATAATTAATAATATTTGTGAAAAATAGTAAGCAGAATAAAAAAGTTCTGGTGGCTCTTTCGGGCGGCGTTGATTCGGCGGTGACCGCCAAAATTTTGTTAGGCCAAGGTTATCAGGTGGCCGCAGTTTATTGCCTTTTTTGGAAAGAAGGTGCGGCTGATTCTGCTTTGGAGTCCGCGCAAACGGTCGCAGAGCAGTTAAAGATCCCTCTGACCGCTTTAGATTTGCGTCAAGTTTTTAAAGAAAAAGTGGTTGATTATTTTCTAACTGAATATGCCGCGGGGCTAACTCCTAATCCTTGTGTGCGCTGCAATAAGCAGGTTAAATTAGGTGAATTACTAAAGTATGCGGCGGCTAATGGCTTTGATTATTTAGCGACCGGGCATTATTTAGAAGTAAAGGGGCGCCCGGGTAAGCGCTATTTACTTAAGGGGCGAGATTCTAAAAAAGATCAGAGTTATTTTTTATATTCCCTTAACGCTCAAGAATTAGATCATTTGCTCTTTCCTCTAGGAAAGTATAAAAAAACCAGAACTCGTCAAAAAGCCAGAAAAGAGCAGTTGGTAAATGCTGAGAAAGCGGAAAGTCAAGATATTTGTTTCTTGTCTGGACCGCATAATAATTTCTTAAAGCGTCATTTAAAGTTAGAGCCGGGGCCAATTATCTTAGAGGAAACAGGCGAAAATATTGGTGAGCATCAGGGGTTGCCTCTCTATACTATTGGACAGAGGCGCGGCTTAGAGGTGGGTGGCACCGGCCCTTATTATGTCGTGGGCTTTGATTATAAAAAAAATATTCTGAAAGTAGCGGCGACTTGGAACGATTCTCGTCTTTATCGCCAAGATCTTTTAGCAAAAAATATCAATTGGAATTATCCTCGCCCGCCGCGGAAAAATTTTCCTTGTCTAGCGGTAATTCGTTATGGTCATCCAGCCGAACCTTGCCGTCTTAATCTGACTCCGGAAGGCGAAATAAAAGTAATCTTTAAAAAACCGCAACGGGCGATTACGGCTGGTCAAAGTATCGCCTTTTATCGAGGGCGTCGTCTCTTAGGTGGCGGTATCATTGCTTAATAGTTTACAAAAAAGAAGCCGATTAGGCTTCTTTTTTTGTGCCGCGAGAGGGAATCGAACCCTCATGGGATTGCTCCCACACGAGTTTGAGTCGTGCGCGTCTACCAGTTCCGCCATCACGGCGTAGCTTTTAAATTATAGTATAAAAGCTTTAATTGTCAAACCAAGGCTAACTTGTTCTTGCACTCTATTTTCGCTATAATTAAATTATAAAAAACGACTTATGGGAAAAATCCTCGCTGTTGTCAACCAAAAAGGTGGGGTAGGAAAAACTACCACCTCTGTTAATTTGGGTGCTTATTTAGCCGCGGCCGGTAAGCGCGTTTTATTGGTGGACTTGGATCCGCAAGCAAATGCTAGTTCTGGTTTAGGGCTCGATCCGGATAAGTTAGAAATGGGAATTTATGAGGCCTTAATTGGCGCGCAGTCAATTTATCGAGTAATTAAAAGAACTAAGCAGGATAATTTTTTAGTCGCCCCAGCTACCGTTTCTTTAGCGGGCGCGGGGGTGGAGTTGGTCTCTTTAGAGAACCGCGAGTTCCGTTTACAGGCAATTTTACAAGTCATTCAAGCGGAATATGATTATATTATTATTGATGGGCCGCCCTCTTTAGGGCTGCTCACTATCAATAGTTTAGTCGCCGCTGATGAAATTCTGATTCCGATTCAAAGTGAGTATTATGCCCTTGAAGGTTTAGGGCAGCTGCTACAAACCATTAATTTAATTCAAGAAAATCTCAAGCCGGATTTAAAAATCATGGGGGCGGTGGTGACCATGTTTGATCGTCGGAATAAATTATCCGGTTTAGTTTTGGAAGATTTAAAGAAAAATTTCCCCGGTCGAGTTTTTGACACCGTTATTCCTCGAAGTGTTCGTTTAGCGGAAGCCCCCAGTTTTGGCCGCAGTATCTTACAATATGAGCCACGCGGTCGGGGCGGAAAAGCTTATCAAGATTTAGTGGCGGAAGTAATTTCTTTAGAGACTAAATAATTTAGACAGCCTATGGCCAGCAATTTAGGGAGAGGATTAGAGTCTTTAATCCCCAAAAAAACCCCGCAACATTTACCTAGCTCTGCTTTAAGTGAGGCCGGAGCGCCGCTTTTGGCGCCAACGGGCGAGCAAATCTTAGAGCTTGATCCAGAGCTGATTGCTATTAATCCTTGGCAACCGCGTCAAGAGTTTGCTCCGGGAGCGCTCGATGATCTAATGAATTCTATTAAGGAACATGGCATTATCCAGCCTTTAATTGTCACTAAAAAGGGACAGTCTTATGAACTGATTGCCGGGGAGCGTCGTTTACGGAGCGCCCGGAACTTAAGCTTAAAGACCGTGCCGGTTCTAGTCCGTAAAGCTGATGCGCAAAAAAAATTAGAATTGGCGTTAATTGAAAATTTACAACGCGAAAATTTAAACCCCGTTGAAACCTCCTGGGCTTACGATAAGTTAATGACAGAATTTAATTTATCTCAAGAGGCGGTGGCCAAAAGAGTAGGGAAGGCCAGGTCGACAGTGGCTAATTCTTTACGTCTTTTAAGTTTACCGGAGGAAATTAAGACGGCTTTGGCTCAAAAACGTTTAAGTGAAGCGCATGCCAAATATTTATTAGGTTTGGAGAGTGAAGCTCAGCAGTTAAATGTCTTTCGAAAAATTCTCCGTCAAAATCTAACCGTCGCTGATACTAATCAATTAATTCGCCGACTTGGTGGCACAAAAGAGGCCCGAGTAAAAGAAGCTTCTTTGATAGATAAAGAGCAGCGGTTAATCAAGGCTTTAGGAACGAAGGTGACGATTGAAAAAAAAGTGAACGGTGGTCGGATAGTTATTAATTTTTATAGCGACGAAGAGTTGGGGGGGCTGATAAAACGTTTAAGTACCGAATAATTTTTCGCTGTTAAGCCCGCTAAAAGCGGGCTTTTTTTGAATTTTAAAAAGATTTGAAAAGAGTGGTTTAAGTTGGTATATTAGAAGGGGTAGTTTTTATTTTTTATATTTTTACATGTCTTTTGTCCACCTCCACAATCATACTCATTTTTCGCTCTTAGACGGTTTAACTAAGATTGATGAATTAATAGAAAAAGCTAAAAGCGAGGGGTCTCCCGCCGTCGCCATTACTGATCACGGTGTTCTCTATGGCGCTATTGAGTTTTATCAGAAGTGTAAAAAAACCGGCATTAAGCCGATTATTGGTGTTGAGACCTATGTTGCGCCGCGGAGCCGTTTTGATAAGTTAGGCCGGAGCGATGCTAAAAATTATCACTTAATACTGTGGGCGGAAAATAATACCGGTTACCATAATTTAATTGAACTGATCTCCGCCGCTCATCTGGAGGGTTATTATTATAAACCGCGCGTCGACTGGGATTTATTAACTCGCTATCACGAAGGGGTAATTGCGGCATCTGCTTGTCTAGGCGGAGAGTTAGCGCAGATGATTTTAGCCGGCGATGAGGCGGGGGCGAAAAAAAGAGCGCAAGAGTACAATGAGCTTTTTGGGCAAGGAAATTATTATTTAGAAATCATGGATCACCCCGAACTGGAGGGGCAAGCCAAGGTTAATGAAACTTTAATTCGCTTCTCTAAAGAATTAAACATTCCTCTGGTAGCGACTAATGATGTCCATTATCTAAAAAAGGAAGACGCGGAAGCGCAAGATATTTTATTGTGTTTGCAAAACAAAAAGAAACTGGCCGATAAGGATCGCATGTCCATGTTCGGTATGGGCGATTATTCCTTCCGCTCGGTCGCCTCAATGAAAGAGGCTTTTAAAGACACTCCAGAAGCAATTTTAAATACCTTAAAGATCGCGGACCGCTGCAATGTAGAAATTGATCTCGGGCATACGCAGTTGCCGCACTTTGAAGTGCCAGCCGGTTTTGATGGTGATTCTTACCTGCGACACTTGTCTGAAGAAGGTATTGCCGAGCGCTATCCAGGATTAAAACTGGACTCGGATGCCGCCCAGCCGATTTTAGAGCGCATGAATTATGAGTTATCGGTGATTGCTAAGATGGGCTGGCCGGATTACTTTTTAATTGTCGCTGATTTCGTTAATTGGGCTAAAGATAATGGTATTGTGGTCGGTCCGGGGCGCGGCAGCGCGGCTGGATCCTTGGTTTGTTTTTTAATTGGGATTACCAATATTGATCCTTTAAAATATAATTTACTTTTTGAGCGCTTCTTAAACCCCGATCGTATTTCGATGCCGGATATTGATATGGATTTCTCCGATGTTCGTCGCAACGATGTTTTGGCCTATGTTTCTAATAAGTATGGCTCTGATCATGTGGCCCAAATTATTACTTTCGGAACGATGGCGGCGCGGGCAGCGGTGCGTGATGTCGGGCGAGTTTTAGATTACCCTTATGATTTTTGTGATGGACTCTCAAAAGCGATTCCGATGTTTACCAAGCTTCCGGACGCCATTAAAAATGTCCCGGAGTTAAAGGAGCGCTATAATACTGAACCGGATGTGCGGAAAGTTTTGGATTACGCTTTGCGTCTCGAGGGAATTTCCCGCCATTCATCGACGCATGCTTGCGGGGTGGTGATTACACGGGGAAAATTAACTGACTACACGCCGATTCAATATGTTTCGGCGAGCGACAAATCAATAGTGTCGCAGTATTCCGCTAACCCCTTAGAGTCTTTGGGTTTATTAAAAATGGATTTTTTGGGTTTAAAAAACCTGACCATTATTGAATCGGCTTTAAAAATTATTAAAAATACGCGCGGCCTCAAGATTGATATTGAGACCATTCCTCTTGATGATGAGGCTACTTATAAATTATTTCAGAACGGAGAAACGACCGGCGTTTTTCAATTTGAATCCTCGGGGATGAAGCGGTATTTAAAAGATTTAAAGCCGACCGAATTTGAGGATATTATTGCGATGGTCGCTCTTTATCGTCCTGGGCCGATGGAGTGGATTCCCGATTTTATTAAAGGCAAGCATGGCGAAAAGAAAGTCACCTACCTTCATCCTAAGCTAGAACCAATTTTAAAAAATACTCACGGCGTCGCTATTTATCAAGAGCAGGTGATGCAGATTGCTCGCGATCTGGCCGGTTTTTCCATGGGGCAGGCTGATGTGCTTCGGAAAGCGATGGGAAAAAAGATTTCGGCGCTCTTAGCTGAGCAGAAAGAAAAGTTTATTGATGGCTGTGTAAAAAATGGCATTTACCAGGAGCTCGCGGAAAAAGTTTTTTCTTTTATTGAGCCTTTTGCCGGTTATGGTTTTAACCGCTCCCACGCCGCTTGTTATGCTTTAATCGGTTATCAAACCGCTTATCTAAAAGCGCACTGGCCCGTGGAGTTTATGGCTGCCCTCTTAACCTCCGATCAGCACGACAATGATCGCATTGCGATTGAGATTGAGGAGTGTCGCAATATGGGTATTAAAATTATGCCACCGGACGTTAATCAATCTTTCGCCTCTTTTACGGTGGTGACGCCCAATACAGCTACCAACCAGGCGGTTGCTCCGGGTGAAGTTTTAGATACGATTCGCTTTGGTTTGAATGCCGTTAAGAATGTCGGTGAGCATATTGTGGAGGTGATTATTTCCGAGCGCAAAGAAAGAGGTCCTTACCGTGATTTGTTCGATTTTTTAGAAAGAATCACTGATAAGGATTTAAATAAAAAATCTTTAGAAAGTTTGATTAAGTGCGGCGCTCTAGAAAGCTGGGGCGAGCGCGGTTATCTATTGTCCAATAGCGAAAAACTTTTAAATTTTAATAAAGAAATTATAAAAGAGAAGGCCAGTCGACAAGATAGTTTGTTCGTTTCTTTGGGGGTCGAGAGTTTTAGTGCACGAATCACTTTAGATAATTATCCGCCAGCGGGCCAAGAAGAAAAGTTGTCTTGGGAAAAAGAACTTCTTGGTTTGTATGTCAGCGAACATCCTTTTAATTTATACAAAAATCGTTTATTGGGTTATGCCGTGCCTTTGGTTAATTTATCAGGCCATCGCGGCGAGCGTTCGGTGGTGACGGCCGGAGTTATTAATACGATTAAAAAAATTATTACCAAGAATAATGAGTCAATGTTGTTTGTAAAAATTGAAGACGCGGTGGCGTCAGTGGAGTTGTTAATTTTTCCCCGTCTTCTGAAAGAGACGGAGACGCTTTGGGTGTCCGGACGACCAATTATTTGCGAGGCGACGGTTTCGGAAAAAGATCAGGATATAAAATTATTAGTTAACACAGTGGCGGCTTTAGACCCGGATAATTTAGATGCCAGTATTGATAATTTTAAGCGTGCCGTTTTAGCGCAGCGAGAAAATAATGGTAATGGTTCTTGGCGACGCAATAACTATCGCCGCGCTGACAATAAAGCTTCTACCACCCCGGCCAAAACGACTCCGGCGCCAACCGCTCCGGTTGCGCCCCCGGCCGCCGCAACGACTAACCAGGTGCCGTTAAAAATTCTTTTTGAACAAGTGCCAGCGGCGGAAGAGCTGGAAGATTTAAAAAAGATTTTAGCAACTTATCCGGGAGAGTCAGAAACCTTGTTTAAAATTAAGCAGCCGAATAAAGATACCGTAATTAAAACGGGTTTAACGGTTAACATTTCTTCCTCGCTAGAAAAGGCGATTATCGAAAAATTTACGGGCCGCTTAAAAATTGTTTAAGCAGTCGCTTTTTGTTATAATCTAAAGACGAAATAATTTTCTTTAGAAAATAATTAGTTACTCCATTCATTTTTCAAATATATTTCAAGATTTTTTTTCTTGAGTAAGTTTAATTTTATGCCCAAAGAGAGCCCCAGCGGTAAAAAGAAAAATACGGCTAAAACTTCTAAGCCGGTTTCCAAAAAAACAGCTGCTTCCAAAAAAACAACTGCTTCCAAAAAAACTCCGGCGAAAAAGGCGCCGGTTAAAAAAACTCCGGCGAAAAAAGCGACCGCCAAAAAAAGTGCTGTTAAAAAACCGGTGGCCCAAAAGTCGGCCGAAACCAAAGCTTCCAAAGTGAAGCCAGTTTTTGTTGACGTCATTGCTGATCAAGAAACAGAGGCGATCTTTGACAGTCCGGTTTATCGTCCCGATTATTTAGAGGAAAATGATGGTGAGGAAAATTTTTACAATAACGAAGTGGGTACTTTAGATTTTGAACCAACCGACAACAGCGCTTTTGATAAACAAAAAAACTTTTTTTCCGAGTTAATTGAAGAGAGCGAAGACTGGGATGGCGCTGAGGAAGCGGTGCCGACACCGGTAATCAGAAAAAAACCGATTAAACTTTATCGCCGCCAGGCTTGGGGCTATATTGCCGCGACGATGGTTTTATTGGCAGCGGTTTTTTATATTTTTTCCGTTAAATTAACGGTGCATGTTTATCCGCAAGGAGCAGAAATAATTAATGACACCACAGAATTTACGGTGAGTTCGGCTTCGGAGTTAGATTCCGATAAGCCCCTAGTGCGCGGGGAAGCTAAAATTGTAGAACAGGTCGCCGAAAAAATTTATCAAGTCGAGACCGATGGTGAAGTCGATGATGTGAGTGGTCGCGTCCGCGGCACCGTTACTTTAGTTAATAAGTTGAACCGTAATCAACGTTTAGTGGCGACGACTCGGTTACTAACTGCTGATGGTCGTCTTTATCGTTTAGATGAAGCGGTTAATATTCCGGCCGGCGGGGAACTAGAAACAACAGTTTATGCCGATGAGTTAGGTCGAGATAAATTATTAAGCAATTCAGAGAAATTAACTATTCCTGGTCTATGGGAGGGCTTACAAAATAGTGTTTATGCTGAGGGTGGAGAATTTTTCTATCAAGCCGACACTCGGACGGTTATAACCCAAAAAGATTTAGATAAGGCCGCTGCCGATTTAGAGGCGGTTTTAGACGAGAAGGCCAAAAATGAATTTAAGCCGGCCGCCGGACAAGCGACCGCCTATAAGCAAGTTCCCGATTCTTTTAAAGTTGAGTTTAGCGCTGAGGCGGGTGATATTGGAACGGAGTTTACAGCGACCGGCAAAAAGAGTTATGGTTTAGTCCGTTTTGCTAAAGAAGATGCCATTAATCTCGCTAAAAATAAACTCGCTCTGACTATCTCCGATGATCAGCGGCTAACGGGTTTTAATCCGGATTCCATTGTCTTTACTTTAGGTGAGTATAAAAATAATCCCGCTCAAGCGACCGTCACCGCTTCTTACTCTGGACAGATGGCGGCCACCGGTCAAAATATTCCTGTTGATCCGCAGAAGTTAACCGGTTTAAAGGAAGCGCAAATTAAAGATCATCTTGATACGATTCCGGAACTACGTAAATATGAATTAGAATTTTGGCCCCGATTTGTTAAAAGGGCGCCCTATTTACCAGACAGAATTAGCGTGGAGCTAGCCGAGTAAATATTTACTAATAAAAAAAGCGCCTCTTAAGAGGCGCTTTTTTTTTTGTTACTGATAATTTAAAACAGTCCGAGGAATTTAGAGCTCTTATTCTTCTGGGTCTTAATTTTCTTTTTACCCCGATAGACCGCCAATGCTTCCGCTAAAGTTGCTTCATGATTAATGATGAGGGCGAGAGCGGTGGCGAGTCGGACCGCCTCGTCTAAGGGGCGCTGGTGGAGATTACGACCGACCGCCATGCCACCAGCCTGAGCAGTATTAACTTGCTCCCAAGCTTGTTTTAATAAATCTTCGGCTTTTTGTTGACTACCACCGACGCAAATAATTTTCGTTTCGCCGGCGGCTAAAACCACTTCCTTAAATTTTTTCGCGGTGGCCGCTGGCGTTTTGCTGTAGGGGTATTTAGTTTTGACAAAGTCCGCCCCTAAAGCGGCGGCCACTCCGGCGCCACCAGCTATTGTCTTAATCGCGTTTTCATTTATTTTCTCACCGCGCGGATACATCCAAATCACCGCCAAAAGTCCGTGCGTATGAGCGTCTTTTACTAGCTGCGCTGCTTCTTTTAACATCCGATCCTCATCTTGACCACCTAAATAAATGGTGTAGCCGACGCCTAAAATATTTAAGCCACTTTGTTCTTTAAAATTAATTACATCAGCGACTGACCACCAGGCTTCATTGCTAACTGCACTATAATCTTTGTAAAGATTGGAACGTCCATTTATTTTTACTAAGTAGGGAACTTTCGGATATTTAGAGCCATAGCGAGCAATTAAGCCTAATTGAGTCGCAAAGACGCCAATTGGGGCGGCGGCGGCAATTTGAAAAAGATGTTCGGGGGAGGCATCGGCAGCCGCTACATTAGCGCCCACAAAATCAGCGTTTAAATGCTCTACTTTTTGGTCGCCAGCAAAGAGCAGGAGGCGGCCACTGCCTAAGGTCGCGCGGTGTAGATTTTTGCGGTAGTCGGCGCGTTTTTTTAAGGGCACTGATAAAGGAACAATTGCTTGGTTCATAAAAAATAAGTAATAATAATTTTAAAATAGTTTAAAAACTTGGTTGAATATGATATTATTAAACCAGTTAAGCGCTTCAATTATATCATTTTATGGCTCAAGGTAAAAGTAAGATTTCCGATGAGCAAATTAATGCTTATCAGGATCCTAGTAATATTGCCCCCAAGAATTTAAAAATAGGTCTCTGGATTGCTAATAATCGCCGCCGCCTTTACCGACTGTTGGTCGTTTTTTTAGGGTTAATCGCTTTGGTTTCAGTTGTTTATGCTCTTTTTGGTTTTGTTGAGTATAACACTATTGGCAGGGAGCGAGAAAAAACGCTGCTTTATTCTAGTGGTGGCGTAGATATTTCTGATTATCGCGAGCAGAATCGTCCGGAAGATTTAAGAATTAGTACGCCGCGAGCAATTGCCAGTACTGACGGCGCTGACTTAACGGTTCGCCTCGGCAATAGTAATGATAAGCAGTACGCTTTATTTGATTTTTGTTTTATAAGCGGCGAAGATGAGGCCTGCGGACAAGATTTTATTTTACCGCAAGAACAAAAAGATATTTTTCTTTTGAATACTAACTTAGAAGCGAGCGCCGATGTTCGCTTTGTGATTAATCACATTCTCTGGCAAAAAATAAAAGCTTATGAGGTTCCCGATTGGTCTATTTTTCGGGCGGAGCGGCTTAATTTTGAAATTGCTGACGCTAAGTTTACCACCTATAGCAATGATGTTTCTTATTTGGAATTTACTATCGAAAATAATACCGCCTTTGGTTATTTTTCTGTGCCCTTAGATATTATGATTCGCCAGGGTGATAGAATTATGGCCGTTAACCGCTACGTAATCTATGATTTTTTGAGTCGCAGCACCCGAGAGATTCGTCTCTTGTGGCCGGAAGGAGAGGCTCGGGGTGGTAGTATTGAGATTGTGCCTGTCTTAAATATCTTAAGCGACGCTATCTATAAACCCTACTCGGCCACGGACAACTAGTATGAAAAGCAGTTTTCGGACTTATTTTAAGAATTTTGATTGGATTTTATTTTTTGCCGTTTTTTTGTTGGCTATTTTTGGCGTTCTAGAAATTTATAGTGTGGCTCTCGGTGTCGGCGGCGAGGCAATCAACAATTTTTATAAACAACTGCTTTTTATTGGTCTCGGTTTGACGGCGATGTTTGCGATGACCTTTTTTGATCATCGCTTTTTAAGAAGTTTAAGAGCCTATCTCTATTGGTTGGCGGTTCTCCTTTTAATTCTGGTTTTAATTTTTGGTAAAACGGTTAATAATACGACTGGTTGGTTTGAGATCT
This sequence comes from Candidatus Parcubacteria bacterium, assembly GCA_037076615.1. Classification (NCBI taxonomy): domain Bacteria; phylum Candidatus Parcubacteria; species Candidatus Parcubacteria bacterium. Next base: position 309,209 of record AP029158.1, read on the forward strand.
TTAATTTTAGGATTCAGCCGGTGGAATTTGTTAAAATAATTTTACTCATTTATTTAGCTGGTTATTTTTCTAATTTAGCCACGCGAGTCAAAAACTCTCGTCATTTTTTAACTTCTTTAGGGGCGACTTTAGTGCTCTTTGTTCTGGTAGGCTTACAGCCGGATTTTGGCTCGTCTCTAGTTTTGCTAGCGATTTGGTTGATTGTCGCTTTAATGGCTGGCTTTAATAAAAAGTATTGGTTGATTACATTTTTAGTGGCTTTAGTGGGCTTAATTCCACTTTGGTTTAATTTAAGTCCTTATCAAAAGCAAAGAGTAACAACCGTTTTTAACAGTGCGCAAGAAGTTTGTCGCGAAGAGGAGTGTTATAATAAACAACAGGCCTTAATTGCGATTGGTGCCGGTGGTTTGGCCGGGCGCGGCTTAGGGTTTGGTTCGCAATCGCAACTAAAATTCTTGCCGGCGGCGCAAACAGACTTTATTTTTTCAGTGATTGCGGAAGAATTGGGATTTTTGGGCATCTTGATTATTCTCGGTCTCTTTATGATTTTCTTTTATCGCGGCTTATCCGCCCTTCGGAAAATAAAAGATGATTTTGGGATTTATTTCATTCTTGGTTACTTGGGGCTTGTTTTTACTCACATGTTTGTTAATATCGGTATGAACCTCGGTCTTCTGCCGATTGTCGGCATTCCACTGCCTTTTGTGAGCTATGGTGGCAGCGCCCTAATTGCGATGTTCCTTGGCTTAGGAATTGTTCAAAATATTATCATTAAATCTAAAATAAATTATTAAATAATAGCCAAAAATTATGGAAATGAAATTGAGCGGGGCGATTCGTGACCCCAAAGAAAGATTAGACGATAGCCTGGTTCCAGCCATTTTATATGGTAGAGAAGTAGAGAATGTCAGTCTAAAAATAAAAAGAACGGATTTGGATCGCTTAGTAAAAGAGGCGGGCGAGTCCAACTTAATTGACTTAAGTTATGGCGACGCCAATGTTAAAGTTTTAATTAAAGAAAGTCAGCGCCATCCGGTCAGTAATCTCTTGCAACATGTCGACTTCTTTCAGGTGAATATGAAAGAGAAAATTAATACGGAGATTCCGTTAGAGTTTGTTGGCGAGTCAAGAGCAATCCGCGAGCTGTCTGGCTCCCTGATTAGAAATGTCAACGCTTTAGAGATTGAGTGTTTACCTAAAGATCTCGTTGATCATATAGATGTTGATATCTCCGTCTTAGATAACTTTGAAGATGAAATTAAAGTTTCGGATATTAAAATTCCGGCCACTTGGGATCTTTTAAGTGATCCAGATGTTATCGTCGCTTCTGTTATTCCTCCTCGCGTTGAAGAAGAGGTGGAGGTGGCCATTGAGACTGAAGCTGGAGAAGGCGAAGAGAAAAAAGAAGAAAATAAAGATGAAAAAGATAAGGCCTAAAAAAATAAAAACTGACAAAACGGTCGCCCCGGTGGCGACCGTTAGCTTAGACCGGGTCATGATTATTGCGGGTCTGGTTTTAGTTTTTTCTCTAACAGCCTTGAGTTTATATTTATGGCAGCCCACCTGGTTATTTCCGGTTGCCGAAGTGACACCGCCGCTAGTAGAAGAAATTATCATTGAGCCTATCTCCGAACCGGTTTGTTTGGATTGTGTATCAGACCCTCTGAGTGGTGCGGTCCTTCCTAAGGCAGAAACTGAGGGGCGGCCGTGGGCAGTTATGATTGATAATTATGTGGGCGCACGGCCAACCGTAGGCGTTAGTGCGGCCACCATAGTTTATGAAGCGCCAGTGGAGGGCGGGGTAACCAGATTAATGGCAGTGATAAGAGCCCAAGATCTACCTGCGACTATTGGTCCCGTGCGCTCAGCGCGGCCGTATTTTTTAAAGTGGGCCCAAGAGTTGGGGGCGACCTATGTTCATGTCGGTGGGAGTCTCGAGGCCTTGGCTTTAGCTAAAAAATTAGGTTCTCAAGACCTCAATGAGTTTTATCAGGGCGCTTATTTTTGGCGGGCTAACGATCGTCCCGCACCGCATAATATTTTAACTTCTCAAGAAAAATTAAAGTCTTACCGAGAAAGCTTAGGTCAAGAAAAGGATGATTTTTATTTAGCGCCCTATCAATTTAAGGAGAGTTTAATTGATGAGTTAAGACTAGGCTCCGAGATTAGAGTTAAATATAGCGAGGGCTATAATGTTTCTTGGGATTATTTGCCAGTGACTAATAGTTATCAACGTTATTTAGAAACCGGCCCTCACCAAGAGGCAGATGGCGGCTTAATAACTGTTAATAATCTAATTTTTCCCTTACGGACCTTTAAAATTGTTGATGACGATTTGCGTTTAGAGTTGATTCCACAAACCGGTGGCACCGCTTTGCTTTGCCAGGATGGTGCTTGCGAGTGGGGATCTTGGAAGCAAACGGATCCATTGGAGCGTTGGCGTTTTTACAAAAAAGACGGCACGGAGTTCGTCTTTAATATCGGAAAAACTTGGATTTCGCTTATTTCTCGTTTGGATAATGTTCAGTATTAGTCAGTTTAAAGAAGCGATTTTGTCCGGAATAATCTTGATAAAAACTTAAAGATAAGTTTTTAAAACTGGCGTTGGCCAGTTTTTTTATGGCCGCCGTTTGCGTCGGGTCAATTTCCGTTAAAAGAATAAAGGGTCGGACGAAGTCAGCTAGTTGTACTAGGAGGCGACGATAATGATCAAGGCCGTCAGGCCCGGAAACTAGAGCGGTTAAAGGCTCGCGCTTAATCGAGGGCTCAGCTAATTGTTCGGGTGTTAAATAGGGAAGGTTGGCAACAATAATTAAGCGCTCCGAATGATTTAAAACTTCTTGATGTGGAGTAAGTAGATCGCCCTGGCGCCAATTAATCTGTGCGCCCCGGCGCCGAGCGTTTTCTTGCGCTACTTTTAAGGCAGAGTGAGAAAGGTCGGAAGCGTGGTAGTTAGCAGCGTCTCTTAACTCGGCCGCTAAAGTAAGAATGATTGCGCCACTACCGGTGCCCAGATCAATTAGGTCTGGCTTCGGTCCTGGTTTTTTTACTTCTGCTAAAACCAAATCAACTAATAATTCAGTTTCTGGACGAGGGATTAAGACTCGGGAATTAACAATAAATTCGCGGCCATAAAATTCTTTTTTCTTAGTGAGTGCCGCCAGTGACCAACCGGCTAAGCGTTTTTTTAAAAAATAATTAGCTCGCCAAAGATCTTTAAGTTTTAATTTTTGGTCAAGATTAGTTAAGGTTGCCGCCGCTGATTTTTTTTGCGCAGCCGCTAGAGTAGCTAAAGCTTCTTTTTCGGGGTCAGTAAAACCGGCGCTTTTAAAGCGCCGGGAAGAGAAGTCTAAATATTGTTTAGTGGTTTTTAAGAGCATTGTTTTGGCGTTTGGCTTTGGCTGCTTTTTTTAAAGCATCAATAATCGGTTCTAATTCTCCAGCCATAATTAGATTTAAGCTGTGCCAAGATTCGCCGATGCGATGATCAGTGACTCTGTCTTGAGGAAAATTATAGGTGCGAATTTTATCACTGCGATCACCACTCCCCACCTGGTCTTTGCGCGCACTAGATTCTTTCGCTTGGCGCTCTTCTTCTTCTTTGGCTAACAGACGAGAACGCAGAATTTGCAAAGCTTTTTCTTTGTTTTGGTGTTGTGATTTCTGATCTTGGCAGCTAACGGTAATCCCGGTAGGAATGTGGACAATTCTAATGGCGGAATAAGTGGTGTTAACACTCTGGCCACCCGGACCACTGGAGCAGAAAGTATCAATTCTTAAATCACTCATTTTAAGTTCAATATCCACCTCTTCGGCTTCTGGCAGAACCACGACTGTGGCGGTGGAGGTGTGGACGCGGCCTTGCTTTTCAGTTTCCGGAACCCTTTGGACGCGGTGGGTGCCGGCTTCATACTTTAAGAAACCATAAGCCCCGCGACCAACAACCGAAAAGATAACTTCTTTATAGCCGCCGACGCCAATTAAATGAGAATCTAAAAGCTCAATCTTTAAATTATTATTTTCCGCAAATTTACTATAAGCATGGAAGAGATCGCCAGCAAACAAAGCAGCTTCGTCGCCACCGGCGCCGGCTCTAATTTCCACAATCGCATTTTTAACATCATGAGGATCAGCCGGGAAGAGCTCTTCGTCAATTTCTTCTTTTAATTTATTTAGGTTTTTTTCAAGTTCTGACAATTCGCTCTGCGCCAGTTCTTTAAGTTCGGAGTCAGTCGTGTCTGTTTGGTTGATAATTTCTTGATAGTCAGTGATGGTGGCGGTAATTTTCTCCACTTGATTGATTTTTTCAATGATTCCTTTAAGAGCTGAATGTTGTTGAGAGGTCTTGATGTATTCTTTTTGGTCAGCTAAAAGCACCGGATCGCTAAGCCGGGTTTCAATATTTTTAAATTGTTCTTTAATTTCTTGGTACATATTTTTTAGGGAAAAGATTAAAAAAAATGACCACTATTTTAGAGAGGAAACGACAAAAGTCGCCGCTCTCTAAGTGATCATTTTAAAAGTCTAAAATAGCTATTTCTTTTTCCCTAAGCTCACTTGCGCAATCTTTTTAATATCTTTAGTTTTGACGACAATTTCTTTCTTGGCGCGTTCTTTAGCGCGTTCCTCGTTCTTTACTTTCTTACCACGACGAACAGCAGACACTTTTTTACTGGCTTCTTTCTTGGCGGAGAATTTCTCTACCCGGCGGGCAGTGTCAACTAACTTTTGCTTACCAGTGTAGAAGGGGTGGCAAGCAGAGCAGAGCTCAACTTTGATTTCCGGTACGGTCGCGCCGGTAACAAAAGAGTTGCCGCAGACACAAGTGACTTGGCAATCAGTGTAATATTGTGGGTGAATTCCATTTTTCATACAAAAAAAGTATTAAGCAATAAATAATTGCTGAAGTTATGCTATCATAACTTCAAAAAAGGCGCAAGAGTTGCTATAATCTCTCTGATGACTAAAATACCAAACATTGCCCGCAGCACTTCATACCTAACCTTAGCCTTAATTATTCAGAAGATAATCTCTTTTGCGTATTTTATTATTCTAACACGAGCCCTGGGGTTAGAGGCGATGGGGCAATACTACACAGCCATTTCCTTTACGACAATTTTTGGAATCTTTATTGATTTAGGCCTGGCGAACACTTTAACCCGCGAAGTGGCGAAAAAACCGGAGGAGGTGGGGGAGTGGTTAGGCAATGTGATTGGGATCAAGATTTTTTTAGCCGGGATTACTTTTGTGATCGCCCTTTTAACCGCTCAAGTCTTAGGGTATGAGTCTTTAGTCTTCCGTTTAATTTTAGTTTCGTCCTTAAGTATGGTACTCGATTCTTTTAGCACTACTTTTTTTGCTGTTTTGCGCGGCTTACATACTTTAAAATATGAAAGCTTGGCGTCAATTGTTTTTCAAGCTTTAGTTTTTATGGCCGGCGGAATTGCCTTATATTTTAATCAAGGCGTTTTAACGGCCATGGCGGCCCTGGTTTTGGCCAGCAGCTTTAATTTTATTTTTAGTTTTGGAGCCATTAAACGAGAAGTAAAAACCCCTTGGCGTCCCTTATTTGATAAAGTGGCTTGGCGACAAATTTGGCTTATTAGTTGGTCTTTCGGCCTTTTTGCGATCGCGCAAAGACTTTATCTTTATCTAGATTCGGTGCTTTTAAGTAACCTAGCCGACTTCCACCAGGTGGGTGTTTATCAAATTGCTTTTAAGATTATTAATGCCTTGCAATTTTTACCACTCGCTTTTATCGCTTCACTTTATCCAGCCATGAGTACTTATTGGCTTAATAACCGGGAGCAATTGGCGATTTCTTTAGAACGGGCTTTAAACTATTTAACGATAATTTCACTCCCCATTATGGCCGGGGTTTTAGCCCTAGATCAAACGATTCTCAATATTTTTAAAGCCGGCCCTGAGGCTCTTTGGCCTTTGCGAATTTCTATTCTGGCGCTTTTCTTTATTTTTGTAAATTATCCGGTTGGGTCCTTACTTAATGCTTGTGATCGGCAAAAGAAAAACTTATTATTTATTTCCATTGTTGCCGCGACCAGCGTACTACTTAACCTTTTTTTGATTCCGCGCGCCGGCGCTCTAGGCGCCAGTATTACCGTTTTAATTACCAACGGGTTAATGTTTATTTTAGGGGTCCTAGAGATCAATAAAATTATTAAATATAATTTCAAGAAAAATTTAATTATTTTAGGCAAGTCGCTTTTAGCCGCCGCGGTGATGGCCTTGATTGTTTATAGCGGTAAAGACTGGCTTTCTCTTCCGGGGGCAATTATTTTAGGAGGGGTAGTTTATTTCTCTGCTCTTTATTTGGTTGGCGGTTTTTCACGCGCCGATATTTTAAGCGTTAAACAATCTTTCAAGCACTAGTTTATGAAAACTTTATTAATTACTTGCGAGTATCCACCCTTTAAGGGTGGTGTCGCCAACTACTACGGACAACTAGTCGCTAATTGGCCCGAGGCGGAGTCCCCGGAGGTCTGGGAAATAAAGGGCTCTTGGTGGCGCCTGATTTCGCGCCTTGTTAAATATTGGCGGAAAAATTCTCAAGCGTTGGTGATTGTTGGCCATATTCTACCTTTAGGCACCGCCGCTTGGTTAGCTTCAAGGCTGACAAAAGGAAATTATGTGGTAGTTTTGCACGGGATGGATTTCAGTTTCGCGCATAAAAAGAAACGGAAGGTTTTTTTAAGTAAAAAGATTCTAGGTGGGGCTAAAAAAATTATTAGTGCTAATTCCTATGTCGCCGGGCTGGTGTCGACTCGCTATCCTGATTTTGGTTCTAAGGTGGCGGTAGTTAATCCTGGTGTCAGCCACAGTGGCCGTCTTGATGAAGCTAATTTAGCGCCTTTTTTAAGAGAAAAATATCAACTGGGTAATAAGGTGATTTTACTCACTCTGGGGCGCTTGGTGGCTCGTAAAGGGGTAGATTATACCATTAAGGCCTTAGCTGTACTTACCCCTCAAGAACGTGAAGATTTGGCTTATGTGGTCGTCGGTTCGGGCCCCGAAGAAGGTGATTTACGTCTTTTAGCGGAGAAAACCGGGGTGTCGGTTATTTTTACCGGCCCAGTTAGTGAAAATGAAAAATGGTCGTGGTTAAATTTATGTGATATTTTAATAATGCCGTCACGGGAGATTAAAGGAGATTTTGAGGGCTTTGGCATTGTTTATCTTGAAGCCAACTTAAATGGCAAGCCGGTAATTGCTGGTCGCTCCGGTGGTGTTAGTGATGCGGTCAGTCACGGCGTGAGCGGTTTATTAGTCGATCCGGAAGATCCAGCCGCCATTGCCCTAGCAATTAAAACTTTAAGCTCTGACCCCGTCTTAAGAGAGGAGTTGGGACGTCAGGGGCGAGTACGCGCTTTGGCCAATTTTTCTTGGGAAAAAAAGGCTCAAGAATTTTATCAATATTTATGATTTCTATTATTATTCCGGTTTATAACCAGGCCAAAAAAATTAAGGCGACTTTAGAAAGTATTGCCAACCAAACCTTAGCTGATTGGGAAGTGATTGTGGTTAACGATGGCTCCACTGATAATTTAGAGGCGGAATTTACTGCTTTTCTAGATAAGTTTTCCGGCGCCAACCCTTTCATCTTTTTAAATCAAGAAAATAAAGGCGCCCCGGCCGCCCGTAATACTGGTCTTAGTAAAGCTCGCGGTGAATTTCTCTTGTTTTGTGATAGTGATGCGATTTTAGATCCTCGCGCTTTAGAGCTTTGGCAAGCCGCTTTGCTTTTCGATTCTCAAGCCGCCTTTGCTTATTCGGCTTTTAAATGGGGACGGCGCTTATTTAAAGTTGGTTCTTATGATTACGATCGTCTCCGTCGTGAGCCTTATATTCACACCACCTCGCTTATTCGTCGTTCTGCTTTTCCGGCCAGCGGCTGGGATGAGGATTTAAAACGTTTTCAAGATTGGGACTTGTGGCTCACTATCGCCGCTGCCGGCGGTTATGGGGTTTTTGTTGATCAAGTTCTTTTTGCTGTTAGCCCCGGTGGTCATATCAGCGCTTGGCTGCCCGCCTTTTCTTATCGCTTTTTAAAATTTTTACCGGCGGTAAAAAAATATCACGCCGCTAAAGAAATTATTTATAATAAACACCAAATCGTATGAAACTAGTCGGTAAAACAAGCAGCCTTACTTTTGCGCTCTTAGCAGTTGTTAGCGGCCTGTCAATTTTGAATTATTTTTTCCCGGGTTACAGTTGGTTAATGCTGGCGGTGATTGGCCTTGCTGTTTTTGGTTTATCTCTTTACCGTCTCGAGTATGGAGTTTTAGCGCTAGTGGCCGAATTAGTTGTTGGCTCCAAGGGGCGCTTATTAGAAGAAGGTCTGGCTTCCTTGCGCATGGTTATTTTTGTCGCGGTCATGACGGCCTACTTAATAAAAATTATTAAAGCCCGATCACTGGGAAATTTACCCACCTTTATTAAAAATAATAAAACAGTTGTTTTCTTTGTGGCCCTGCTATTTTTTTTAGCACTAGGATTTGTCAGCGGCCTTATCTATTCTTATCCACTTACGACTATTTTTGCCGATGTTAATAGTTGGCTCTTTTTAGCCCTGATTTTTCCGATTATTGCCGTCTATTATCAAGCCTCGGCTTCGGTCTATCAACGTTTGGTTCAAGTTTTAAGTGGCGCGCTCTTATGGTTAATTGGCGAAACTTTTTTTATTCTCTTCGCTTTTACTCATAGCCTTCCTTTTATCTCCGACCTCTATTGGTGGCTGCGGAAAACTGGGTTAGCGGAAGTGACGGCGGCGGCGGGTTCCTGGTCGCGCATCTTTTTTCAGTCACATCTTTACCCGGCTTTGGCGGTGGTCATTTTGCCTTTTATCAAAACAAAACAACGTGGGGCCGCTCTGGCTTTAAGTGTTTTATCTTGGGGCGCCTTAATTCTTTCCATGTCGCGTAGTTTTTGGTTGGCAGTAATTTGTGCGGCCGGAGTGGGAATTTTTATACTTTTACTCAGCAAAAAATGGAAGCTAGCCGGGCAAACGCTTCTAAAAATTATCTGGCCAGCGATTTTGGGGGTTGTACTAATTTTTGGTACAGCCGCTTTTCCTTTTCCTAAACCGGGGTTAATTTCAGTTGAAGCGCTATCAGATCGTTTGGAGGTTGATAGTTCGGAGCCAGCTGTCGCCTCTCGCTGGTCTTTGCTTGGCCCGCTCTGGAAAGGTATCGGCGAAAATTGGCTTTTAGGTAGCGGTTTCGGGCGTGAAATCGTTTATGAAACTTCTGATCCGCGCTTTTTAGATATGCAAAAGACGAGCACTTACAGCACTTATGCTTTTGAGTGGGGCTATTTTGGACTCTGGTTAAAGATTGGTGTTTTGGGTCTTTTAGCTTATTTAGCCTTACTTTTTTCTTTCCTCGGGCAAAATTTAAAACGCTGGCGCGCTGGCGATGATCTTTCTGGAGCCTTGGCGGTGGCACTACTCGCCTTAATAGCTATTCATTTTTTTACCCCTTATCTTGATCACCCACTCGGTTTTCTAATTTGGTTTTTAATTTGGGTTATTGGTGCCAGCCGAAGATTGGAGGCAAATAACTTGCCAGAAATAACAAAATAGCGTATATTAAAAAGCGTTAAATTTTAAAATCGCCGCTTAGGCGATTATTAGTTTTTAAGTGTTTAAACTATGTCTTCAGAACAAATTATTACCCAGGCCGGGTATGATAAACTAAAGGAGGAATACGACTTTTTAACCACCACCAAGCGGCGCGAAATTGCTGATCGGATTGAGCGGGCCAAAGATTTAGGTGACTTATCGGAGAATGCGGAATACAGCGAAGCTAAAGACGCCCAAGCTTTGAATGAGGGGCGGATTTTAGAATTGGCAGCTACTTTAAAAAATGTCACGGTTGTTAACCATCAGTCTAATGGTGAAGTGGTTTTAGGTTCAGTAGTCAGTGCTAAAGTGGATGGCAAAGAGAAAAAATTTACAATTGTCAGTTTTAACGAAGCTGATCCGTTAAATGGTTTTGTTTCTAATGAATCACCGTTAGGCGTCGCCTTTTTGGGAAAGAAAAAAGGTGCTATAGTAGAGGTGGAAACTCCGCGTGGAGTGGTCGTTTATAAGATTATTAAAGTCGCTTAAATATGAGTGAAGAGCTGCTCGCAAATTCAGGCAGTGAACGGGAAGACCGTGTAAAAAAATTAGCCGCCTTAAAAGAATTGAACATTGCCGCTTATCCGGCTCAGGTCCATCGCGATAAAATGATCGCCGAGTTTTTGAGCAGTTTTGATAATTTAATTAAGTCTCAGGAAAAACTTATTCTGGCTGGACGTTTGCGAGCCAAAAGGGAACACGGTAATTTAGCTTTTGCCGATTTAGAGGATGTGAGCGGTCGTTTACAGTTGGTCTTTTCTAAAAAAGAATTGGGGCCGGAAAAATATAAAACTTTTTTAAAGTTAATTGATGTTGCCGATTTTATTCAAGTGACCGGTACCGCTTTTTTGACTCATAAAGGAGAAAGCAGTTTATTGGTTAGCGACTGGACTTTATTAACTAAGTCTTTGCGGCCTATTCCTGATTCTTGGTATGGCCTCAAGGGTGAGGAGGATCGTTTACGTAAACGTTATTTGGATTTACTGCTCAATCCCGAGAAGCGGGAGTTGTTTATCAAAAAGGCGCATTTTTGGGAAGTGACCAGAGATTTTATGAAACGTCACGGCTTTTTTGAGGTGGAGACGCCAACCCTAGAGCTAACCACCGGCGGTGCCGAAGCCAATCCTTTTAAAACTCATCATGATGATTTTGATCTGAATGTTTATCTACGCATTTCCGTTGGCGAATTATGGCAGAAGCGTTTGATTGCTGCTGGTTATGAAAAGGTTTTTGAAGTTGGCCGGGTTTATCGCAACGAAGGTTCAAGCGCCGATCACTTGCAAGAATTTACTAATTTGGAGTTCTATTGGGCTTATGCTGATTATGAAATGGGCATGAAGCTGGCGCAAGAATTGTACCAAGAAATTGCGCAAGAGGTTTTTGGTCGCACCGATTTTGAAACTCGAGGAATGAAGTTTGATTTAGCGGGTGAGTGGCCACATTTAGATTATTGTACGGCAGTTAAAGAGAGAACAGGGATTGATGTTTTGACTGCTTCCGAGGAAGAAATGAAGGCTAAACTAGAAGAGTTACAAGTAAAATATGATGGCGATAATCGTGAACGTTTAATTGATACGCTTTGGAAGTATTGCCGCCGCCAAATTGCCGGTCCGGTATTTTTAGTTAATCATCCAAAATTAGTTTCACCACTAGCTAAGGCTAAGGCTGATAACCCGGAGCTGACCGAACGTTTTCAAATTATTATTGCCGGCTCGGAAGTGGGTAACGGTTTTTCGGAATTAAATGATCCGATTGATCAGGCCGAACGTTTTCGTTTGCAGCAGGAGTTGATTGATCGAGGCGATAAAGAGGCAATGATGCCGGACTGGGAGTTTGTGGAAATGTTGGAACACGGTTTGCCGCCGACTTGTGGTTTTGGTTTTGGGGAAAGGTTATTTGCTTTTATGTGTGATAAGCCGGTGCGCGAGGTGACGCTTTTCCCGCTCTTAAAGCCGAAGCAGGGGGAGTAGGGAACAATAAAATAATTCGGGGATCGTCTAATGGTAGGACTGCAGGTTCTGGTCCTGTATATCTGGGTTCGAATCCTAGTCCCCGAGCAAATTTACAAAAATAGACTACTGATCGTAGTCTATTTTTTTTATTATTTATTTATTCAAGATTTAATCTCCAAGCCAATCACCGTGTATCCTTAAAGTTTGCATATGTACGGCTTGGTGTTCTGCCGGAGTGCAAACATATAAGTTATACGGTTGATTGTTTTTTATTTCCATCTTGATGGTGAACTACCTCGTCGAATCTCAGTCTTCTGCCCAAAGATAAAAATCTTATGGCCCCTCCTAACTCCCACCGCACAAAGAGAAGTGTAAAAGTTGATGTTGGCGACTACCGAATATAACAAACTATCTTATAATTACCGCGAAGATTAGGCCTTAAAGCTTTTTTGTGGTTTTTTGGGGTATAGCTATCTAAAAAATTCTTAATCTTAGGTGGGTTATCTTACTATATTGACAAAATGTTTCTTTTGTGATACAATTCTCTTAGTTAAATATTGGAAACTTGTTAGCTAGAATCTAACGACAATATTTAACCGGCACCTTTAAAACTCAATAAAAAATGAAGAAATTTTCTCTATTCCTAATCCTAACACTCATTAGCCTGTCCTCCACATTCTCTCAAAAAAATTTCAGCCAAATCTTTAATGAAACGGTTGAATTGAATGAAAATCGGTTTAAAGATGTAAACATCATCCAACCGGGAGACACCGTTTTACTGCCTGCCAGAAGTGGCATGGGAGTTGAGGCCTGGATTACTGATTGGCCGATTCAAAATAACCACGACTGCATGTGGAAGATTGCCGAAAGGTATTGGAGCTCAGAAATTCCGACTTTCCCGATCGATACAGTGACGGTGACTCTACCCAGCCCGGCACCAGAAGTTGTCAAAGAAAAAGGGTTGCTCATCTGGGTGCTTTTAAGTCTATTAATCCTTTTCATTGCCGCTTTTGTTACAATGCTTATCACTCTTTGGAAAAAAAGAGTATACCGTAATCCCGTCATCCCTGGCGGTTTAAGTAACAACGCCGGTATTGCTGCCAACCAGATTCAGAGCGTGAGTCCAAGCGCTACACTTTCGAAGGTAGAGCGGGGAAAAATTATGGGAGAGGGGAAGAAAAAAGTGTCCGTTATGTTTAGCGACGGCTTAAAAACTATCTCCTTAAGTCCAGGATTATCAGCTTATCGAGCAACAGAAGTCAATGGCAATATCAGTTACTACTTACAACATTGTGGTAACTTAACCGGTGTCTTCGCTGATGGTCGTTTCTCTTTGCCTGAGGGTTGGTATTTCTATCCAGATGTTAAGTCTAATCACAATGACACAACAGTCTGGGAAAGCACCGCAAATGTTTTTTCAGAAAAAAAAGAAAGTCCTGAGTCTCCTGCCTCCGTCTCCGACACTAAAGTAAACCTTGAATCATCGGTTCCCGGAGAAAAGCCCGATAGCGACATCGTTGCTGCTATAAAGGCAATCGGGGAGCTGAAATCTCCGGTCACTAGAATGACCGCGAATGATGGTCGACTCAACATAACGGTTGAGTTTGATCAAAAGAAATAACCCATGTTTTTCCTTTCGTCCTAACATTGGTTATTAGTCCCATTACTCTGCGAAGAGTAATGGGGCTTTTTTTAAATGATTGACAAAGACTGATTATATTGATTAACTGTAGTCAGTTTTTTAACAAAAAAGGGGGAATAATGGAAATAAAAATTTATGAGAAAGAGCCTGTCGTTTTGAACATGGGCCATGACTGCAGTTTAAAAGAAATGATTGTGGTCGCTAATTACAATTTTTGTAATTATGACATCAAGAGGGAAAAGCTCCCACTGACAGAATTATCTGATCCGCAAAAAACCTTATTGGTTTCATTACTTTCTTTTGATCAGAGAATTGATTCTAAAGAGGTTATTTTACAAATGAAACTTAAAGGTTTTCGTCCCGCTTCTTTAGCGGAACTAATTTATTTTGAGATGGCCTATCCTGAACTTTGCGCCGGCGTTCCCATCATTGCTTTGGGCTCTGTTTACCGAGACTCGTTTGGAATTAACAGCGTCCCGCAATTTGTGGCTGACAAAAATGGTCGTAACCTTTTTCTTGATTTAGTTGATGGTGATTGGGAGATTGGCGACAAATTTTTGGCCGTTGCTATTTAAAATTAATTCCGTCTACGAAATGTAGACGGTTTTTTTTATTAAGCCTAAGAGATATGGTATTATATAAAATAGTTAATAATTTAATTAAATGACTATGAGTATTTTAGTAAGCGGCGGAGCGGGTTATATCGGCTCGCACACCTGCGTTGAATTACTAAACAATGGTTATTCCGTGATAATTGCTGACAATTTAGTTAATAGTAAAATTGAAGTTATTGATAGAATAAAAGAAATAACCGGCCAGGAACTGACTTTTTATAAGGTTGATGTTACCGACGAAGTGGCCGTTGAGGAAATATTTTCAAATCATAAAATTGACGGTGTTCTTCATTTTGCCGGTTTTAAAGCGGTGGGTGAATCTGTGGCCAAGCCTTTAGATTACTATTACAACAATACTCTTAGCACGATGGTTCTGGCTCGAGTTTGTCTGAAGCATGGGGTTAATAAATTTGTCTTTAGCTCGTCAGCGACGGTCTATGGCGATAACAAATCACCACTTTTAGAAACAATGGAGCTGCTCCCAACGACTAATCCTTATGGTGAAACAAAAGTAATAAGCGAGAGAATACTGACCGATGTCGCCCTGGCTAATCCCAATTTTTCTGTGGCCTTGCTCCGTTATTTTAATCCTATTGGTGCTCATAAAAGCGGCTTAATTGGCGAATCGCCAAGCGGCGTTCCTAATAATTTGATGCCCTACATTACTCAAGTGGCGAAGGGCCGTCTAGAAAAGTTAAAGATTTTTGGTAACGATTATCCAACTATTGATGGCACTGGCGTTAGGGATTACATTCATGTCGTCGATTTGGCTCAGGGTCATGTCTTGGCACTTCAAAAATTAAATGCCGGCGCTCATATTTATAACCTAGGCACCAGCCAGGGGACTTCGGTTTTAGAATTACTACAAGCTTTTGAGGAGATTAATGGCCTTAAAATACCTTATGAAATCGTTGATAGAAGGCCGGGTGATATTGCTGAGTGTTTTGCTGATGTTGGTAAGGCCGAGCAAGAATTAGGCTGGGAATCTAAATTAAATATCAAGGATATGTGTGAGGATGCTTGGCGGTTTGAAAATAATTTTTAATGGTGATCTATGCCCAGAAAGGATATTACCCCATTTTCTCAAGCCGTTTACGAGGCGACGCGCTTAATCCCGCTGGGCCGTGTTTCTACTTATGGCACGATTGCTAAATTTTTAGGAAAACCGCGGGCGGCGCGAGCGGTGGGCAATGCTTTACACAATAATCCTTTGGCGCCGCAGGTGCCTTGCCATCGGGTAGTTATGAGTGGCGGCCATCTTGGTGGTTTTGCCGAAGGAATAAAGAAAAAGAAAAAGCTTTTAGAAACAGAGGGTGTTATTTGTAAGTCTGGCAGGGTAGTTAATTGGTCAGAAATATTTTTTTCCTTTAAGTAGTTTTATTTTGGTTTTTTTGGTAAAATTTAAATATCTTAAAGAAAATTTAATTATTTTCTCATGTTTGCTTTTTTAAAGAAAAATAAAATAAGAAAAAAGGTTTTGCTGGTTTTTTTATTCACAATCCTTGTTTTAGTGGGGTCTTTTTTTGTTTATAAATATACTAAAGCTAGTTACGCAGTAATATCTTTTACCGAAGTCGGGCCTCATACCTGGGTTGTCCCCGATGGAGCAATTAGTGCCGATATTTTAATAGTGGCTGGCGGCGGTGGCGGCGGTTATAGGCATGGAGCTGGTGGCGGCGCTGGTGGCCTTATTTTTAAAGAAAATTATTCCTTAACACCAGGGAGCTCGATCACTATCAATGTTGGCGCGGGAGGAAAAGGGGCAACTGGTTCTAGTGCTGCTACCAGATCAACAAATGGAGGTGACTCTTCTTTTGATTCTTTCATTGCTATTGGCGGTGGTGCCGCTGGTCAATGGGATGCCTACCGGAGCGGTTCGAGTGGTGGATCCGGTGGAGGCTCAGCTTCTAACTATAAAGCTTCGGGAACTGCTGGGCAAGGTAATTCTGGCGGTGGTCTTTTATCTAATTATAAACATGGCGGTGGCGGTGGTGCCGGGGAGGCAGGAACCGATGGAACAGCTGATTCTAATGGCATGGGCGGCAAGGGTTTATATTATGGAAATATTTTTGGTGATGATTATGGTGAAAATGGTTGGTTCGCCGGTGGTGGCGGCGGCGGCAGTCATAACCCCGCACCTCTAAATAGAGGCTTAGGAGGATTAGGTGGTGGTGGTAATGGTGGAACGCCAGGTACTTTCCAAGATGGTGATAATGGTTTATCTAACACCGGTGGTGGTGGGGGTGGGGCATCTTCTATTACTGGTGGATCAAATAAGGGGGGTAATGGCGGTTCAGGGGTGGTTATAATAAGATATAAACTAAAACCTGGCACAGCTAAAGGTATTCAGACTTATAGCGGTCTGGTTGGACACTTTAAAATGGGCGCTGATAGCTATATTGAAGGTACAAATAATTTTATTTATAACCCAACAGGAAAATTAATTTCAAATGGTACCCCAGGTAGTTATAAACCTGGCTGGGATGAGACACTCCATAGCGATGCAATAATAGTTTATAACTGGTCTACCGGGTACAATGGAGGTGTTGGGTCTCCAGCTATAGGGTATCATGCAAAATGGGTGTATGAAGGAATTGATGGCGCAAACGATCCTTGTATTAAATTTGTTGATAAAAATGACGTGTATGGCTTAGGACATAGGTGGCAGGGAATTTCTCAGTCTTTAGGAACCCCAGCTTCATTAGGATGGGTAGTTGGAGACAAAATTACAATAAGCTGGAAACAGAAAGTTGATGTCTTAAACAGAGGAAGTCAGGTGGGACTATACCACCATCTTATATCAACAGGCTCTTACTCTTTTAATGGTAGTATAGCTACAATTTATGGGAAGAGTGTTAATAATTGGGAGCAAACATCATTCACTATAACAATAGATAATGATTGGGATTTGAATAAAAATTTTATTATATATGTTTATTCGTCCGGCTCTTCTTATGGAACAACTTGGGTAGATAATGTTCAGGTAGAAAAAAAAGACCATTCCACTCCTTTTGTAAGCGGGACAAGAATAGGGCGCTTAACTGACTCATCTGCCTATGAAAATCATGGCACTACTCCCATAAATCAATCTTTTATTCTCAGTGAAGACAGGTTCGGCAGAGAAGGCGGGGCGATGAGTTTTGATGGTTTGAGTAATTATATAGATGCTGGTAGTTCAAATATTTTAAATTCAAACACAAGAACAATATCTGCCTGGATTAAAACAGCTAGCACTGGAACTGTAAATAATTCTGGTACCATTGTTTCAAAAATTGCTAATACGCCACCTCATAATGGTTTTGTATTAAACATAAATAGGGAGGCTGCTGGAAAAATATATTATTACGCTGGTTCTTGGTATGGAACGAATTCTTCAGATTATAATAACGGTAATTGGCGACATATCGTTGTTGTTCATGAGGGCACAAATCTTAGGTTTTATAAAGACGGAGTTTTGGATGGAAGTTATACTGCTTCGAGCCCAACAAATTATGAAGCTAATCTGCTTATTGGCAAAGAAAGAGATGGTGCTCCAAGATTATTTAATGGTTCAATAGACGACGTCCGCATTTATAACCGAGCCCTATCAGAAGAGGAAATAAAGTCTCTTTATGATTCCTACAGTCCAAAAACAACCACTGGCTCCTTAGAACAAGGGCTTATATTAGATATGCCATTAAAGTCTAAATATACAAAAAGTGAGACCGCTGGGTCACAAATAATGACCGATAGAACTGCTTATTCTCGCGATGGACAAAATTCTGGAGCAACAATAACAGAAGAAGGAGCTAGTTTTAATGGTTCTAATTATTATCACATTAAAACAATAAATAATATTTTATTAGATGATAGTCAGGTGTATTCTGCCTGGGTAAAAGTTCCCGCTATTGATGGCGCTTTAAGAGGGGTATTAACAACTCATAATCATGCACAAACATCAAACTTAGGTATAAACATTATAAATGGAAAGTTTTACATTTCAATTGGATATGCGGACGGAACAAGGGAGTATAATTCTAAGGGGACATCATTTTCTATAACCCCAAATGAATGGGCTCATGTAGTATTAGTTTATAATAAGAGTGAAAATTCCGTCCAGTTTTATGTGAATGGAAACCCAGATAACAAATGGATGCTTACAAAAACTGTTAAATTTACTCCTGAAAAAATTTCGGTCGGAATTTGGTCGACTACCTATTCAGGGTATTTATATAACGGCCAAATTTCCAATCTCCTCATCTACAACCGGGCTCTTTCTGAAGATGAAGTAAAAACTTTATATAACCGCGGGCGATCGGATGTTGGTATTATGTTTCAAACTAAAAACTAAACAATTCGCTAGTACTCCACTCAAAAAGGGCTTAGCCCTTTTTTTGTACCCTTGACTTTATTTTAATTTTAGGGTAAAAAATAGGCAATAATAGTATTTTTAACAATAAAATAATAGTAATGGAAAAATTAAATTTGTTGATTCTGTTCGTCGCTGCACTGACATCTTTGTCCGTGCTGATCATGAAAAGTCGTTGGCTCCGCCGGCAAGAAGTTACT
This sequence comes from Candidatus Parcubacteria bacterium, assembly GCA_037076615.1. Classification (NCBI taxonomy): domain Bacteria; phylum Candidatus Parcubacteria; species Candidatus Parcubacteria bacterium. The sequence continues at coordinate 327,602 of AP029158.1, forward strand.
GAACCGGAACTCTTAAAAATCTCCGCTTACATTAAATCTGGAGTTTTAAGTTTTTTAAAACGTCAGTATACCTCTTCAGGGGTTATCATTGGGATCGTGTTTTTAATTCTTTTAGTCTTAGCTTACCTAGACTTCATTAGTTTCTACACCCCCTTTGCGGTCTTAACCGGCGCTTTTTTCTCTGCGCTTTCCGCTTATTTTGGAATGACCGCGGCCACGCGCGCCAATGCCATTACTGCGCACCAAACAAAAAACGGCTTGAATAAGGGTTTCAAGGCTGCTTTAAATGGGGGTGCCGTGATGGGCTTTTCGGTCTGTGGTTTTGTCTTGTTAGATCTTGGTCTTTGGTATTCGACAATTTATTTGTTGAGCCCAAACATGCCGGCTAATGAACTGATGGGTGTAATTACTAGCACTGTTATAACTTTTTCCTTCGGTTCCAGCTTTATGGCCTTTATGGCTCGTGTCGCTGGTGGCATTTTCACTAAAGCAGCGGATTTTGCCGCTGATGTGGTGGGAAAAGGTGAATACGGACTAGAAGAAGATGATGCCCGTAACCCGGCCACTATCGCTGACAATGTCGGTGATAATGCTTCGGACATTGCGGGTATGGGCCAAGATTTGAATGAATCTTATGCGGGGGGTAACGCCGCTTCTATGGAAGCCGGTTTTGCTGCTCATGGGAACTACTCACTGGTTTACGGAACAGCTATTACGGCTTCAGTGCTAGTGATGCTGCCTTTAGCAATTTCAGCGATTGGCATTTTTGCTTCTATTATTGGATTAGCAGTTATCAAAGCTGATAGCTACGATGGTTTACTGAAAGGTGTTAGACGGGGGATTTATTTAACCTCCATTTTAATAGCTATTGGCGCAGCGATTGTGATTGGTTTGGCAATGCCGAATTTAAATCTCTGGTTCTCAGTCTTGTTTGGTTTAATTACCGGTAATGCTATCTCTTATGTGGCTGAGTATTATACCAGTGCTGACTTCAAGCCGGTGAAAAAATTAGCCGAAAAAGCTAATGATGGTCACCCGAGTGTGATTGTAGAAGGGATTTCTTTGGGGATGCGCAGCGTTTTAGTCACCGCTTTAGTGTTGGTGATAGGTATGTTAGCTGCCTTCTTTATTAGTGGTGGTGGCGATTATCAAATTGGCATTTATGGTGTGAGTTTGGCAGCAGTGGCAATGTTGTCAACGCTGCCGATTACTTTAACAGTAGATGCTTTTGGTCCGATCGCTGATAACGCTCAGGGGCTTATTGAAATGACCCACCTAGGACCGGAACGCGCTAAAATTGGTAATTCCTTAGATTCACTTGGAAATACTACTGCCGCAACGGGAAAAGGTTATGCGATTGGTTCTGCGGCTTTTGCGGCGATTGCTTTAATTGGTGCTTTATGGAATGTGATTGAAGCGGCCATGACCAAGCAGGGAATTCCATCAGCGATTGTCAATTTGGATGTTCGTGATATTTGGATAATTTCTGGTTTAATCTTGGGCGTGGCCGTGCCTTGGCTTTTTTCAGCGAAGCTTTTAAAGGCGGTCGGCGATGCTGCCTCGGTTATGATTCATGAAGTTAAAAGACAAATTAAAGACTTAAACTTGCTGGCTGGTAAGAATCAGCCTGATTATCAGAAATGTGTGGATATTAGTACGCGGGCGGCACAACGCTTTAGTATTGCTCCAGCACTACTGGTAATCTTTATTCCTTTAATAATTGCGATTATCGGTGGACCGGCAATGATTGTTACCTTCTTATTAGCAACACTCGCTTCCGGATTTTGTCAGGCTGTTTATATGGCCAATGCCGGCGGCGCTTGGGACAATGCCAAGAAGTATATTGAATCAGGCATGTTTGGCGGTAAAAACTCGCCGGCGCATAAAGCAGCTATTACTGGGGATATGGTTGGCGATCCTTTTAAAGATACCGCCGGACCTTCTCTTAATATTTTGATTAAACTGATGGTAACGGTTTCGATTCTGACCGCTCCGGTAACAGTTTATCTCCATTATTTAATATTTTAACTAAAAAAATAAAACCTGGCTTAAAAAAAGTCAGGTTTTTTTTTATTTTTTTTACTCTTCAAATTGAAGAGAAAGTTGCCAGGCTTGCAGCGGTGGTCGCTCTTTTTTTTGGGGCAAGCGCTCATTGACACAAGGTAAAGGTTCGCCGATAAAGATTTTAAAAATTTCTTCGGCTTTTGGCCTTGTTGGTAACCCTACAACTTTCTTTAAAAGTGTTAAAGCTTTTTTCTTTAAAGTTTTAGTTTTTAAAGATAGAATCAGGTTTAGTTTTAAAGGTAAGAGATAATCATTGTAGTGGTTAGAGCGCAGTGTTTGCTGACAATCAGGATTCTCGCAACAAACTAAGGTCTCCATCACTGTTTCTGAGTTAAGATACAAAAAATACTTTACTCTCTTCTGGCGACAGACAGGGCAGAGAACGATGGTTTCCGGAGTGCCTTCTAAAAGGGACTTCAGATGATCTTGGAGGTTATTGCATTCTTTTCCGCGCTGGCGATACTTATTTAAAGTCGCCACATATTCTGGGTCCTTAAAGACTAATTCTTCAAGATATTCACCGGCATAACGCCCGCTCTGCATTAGATACGGTCCAATAATTTCCTTCATTTTATTATATTTTTTTGTTAAACAACTGTTTTTATAATAGAACATTTTGGTGAAAAAGTCAAATTAAAGACTTGGCTACGGAAGATAAAACTGGTATAATTAACTTTAATTAATAAATAAAAATATAATTTTATGGAAGAAAATAAAGAAAAATTATTGGAAGCTGTTGGTGTTCCTCGGATTGGTGACAAAGCTCCCGCTTTTAAGGCGGTTACCACTCAAGGAGATATTAATTTCCCCGAGCAATACTTGGGAAAGTGGGTTATTCTTTTTAGTCATCCAGCTGATTTTACCCCGGTTTGTACCTCAGAATTTATGACTTTTGCTTCAATGCAGGAAAAGTTTGCTAACGCTAACTGCCAATTAGTAGGCCTTTCTATTGATGGTCTTTATAGCCACATTGCTTGGCTTCGGACAATTAAAGAGAAAATTGAGTATAAGGGGATGAAAAATATGGAGGTTAAGTTCCCCTTGATTGAAGATATTACCATGGAAGTCGCTAATAAATACGGCATGGTTCAGCCTGGAGAGAGTGTTACGAAAGCAGTCCGGGCAGTTTTCTTTATAGATCCCGCGGGCGTTATCAAAGCAGTTATTTATTATCCAGCTAGCCTTGGTCGCAATTTTGATGAAATTTACCGCGCTTTAATTGGTTTGCAGGTAGCGGAAAAGTTTAAAGTTGCTTTGCCGGCTGATTGGCGTCCTGGTGACGATGTTATTGTTCCAACCGCTGGTTCTTGTGGTGTTGCCGAAGATAGGATGACTGATGCTAGTGGTGATTTAACTTGCCATGATTGGTTTTTTTGCACTAAAAAACTCAGCGCCGACGAGATAAATAAAGAATTAGGATTTGAAGTTTAGTTTAGATAAAAATAAAATAGGTCTCAAAATAGGGGCCTATTTTTTGTTTAAATTTAATTTAGGAAAAACTATGGCGATTAAAAATCTGATTATTAATTTAGGGAGTGCCTCAAAGAAGTATGCACTCTATCAGGATCTAGATCTTATTTATCAAGCCCACTTTGAACAAGAAGGGGAAGAGTTAATTGTTAGCGAAACGGTGGGTGATAAAAAAAGTAAGCGCTGCTTAGATGACAATCTTTACGTCGAGTCAGTGGGGGTTGTGTTGGATTCTTTAATTGAACGCGGCATTATTTCTAAGCGCGAAGACATTGATTTGGTGAGTGTGCGCATTGTGGCGCCAGGAGAATATTTTTTAAAGCATCGTTTGCTTGATGATGAATATTTAAAGATGGCCGATATTGCTGTTAAAAAAGCGCCTCTACACTTAGCCCCGGCACTGGTGGAAATAAAAAGCGTTAAAAAATTCTTTGGTACGGAGCAAAAAATTGCGGCTATTTCCGATTCGGCTTTTCATAGCACCTTGCCAGAAAAAGCGCGTTTATTTGCGATTCCAATTGCTGATAGTCGCCGTTTAGGCTTGTATCGCTTTGGCTATCACGGCATCTCGGTCCAGTCTGTAACTGCTCAGGCCAAAGAAGCTTTAAAAGAAATTCCCGCTAAAACCATTGTTTGTCACTTAGGTGGTGGTGCTAGTGTTACGGCTCTAGCTAATGGTGAAAGCATTCAAACTTCTTTAGGTTTTACTCCTTTAGATGGTTTAGTGATGGCCACTCGTGTTGGCGACATTGACCCTGGGGCCGTCCTTTATTTGATGGAAGAGTTAAAAATGAATAGTGATGAAATTGAAGCTTATTTTAACTCTCAGTGCGGCCTGCTCGGTTTATCTGGTAAGAGTTCGGATATCCGTCAGCTTTTAGAATTAGAGGCGGCCGGTGATAAAGATGCCACCTTAGCTTTAGAAGTTTATGTTGATCGGGTTTGTGAGCATATTGCTCGGTCCGCTTCTGCCTTAAATGGCGTAGATTTATTAATCTTGGCCGGTACCGTCAGCGAACGCTCCTTTATTCTACGGGAACGCATTTGTCGTCGTCTGGCTTTTTTAGGCGTGAAGATTGATGAGGAGTTAAATAATAACTCCAGCGGTGTGGAGGTCGTTTTAAGCGCTCCAGAAAGCAAAGTTAGAGTGGTGGTTGCTAAAACCGATGAGATGAAAGAAATGGCTAAAGATGCGCGGGCGCTAATCGCTTAAAAAATAAAGGCCCCTTACGGGGCCTTTTTTAATAGATTTCTAATTGATAATGATAGTAGTCGTCGGTGTTCGGTAAAGTAATCGGTTGAGCGTCATCATGGTCGGAATTTTCTCGCTCGAGAGCAAAGCTTAAGGTCGCCGGGTAAATACCATCCGCTTTGGCGGTCGTGAGTCGTTTATAACAATAAGGAACAACCCCTTTAGGATCTTTGGGCAGTGCTGCTAGATAAGGCGCAAGCTCTGTTTTTAAACAAGTTTCCCAAGCCGCTTCATTATCACAGGCCGTGCAATCAGGGTATTGGAAGTTATGATCATCGTAGTAAGCCTCAAGAGCAATCACTAATTGCTTCATATCAATTAAGCGCACCGCATCGCGAGAACTCTGACGATAAATTTGGTAGCCAAAGAGGCCGCCGCTAGTTAAAACGCCGATAATGCCAACCGTGACTAACAATTCAATTAAAGTGAAAGCCTTTAGTTTTTTCTTCATTTTCTTATTATAACATCTCTTTAGTCTTCAGGAAATAAAAAAAGCGACCGTCGTTACGACAGTCGCTCAAGGAAGAGGGGAGGAGGTTGTTTAAGAAAAAATTATTTACGGACTTTTTGTCTCAGCTGTTTTCTGAGATATTGGCGGACATGGCGTCCAATCAGAAAAGAAATCTTCCCCTGGGGCCTTCGGTTTTGGCGGAGGCGGGACTAAATAAAAATCATACATTTTGCTGTGTTTTTATGTTGTTAATAAAAAAATTACAAGATTTCTACTCTAGCAAAAAGTATTTAGGCTGTCAAGACACTCTAAATAAAGGAAGGGTTTTTCCTTAAATTTAATAAAAAAAGACGAGTTTTTTTGAACTCGTCTTAATAAAATTTATAATACCTTTTCCGCGAAGGCGGCAACCTCAGATCTAACTGTATGAGTTAGGTGGGTCACGCCAATCATCGGATTACCCTCCATTTTTGCCATCGCATAAGCAAGACCGGAGTTGTCGGCATTTAAAAAACGCCGGTCAATTTGGCCTAAGTCTCCAACTAAGATTACCTTAGAATTACGACCCATGCGGGTAATAATTTGTTTAACCTCAATCGGCGACAAGTCTTGCGCCTCATCAATAATCAAACAGGTTTTGTGGTAAGTTCTACCTTTGTAATATTGGATAGAGTTTACCTTAATTCCCAGTTCGGCTAGAAATTCAAACGGCCTTTTTCGCAGCACTCGCAGCAGCTCTTCGTTGCTTGAAGTCTTCTTTCTGTTTGTAGTGCCGCTGTCGGGAGTAATTAAACCATGCATGAAAAAATCTGGATTTTTTGCATTGGCATCAATAATTACTTCCAGGTTTTGCAAGAAAGGATCCATGTACTCAGCCATCTTGGCATTCATATCCCCCGGTAAAAAACCGAGCCGGTCAATGTCGCCAATCAAAATGGTCGGACGGGTCAGAATAATATTTCGGTAATTACTTCTTTGCTCTAAGGCCGAAGCTAGAGCTAGCAAAGTTTTACCGGAACCGGCGCTGCCGGAAGCCAGAACCACCTGAATTTCCGGGTCCAACAACTGAGCTAAAAGTAATTCTTGTTCCCAATTTCTGGCTCCTTCATTCTGCGACTTAACCGCACAAGCCGAAATTGATTTAGGAATTCTTTTTAGCTCTGAGCCCTTTCTGTAGGCTAGAGATAAATCTCCCTGTTCATTGATTATTATGCCGCCGTTGGCTTTTAATTCGGGGAAGCGTTCCTTGCAAAATTTTATTTTGCAATCGGCCCCCTCGTAATCAGTATCCCGCATTTTAACAGTTTCTAGTTCAGCGCGGGGTTCCAATTTAACACTCACTCGAATGTTTTTAAAGCGTTCCACTTCCACGAGCTTATTTTTTTCAAAGAAGCTAGAGGCTAGAAGCAACATACTCGTGTCATCGGTTACCAATTTTATTTTTTGGTAATCGGGGTAAGAGTTGGTTTTTGATCTCACGACATGATTCAAACAAGCAATGATCCGGTTGTCCGGCATTTCCTTGTCTAAACCTAGCTTTGAAAAATTTTCACTCCACAGGATTTGTAGTTTGCCTTCCTGGTGATACTTTAAAATTAGATTAGAAGCCATTCTCGCTTCATGACTAACTTCTGGTTTCTTCTTCAATCCATCCAATTCCAGAATCACCATTCTTGGAATAATCAAAAGATTATCGCCCTTAATGAATTCTTCAATGGCGGTATAATCATTAATCAACACGTTAGTGTCAACAATAATTACATTGCCTTTCTTAGTGTTGGCCTTTTCCTCCGGGGTGGCCGAAATTTTTTTCTTTCTTTCCATATTATTTTTTTAATGAACGGTTATTTGGTTTAAAGTTAACATAAAAAGCTAAAAAAATCAAGCTGCTAAACCCCTTAAAAAGACTTGTCAAAAAAGAACTTTTTGCCTATAATGAGTCGGTTGTCTAAAAAATTATTATTTTATTCTATGGCGAGAATTGTTGGCAAAGCTTATTCTTTTGATGATGTTTTAATTGTTCCCAAATACAATAAAGTGGCTTCACGTAAGGATGTCAGTTTTAAAACTAAAGTGACTAAGAATTATTCTCTGGATATTCCGCTCGTGGCGGCGAATATGGACACCATTTGCGAAAGCAAGATGGCGATTGCTTTGGGGCGCTTAGGCGGCTTAGGGGTAATTCATCGTTTCTTAGCCATTGCCGATCAGGCCCGCGAGGTCAAAGCCGTGCGAGCGGAGGGATTGCTGGCCGCCGCCGCTATCGGTGTTAAAGACTATGAAGAGCGCTCCCAGGCTTTAGTAGAAGCCGGTGTTCAGATTTTAGTTTTGGATGTTGCCCACGGTCATTCCAAACGGACAGATCTCGCTTTTGATTATTTAAAGAAAACTTATCCAAAAATTGATATAATGGTAGGGAACATTGCCACCAAAGATGCAGCTGAGCATTTTATCAATAAAGGGGCCGACGCCATCAAAGTTGGTATTGGCCCAGGCTCTATGTGTATCACCAGAGTCATGGCTGGTGCTGGAGTGCCGCAGATTACAGCGATTATGGAAGCCTATGAGGCGAGCCAGGGGCGAGTACCGGTTTGTGCTGATGGTGGAGTTAAACACCCGGGAGACTTAGCTAAGGCTATCGGTGCGGGCGCCGATACGGTTATGAGTGGTTCTATCTTTGCGGGCACCAACGAAACTCCGGGAGCGATGATTGAAAAAAATGGCCGAAATTATAAAGAGTATCGCGGGATGGCTAGTTATGCGGCGACTTTAAAAAAATTATCATTAGACGGACAAAAAGTTTCAGAGGTTGTTCACGTCGAAGGCGAGATGACGCTTTTGCCAACCGCTGGCCCCGTTGAAGATGTGGTCAAGAAATATTTAGGCGGCCTGGCCTCAGGGATGACTTATATGGGCGCCGAGACTATTGAGGCGATTAAAGGGAAGGCAGACTTTGTGGAGATTACCAGTGCTGGCTTGAAAGAAAGCGTGGCCCACGGTCTCACCGAGATTGTTTAAAAAAATAAATTTATAAACATGGCGGAACCAGTAATTTTAAGATTTGATGAGGTGACTTTTGAGTACGTCCTGAAAAAACCGATTCTTGACGAAGCGTCTTTTTCCGTACGCACCGGCTCAAAAATAACTTTGATGGGCCAAAATGGCGCCGGCAAGAGTACGATTTTTGGTTTGATTAAAGGCGAACTCCAAGCCAAAAGCGGCAAGATTTCAATTACCAATGGCGCCACTATCGGTGCCGCTCCTCAGGTAGTGAATCCGGAAGATTTTTCTTTAAGCGTTGAGGCTTATCTAGCTAAAGGTTTTAAAGTGGTCCCTAAAAATATCCGCAGTTTAGTGGCTAAATCTTTAGAGGCGGTGAATCTAGTGATTCCTACCGAACGCTTAGTTGGTGATTTATCGGGCGGTCAACAAGCCCGCTTGCTGCTGGCCAGTGCTTTAATTGGTACTCCTGATATTCTACTCTTAGATGAGCCGACGAATAATTTAGATAAAGAGGGAATTGATCACTTGTTGGAATTTTTAATCATGTATGACAAAACAGTTTTGGTAATTTCTCATGATGCTGATTTTTTAAACTGTTTTACCGAGGGGGTTATTTATTTAGATGCGCGCACCAAGAAAACCGAAACCTATGTTGGCGACTACTATTCGGTGGTGGAAGAGATTTCCGATCGCGTTGAAAGAGAGCGCCGCAAAAATGCCCAGCTTCATAAAATGATTATTGACCGCAAAGAGAAGGCGAATTTCTTTTCTCATAAAGGCGGCAAGATGCGTAAGTTGGCTAAGAAAATGAAAGAGGAGACCGAAGAATTGGAAGAAGATTTAGTTGATGTTCGCCATGAAGATAAAACGATTCGCCCTTTTGAGATTCCGGCCCAAGAAGAATTAAGCGGCGATATTGTCGTGATTGATTCTGTTAAAATTATTAAGAATCACGAGCCGGTAATTCTTTCACTAAACAAGCGGATTACCAAAAGAATGCACGTTTTAGTTACTGGCCCGAATGGGGTTGGTAAAAGCACTTTGCTGCGCTCCTTAATTTCCGGCACCGCCGAAGGCGCCAAGATTGCTTCGGGAGTAAGGGTTGGTTATTACAGTCAGGATTTTGCGAACCTGGATTTCAACGATACTGTTTTTGAATCTTTGGAAAAAGCAATGCCCGATCGTGATGATGTTCAAGAGTTGCGCTCTACTGCCGCCGGTTTTTTAATCACTGGTGATCTGATGGGGCACACCGTTGGCTCTTTATCAGAAGGTCAGAAAGGCTTGCTCACCCTCGCGCGCCTAGTGCTGATGCGACCCGGCCTGCTGGTTTTAGATGAACCGACCAATCATATAAATTTTCGCCATCTGCCCGTTATGGCGGAGGCTTTCAATAACTTTGCGGGGCCGATGATTATCGTCAGCCACATGGAGGAGTTTGTTCGTAGTCTCAGAATTGATGATTACTTAGAGCTCGGAAAACTTTAAGTTATTCAATAGTAAAAATAAATATGGACCCGCTTTTTCAGTTAAAATCAGATTTTGCACCAGCGGGCGACCAGCCGGAAGCGATCGCTAAGTTAAAGTCGGGCTTAAAGGCCGGTTTAAGGGCGCAAACCCTTCTAGGTGTCACTGGCTCGGGGAAAACTTTTACCATCGCTAATGTCGTGGCCGAATTAAACCAGCCGATTTTGGTGATTGCGCCCAATAAGGCGTTGGCGGCCCAACTTTATCGCGAATACAAAAACTTTTTTCCGGATAACGCCGTTCACTATTTTGTTTCCTATTACGACTACTATCAGCCGGAAGCTTATTTGCCGGTCACTGATACTTATATTGATAAGGAGGCGATGATTAATGATGAACTTGATCGTCTGCGCCATGGCACCACTGCCGCACTTTTGTCGCGACGTGATGTGATTGTGGTCGCTTCCGTTTCCTGTATTTATAACTTAGGTGTGCCCGATAACTACCTAGAGGCGCGGCTCCATCTTAGTGTTGGTCAAGCGTTGGTGCGCTCTGATTTAATCAAACAATTAGTGCGCCTACAATTTAAAAGAGTGGCTGGTAATATTGATTCCGGCCAGTTTCGGGTGCGCGGTGATATTATTGAGATTCGGCCGATGGCCGAAAAGGTGCTTTATCGAATCGAGCTCACCCGTCAAGAGATTCATCGTTTAGAAATTCTTGATGAGGAGACGAGGCAAATTAAAGAAGAACTTAAGGAAATTGTTTTATTCCCGCCGAAACACTTTATCTCCACCCAACCACAAATTGATAGCGCCTTGACCGATATTAAAGAAGAACTTTTAGAGCGCGAGCAATATTTTAAAGACGAAGGTTTGTTTTTAGAAGCGGAAAGAATTGGTCGGCGCACCCGTTATGATTTAGAGATGATTAAAACTATCGGCTATTGCCATGGCATTGAAAATTATTCCCGGCACTTGTCGGGGAAGCGCCCGGGTGAGGCACCGGATTCGCTGTTGGCTTATTTCCCAAAAGATAAAGATGGTCAGCCCGATTTTTTAACAATTATTGATGAATCGCATATTACCATTCCGCAAATTCGAGGGATGTATAATGGTGATCAGGCGCGTAAAAAGAACCTGGTTCAATATGGTTGGCGTTTACCCTCAGCTTTAGATAATCGTCCTTTAAAGTTTAAAGAATTTGAAGAGCGGGTTGGACAGATAGTTTTTACGACCGCTACTCCCGGTGAGTATGAGAAGATTCACTCTCAGAAAATAGTTGAACAGGTGATTCGGCCGACCGGTTTAGTTGATCCGGAGATTGAAATTAGACCGGTTTTTGATCGGGAAAAAAATCGTACTCAGATTAATGATTTAGAAGAGGAGATTGCAACGATTACTGCGGCCGGCGGTCGAGTGCTAGTTAATACGCTAACTAAAAAACAGGCGGAAGATTTACATGCCTATCTGACTAAAAAAGGTGTACAGAGTAATTATCTCCATTCGGATGTAAAAACTTTTGCCCGCACCGAAGTTTTAAAAGATTTTCGGCAAGGCGTTTTCGATGTTTTAATTGGCGTTAACTTATTGCGCGAGGGCTTGGATTTGCCGGAGGTGGTCTTAGTGGCGATTTTAGATGCCGATCGTGAAGGTTTCCTGCGCAGCGAAACCTCACTTATGCAAACAATGGGCCGCGCCGCCCGTAATGTTTCTGGGCGCATTATTTTATACGCTGATCAGCTTACCGACTCAATTAAGAAGGCGACCGCCACCGTGACTAGGCGTCGCGAAAAACAATTGGCTTATAATAAAAAATACCAAATTAATCCCAAAACTATCCAGAAGCCGGTTGAAGATTTTTTGGATTTTGTACCGACCGCTGATGCTAAACCAGTAAAAAAGGGCGGTCGCGCACCTAAAAAAACTAAAAAACATGGAAGATAAAATTATCATCAAAGGGGCGAAGATGCATAATCTAAAAAATATTAACCTAAACATCCCCCATAATACACTAACAGTTATCACTGGCGTTTCCGGTTCCGGAAAATCCAGTCTGGCTTTTGATACTATTTTTGCTGAAGGGCAAAGGCAGTATGTTGAATCCTTAGCGCCGTTTGTACGCCAGTTTTTAGGACAGAAAAAACCCGCCGCCGTTGATGAGATTATCGGTTTGGCGCCGGCGATTTCCATTGATCAAAAAGCACTTTCTCATAACCCGCGTTCGACGGTCGGCACGCTCACCGAAATTCATGATTATTTACGCCTGCTTTATGCGCGTGTCGGTGAAGTTTTTTGTCCGCAGTGTGGCCGCAAAATTGAAAAGTTAACTCTCGAAGAAATGGTGGATATTGTTTTAACTAAAATGAAAAGTCAGTCTTTAGAGACGGCCGAAGTTCTTAGTCCGGTCATTCGGGATCGCCGCGGTGAGTATTATCAACTGCTCTATAATTACTTAAACCGGGGTTATGACAAAGCACGTATTGATGGCGAGTATCATTCTTTACGTGAGCCGATTAAATTAGCGGCGCGAAAAAAACATAGCATTGAGATCGTGATTGATGATGTTTGGGTGGAGGATGAAACACGTTTATTTGAAGCGCTGGAAAGTGCTTTAGATTATTCTAACGGTTTAGTGATTGTAAAATTTAAAGATGAGGAGCTCCTTTTATCCGCTAATTGGACCTGTCCGCATGATAACTTTGCTTTTCCGGAAGTTGAGCCGCGCCTTTTTTCTTTCAATTCGCCGCATGGCGCCTGTCCAGATTGTACTGGTTTAGGGCGGGCTAATTTTTATTCCAAAGAACCTTGTCTTGCTTGTGGAGGTAAGCGTTTACGGGCGGAGGCGCTCTCGGTCCAGGTTGGCGGCTTGAATTTAGCCGAAGTCAATGAGTTGTCCTTAGTGGAACTTCAAGATTTCTTTTGGAGTTATTATCAAAAAATGGCCCCGCGCCAATTAACAATTGCCGAGAATGTTGTTGTTCAAATTTTAAATCGCCTCGAGTTTTTAAATAAAGTCGGGCTAAACTATTTATCTTTAGGCCGGGAGGCGGAAACCTTGTCCGGCGGGGAAGCGCAGCGCATCCGCTTATCATCGCAAATTGGTTCGCAATTATCGCGCACCCTCTATGTTTTAGACGAACCGACGATTGGTCTGCACGAGCGCGATACTGATCGTTTACTCGAAACACTCAAAACTTTGCGTGATAAAAATAACACCGTAATTATGGTGGAGCATGACGAGCGCAGTATTTTAGCCTCTGACTATCTAGTTGATATTGGTCCTCTAGCTGGCGTTTCCGGCGGTGAAGTGATGGTTGCTGATTATTTAGATAAACTTTTAGCTAATCCGAAAGCGATTGAAAAATCTTTAACTTTAAAATATTTAAGTGGCGCCACTCAGATTGCGGTGCCAGAAAAACGTCGTAGTCAAAATCACGGCTCAATTAAACTGGTCGGTGCGAATAAATATAATCTCAAGAATTTAAAGGTTGAAATTCCTTTAGGGCGATTAGTGGGCATCAGTGGCGTTTCCGGTTCAGGAAAATCAACCTTGATGCACGATATTTTATATCAGAATTTACGCCGCCTTAAAGCGCATCGTGGCAAAATCCAGTTGACGGATTTAGCTGAGTTTAAGGGGGCGGAATACGTTAATAAGGCTGTAGTTATTAATCAGTCGCCGATTGGGCGCTCGCCACGTTCTAATCCCGCTACTTACACTGGCTTTTTTACGGCAGTGCGTAATTTTTTTGCCGAGTTGCCGGAGGCTAAAGAACGCGGCTATACACCTTCTCGTTTCTCTTTTAATGTTCCCGGTGGTCGTTGTGAGGCTTGCCAAGGGGCGGGAGAAACGCAAATTCAAATGCATTTTCTGCCGGCGATTAATGTGGAGTGCGATGTCTGCCAAGGCAAACGTTTTAACCGCGAGACTCTTCAGGTTAAATATAAAGGCAAAAGCATTGCTGATGTTTTGGATTTAACGATTGATGAGGCGATTACTTTTTTTGGCGATAATCATTATGTCACTGATAAGATGAAAGTTTTAGTGGCCGTTGGTTTGGGCTATTTAAAGTTAGGGCAATCCGCGACAACTTTATCAGGCGGGGAAGCGCAGCGCATAAAAATTGCCAAGGAGTTAAGTTTAACTACCAGCCAGCGCACCCTTTATTTATTAGACGAGCCCACCACCGGTCTTCATTATCGGGATATTGAAATGTTGCTTCAGGTTTTAAATCAATTAGTGGAGCGCGGTAATTCAGTGATCGTGATTGAACATAATTTGCACATGTTAAAATCGATGGATTATTTGATTGATATTGGTCCTGAAGGCGGACAGCGGGGCGGAAAGATTATGGCCGTTGGTACTCCAGAAAAGGTGGCGGAATCTAAAAAGAGCCTAACCGCTTCATATCTTAAAGAAGTTCTCAAGTAAAAATCTTTATCATGTCTGCTGATCATCAAGCGAACTTAAAAAAAATTATTGAGAAATCTCCAGAACGCCCGGGAGTTTATTTTTGGCGACGTGCCGATGGTGAAGTTCTTTATGTTGGCCGGGCGGTTAATTTAAGAAATCGCTTGAAACAATATTTACAGAAAAAACTTGATCCGCGGATTGCCGAGATGGTTTCTTTGGCGGCGACGGTAGACTGGTTGGAGGCCGACTCATTGCTGGAGGCCATTATCTGGGAAGCGAAATATATTAAAGATTATTGGCCGAAATATAATATTGTTGATCGCGATGGTCGCTCTTTCTCTTATTTAGTAATTCCCAGCGGTGACTACGCCAAACCATTAATTGCTCGTGGTCGTGATTTAGAAAAATGGCCGCCAAAAAAAGCTAAGGTTTTTGGTCCTTACCAATCGCGACGCTTACTGACTACCGCTTTGCGCTTAATTCGTCCGATTTTCCCTTGGAGCACTTGCCAAACTTTAAGCGGTAAGCCCTGTTTCGATTATCAAATCGGTCTGTGCCCAGGTGCTTGTTTGGGTGAAATCAGTGTCGCCGACTATCGACGCAATTTAGATAATTTAAGTCTGCTTTTGAGTGGCCAGAAAAAAAGACTTCTAAAAAAATTAAGTCAAGAAAGCCCGGAACAGGAGCGAGCTTTAAAACAGCTTCAGGATGTTGCCTTACTAGAAAGAGAGTCTGATTTGCGACAGTCGCGACCAATTCGTGTTGAAGGTTATGATATTTCTCATTTTGGTGGCCACGAAACCTATGCGGCGATGGTAGTATTTGAAGAAGGGGTAGTGGCTAAAGATGAATATCGGTTATTTAAAATAAAAGAAGCACCGGCCGGTGATGATGAAAGGGCTTTGTTAGAAACTTTAGAGCGCCGCTTTAAACATTTAGAGTGGCCCGCACCCAGTTTAATTTTAATTGACGGCGGCCGGCCGCAGATTAGTTTTTTAACCCGCCACCTAAAAAAACTTCATCAAGAAATACCGGTTGTTGGCATCTCTAAACTTAATGGTGATCGTTTAGTCTTTCCGTTTGGCAGCAGTCCTAGTTTTAAAGAGTACGCCAAAGAGCTAAAACCCTTGTTGCTACAGGTTCGCAATGAAGCTCACCGGTTTGCTAATTATGGACGAAAACGGGGCTTTCGGCTATAATGTAAGTAATTATAAAATAAAAAAACTATGAAAAAAATCACAGCTTTAATTTTAGGGGTGGCAATTTTGACTCTAGGAGCGGTCGCCATTGTCTCCCTAACAAATCAAGACAAGACCGATGACTATTTTACCGTTAGCGCCGAAGAAACCATTTACGCTCCCGCCGATATTGCTAATTTAGAGGTCGGGGTGCGCAGTGGCATTAAGCCTTCACCACAAGCCGCCACCACCGAAAGCAATGATAAAACCAACGACATTATTGCCGAACTGGGTAATTTAGGTATTGAGCAAAAAGATATTAAGACCACTAATTATCGCCTTAGCCCCGAATATAATTGGACTCAGGATCGCGGCCAAGAATTAATTGGCTATGAAGTCAGTCAAACCTTAACCATTAAGGTTAGAGATTTAGAAAAAATTGGCACCATAATTTCGCAAACAACCGAAAAAGGTGCTAATCAAATTGGCAATATTTCCTTTACGATTGATGATGACGAGTCTTTAAAATCTCAAGCGCGCGCTGGGGCAATTACTAAAGCCCAAAATAAAGCTAAAGAAATTGCGGCCCAATCCGGTTTGAAGCTGGGGGGCTTAGTGAATGTCGAAGAAGGCGGTTATTCAGAAATTATTACCCCTTCTTTTGCTATGATGGATAGCGCGAAGACCATGAATGAGGCGGCAGTTAGCACTCCTAATATCCAAACTGGCGAAAATGAAGTAACCGTGTCAGTGACTTTAACCTATAAAGTAAAATAAATTTTTAATCAAGGGGAGGGCTTTTGCCCCCCCTTGACACTTTCTTTAACTTAATTTAAGATAAGAGCAATTAAATCAGCCCGAGACCGTCAGCAACCATAAGTCTTACGGTAGGCAGCAAATATCGATTTTTTCGTATTGTGCCGCGGCTGAGAAGTCGCGTTTTTTATTTAAATTTATTATATGCCTAAAAGCAAGATTCAAAAACAAGAGATTCTGCGCACTTTAGACGAGCAAATGAAGCGATCAAAATCGGTGATTTTTACCGGCTTTAACGCTTTGGGCGTAGCGGATAACGAAGCCTTAAGAGCCCAGCTGCGCGCCGTCGGTGGAGAATACTACGTACCTAAAAAGACTCTATTAAAAAGAGTTCTTAAAGATAACGGTTTGACCGAGCCTCAAGAAGAGGTTTTAACCGGTAAAGTCGCGGCCGTTTTTTCTTACGACGATGAAGTGGCGGCTGCTAAAACGGTTAAAGCTTTTAGTAAAGATAAGGCGGATGAGATTTTTTTCTTAGGCGGAGTCATGGACGGGCGCCTATTGTCTAAAGAAGAAGCAATTTCTTTAGCTAACGTTCCCGGCAAGCAAGAGCTCTATGCCAAATTGGTTGGCTCAATTAATGCTCCGGTTTCCGGCTTCGTCAATGTCTTAGCGGGCAACCTCCGTGGCTTAGTTAATGTCTTAAAAGCCTTGAGTGAAAAAACCGCTTAAACTTATTATTAATTTAATTTAAAATAAAACTAAATTATAAAACTATGGAAGACGAAAAAAAAGAGGTTGTGGTTCCTGAAAAATTTCAGGACTTAGTCAGCCAAATTGAAAAATTAAGCGTTCTTGACCTCGCTGAATTGGTCAAAGTGTTAGAAGAGAAGTTTGGTGTTTCTGCTGCTGCTCCAGCAATGATGATGGCCGCTGGGCCAGCCGCTGGTGCTGCTGAGGCCGAAGTAAAAGACAGTTTTGACATCGAATTAACCGATGGCGGCGCTAATAAAATCGCTGTTATTAAGGCGGTACGCACAATTACTGAATTAGGCTTAAAAGAAGCTAAAGATTTAGTTGATGGCGCTCCGAAAGTTGTTAAAGAAGGCGTCAAGAAAGAAGAAGCCGAAAAAATTAAGAAAGAATTAGAAGAAGCTGGTGCGAAGGTAACTTTAAAATAAGTTTCTTCTCAGCCTATAAAAAAAACCCGCCTCCCGGCGGGCTTTTTTTTGTAGGTTGGTGCTTACTTTGAAAATTTAAACACCTTGTTGCCGGAAAGAATAAAAATCGTTTGTCCATCTTCGCCAAGAGTGAAGTCGCTTACCGGTCGGTCAAAGAGGTATTGTTTTTCCAGCCCGCCGCCCTTATTCAAAACGACTAAGCGTTGATGGCGGCTATCTAGTAAATAATTATTATTATCCGTGACA
This sequence comes from Candidatus Parcubacteria bacterium, assembly GCA_037076615.1. Classification (NCBI taxonomy): domain Bacteria; phylum Candidatus Parcubacteria; species Candidatus Parcubacteria bacterium. The sequence goes on from AP029158.1 coordinate 345,086, forward strand.
ATCAGACGATCGGCGCGAATCGCGGGATCAAGAGCTGTGCTTTTATAATCAGTCTGTCTTTCATTTAAGCGATAACGCATTAGGTCGCCATTTTCTTGGGCTACATAAATGTCGCCATCAATCCCGATATCGCTAGCATCGCTAAAATCATTGTCACCTCTGGCCCAATTGGTGCGTGAGCCAAAACTGTTGCCACTGCGGTTATAGCGGAAAATTTGATTAGCATCTTTATCTAAGACGTATAGGCGATTATTGTAAAAGCCGATGGAGCTTCCGGGGGCGACCTCCTGGTTAATATTAATAATTTCTGCTTCACCATCGTTAATTGCCACCAACTCTTCGCTGCTGGCTAAGTAATAGGCAACGCCTTCGTAAATCACCGGCCGGGAAAGGGCAGCGCTGGTCGGTAGCGATAAAGAGTCAATCTGACGATTTTCAAGATTAAGAGTGTAGAGAGTCGCTTGATTTTTATCAGCCACAAAAATTTGTCCATCAACAGTGGTGAGGCTATAAGCATCAGCTTGGGCCTCCACGCTAATCACATTAAATATTTCTTCGGGCTCATTAATGCGGACAATTTTTTGAATCCGATCGTTTTCGGCGAGCAGCTCTTGTTTCAGCGCCTCTTTTTCGGCAATTTTTTCCTCAGAATAAGGAGCGGTTTGCTCCAGGTCGATTAAGGCTTGGCCTAAAACTCCGAGGGCGGCATTAATATTATCAACGGCGGCATAACGGAAAATATCACCCTGTTTTTCTCGAATTGAGGTCGCCGCCGCCAAAAATTGATTGTCTTGCTCCTCGCGTTCGTTATTACGGCTTCTGATGGCCAGCGAAAAACTTAAGGTGATGACCAAAATTAAACCGGCCAGCATCATTAGTTTATGTTGGCGATTTACAGAGCGGAGCCAAGCGGAGAGAGCGCCAAAAAGATTGGTCCAAAAACTGGGTGTAAAAATAATCAATAAGCGTTTGAAGAAGCTTTTAACTTTCTTTTTATCTACTTGGGGTGATTTTTTGAAATAAACTTTAGTTTTTATTAAGAAGGAATCACGTCGGGGTAAGTTTAAGCGATTTTTTTCTTTCGGGATTGGGGTAACGGCGGTACCATCTTCTTGATAAGTGAGAATGGCCTTTTTTTCTTTAATCGGGGCCTTGAGTCGGCCCAGTAAATTTTTTACCCCGCGAATTAAGCCTTTGATACTAATCGCGCCGGCCGAAGACAACATTTTTTCCGTTTTTTGTTCGGTGTAATTAAGGTGCGAAATGGACGATTGCGCCTTACGGGTCGGTGCTTGGCGAGTCGGATAATTATCCGCCAATTGTCGGGGCGCCGCTTGATCCTCAGTGCGGTCATAGTTTTCAGCCACGATTCCGCCAATATTGCTTTTAATAATAATCCCTAAGAAGGGGGCAAAAGAATTGACACTTTTTAAAAAGTTTTTTATCTGTTCGGCGGCCACCATTGGCGGTAGCTTCGTGATAATATTGGCCATCTCACCGTGAGAGAGATATTCGGGCAAGGCTTCGTTAGTAAATAAGAAATAAGAGTAGGGAGGAATCTCGCCATTGACAACCGAAGAGAAAATTTTGGTAACGGGCGGATCTAAGGGGGCGCCGTCTTCATCAAGTTCTGGTTGCGCGGTCACGGAACCGCCGTCTTTAGCGACCATTTCCACGTTGATAATCTCGTAATCACCCTGGCGACGATAAATTAAAAAAGCCTTGTTGCGGCCGTAGGTGGAAAAATATAGTTTATTATTATGGATTACCCCTAAAGTAAGATTGGTGGTTTCCGGATTAAGGCGGAGTCGTTCTTCTTCTAAAAAATCAACCAAGGCTTGGTTCACTTTAGCTAAAACACTTTCAAAAATGTCTTCAACCTCTAGATCATCAAGTTTTTCTCGCAGCGAAATTTTTTCGTCGCCGTAATAATTGTATTCAAAAACATTGGCTAAAAAGCTGATGATTTTTTGGGCTTCACTTTTTTTGGCGCTCATCTCGGCCAGTACAAAAATTTTACCGGCGAGCCGTTCTTTGTGGGTTTCTGGCTGGGAAACATAAGCTTCTCCGGCATAGTCTTCACTGCGCCCGGAGTTTAAGATGATCGAAGCGATTTTATTAGACATAAGTTCAAAAATCGAGGCCCTGCACTTGGCTTTTCCGGCGAATTTAATCGCTTTTCGTTTGACTCCTCGTTGCTGATATTATACTATAAAATTATAAATAGATAAAGTTATGTTAAATAAAATAGTCGGTTCAGAGGCCCGGGTAAAAATATTGAACGCTTTTTTAATTGAGCCCGAGAAGCATCACTATTTGCGGCAACTCGCTCGTGATCTTGATCTCCAAGTAAACTCTGTCCGTCGTGAGCTTAATAATTTGGAAGAATTAGGTTTAATTGTTGTAATTGATAAAGACCTTGTTAGTAGTAAGGAAAAAAAATATTACGGCGTTAATTCCAGTTTTTTGCTTTTTAATGAGTTGCGAGCTCTATTTTTAAAAGCGCAATTAAGTGGGATCAGTGAATTTATTGCTGACGTGCAAAAAATTTGTACGCCCCGACTTTTTATTTTAAGTGGTTTTTTTGTCAATCAGGCTAACGCCACTACTGATTTACTGCTGGTCGGTGATTTTAAAAAAGGCCCCTTTTTAAAACGCTTAACGGCTTTTGAGCAAGAGTTAGGCCGAGAGATAAATTATACTTTAATGACGGAGGCGGAATACTCTTATCGTTTAGAGGTCGGTGATATTTTTCTTAATGAAATTTGGGATTCGGAAAAAACTGTGGTGTGCGATCATTTAGGCAAGTCGCCAAAATAATTATTTTTTATGAAAAAAGGCCTGAAAAAAACTGGTAAAATCATTCTCATTTTACTCTTGTCAGTTTTAGCTATTTTTATTTTTTTAGCACTTTCTTTGGTTAACAAAGTGAGTGTCTCTCAAGATTATTATAATAATCTTACTAAAGGGAAAAATAATTTAGAGCTGGCTTTTTCTTTGGTTAAGCAAGGGGATTACCCTCAAGCGCGTCTTGAGTCGGACTCGGCTACTCTGGCCTTTGCCGAGGCCTTGGCCAACTTGGAGGAGATCAGGGAAAATCCCGTCGCCGCTAATTTTTCTCCGTTGAGCGCGTCTTTAGAAGACTTAGAGGCCGTAACTAAAACCGCGGAAATGCTCAGTCGTTCTTTTAGTCAGGCCAGTGCTCTTTTAGAAAATTTGGGCCCTGTCACTTGGGGAGCTGAGAACTTCGGTGATTTAGCGGAAAGCGAAAAACAAGCAGCACTGGCACTTTTGCATCAAGCGGCGCCCGAGCTCAACGGTTTGAAGGCGAATTTAGATTTGGCGCTGTTAAATTTGAACAAGATCCATCGCGTTGGGATCTTGCTTCCGTTTGAAGCCCAGATTAGCGATTTAAAAGAAAAGTTAACTGCCGCCGATAATATTTTAGATACGCTTTTGCCGGTCGCTCGACTCTTGCCGGGTTTAGCTGGTTATCCGGAAGAAAGTAATTTTCTCTTGATTTTACAAAATAACGATGAGCTCCGTCCCAGTGGCGGCTTTATCGGTACTTTTGGTTTAGTGAAAATAAAAAATGGTTCCTTAGGGGAAATTATTACTAAAGATGTTTACCATCTTGATATGCCCTGTATTGATAAGCTTTTTGAGACGCCGCCGACGCCAGTGGCAAAATACATGAAAGTAAAATATTGGTGGTTGCGTGATGCCAACTGGTCACCGGATTGGCCGACCGCCGCTTTACAAGTACAGAAAATGTATTTAGCGGAAAGTGCTTGTACGGGGCCAATGCCTCAAACACCCACCGCCGTTTTAGCGATTAATCCGGGCTTGATTTCACAATTACTAGATTTTGTTGGTCCGATTACCGTGAATGGAGATGTTTATACTAGTGGAAATTTTCAGCCGCTGCTTCAGTATAATGTGGAGGTCGCCTACGTTGAAGAGGAGATTAGCTCCTGGGACCGTAAAGAAATTATCAACGCCATTGCCGACGAATTAAGAGCGCGCTTATTTAAAGTTTCTTTAGATCGTTTACCGGAGCTCTTAGAAATTATGGAGACTACTAAAGCGCGCCGGGATTTACAAATCTATTTTAATGATCCAGTTTATCAAGACTTAATTAGCGATTTAGGTTGGGGCGGAGAAGTAAAGACCGCGACCGGCGATTATTTAATGGTTGTTGATGCCAACTTAGCGGCTTACAAAACTGATGCCGTCATGCGGAAAAATATTGATTATCAGATAACAAAAGACGGCGGCCTGGTAGCGACTCTTAAATTAACTTATTATCATGAAGGCGATTTTGATTGGCGCACTACCCGTTACCGCAGCTATACGCGAGTTTTAGTCCCTCGCGGCAGCGAATTAATTAATCAAAACGGATTAACCGACTTTTCTACTGCTGTTGATGAAATTTTAGATAAAACCATTTTCGGTTTTTTCTGGAGTATTGAACCGGGACAAAATAAGGAAGTCACTTTAAGTTATCGCTTGCCGGCCAATATCAACTCCGATAATTATCAACTTTATTTCCAGAAACAGTCGGGTAGTCGTTTAAATAGTCTTTCTTACCGCAATGAGGTCTTAAAAGATTATTGGTCGGGAACCTTGGATCGCGATAAAATCTTTAAATAAAAAAGCGCGCCGATTGGCGCGCTTTTTTTTATTGAATAAAACTTTATTTAATTTCAAAACTGGTGCTGTAAGTTAAATTAGAAGTACTGCCGGTAACTTTAATATCGGTTCGGCGAGCGCTCAGGCTTGGGACAGTTAAGTTGGTCTGAAAACGCCCGTTTCCGTCAGCTTTAATAGTTTTAGTATCCGCAGCAAATTTTATTACCAACTCTTCATTAGGGAAGAAACCTGTACCTCGTAAATTAAACTGGGCGCCGGGGGTGGCTACGTAAGCTTCGGCATTTAAAGACAGGGGTTCTTTAGCTTTTGGATTTTCCGCAATTTCGGTTGCATTAATGGAAGCAATTTTTTCTAAAGAAGAGTTCAAGACAGTTATACCGCCGCCATTGAAAACGACTAAACTTTCCTGGCCGGAAACATTAATATATTTTAAGCCCATGGCCCAGCCGTTACGATTCAGGTTGGTGGCGTTGATCTTTAAGCCGTCTCTAAAATTTTTCTTGGACAAACGCATTACGTTTTCGCCGTTAGCGGCATAAACATAATTTGGATCACCGGTGGCCTCCACGCTATAACCATTGTAAGCACTGTTAGGGTGATAGGTTAATAAATCACCGTCTAAAGAAAAACGCTTGAGGAAAAAATCATCAAAAATCAAGATCTCATTATTTAAAGAATCAAATTGCAGTCTTTTTTGATCGCTGCTCTGGCGGTAGTTAACCGGGAAGCGGGTAATTTCTTTTCGCTCAGTAGCATCATAGACCCGAACGAGGTTATCTTCGCCCATGCTAACGATATAGCGTCCGGCGGCATCAAAGCGTAGGCTTAAGCCGTTACTAACAGTAACCGGGTAAGAGTCAACAACGTCAAAGAGTTCGCCATCGCTTCGCCAGACTTTAACCCCCTTGTCGCTGGCGGTGACCAGGTGGTTGCCAAATTTATCAACTTTTTGATACCACTCAAAGTAAGTATTAGTTTTTTTCTGTAAAAGTTTTGGTTGTTCGAGATTGCTAAGATCGTATTGATAGAGAGAAAAGCCGGCAGTGGCGTAAGCCAGCAGGCGGTTATCTTCTGAATCAAGTTTTACGGAGCTAAAGTCATTACCCCAGGCGCCGGCGTCCGCTTTTAAACGAGCGGTTCGCTCAATATTTTTACCGTCTTGGCGGAAGATTTCTAAAGCGCCACTGTCAGTTGTCGCGATGATTATTTGGTTTTTGTAAGCAATAGCATCGCCGGAATAATAGGCAACATAATTAGTCTTAGCGCTGGACGCTAAAATCAGCCCTAGAGCTAACCCCAAGCCGAGTAGAGGTAGGCCGTATTTAAAAGCTTTTTTCATAGATTTGTTTTTAAAAAGTATCCTTTATCTTACATTTTTTTAGGAAAATGTCAATGAAAAAAGGCCTATATTGACAAAAAATATAAAAACTGTTAAAATGAGGCCAGAAAATAGAACATTAACAAAAAAATATAAAACATGAGAAAAATAGTATTATTAATTATACTGGCCTTGTTTAACCTGGCTGTTTTTGCTCAGAAAACTTACGTAATGCATTATTTGCCAAACTTAAGTATTTCTCAAGCTGAAGCTTATCAAGGGTATGACATGATAATTGTTGATCATGAAGTGATTAACACTTCAGCCGCCAGTCTGCGTTATTTAAGACAATTAAAACCGGGGATTAAAATTCTGGTTTATGTAGAAAAGATGCAGTGGCACGACCCGATGTTTCCGGATAAGCCCTGGAGCTTGGATATCGTTGCTTACTTAAAGAATTTTCCTTATTGGTATCTTCACGATCCAGCGGGAAAAAATCTCACTTTTTGGCCGGGGACCGTGATGATGAATATTCGTCTTGATGGTTGGCGTTATAAAATTGCCGATAAAAGCTACTCTTATATTGAATGGTTTACCGAGCGATATCTGGAGGATATTATCGGCGAATACAGACGACAGGGAATTAAGCTTGATGGAATTTTAGATGATGACCTTTTCCGCGATATTTCTTTTTTGGAAGGAGGAGTTGATTCCGATTTTAACGGTCGTCCCGATGATTATCCGGAGCTTGATCGTCAGTGGCGTTTAGGGAATGAATACTTATTAAAAGAAGTTCGTAAAGTGATGGGTCAGGATTTTCTGGTTATCGGCAATGGTGGTCATGGCTATTATATGAACATTTGTAACGGTAAGCAGTTTGAAAATTTTCCGGAACATTATATCGGTAGCTGGTTTGATAATTTAAACAATGCCGCCGGTATGGAAATTGCTCTCTTTAATGCTCGGACCGATAATTTGGATAACTGGATGTTTACCATTTGCTCCGCCATGTTGCTTGATAATACTTGGTTTTCTCAAGGGCAAAATTTTCCTTATGATACCAAATTTAATCTTGATCTTGGTCGACCGCTTGGATTCTTTTATGAAGAGCCCGGTGGCTTTGCGAGAAGATATGAGCGGGGAATTGTCCATGTTCAACCGGAACAAGATAAAGGTTGGATAGAAAAATAAAAAATAAAAATAATCGTCTTAGCAATTAAGGCGATTTTTTTTGTTAAATTAAAAATTATCCCCACCCTATTGTTGACAAAATTACACTTTCTTGATACACTAGAAATATAAAAACTTGTAAATTAACAACAAAATAATAGAAATAATGGAAGCAAAGACTTTTAAAGGTATGTGGAAGGCGATAGTCTTTCTGACCACCGTCGCCACGGTACTTTTTTCTTGCTCCGCCTGTGAGCCCGAAGAAGTCCCCGTGGTTTATGAACCGAGCATAAAAGTTTCGGTAGAAAATGTTCGAGGGACAAGTGCGACCCTCGTTGCTGAAGTGTGTGCCGCCGGACAAAATCTGGAAGTACAACTTGAATACTTTACCGACAATAGTTGGCAAAAAATTGACGCCGGTCGCATTAACGGCCAAGAAAAACAAATCATCAAAAAAGAATTGACCGGTTTGTCTCCGGAAAAAAGTTATCAACTGCGAGGCTCTTTAATTTTACGTATTGACGGCGCTTGGAACTATGCCGCCATCGGGAACACTGTAGATTTTAAAACTCTCAAACAATCAAAGTTTAGGGTTGTAAAAACAGTGAGTGATTATGACTTCATTGAAGTGGAGTTTGAACTCATCCCTCGTTGGCCAAATACCAAAGTTGAATTGGAATACCAAGGTATCGTCAAAGGTTCAAATGTCTACAGCGGTGATCAGGCCGTTACTTTCACTATCAAAATGGATAAACTGGCAAAAAATACCATTTATCCGGTGAAAATGAAAGTAAATAATGAAGGGGGTTTCACTGTTGACACTACTTTTCAAACGGCCGCGGTTGAAGACTACGATGGTAACAAGTATTGCGTAGTTACTATCGGCACCCAGACTTTTATCAAAGAAAACCTGAAGACGACCCATTTTCTAAATGGTGATCCGATTCCGAACATTACCAATGATGACCAATGGATTACCCTAACCACTCCCGCTTATTGTTATTACAACAATGATCCGGAAATGGGTAAGAAGTATGGCGCTCTCTACAATTGGTATGTCGCTTCTGATCCTCGAGGGTTGATTGAAGGGTTTCATGTTCCTACAGAAGAAGAGTATTCTTTTCTTGTTAATTATCTGGGAGGAGAATCTTGTGGCGGCGCAATGAAAACGACCACTCTCGATTGGAAACAGCCTAATGTAGGGGCCACTAACACTTCCGGCTTTAGCGCTTTACCGGCTGGGATAAGAAGAGATTGGAAGGAAGTAGACCCGAAGCCATTTTCTTATTTAGGTGAGGGTACTACATTTTGGACAGGAAAAGATGAGCCAAGATTACCAGGACTCACTTACAGCCCAACCTTGAGTTTTAAAAACAGTGGGTTTATGATGGGCGGTTTGAATTTTTTTAACAGCGGATTTAGTATCCGTTTAATAAAAAACTAAAAATCTAAAGAGGTGTTTTTAATAAACACCTCTTTTTCTTAACAAAAATTAAAAAAAATGCTAAAATACAAACATATATATATATTTCAAATTCTTAACAAAAATTAAAAAAAATGCTAAAATACAAACATATATATATATTTCAAAAAATAACTAAAAAATATTATGAAGAAAGTTTTTTGGGCTAAGTTTTTAAAACTAATATTATTGGCTCTTTTTTTATTTTTACCAGCAGCTAGTAGAGCTAGCAATCCTTTTTTTACAATTACAAAAGGTTGGAGACAAGACTTTAATCGCTTGTTAACAGGAATAGGCGAAAAAGCTACTTCAAAAACCAATACCGAAGGCATCTATTCTTTTATTAATCGCTGTTCTGGTGATATTTTGTCGGTAATAATTCAGCAACTGAGTTTCAATCCTTTTTAAATAATCCTCCCGCTTGTGTTGAAAAAAATGAATGTGGTGATGGTGTTTGTCAGTCGTCAACAGAAAATCCGACTAACTGCCCTGATGATTGTTATCGCCCGAGCGGTTATTGTGGTGATGGCATTTGTCAAACAAATAGCGGGGTTCAAGTCTGGGTCTCTTATAACCCCCCTAAAGAAAGTACTTATTGGGAAAAAACTTGCCGAGAGAAGACTAATCGCTGGATTTGGGTACCAATCGTAAATACTATTTTAGTTTGGACAGGAAACACTAGCCATATGGTTTGTGATGATGTTAAAAAGACCGTTAAAATTTATGGCGGTTATGTTGACGGCGGTGAAGCTTATACAGTAAGCGATAGCAGCAAACAAACTGAGTGCAAACAAGATTGTGCTCCTCCTCCAACCCTTGGTTGTGGGACTTGCGGTTATAATGCAGAAGGGGAACTCTGTCCTAATAATTGTGGCGACAAAGGATATAACTTAGTTAATTGCTCTTTTAAGGCAGCGGTAAGCGTTACTGAATGCAAAAACGTAAACCCACTAATCCCTTTGGTTAAAAATAATAATAATTCGTTTTTAAAAAAATATTTTAGTGTTGCTTCCGCTTTAGCGTATATTGAACCAACTGGTGCTGGCACCATAGAAGATTGCATCACTTATCATACCGATGCTTACTGGACCTGCGATAATAGTGATGATTCTTCTTTGTGTGCCGCTGGGTATTATTGTACTAATGCTGGAGGTTTAAATACATCTTTTTGCCCCTCTGGTAAAACTTGTCAAATGATTACTTGTCCGGCAGGTAGTTTTTGTCCTAAAGGATCTTCTTATCCCCGATATTGTCCCTATAATTACTATAGCGATTCTGGTGCTTCAAGTTGTACACAATGTCCGACCGGAACTGGGACGATGACGGGTGGAGCGGCTGGTGTTGCCTCTTGTGAGCCACTTAATATTGCAAACGATGGCGTCTGTAATACCCTTGAAGATCCAACAAACTCTCCTCAAGATTGCCCAGATAACTTATCTGACTCTCGTCAAGCTGGATGGATTGGTGATGGGTTATGCACTGGTATTGAAACGATTGCGAATTCTTTGGATTGTTCTTGTGGTAACGGCGTCTGCGATGCTAACGAGAGTGACTTACTTTGTATAGCTGATTGTACTTGTCTGGATAATATTTGTGACACTGGGGAAACAAATAAATGTGCGGTTGGTGGCGTGACTCAAACTAATCCTGGTTGCTCAACGCTAGCAAACATCGATCGTTGTGGTGATGGTGTTTGTTCTACGGGTGAGAGCTATAATGAGACTTTAAAAAAGATTGTTTGTCAGGCTGATTGTTTTTGTGGTAACCGTGTTTGTGAGCCAGCAATTGGAGAAACCATGTCAACATGTTTTCGTGACTGTTCTTGTGGCAATGGTATTTGTGATGGGGTTGATACCAGATATAATTGCCTTCAAGATTGCTCCTGCGGTAACGGTACTTGCGAGCCTCAATATGGAGAAAATTGGAGAACTTGTCTTACCGACTGTCGTTGCGGCAATGGTATTTGTGACAGCTCTTACGGAGAAACTCCTTCTAATTGCTATATAGATTGCAGTGTTTGTGGTAATGGTGTTTGTGAATTTAGAGAGACTGCTACAAAACCAGTTCCACTAGGCTTCGTATATTGTTACAATGATTGTAGTGATAATGAGTGTTTACCAGGGGAGCCGTGCCATATCATAAAAGAACAATAAAACGTCAATATGAATAAAAAACAAAAAATTATTTTTTTTGCAATTATCTTCTTCCTACTGCTTGGTTTAAGTTTTATTTTTTATAAAAATAAACAAAAACTCCCCGATGTAGAAAACGAAGCTAATGCAGAACAGCAAAATCTGGATCAGTCACCCGCTTACACTCCCACTGCTCGCGAAGCCAGTAACTGGAACGCTCCTTTTACTAAACAGATTCAAGTGGTTTTTGCTACTGAAGAAGAACGAGAACAAATGGGAATAAATGTTAGCCCTTTATTTGATCCGGCGCGTATTCAGGTTTTAGAGCGAGATGAGAATGGTCGGGTAATTACCTATAAAAAGATTTATAACGATAATGAAATTATCCACGAATTATATCTCCCCACTGGAAGTTTAAGTGAAGGAGGAATTGTCCCAATAATTGAAGAGAGTGAAGAAAATATATAACAGCTAAAAAAGCTCCCAGTCGGGAGCTTTTTTTAAGCCTGTTTTTTAGGGTTAAAGCCTAAAACAGCCAGGAGCGACCCGGCAAGAATCCAGAAATTCCACTGCATAACCGCATCTTTAATCACATTATCGGTTAAACTGGCACCGAGAATTCCTAAAATAAAAATAGCAATAAAGAAGATTAGCATTCTTAGGCGGGGGCGCTTTTCACACTTAAAGGCTAAAAAGAAGCGTCGCAGTAAGTCGGCATAAATTGCCAAATAACTTACCAAAAGAACAACGCCACCCTCCAGCCAAACTCGCAGGTAATCATTATGCGGCTCGGTATCCATCATCAAACGAGGAATATTTTTTCCCAAAAAAACTGAAGCCGTCCCCGGACCGTAACCAAGCCACGGGCTTTTTTTGATGTAACCGACAATGTCTCGCCACAAATCTAAGCGCCAGGAGGCGGATCCGGTAATCCCAATGCTGGATAAAGAATTTATGCGTTCTTGAAAGAAGGGCACAAAGGCATATATCAAAAGAAAGGTAAGAATACCGACGAGCAAGAGCTTTTTAAAATAAACAACACCGACTACTATCAAAATACCGGCGAGAGCCAGCCAGGCAATGCGGGTGTAGGTGAAAATTAAAGGTACGAGAAAAAATAAACTTAAAAGTAGATAAGGCCAACGTTGAACCGATTGTTTACGTAAATTTAAAACTAAAAACAGAGTTAAAGAAATTATTAAAACCAAATAAAGAGCGAGCATGTTTGGGTGAGTAAAAGTTCCGACCGCTCGCCATTGTTCGCCATCATAAAATCCGCCCCGATTAATTATTTGCTGCCAAGCCACGGCCGCCGGGACGATCGCCGTAAAAATCAAAGCTCGAATTAAATTGGTTAATTTTTGAGGGGTGTTAAAAATAAGGTAACTGTAAATAAAGATGGAGACAAAGCTTAAGAGGCGGAAAAGATTAACCAAACTGGCGCCGCGATCAAAGGAAATAAATATCGAAAGGATAATAGTTAAGCTTAAAAAAATTAGCCACGGATAAAAAATTTTCTGCTGCTGCGGCTTTAAAGGGTGGCGGTAAAGCTGATAAAAAGCCAAGACAATCGGCATCAAGCCTAAAATAAAAGTCAAAGTAATCTCTAGGGAACCTAAATTAAACAAGGCTAATTTACTACCAAAAGAATCAAAAACGGTTCGTAAAAAAATCAAGGCAAAAAAGCCGGCTTGAGGATTAAAAAAGGACCAAACAAAAATAGCGATGGACGCTAATAAAAAAATTAGACTTAAAGAATCGCCGGTCCAAAAGAGAGTTAGAAGCGTACCGCCGATTGCCAATAAACCCAAAGTAACTACCGCCGTTTGCGATAAGTCCGCTTTAGTCGCTTTATTCCTTTCAGTCATAAAAAATGCTATGCTTAATGTATTAATCTTAAGGAAAAAGCGGCTTAAAGTCAAAAATATGACCATTGTCCAGGCTAATAAATTTCTTTATCCTAAGGGCGGGGCTGATCGCTACTGCTTAACTTTAATAAAAGAGTTGGAAGCTAGCGGCTATAAAGTGGTTCCGTTTGGGATGGTTGATTCGCGTAACTTGGAATCCCCTTGGGAAAAATATTTTACCGCACCGGTTGATTATTATGGTTCCGGAAATAAATTTAAAATGGCTAAAAATATAATTTGGAACCGATCGGCCGCCCGGCAGTTTGGCGAGCTTTTAGATAAGGCCAAGCCGGATTTAGTTCATGCTCATAATATTTATCACCAATTATCGCCAGCAATTTTGCCGGAAGCGAAACGACGAGGAGTAAAAATGGTGATGACTCTGCATGATTACAAGCTCGTTTGTCCTAATTACCGCCTATTTACCAAAGGGCACCATTGTGAAGCTTGTCTGAATGGAAGCTATTTTAATTGTTTAAAAAATAATTGTTACGAATCTTATCCTCGGAGTGCAGTCGCGGCCTTAGAAAGTTTTTTGCATAACAAAGAGTGGGGCACTTATTATAAGAATGTTGATCTCTTGATTTCTCCTAGTGAATATTTAAAGAGTAAAATGGTCCAAGTCGGTTGGCCCGCCTCGAGAATAAAAGTTTTACTTAACCCGGCGCCGCCTTATGATCCGCAAGCGGATGGGGAAAGATTACTTTATTTAGGCCGACTGACAAAAGAGAAGGGGGTACATATTTTATTGCAGGCTTTAGAGGGTACTGACGAATATTTGGATATTGCCGGCACCGGCCCGGAAGAAGAAAATTTAAAGGCTCTAGTCAAAGAGCTTGGTTTAACAGAAAGAGTGACTTTTCATGGCCACCTTGACGGCGAAACTTTGGAAAAGTTAAAAAAAGAGGCTAAAGCCGTAATCTTACCTTCGGTTTGGGCAGAGAATATGTCTTTAGTTTTATTGGAATCATTAGCTTACGGGAAACTGATTATCGCCTCTAAGACGGGCGGCACCCCGGAAATTATTAGGGACGGTGAAACCGGCTGGTTATTTCCCGCTGGTGATATAGCGGCCTTAAGAGGGTGTTTGGGTGAGATAAATGAGTTAACTCCACCTGAACGAGAACACCGAAAGCATAAAATTAAAGATTTAATAGAGCCCTTATCTTTAGAAAACCACTTGGAAAAACTAACGGAATACTACCGAGAAGTCTTAGAATCTTAAGTTTTTAAAGATATTTTATCAAAGCCTCCTCCTAAAGGGGGCTTTTTCCTATTGACAAAATAATAAATATATGATACTATATCCAGGTTAGTATTGACAAATAGTTATAAAGTAATTAAAAGCTTATTTCTCTAAAGTATTGACAAAATCTAAAATATATACTATAATAGAATCATAAAAATATTGACAAAAAACCATTTTAATTCTAGAATAGTTAGTCGTTAAAAAATATGGATATTAAAGATTTTCAAAAATTACTAAAACAGGGGCGGGGAATTATGGTCGCTTTTATCTTGACTTTTCTCATTGTCGGCTTGATTATTACTTTAGCCCAACCCTTAAAGTATCGTTCTCGTTCTCGTCTGTTAATTTTACAGCCGAATGCCAGCGATGCTTATACCGTGGCTCGCACTAATGAGTACATCGGGAATTTGACTGCCCGTGTGATTACCTCGGGCTCTTTCTTAAATACTTTAAAAAATTCCGACGCGGTTTTTGATCGTAATTATTTTGCCGGAAATTATAAAGATAGTGTAAAGAAGTGGAATAAGACAGTTTTTGCTCGCAGCGGCGGTGATACCGGAATTATTGATATTGAAATCTATCACACGAACCCTAAAGAGGCCGAACGTTTATCTTTAGCGGCTAACAGCATTATTACTTCTGGCAACGGTCCTTATCGTTTTAAATCCGATCAGAATTTAATTACAGTTATTGACCAGCCGGTCGTCTCGAGTTTTCCAGTCAAACCCAATCTTCCCTTGAATTTAACTTTAAGTTTAGTCTTTGGTTTCTTGGCGGGCGCTTCCTATATTTATTTATTCCCGGAGCGAATAAGGTCTCAGGCCAAGGCGAAAAAAAGAAAAAAAATAATGGCCAGTGCGCCGGTTTATCAAAATCCTTACGCTTATCAGCCCGCCGCGCCAACACCAACTGCGGATCCTAACAATAATAATTACGGTGGCTATTTCACTTATCCGGAATATACCGAGCCTTATCAAGAACCGCCTCTTGCGGAGCGCCCCACACCACCAGTTAATTTGCCCTTTTCTCCGGAAACTAATTTTGGCGGCTACGAACCGCAAGAACTAGGGCCAGAATTTAGGGGTAATATTAATAACGTCATTGGAGAATAAATTATTCTCCTAAGACTTGAGTGCCGGACTGACGGTGCGGCCCTCAAGACTTAAAATGAACATTAACAACTAAAAATAAGAAAAGATGAAAAGAACAGCTTTTTTATGTTTGCTGGTGGGAGGACTTTTCTTCCTTTGGCAACCGGCTCAGGCCCAGGAATTGATTGGCGTCGGCGGTTATGGTTATAACCAGACTGCCAAAAACTTTAATGAAACCGGAAATTATTTCTTCGGTGAAGCACGATTAATGTTTCCCGTAAATCAAGAAAAAAACTTTCGGGTAGGCCCTTATCTCGGATATGTCGCCTATGGTAACAAAACTTCCATTTCGGATTTTTCCGGTCGAGAGTTTAAGTATGGAATATCTGTTGATGTTTATGGTCCGACAAAGAATTCCAATCAATATTATTTTTGGAACACTATCGGCGGTAAGAGGTCAAATGACGATTATTCAGAGAATCTCTTTGATTCGGAGACTAAAACAAACTTAATTTTTTTAGAAGGTGGAATTAGTTTCGCCAGAAAAAACTATGGTTGGTTTAGTCACCATCAGGGAACTTGGTCTTACCAACATCCTGTTGGCAAAGAAAAAGTAAGTGCCCAGTGGAATGGAAAAACAGTCAGTACTGAGCCTTGGAACAAACAATCACTTAGATTGACTTGGGAAAGTGGCGTTATTAATTTCGGCGGCCGCGTTTTGCGCGCTGAACCACTTTTAAAAGTCGGTTACGGCCACGAATTCGGACGGGAAATCAGTTATTATGAATACGGCGGCGGTTTCGCTTTCGGTATTTATAAAAACTGGTATCGGGAAATTTTAAAGGTTACTGTCTTTAACAGACAAGACTTTAAAAGAGTTGAAGGCACTCCCTCGGGACGGCTAAATGCAGAAGTGGTGTTAAATGTCACTGCTCTCGCTGGATTAATTTATAAGTAAAACAACAACAAAAAACTGATAAAAGATGAAAAAGAATGTAATTTTTGGCATTGTTATCGCCGTTCTATTGATAGCCTTAGCTATCTGCGGATTGGGTTACTGTAACCGACAATCAACCAGTGATGAAGCTCAGCAAGAGCAATTGGCACAACTTCAAGCACAAAAAAGTGCCGCCGCTTTAAGAGCTGATAGCTTGCAAAAAGCCTTGAATGAATGTTTAGGAATTTTAAGTCCTGAAGATTCATTGAAGCTTCAGATTAAGAACTTGGAAAAAGAGGTCGCTAGCCTGAAAAAGAGACCGGCGCCTGCTCCTAAAAAGCAAGATGTGGTTGTTGCTACTTTTGATGAAACATTCAAAAGGAGCCAACCGACAGTTCAACAGAGAAGCGTTGAGCAATTTTCTCCGGCTGACACTCGCTTACCAATTACTGATTTTGAAGGTGACTTAAGTGGTCAATTTGGGACCACCGTGAATGAAAAAGGCAATCTCGTGTATTACATTAGCCAGGCCTTGATTGATCGTTACAGTGGTAACGGCGCCCCGCGACTAAATGGTCAAAGTGGGCCGCAATTCTCCTATAACGAAGGTAGTGGTTATTGGGTCTTGGTGGATAATCGCTTGATTGCTCCCGAGCAAATCAGCTCCGATGCTCATTTGATTAGATGGAATGTCTATATTGGACAAATTAATCACAATTTGGGCTCTTACCCCGCCTTCTTGCCACATGAAAGCTTAAAAGCTTTGATTGTTAAAGCAAGAGGACAAGAGTATGGAGAAATTACTGCCGAGGACTTGAAATTAATGGCTCAAGAAAATGACATGATTGCTCAAGGCTTAATAAAGCCACTGAGAATTAATTCTAATCCTGGACGCAACAATGAGAATTTCTGGCACGGCTGGGATTTTGTAACCCAAATCTTTGCCAGAACAAAGACCATGATTAACTAATTGGAAACTTGGTAACTAATACCAAATAAAGGGCTTCGCAACGAAGTCCTTTTTTCTTTGGTCTTAAATTTTTTAATAAGAAAAAAACCTCAGCCATTGTGACTGAGGTTTTTAGTTTGTTTAATAATTTTTAATTACCGCTTTGCCATTCTCAATTCTAATATAGAAGACAAATAGGTAGTCGGTAGTCCAGTAGGGAGAAGTTGGATCCCAGGCCCAATTACAATCATCATAATTGAATTTAGTGTAACCATCTTTTAACTGAGTCCAAGAAAGTCGAAATTTTCCGGGCAGAGAAGAGAACTTAAATTTAAAATAAGCCGTTTCATTGATAGTTTCTCTTTCGGTTATTTCGTAATCTTTCCAATAAGCGCCGGGGATTTCACCGCTCACATAGGTTTTTTTGTCCGGCGTCCAATTGGGAAGGACAGATGCTTTAAAGCCTAAGGTTCCATAGATGAAGCCGTTATCAACGCGAGACTCAAGCAAAATGATTGCTGGTTCAGACACCTTAACAACTTTTACGACCGTGCTTAGTTGGCGGTTTTTAAACTTTGCCTTTATGGTATAAGAACCATAATCATTGTAACTGGCTTTTGGTTGATAACCTTGGATTTGACGATCATCACCCAGGTTAAAGGAGCTATAAATATCTCCTCCTAAAGAGCTAGAAACTTTAAATTTTAATTCTTCTCCTTTGGCAACTTGGATCAAGTCAGCGCTTTGATCGTTAACTTTGAGCTTATATTCATCGGCCACGAAGACGTTTAAAAAATAATTCTTCTCTGCAACTGTCGCTGTTAATTTGAATTTTCCTTGTTGGTTAAAGGTTAGGCCTAATAGTGAATTTTCTTTCTGGGGTTCGCTAAAGTGCCAAGTCGCTGACATTTTCTTTCCGCCAATTAAAAGCTCAAAGGTAGCGGTTTCTTTGGTTTGGGAATATACCGTATCACTAGGGGCAAAAACTTCGCCATTAACCCTAAAACTCACCTCGCCGGTAACCGGGAGTCCAGTCCCCTCAGGGATGTCGTCTTTTGAACAAGCGGCCATAAATAATGCAGCCAACAAAAAAACAGAAAACTTTTTCATCTCTTTATCTCCTCTATTTAGTGTTATTAAATTTTTAAAAAACTAGAGCTCAGGAGCCGACTAATCAGCCACTGAGCTCCAAGAAAAACTAAAGGTTTTTCAAGGATTAATATTATTTTGGTAAAGCGGGAGAAGGAGTAACCGAGGCTCTTACTTTATTTTTAGTTAAGACCTCTGTATAGGCGATAATCATATCTTGAGCAATTTTTCCGGCTTCATATTCTTTTTTAACACGCTCCAGGGCGGCATTCCCGAAAGCCGCTAATTGTTCTGGCTGGTCTAAGAGTGCTTGTAATTTATTGCGTAAATCTTCATAATTGCGATCTTCAAAATAAACACCGGCGTCAGCTAAACCTTCGGCATTAGAGTCAATATTGGAGACGACACAAGGCCGAGCGTAAGACATCGCCTCAATTAAAGCGAAAGAAAGTCCTTCCGACTCTGAAGGTTGAACGAAAATAGCAGCGTTAGAATAAAGCTCTTTTAAGGTTTGTCCGGTTTGATTGCCAGTAAAGATAATACTGGGATTGCCAGCGGCTAATTCTTTTAATTCCGTAACATAATCATCAGTGAAAGAACCATCGCCAACGATGACTAATTTTTTGTCAGTTTTTAATTCTTGGTAGGCCTTAATCAAATAATGAATACCTTTGTGGCGCACTAAGCGGCCGATAGAAACCAAGTAGCTATCTTTAGTTAAGCCCCATTGTTTGGTAATTTCATCAGCCGGCGCTAAAGAACTAACTTGTGCCGAGGACGGAATGCAGAGCGCTTCGGCTCCATAATGGTCCTTGGCATACTGAGCTAAAGATTTGGAGACGGTAAAAACTTTGTCGGCTAAACGATTGCCGACCACTTCACCAAATTTTAAATACCACTTCGCAAAATGCCCCCATTTCTTATGATAATAATCCTGGCAGTGAAAAGTAAAAACAACTTTCGTGCGCGGTTTTAAAAGTTTCGCCAGCCAGAGCAGGGAACCAGGACCAATTGATTGAATGTGAATAATATCGTAACGACGGCGAACCAAATCTAAACAAGCAAAAAAGGTTGAAGTAATCGCATCAAGATTTTTTGAAGCGATTGCCGGCGTGGTAATAATTCTAATTCCATTCCACTCTTTCAACTTTTCCGTATTATAAGAGGACCGGGAATAAACCGTTACATCGTGGCCCGCCTTAACCATGTTCGTCGCTAAATTTTCTACATAACGTTCGACGCCACCGGTTTTAGTAGGAATCCCTTTTTGTCCGATAAAGGCAATTTTCATATGTTTGTCTATTTAAAAGATAGAATTTATTGCTTAATTTGTCAATACTATTATATAATAATTCTCTAATTTTGTCAAGAGCAGGGGGCGCTGACATCAAAAAAAGACCATCGGCCTTAGATGGTCTTTAAGAAATCTTTATTTTATTTAATTATAGCCACTTATTTCGCTTAAAGAGCGATAAAAGGCCCAGTAGAGAGGCGAGCATAATACCGGTAATAATCCAAAAACCATTGGAGTGGTTGACGATTGGCATATCTTTGGCGTTCATTCCAAAGATTCCGGTGATTAAGGTTAAAGGTAACATCAAGACGGAGAAGATGGTAAGCATCATCATAATATCGTTTGTCTTGTTGTTAAGCAGTGATTCATTGGTGTCATGTAGAGCTTCTACTAACTCACGTTGCATATCTAAAATATCCCAGATCTGCCGGGAGTGCTCCTCTAAATCTTCGTAGTGTCTTTGAATGGACTCACGTGGCACTAGATTACTTTTCATCTCCTGGAGAGATTGCATGATCGTGGCGTGGTTCTTGGTAATTTTGCGGACATTGATGATGTTGCGCCGGAGGGTTAATATTTTTCCGGCTGCTGCCTTGGGCTTACCATCAAAAATAATTTCTTCGGTCTCAGTAATGTTAACACTGTTGTGATCGAGAATGTTATAGGTATCCCTGATTAGACGGCTAAGAAGTTCGTAAAGAAGCGTGCTGGAGCTTTCGGTTTGAAAAGCTAATAATTCTTGAGGATGTTCCTGACAGTAAGTAAAAAATTTATTAAGCGGTTTTAAATTATTATTATGCAAAGTAATGAGATAACCGTGGCCAATAAAAAATTCAATTTCTCCAGCCACAACTTTTTCGCCTTGGAAGGTAGGGAAGTGGAGAATGATAAAAATATAACCATCTTTTACCTCCACCATCGGCCGTTGGGCGATATTGGTAGAAATAGAGGCTTGTAAATGGTCATCAGCAAAACCAAATTTTTTCTTAAAATAGTTTATTTCGTGGCGGCCGGCGTCAACAATATTTATCCAGCGTAACGCATAGCCGGGACTACTGGGGTTGTCAATTCGAACCTCTTGAATTCGTTTGGGAACCCGCTCTTTTTTGGTCATATTTCTTTACGAAAGTGAGTATTTATAATAAAATAAAGCCATTGACGCGATTATTTCTTAAAGTATATCATATGGCCAGAATTTTGGGAATAAAAATTAGCATTCTAAATAGACAAGAAATCAGTGAACGCTGGGATCTTTTTTTAACATCGGACCGGCCACACTTAGTTACCACTCCTAATCCAGAAATTATTTTGGCGGCCAGAAAAGATGAGGAGTATTTTTATATTTTAAATCAAGCCGATTTGGCAATAGCTGACGGGTTTGGTTTAGTTTTGGCAGGTCATTTAGGTGGAAAAAAATTTACTCGGCTAACCGGTTCGGATATTACTCCGGAATTATTAACTAAGGCGGAGAAAGAAGCTTATCCGGTAGCAGTTTTAAATTGGAATGCCGGCCTTTCCTCGGCTGTAGAAATTGATAATGCTCTTAAGTTAAAATGGCCGCAATTAAATTCTAAAGTTTTAGATATCCCCCGTGAAGTTCGCTTAACAGAATCAGAATTAAAAGTTTTAGAAAATTTTGCGCCAAAAATAGTTTTTTGTACTTTAGGGGCCCCTTGGCAAGAAAAACTTTTGTGGCGCAGCTTACCACAACTAAAAAGCACGCGAATTGCCATCGGGATTGGCGGTTCCTTTGATTTTATAACCAGAAAAGCGATTCGGGCGCCACAGTTTTGGCGGCAACTTGGTTTAGAATGGCTCTGGCGTTTAATTAAGCAACCGCGCCGCTTTAAGAGAATCTGGCGAGCAACGGTTGTCTTTGGTCTAAAGGTTTTGAAGGAAACTTTAATCAATCCTTTAGTTTATCGGCACAATGTGGTAATTTTAATTTACTCGATTATCGGTAAGCAGCCGCGAATTTTAATTGTTAAGCGCCAGGATGAGCCGGGACATTGGCAACTGCCCCAAGGCGGTACCGATGGCCAGGGCCTTAAAAAAGGGGGCTTGCGCGAAGCCCGCGAAGAATTAGGGCTAAGCAATTTACAAGTTAAAGGTGTTTATCCGCATCTACATTCTTATCGTTTTAAAAGTGGGCGCAATAAAAAAACTAATTACAAAGGTCAACGTCAAGGACTTTTAATCGCTGAGTTTCTAGGTAGTGATGATGAAGTAGCTATCAATTATTGGGATCACAGCGCTTGGCGCTGGGTCAAGCCCGAAGATTTAGTGGCCTCGGTCCATCCGCATCGTCAAGCGGGCGCCCAAAAATTTCTTAATAAATTTTTAGAAACTATAAAATATGAATAATCATCAGCCTCCCGTGCGAATTCGTTTTGCCCCGTCACCAACAGGCTTTTTACACATCGGCAACTTTCGCGTCGCTCTTTTTGATTATCTAATCGCCAAAAACTTAGGCGGTGATTTTATCTTGCGCATTGAGGATACTGATCAAAAAAGAGAAGTTCCGGGAGCGGCCGAAAAATTAATTAAGGTTTTAAAAAGTTTTTCTTTGAGTTTTGATGAGGGGCCGCATGTCGGCGGCGATTTTGGTCCCTATATTCAAAGCCAACGCTTAGAAATCTATCAAGAAGAAGTCAAGAAATTATTAACAAGTGGTAAAGCTTATCGCTGTTTTTGTTCGGAGGAACGTCTGGTCGCTAGACGAGCGGAACAGGAGGCGAACAAAGAGGCGCCGCGTTATGATCGCCACTGTCGCGACTTAACCCCAGCCGAAAGCGAGGCGCGGGCCGCCGCCGGTGAGCCCTTCGTCATTCGTCAGAAAATGCCGCTCTCCGGAAAAACTACCGTTTTTGATGAACTTCGGGGCGAAATTACTTTTAACAACGCTGATTTAGATGACCAAGTCTTAATTAAGTCTAACGGGGTACCGACTTATCAATTCGCAAATGTTGTTGATGACCATTTAATGGGAATTACTCATGTTACCCGTGGCGATGAGTGGCTATCTTCCTTCCCGAAAAATATTTTACTATACCAAGATTTTGGTTGGACGCCGCCGCGCTTTATCCATTTTCCTTTAATTTTAAATAAAGAAGGCGGGGGTAAATTAAGTAAGCGCAAAGGCGATGTTTTTGTGGAAGATTATTTAGCGAAAGGCTACTTGCCGGAAGCCTTGATAAATTTTTGCGCTCTTTTAGGCTGGCATCCTAAGGACGACCAAGAAATTCTTAGTCTAAAGGAGTTAGTGGGGTGTTTTAATTATCGCGACATTGGTGTTTCGCCGGCGGTCTTTGATTTAGAAAAATTGAATTATTATAACGGTTATTATATCCGCCAACGTGATTTGGCTGAGTTGGTGGAACTTTGTCGTCCTTATTTAGAAACGGCGGGTTATGATTTGGCGGCCGCCGATTTAAAGGCAGTTATTGCTGTTAGCCGCGATCGTCTCAAAGTTTTAAATGAAATTGCGCCGCTCACTCATTATTTTTTCAAGGAGCCGGAATATGATGTTAGTCTTCTGATTTGGAAGAACTTAAGCCCCACTCAAGTTCAAGAAAATCTCAAAGAATTATTAATTGTTTTAAAAGAAGTTCCCGAGACGGAGTGGAATAAGGAAAATCTTGAAGAAGTTATTTTGTCTTATCTTAAAGAAAAAAACCATAAAAATGGTGATTTTCTTTGGCCTTGGCGCGTCGCTCTAACAGGTGAGAAAGCGAGCCCGAGTCCTTTTGAGGTGGCCGCGGTACTCGGAAAAAGGCAGGCCGAGGCTCGTCTTAAGAGCGCCATCAACCGCCTGTCTAAAGGTGGCCACAATAGTTATACAGCTTAAGGATTTTACATAATATCCCAAAAATGTTAAAATCTGAGTATATGAAGAAAAAATTAGGTTTACTTATATTCACGCTTTTGTTGATATGTTTTTTTGCGTACGCTATCCCCTCAGCTTTTTCGCAACCAGCTACTATTGATGACGAAATTACCGAGTTAAATAACCAAATTCAGCAACAGAAGAAGCAAATGGAAGAAATTAGTAGTCGCCAAAAAGAGTATCAACAAGCAATTAGTGCTAAAAAACGTGATCAGGCCAGTTTAAAAAACCAGCTATCTATTTTAGAGGATCGGGAAGCGCAAACGCAGCTTGATATAGAAAAAACCAACTTGAATATTGATAAAACTTCTTTAGAGATTAAGAAGTTGGAGTTAGATATGCTGGGGGTGGACCGAGAAATTGAAAATGATAAGGATAAAATTGGCAACCTGTTGCGTTTGGTCTACAAACAAGATCAAATATCTTCACTAGAAGCCTTATTGCTAAATGGGTCCTTGGCGGAATTTTTAAATCAAGCGAAATACTTAGAAAATACCAATGAAAAGATTAGAGAAAGTTTGCAAGAATTGCAGCGCAAAAAAAGTGATCTAGACCAGAGTCAGATTTCTTTAGGTGAAAAAAATAAGGAGCTTTTAGCTTTGAAAAAAGAATTAGAAAAGAAAAAAGAAAGCTTAGCTTACGAACAGGAAAGTAAAGTTATTATTTTGGAAGAAACAAAATCTTCAGAAGAGGAATATCAACGTTTATTAGCGCAAGCAAAAAGAGAACAACAGCAAGCCGAAGCGGAGATTTCTAGTTTAGAGAAATCCGTCCGGCGCAAAATGTCGGAAAAAGAAAAAAATCAATTAGAGGGAGGATCAACGGATATTGCTTGGCCAACCTCTGGCCGCTATATCACGACCGGTTTTCATGACCAGGAGTATCCTTACCGAAAAATTATTGGCGAGCACCCGGCCATTGATATTCGCGCCCCCCAAGGAACAACTTTACGCGCGGCCGGCGATGGTTATGTTGCCCGAGTTAAATATGATGGCACGAATGCTTACGCCTACATCATGATTATTCATAGTAACGGCTTATCGACTGTTTATGGCCACGTCTCAGCGGTGTCGGTGGAGCAGGATCAATATGTCTTACAGGGCGACAAGATTGGTTTAACCGGTGGAGCGCCGCGCAGTATTGGGGCGGGTGCTTTTACTACCGGACCGCACTTACATTTTGAAGTTAGAAAAAATGGTATTCCCGTTAACCCTTTAGATTATCTTCCTTAAATGAAAAATAAAGACTTTTAAAAAACTATCTCCAGAAGAGATAGTTTTTTTTATTAATCCTTTAAAGGGTGGAACTTTTTTTGAGCTTGCCGGGCATAATTATCGGAAGCATGGACATAACGAGTAGTGGTTTCCAGCGATTCATGGCCCAACAAGACTTGAATTGCCGCCGGATTGGCGCCCGCTTCGGCCAGATAAGTGGCAAAGCCATGGCGTAAGGAGTGCGGAGAAATAGGGAAGTTGATATTAAGAAGTTCTCTATAAGTCTTGATCATTTCTTGAACATAAACAGCCGAGAGCTTTTTTTGGCGGTCGGCCGCGTTTTGGCCCCGGTAGGGAATAAAGGCATAGTCGGAATCGTCAGTTCTCGTGCTTAAATAGGCCTCTAGATGTTCTTGAGCGCGCGAGGTGAGATAAACAAAGCGCTCCTTCTTGCCTTTGCCTAAAACGAAAATACGGCCCTCTTTATCAATATCTTTTATCTTTAAATTAATGAGTTCAGAAATACGCAAACCGGTAGAGAAGAGTACTTCTAGAATAGCTCGATTGCGCTTCCCGATAGTTTGGTTTTTTTCGTGACTGGACGGGAATTCCAATAATTTAACCAATTCGTCAAGTCCGGCTACGGCCGCATTTTTCTTGGTTGTTTTGACCATTTTAATCATATCGGGAGCTATGGTAACCGGGTAATCCATTTCAATTAGATAACGGACGTAAGAGCGGAGAACTGAAAGCATGCGGTTGATAGAGTAAGCATTCAGTCTTTTTTTAGTTTCTTGAGCTAAAGGGGTCTTGCGATCACGAGAAGTTAAAAATGCTTTATAGTTTAGTAAATCTTTTTTATTAATTTTCTTAAAGTCAACTTGATTTTCAAATAAAAAATCTTCAAAGACTTTAAGGTCTCGCTCATAATTGTAAATAGTTTCCAGCGAGTAGTTGTTGACCCTTAAATTGAGTAAAAAGTCGTCAAAGTGGGGTAGTTTCGCAGACATAGTTTCATGATAGATAACTGAGTATAATATCTCTTACACTTAGTTATACTTCTAGTATAAGGCAAGCCGCCCATCGGGTCAAGTTTGCCTTTATTCCGGTCATTATTAAGGTTTTGCAGTTCTTTAACACTTTTAACGGATTATTAAACCTAAAATATTTATTGGTGACTGAAACATTAAAACAATTTTAATAATTAAGAGAAAAATGCCGATGTAGATTAGACCATAGACAAAGACAGCTAAGCCAAACAAAAATTTAAAAAACTGTTCCATATAATTTATTTATTACCAATAAAGATTTTATCACCGTAACGTAAATCAAGATAACTGATGCTACTTAGATTATCCTTGATTTTCTCTTTTTTGACAACTTCCAAGGCTAAAAGCTTGTCCTTAATATCACTGTCAATGGAAAAATAGGCTAATAAACCATCAGTAAATAAGACGCGCAGGCTCTTAAGTTTGACATCTTGTTGAGGAACAATAAATTTAGAAATTGTCAAGTCAGGGTAAAGTTCGGTGGCTTCTTTAAAATTAAAAATATATTCTAAATACTCCGCTGGTAAATCTAAGACACCGCCTTTAACCAGTTTCTTTTGGGACTGATTCTCAATTACCGGGAGGCGCAGCAGATCTTCAGCGCTCACTTCCTGATCATTAATGATAAACCCGCCCGAATCGCTATAATAGGTCTTCCCTTCCTCAATCCAGATAAAAGCATAAGGACGCTCTTCAATTTTAATTATGAGTTCATTGGGAAAATAACTCTTACTAATTTTAATTTGTGAAAAATTAAACTCTTCTAATAGAGCGGCCGCCGCATCGCTAGTGTTAAAAAGAAGAATATTCTCTTTCTTGAAGAATTTACCCGCTGGTTCAGACATCTCTTGGCTGACATTTTTTAAAATCGCACTCTCTGGTAAACGTCCTAAACCGTTAACAGTCACTTGCGAAATCTTAAGCCAAGGGGCGTTAAGGAGATAACAAATTAGAAATGCTAATACTGGCAACAGCAATAACCATCGCCACCATGGCCGCCTTTTTTTATTTTTCCCTTTTTTGTTAAAAAAGGGATTATTAAAATTCTTCTTTTGATAATCACGTCTGATCGAAGAACTTTTTTTCTTAGATTTTTTGGAGCGGAAAGGAAACATAATTAAATAATAATGCGACGAATATTAGCTTTTAGACCGCAGAGCAGCTCGTATTCTATCATCTCAGCCTGAGCCGCTAAGTTACTTAAACTATTACTTTGTTTCGGGTTGGCACTGATTAGCTGAATCTCGGTTCCGAGCGGTAAACTTCTGGAGCCGCTCCGTAAACAGGTGGAATTCATACAAATATTACCGGCGATCACTAATTTTTCTTCTTCGCAGTAGAAGACCGCTTGGCTGGAGAGGCGACGTGGCAGCCCTTCATAGTAACCAAATGGAATCACGGCAATATTTTCTTCACCTTGAGCCTGGTAGGAACCGCCGTAGGAAACCTTTTCTCCAGCCGAGACAGCTTGTCTAGCCACCACCCGCGAATAAAGCTCTAGCGCTGGTTGTAAACTCTCATCTACGTCATTAAAGCGAGGATGGTCAGGGCTTAAAGGGTTGTAGCCATAAAGAGCAAGGCCACTTCTAAATGCCGTTAATTTATCATTTTTTAAAGTAAAAACTCCGGCCGAATTACCTAAGTGTACCCAGCGCGGACGCTGGCCGGTACGTTCTAAATATTTTAAAGCGGCTAAAAATTTTTCTAGCTGCGCTTCGTTTTCCGGAGCAATGGTATCGGCATGAGCCAAGTGCGAACAAAGGCCGACAATTTTTAATTGGCTTAACTTTTTACTATTCTTTTCTAAAAAAACGGGTAAATCTTTAATGCCTTCGCGATTCATGCCGGTGTTTAAGAATAAATGAATTTTCGCGCCGCGCGGCAAGGCGGCTAAAACTTCTTCATCAGCGACCGCGAATTGGTAACGTTTAGAAGTCGCGTAAGTATAAACTTTGCGCGGCATGCGACTTAAAATTAAAATATCGCGCTTAAAGTATTTCTTAAGAATCTGGGCTTCCGGAAAAGAATCAACGGCCACTAAGGGGGCATCGGTTTCGTTTAAAATTTGTGCTAACTCTTTTAAACCGTGACCATAGGCATTAGATTTTAAAACCGGAAAAATAGCGGCCGCGGGCTGTTCTTTTTTTAGGGCCTCGTAGTTAGCTAAAATCGCCGCTCGTTTAATTTCTAAGCGGTTGAGCGTTTCATACTTAAGTTTAAAAGCTTGGCGAATTTTACTAAACATGAGTTTGTTTTACGGGGCGACCGTTCCCTGCCCCTCATTTAATTTATCAGCTTTAAGATCGGTACTAATCTCGGCTAGGTTACCTGATAATTGTTCGCCGGTAAAAGAATCAGTAGCGATATAGGAAATATTACTTAATAAGATTGGTGTCTGGCCCACTTGCTCGGCCGTAGGAATTATTTGAACATCTAAACCGGCGCGATTATCAGTGGTGGTTGCTGGTAATTCCGGAATAATCCAGGTTAAGCGTCGCGTGCTTTCGTCGTAAATTAAATCACCACTACTAACCGTTCGGCCGCTTCCTAAAGTGACGCCTGCGGCTAAACGAGCGGTTAAGGTAAAGTTTTTGACGACATTGCCGTCGTTATTAACCTGGAAGAATATCCAATAATTAGTGGGTAGACCGACCAGTGGCGGCAAAGGGCCAATGCCTAATTGATCGCCATGCTCACTATGATAATAGGCGGCGGCACTAGCGCTGAGTTCACTAATTAATCTTAAAGGCTTAAGTTCATAGACAACACTTTTTTCTTGTTCGCCTTGCTTATAAGTAGAAACTAATCCCCAGCTCAGTGTTCGCTCGGAAGTGATGGGGGTGGCCGTTAACTGAGCTTGAATCTTAACTTTTTGTCCGGGCTCTAAAAGACTTAAACTGAGATGATCACCGCGAGATTTAAGATTAGTTGTAGTCGTCGCCGACGGTTCCTCTTCTTTAACCACCGTTATCATTTCCGTCGCTTGCGCCGAGACAATTCTAAATTTAGCGCTCGGGCTTAAAAATTGAATATCAATTTCAGTCATATCCTTTAAGTCCGGATTTTCAAGTTCTACTTCAAAATTAAAAACTTGACGTGGCGAAACATTGCCGGAAAAAAGCGGTTCCGTGAGGCTGATTGCCTCTTCACTTTCGGCTGGGACTTGAACAATATGCGGAATCGGCGTTGTTTCCACGACCGGCGGTTCTTGTCGACTGATGATAAATAAACCCACCGCTAAAGCGATAATCAATAATAATAGAAAAATATCGATCACCAAATGCCAGCGGTGTTTTTTGAGATAGTGACGTTGACTCCTCTTCCGCCACCAATTTTTTAAAAAGTTTGCCATAGATTTTTACTCTAAAAGACTAGCTAAAATATCTAAACGGCCGTCTTGATTTAAGTCGTCAAGAGCCACCGACAAGCCATTTTTTAAGTTACGATCGTAAGCCATAAATTGCGCTTTTAGCCTCCCCGTCTGATCAAAAACACGTACCTGAGGATCAGCGCCGGGCCCGGGACCGGTAATAATTTCGGCCTGGCCATCGCCGTCAATATCGCCGACGGCAACATTAACACCGCCGCGAAAATCTTTATCATAGGCCATAAACTGGAGTTTCACTCGGCTTTGACTATCAAAAACGCGCACATGCGGACCACCGCCCAGACCAGCACCGGTCACAATTTCGGCTTGACCGTCACCATCAATATCACCAACGGCCACGTTAACGCCGCCGCGAAAACGACTGTCATAGGCCATAAAAGCGCCTTTAACCTGGCCAGAATTATTAAAGATCCTCACTTGCGGACCACCGCCGCGACCAGCGCCAGTGACAATCTCTTTTTGACCATCACCATTTAAATCACCAAAACCCATTGTAAAATCACCATTCCAAGGACCAAAGGGGCGGAATTTTAAAGTTTCGCGGCCCTTAGTACTAATTTTCATCTCACCATTTTCCGCCACCGCCACTTGTTCAGCGCCCGTTCCAGAAAAATCTACTTTTAACAACTGCCGGCGACCGGAATAATTATCTAAGTACGCAAAGAAGCCATTGACTATCTGCGTGCCGGTGGTATCAAAAACGCGATAAAAATTGCCGTTGATAAAGTTAGAACCCTGGATTAGGTTTGGCCGCTTCAAAAGAATAATTCCGTCTTTAGGCGCTAAACTAATCCAGTTAACCCGTTGACCGTTATTGGTCAGCGGGTCTTGAGTGCCCCGCAAACGTTCAAATTCCTCTTTAGTAAAAACATAACGCTGCGTTTTATCAGTGGAGTTTAAAATCGCCACCCCGGCCGAAAAATCACGACGCCAAAGCCCGGGTTTTAAATTTTTATTTTGGCGATCCAATAAATTATAAGGAGCGGTTTGGGCTGAGCCTAAATCAATATTATATTCATCGTACCACCAGAGCCGACCATGATCTAAAGGTCCATAATCAAAGCTGTAATAAGCATTGCCCAATAAAGCATTAGTTAGGCCGTAGCGAAACTTTTTATAATCATCGGCGTTGTTAGCGGCCGCATTTAACACATTATGTTCTTGGCCGTTGTTAGAAAAAATTTGATAATTTTTTAAGACCGCCGTCCAGTCGCCGCCACTTACCCAAGGAGTGGGAAAATCTTCAATCATCCAGCCGTCTAAAAGAGTTTGGTATTGAGTGTGCCAACTACCATTGCCTAAAATAATTGCTTCCGGCCAGGCTTTTTCCGTCTTCGTAAAAATTTGGCGCATTCCATTGACCCAGGCGGTATTTAATTCGTAAGCGCTACTCTTATAACCATTATTGCGCAAGGAGACATTGCCACCATTAAACCAAGCGGCGCCATCCCAGACATTGTCAAAAAAAACGCCATCCCAGAAGCCAGAACTTTTTAAATTATCAACTACAAATTTCGGCAAGTAATCATTATAGCGTTGACCATTTACTAAGGGGGCGTAGTTAGTAACATTTAAAACATAAGCATTGGGCCAATCCGATAAGCGCTGGCCACCACTATCACGTAACCACCAAGAATTCGAAATTCCGGCGTTTAATTTTTTCCGCAAGACCGACTCATTAGAATTTACCCACGGCTCAAAGAGATTTTGAGAAGTGACGTAAGCTAAGATAACAATATCGGGATTGAGCCGACGAATTAAACGTAATTGTTCCGGGCTGTTTTCTTGCACCTCCATATCCAAAATCAAAAAGTCCCACTTCGCTAATTCGCGGGCTTTATCATCATTTAAAGACCAGTGCAAAAAATAATTAGCAATCTTCGGATTTTTTTCAGCGGCGAAAGTGGCCCCGGGAGTAAACGCCAAGGCTAAACAGAAAATAGTGATAGTCAGAAAATATTTTTTCATCAACAAAAATTAAGCCGTCACCGACACCTAAGCGCGGGGGCGCAAACGTTCTTCTTTAAAGGGGAGATAAGGACGTAAAACTTCCGGAATAATTACCGAGCCATCCGCTTGTTGATTTTGTTCTAAAATCGCTGGCAATAAACGACTGGTCGCTAGACCGGAAGCATTTAAAGTGTGAGCGAATTCCGTATTTTGGCCGGCATCTTTAAAACGGATACTACCGCGGCGCGCTTGATAGTCTAAAGCGTTGCTAATCGAAGAAACTTCTTTATAAATTTCCATGCTCGGCAACCAAACCTCGGCGTCATAAGTTTTCGCCATCGCCGCACTGCAATCTTCGGCAGCTAATTTAGAAACTTGATAGTGCAAACCCAAGCCTTCAATAAGTTTTTTGGCATTGTCCACCAACTCATCAAAATACTGCCACGACTCTTCGGGGCGACAAAAAACAAACATCTCAATTTTATTAAATTGATGGCCGCGCACCATGCCCCGCTCTTCCTGACGGTAAGATCCCGCTTCGCGGCGGAAACAAGCGGAGTAAGCGCAATATTTTTTTGGTAAGTCCTCGCCAGCTAAAATTTCTTCGCGATGATAATTACCTAACATCATTTCCGAGGTCGCATTTAGACACAAACCATCTTGATTCCAATAAAGATCATCCCGGAACTTAGGTAAATGCCCGGAAATATAAGCCGAATGCTCGGTTAACATAAACGGCGGAATCATGAAGGTGTAGCCATTTTTGGTATGGAAATCAATAAAATAAGACAGTAAGGCCCATTCTAGTAGCGCTCCCATGCCGGTGTAGCACCAGAAACCGGAGCCAGACATTTTGGCCGCGCGCTCATAATCAATCAACCCTAAAGAGGTGGCGAGTTCCACATGATCTTTAGGTTCAAAATCAAATTCCGGTTTTTTACCAAAAGTATAGATCGCTTCATTATTTTCTTTACCGCCAGCCACCACATCGTCAGCCGGAAGGTTGGGCAAAGCGGCTAATTTTTCTTGTAGCTCTGCCTCCACTTTTTCCAAAGCTTCTTTCTTGGTAGCAATTTCATCGCCAAAGGAGCGGAGCTCGGCAATAATTTCTGGCGTCGGTTTAGTTTTTGATAAGCGGTTGCGCCGCGCTTGCATTTCTTCAAAAGCCGTCGTCAGTTCGCGCCGCCGTTCGTCAAGAGCGATCACCGCCTCTAAATCTAAATCTTCCGGGCGCATTCTTTTCAGAAGCGCTGCTTTAACTGTTGGTAATTCTTCTCTGATTTTTTTGATATCTAACATAGAAAAATGGTTAACTAATTACTTCGCCGCCAAAAGTTTGAAGTAAGTTGTCTAATAAATTATCATTAGTTGAATTAAGGGCTTCTTTTTTTTCTGGAGCCACTGGTTTGTCAGCCGTCTTTTCTGTTTCCGTCTTCGCTTTTAAAACTAAATTTTCATCAACACTTAAAACCGTTCGGACTCGGCCGCCATAAACTTCGGCTAAAATATTTTCCACTTCCGGTTTGATTTGGGGGTCGCCGATGCGCTCTTTGTGAAACTTATATTTAAAAGTTAAAGGAAGCTCGCCTTTTTCTAGAGCGCCCGCAACACAATTTTGCAAAACAAAAGATAAGGAGTGATTATGGCTTTTTACGCGCGCTAAAAACTCTGACCAGCGGGCCCTTATCTCATCAACTTTAAGATCGGCAGCCAGGGGCCCCGAAGGCGTTTCCGGATTAGGAGCGGCTGGTTTTTTATTAGCGGCAATAAAACGATTTGGTGCAGCCGGCGGCGTGGTCGTCGTTGGTTTAACGGTTGGAGCGGCCTTCGGCGCCTCCGCGCAAAGAGCAATAATTTTAATTTCTAATGGCAGTTGCGCGACCGTATAGGTTAATTTGTCATTAAAGAGCTCTAAAAAGCCCTCTAAATAGGTGGCAATTTGAATTGGGGTGGCTTCTGAGGCAATCTCACTAACAGCAATCTCTGCTTCCCCATCTAAGGCGATGGTGTAATTGTCGGCTAACTTAGGACTGGCTTGGTAAAGTAAAATTTTGCGCAAGACTTCCAAGATCTCACCAGTTAAATTTTTTAAGTTCAACCCGGAGTCGGCGGCTTGATTAACTAACTTAATGGCGCCCGCCACGTCTTTCTTTAATAAATATTTAATTAACTCAATCGCTTCGTCGTGATGATGACGGGGAACGATTAATTCCGCTTGCTCCCAAGTGATTTCTTGACCGGCTTCCCCTAAAGATAAAACTTGACCCAGTAAACTTTCGGCATCACGCAAATGGCCGCCCGCCTGACGGGCAATCGCCTCTAAAACCTCATCAGCCATTTCCGCTCTTTCCTGACTGACAATGCGACGGAGCTTGCCAATGACCTCGGTTAAAGGGATTCTTTTAAAATCAAAACGTTCACAGCGAGAAATAATCGTCTCCGGGACTTTATGAACTTCGGTGGTGCACAAAACAAAAATCACTCGCGCCGGCGGTTCTTCTAAAGTTTTTAGGAGTGCATTCCAGGAGCTAACACTCAACATGTGGACTTCATCAATGATAAAAATACGGTAGCGATTTTTAGTAGCGGCGACTCGGGCAAAGGTAATAATATTATCGCGGACATTATCAACGCCAGTATTAGAAGCGGCATCAATTTCCACCACATCTAAATCATTGCTGCGGGCGATATTTTGACAGCTAGTACAAGTATCACAAGGTTCGGCGCTGTCACTTTGGCGATTCTCGCAATTTAAAGACTTAGCCAAAATTCTCGCCACCGTCGTTTTGCCAACGGCGCGCGGTCCACAAAATAAATAGGCGTTGGCCGGAGCGCCAGCGATAATTTCATTTTGCAAAGCAATTTTGATATGGTTTTGTCCGAGCACTTCGGAGAAATTTTTGGGGCGATAATCGCGATATAAAGTGGACATAATTAAGGTTTTCTTATAAATCTAAAGGATTAGTGGGGCTTTGTAAAGCTTGGCTGCGCGCTTGGCGTTGACGAATGATGGTTTCTATCAGTTGCCGGTCCTGGCCATATTTAAGGCGTGACAGGGCGCGAATTTTAGTGGTCATCTCCTGTCGCGGTTGACCAACAATCGGCCAAATAGTTTTTAAAGAGAACGGCCTTAAGGCAGTGTTATCCACCAATAATTTTAAACAAGCAATTCCCTTGTCGGTATTGATTAAATCAAACTCATTGAAGACCGGTGAAAATTCTTTCACTAAATAATTGGCGTCATCGCTGCCGACCCGAAAAGCAATCATCGTGCCGACGTTTCCAAAAACGGCATCTTTAATAGTGGTGTTATTATTTTTTACCAACTGTCCAACATATTGGTGCGCAATCACCAAGCCTAAACCATATTTTCTCGCCTCGGATAAAATTTGTGCAATGGAGTCGGTGGTAAAATTCTGGAACTCATCAATATATAAATAAAAATCTTTACGCTGCGCCGCCGGCATATCGCCACGGGAAAGAGACGCCATTAAGAATTTGCCGACAATAATCATTCCCAGCAAATAAGCATTCATCTCGCCGACAATCCCTTTTGATAGATCCACTAAAATAATTTTTTGATTATCCATGATGTCACGGAAATTGAAAGAACTTTTTTGCTGGCCGATAATCGGGCGCATCATGTCGTTGGAAATAAAGGAGGTGAGTTTGGAGGTGATATAAGGAGCGATGTTGGCTAAGGCCGCTTCCCCGCCCGCTTTCTCCGCTTCCTCGCGCCAAAAATCAATAACGGTTTGGTTTTGGCAGCGTTTTAATTTTAAACGGCGAAAATCTTCATCTACTAAAACTTTAGGGATCTCCATTAAAGTTGAGCCACTCTCGGGATCATCCATCACGAGCAACATCGCATTGCGCATGTATTGCTCAAACATCGGCCCGCCAGTCGCCTTAAGGTCGTAGAGTTTGTCAAAGATGCCAATCATTTCGTTAATGACAAAACTCTTCTGTTCCGGATAACGAGGATCAAATTCCAATAAGTTAAGACCAAGTGGTCGCTCGGTATCGGCCGGAGAAAAAACAATTACATCTTCCGCTCGCTGCGGGGGCACGCGCTCTAAAATATCATTAACTAAATCACCGTGAGGATCTAAAACGCAAACCCCCTCGCCGTTTAAAATATCTTGGACGGCCATGTTCGCCAGTAAAACTGATTTACCCACCCCCGATTTACCAATGATGTAAGTGTGGCGACGACGATCTTCGGCCTTAATGCGCACTTCTTTAGAAACGCCGCGATAAACATTGTAACCTAAAAGTAAGCCTTCATTAGGTAATTCCGCACTGGCCGGCGCTGATTTAGCCGCCAACCATAAGATGTTCGGCGTTTCGGTCGAGCGCAGCGGAAAATGATAAAGACTAGCCAACTCTTCCGTGTTTAGTAAAAAACTTAACTTCTCCTGAAAGCGGCGATAAATAAAATCAGTCACCATCCGGTCATTGCCGCGACTGATCCGCGAAAAATTATTACCGTAAGCGTAATTATTGTACTCGCTAAAAGCGTTAGAAATGTTATCTAAATAGATTTTGGCCTGCGCTTCCGTAGCGGCCGCCACCACCACGCGGATATTAACATCCAAACCGGACTTACTATTTTTTTCCTCCATCGCCTTCACTAAGGCCCGCTCCACTTCAGTTAAAGTGGCGGGTGGGGTGTCAGCTTTTTCGGTGGTCTTGGAATTACTTTTGATGCCGGTGAGCTCTAAAAAATTGTCTAACTTATGGCCGTTATCTTTTTTTAGCCCCGCACTAATGGAATTAGTCTTAATAATTTTAGAAACAATGGCTTTGCTTTCGCCGTGCCACTTGGCCTTAGCGCTACGCACGACATATTGAACAACAGCACTCTCGTCTTTAGCCAGTTTAGACATCACATTGATTAAAGAGTTTAGAGGATCAACATCCATTTGCCGATAATTTTTAATCGGAAAAACAAAACTCTTTTTTGTTTTTAGTGATCCGGCCACAATTTTGGATTGCGGTGAGAAAGAATTATAATCCTCCACTTCTTCTAAAGAGGCTTCCGGATAATGAGCATGAATTTGCTGCTCTAAATAGCGAGCCCGACTTACCGGAGCGACGACGTAAAAAGCAATTTTACCTTTATTAGCGACAATCTCCAGAGAAAAATGATCATGGCGACCAAAAAGCCAAGCCTTAAAACCACGCTGCGCCGACAAGCCGCCAATGCTAGCAAAAAGGGTTTCCCCTTTAGCAATCTCTTCATGCATTTGCGCCGCCGTATAAGCACTCTCACCATCTTTAGGTTTTTCTTTCGGCAGCTTTACTAAGAAAATCTTTTGCTCGCAATAAGCGTTCGCAGCGGCACGGCGGCGAATTAGAGTCAGGACCACATAGGCCAAAACGGCTCCCAAAAATAAAATTAGCAGCCCCACTAAAATGGGGACGGCAAAATCAAACAATGAACTATTTAGGGGGGCGTAACCACCAGTCATAAATTAAAGTTTATCTTTTAAATTAAGAATTTTATCGGCCTTAATTTTAGCTTCTTGATCAAGATAAAATTTGTTAACACCAACAATTAGGCTTAGCCATTTTTTAATTAAGCTCACAATTTTATTGATTTTAACTTTAGTTTCATCTAAGAGATTATTGATTTTGGCGACCGTTTCCTCGCCCTTGACCTTAAAAACCTTTTGCCGTTCCGGCGACATCGCTAAGTAGGTGTTGCCCAAACCTTCAGATAGGGTTTCATCAATCAATTTTGCCCGCCGCTCTTTATAAGTGGGTGGCTCTTTAGCCACCGGGGCGACCGGAGTAACCATGGGCACCGTGACCGGAGCCGTTTCCCCTTTTTCCGCCCCGCGCTCGGGGGCTTGTTCACTTTTCCTTTCCGGACCAGTTAAAACCTCCGGACTACTAGGAACGGGGGCTTGTTCAATTTTTCTTCCTAATAAGTCCATAAATTATTCAACAGTGATCGCGCCGACTGGACAAGCCGCCGCCGCCTCTTCCCCTTCACTCTGATCACCATCAGGATTAATTACCTCCGCTTTACCGTCGGCATCCATAGCAAAAATTTCTGGATGCAGGCTAGCGCAAAGACCGCAGCCAATACAGGCTTCTTTATCAACTTTGATCATAAAATTAAGTTATTATTATTATTTTATTTTTTACTAGGGTAATTATAACAATTTTTCAATAAATAATCTAGACAAAAAAATAGACTTTTTTAGTAAAAATCTGCCCAAAAACCATTTTTTTGCTTTTTACGGGGCCGGGCTTTTAATTTATTGACAATCTTTTGCTCTTTTGTTATCATTGGACAGTAAATTTAGAAAAAAGCGAGCACTTAGGCGAAAGCCTTTTTTTATCGCGCTCCTTACTTAATTAATATGGCAACAAAGAAAGCTGCGGGGTCTACCTCGCTCGGCCGTGACTCCGCTGGAAGACGCTTAGGTGTTAAACTGGCTGATGGCCAAATCGCTAAAGCTGGCAATATCATTATTCGTCAGCGCGGCAGCAAATACTTCCCGGGATCTAATGTGATGCGGGGTAACGATGACACGCTCTTCGCAGTTTCCGATGGCGTTGTGAAGTTTAGTTCCCGCAAGTTAAAAAAATTTAACGGCAAGTTAAAATTGGCGAAAATTGTGAGTATTGTCACTGACTAGTTTATTGTTCTTTAGCAGATAAAAAGAAAAAGCTCGATTGTAAAATCGAGCTTTTTTTATAACTATCTTTATTTGGTCTTGAGAATTTCTACGGCTCGATCAAGCTGCGGATCACGCTCGGCCTCAAAATCTTCATTAGTGAGTTCAACTACTTCATCCGGTTCCAAGCCCTTGTCATTAATATAATCGCCATCAGGGGTCATCCACGTAGCCACGGTAACTTTTAAAGAAGAGCCATCACTTAAATCAATCACTTGCTGGACTGAGCCCTTGCCAAAGGTTTTTTCACCAACTAGGGTCGCCCGGTGATAATCACGTAAAGCGCCGGCCACAATTTCGGAAGCGGAAGCACTGCCGCCATTGATCAAAACGACTGTGGGGAGACCACCCAGGCGCGCCCAGCCCTCAGCATTATACTCTCGGCTCCGGCCAGCGGCATTTTGTTCTAACAGTACCGGCCCATCTTCAATCCATTCACTGGCCATTAAAATAGCTGTATCTAAATAGCCCCCGGGGTTGTTGCGTAAGTCTAGAATTACCCCTTTGGCTTTTTTATTAAGCGTATCAGCGACGGCTTTTTTAAATAATAATTCTGTATCATCGTTAAAATTGCTAACAGTAATCACCATGATGCCGTCCGCACGTAATTCTGTTTTGATGCTCTCAATAACAATTAAGCCTCTTTCAATAGTGATTTCTCGGGTTTTGGTTTCGTTGTCGCGAATAATGGTTAAGGTAACACTTGTTCCTTTGGGACCACGAATTTTTTTGACCGCTTCATCAACGGTTAAACCAAGAGCACTTTCACCATCAATCGCATAAACTTTATCACCGGCTTTTAGACCGGCTTTTTCGGCGGGCATCCCGGCTAAAGGCGCTACAATCGTGACCACCTCATCGCGCATACCTACTTCCGCGCCAATACCTTCAAAGCTACCGGACATATCTTCATTGAATTCATCAGTTTCTTGGGGCGTCATAAAAACCGTGTAAGGATCTTTGGTGGAAGCGGCTAAACCTTTCAGCGAGCCATAAAATATATCACGGTTGCTTAATTTATTTTTATCAAAATAATTTTCTTTTAAAGTCGCCCAGGTTTCCCAATAAACGTTAAAGTCAAAAGTTTCGCTTTCATCAACTTCCGCTTCTTGAGTATTTTGGGCGAGTGGTCTCGCCTGAGCGTCCCCCTGCCCTAAGTAAAAGCCGCCACCAAAAGCGACCACGATAAAAAAGAGGCCGAAGATAAGCGAATACCAAGGCGAGCGGTAATTTTTATTCATATAATTATTCTTTATCTTTTCTTAAGGGCGGATAACTTCTTCTTCTGCTCCGCTTAAATCAATTAAGCGTGAAGGTTGACCATCTAAAACACCACCGTCAACTAATAAATCAGGAGCATTTTCGGTGGTATTTAGCGAAGAAAATCCCGCTAAGCTTTTAAGTGGCGGTTGTCCCGTCTTATTTAAGCTCGTGGAGACTAAAGGCACTCCTAAAGCCTTTATTATTTTAAGTAAAAACGGGCTTTTAGGCAAACGCCAGGCTAAAGCGACTTGACTGGGCATTAAAGTCGGTGCTGGTACCTGATTTTGCCCAAGAATTAAAGAGGTGGGACGGTCCT
This sequence comes from Candidatus Parcubacteria bacterium, assembly GCA_037076615.1. Classification (NCBI taxonomy): domain Bacteria; phylum Candidatus Parcubacteria; species Candidatus Parcubacteria bacterium. The sequence continues at coordinate 384,095 of AP029158.1, forward strand.
GCGCCCACAATTCTTGAGCCCGTGATTTTTGAGTCGGCGTTAAAAGGCTGTATTTTTCCACCATTTCCCAATCGGCCGCTAAAAGAATTAAGGGTTTTTGTGGATCCGAACCCTTAAAACGATGGATTTTTAAAATGGCCTCAGGGTCGTCAGCGCGACAGCTTAAGCCATAAATAGTATCAGTGGGACAAACAATAACGCCACCCGACCTCAACGTTTCTACAATTAAAGCTTCCGAGGCGGCCGTTTCCGGAATAGTTTTCATAGTTTAAATACCGGTAATGGATTGTAGCGCTTTTAAGGCTTCCGGAATGTAAGGCATAACTACGGTCGCCAGTTGAACTAGCGGCGGCGTTAAAACAGAATTAGTCAGCTGGACACCAGCCAAGCCGGCAGCCCAAGAATAACGGGAGAGTAAAAATAGCAACAAGCCGAGAAGCAGCATGGAACCGAATAAAGATAAAACGGCACCCAGGACACGGTTTAAAAGATTTCCTAAAGGAATAATGGAGACGAACTTAAAGACTTTTTCAATTAAGAAAAAGGCTAAACCGACTAAGGATGAGACGAGAAAGAATAGAATTAAAAAAGCGATAATTTTTTCTGTGGTCTCGTTGATGTTAAACCAATTCTGCGTCCAGTTGTAAAAATCCAGATACCGCTGCGAGGCAATAAACACGGCTAGAAACAAGCCGATGATTTGCCCCACCATCCGCCAGAGGCCACGCCGTAAACCATTAATCACGGCTAAGCCGAGGAGCACTATTAAAATGATGTCTAAGTAGGTAAGCATATCTTTATTTTTAAGCTAAGCGCGGAAAAAGACTATCGCCTTTTTTTATTTGCGCCGCGCCGTATTGCGTTAACAGTTTTTCCGCCGCTATCGGTAAAAAAACCTGTAAATACCAAGCGGTATTTAAAATTGTTTGTGCTAAAGGAGTTAGGATCGGGCGGATTTCTTCAGGGTCACTTAATTTCCAGGGGGCGGCGGCAGTTAATTTTTCATTGGCGCTTCTAACCTCCCGATTAAGAATTTCCCAGGCCTCATTAAACTTAAAATTATCTAAAGATTTCTTAAAGTGCTCATGCCAAGGTGCCGGAATTTGCGGACTTAAATTGGTAGCGAGTTCATTTTTTTCCAATAACGTGGCTACGCGGGCACTTAAGTTCCCTAAACCATTAGCTAAATCAGAATTATAGCGGCGGACTAAATTATCTTCATTATAATCACCATCTTCAAAAGGAGGAATTTCCCCAGTCAGATAAAGACGAACGGCGGCGCTGTTATATTTTTCCACTTGCGCAAAAGGATCAATGGCGGTGCCGGCCGACTTAGAAATTTTTTCACCATTAGTCGTTAAAAAACCAAAGACTGCTACCTGTTTGGTATTAGGTAAACCTAAAGCCAGGAGCATCGCCTGCCACATCGCGCTCTGTTGACGAAGATTATCTTTACCGCAAACCTGAAGACCAGGCCAAAAATCTTGATAGCGACCACCCTCCTGCGGCCAACCCAGAACCGAAATATAATTAACTAAAGCATCAAACCAGACATAAATTACTTGTTCGGGATCACCGGGAACCGGTACGCCGTTAGGCATCTTGGCCGCTAAGCGCGAGATACTAAAATCTTTAAGTCCGCTTGAGACAAAATTGAAAATTTCTTTTTGACGATGAGCTGGTAAAACAAAATTCGGCTGGGCGGTATAAAGGTCTAGTAAAGGTTGTTGATATTTAGAAAAACGAAAAAAATAATTTTCCTCATCTACGATTTCTAATTCGCGGTTCGGGTGCAAAGGACAACGACCATCAACTAATTCGGAATCCGTTTTTTCCAGTTCGCAGCCGACACAATATTTTACTTGATACCGTTTTTTATAAATATCACCATTGGCTTCTGCGCGGCGCCAAAACTCTTGGACGGCCGCCACATGATTATCATCAGAAGTGCGAATAAAATCGGTGACACTAATTTCTAAAACTTGATGTAATTCTTTAAACCGCTCGGCATAAGGCGTGCAGTAAGCGCGCGGGCTAAGGCCGGCGGCTTCGGCTTGCTGATAGATTTTTAAGCCGTGCTCATCGGTGCCGGTGCTAAAAACAACCTCCTCACCCAAAAGGCGATGCCAACGGGCTAAAACATCAGCTTTAATTATCTCGGCGGCAAAGCCAATGTGGGGGTCGGAATTGGTATAGGGTAAAGTGGTGGTGATGTAAAATTTTTCGGACATATCAATTATCGTCTTTATTAGAATGTTTAACTTGGCGAAACAGGACAACAAATTCACCTTTGGCCATATCGAGATCGTTATTTAACTGCGCTGCTAGTTCTGCGGGACGACCGAAATAGGTCTGTTCAAACATTTTAGTCAACTCGCGGCCAATCATCAATTCTAGTTCGGCTTGATGCTCTTTTTCTAAAATTTGGAGCTCGCTTAATAGTTTGGCCAAGCGATGTTTGGACTCATAGATAACGACCGGATAACGCTGTTCTAATAATTCTTTTAATCGGGTTTGTCGCCCTTTTTTATGAGGTAAAAAGCCGAAAAAAGAGAAACGATCAACCGGCCAACCCGATAAGGGCAAGGCGCAAATAACCGCGCTGGCACCCGGCAAACTAAAGATCTTCGCCTCCTCGCCAAACTCCGCGCGCACGGCGGCGACCAAAGCAGCGCCGGGGTCAGAAATTCCGGGTGTGCCAGCATCAGAAACAAGAGCCAAATCCTTCCCCGCCCGCAAAGCGTCTAAAATCTCGTGAAAGCGGCGCGCTTCAGAGTGCTGATGAAAAGATTTAGTCGGTGTTTTTATTTGATAATGGTCTAAAAGTTTTTTAGTGTTTCTGGTGTCTTCGCACAACACCAAATCGACCTCACCGAGAATACGGTGAGCGCGATAAGTTAAATCTTCTAAATTGCCAATTGGCGTGGCCACCAAATATAGAGTTCCGGGCATATTTTTAATCCATGGTATCGCGGCGTTCGCGCGTATAACGAGTCCAATCTTCCAAAACTTCAATAATTACTTTAAAGGGTGCCTCAATAATAAAGTCAAAGAAGAAGACAAAAACATTAAGTTTGGAGGCTTGTCCGGAAAGCCAGCGACCGACTAAAACAATCGGGGTATAAAATAAATCTAAAATAAAAGTAAAGAAGTTTTCTTTGCGCGGCACGACAATTAAGTCCTTGACTCCCCGAGTAGTCACCAAACTAAAGAAGCTCACAAAGGCTAAGAAGAATAAGAAAATGATAATACTGACCCAGTTAAACTGAATAAACTCCAGCGCTCTAACAATTAAATAAACGCTAAAAACTAAAGCGGCACTATAAATCAGATTGAAAATAAAGCTGACAATTTTCTTCCTTTGCGCACGTGGGCGAATTTCCAGGGGCGCTTTACGCTCATAACCTTTAATAAACAACTCTTTAATCCCTTCAATAATTTTATTAGTATTGGCGTCGCCGGGAGTACGGGTAAATAAAACGATCACAAACAGCAGTAAGGCCGGAAAAATGATATTAATAAGTAAGGAGATGGGGTTAATGGGCTCACTAAATAACTTGGTGGCGGGCACCTCTAGTAAGACGACAAAAACTGATTTAGTGATAAAGATATAAATAATGCTGCGCACGGCCGCCCGCCAGAGTCTTTTTTTGGCGGTGGTATATTTAGCGGTACAAACTTTACGCACCCGGCCCCAAAACTTTTGTTCGTCGTAATAGATTTCGTTATAAAGCTTAACCGGATCCTCCTCAATGGTTTCGGCCATCACTTTGGAGTAGAGCGCATATTTCTTCGTCACCCGATCCAGTTGCCTAACTAAAGGATGATTGATTTGGCGCTTTATTTCTAAGCGCAGGGTACGGGCCCCGGCAATCGCTTTCCCTAAAACCTCCTCATTATATTCACCAGTCGCCCAGTTGTCGTTGTAATACTTAAATAAAACATAGGCGAGCATATCTTCATCAAAACGCGCATAGGTGCGACAAATACTTAAGTAAATCTGAATTTCCCGCTCCGCTTCATATTTTTTATAGGCGGGGCTAAGAGCAATATTTTCGCTTAAAAAATCATAAAGGTTACTCATCATTGCCTGTCGAAAACGGTTAGGAGTCAAATTCTCTTCCACTTCACAAGCGGCAATCCCCATTAACCAATCAGTAATCTTACTTTTCTCACTAAAGAGATCTTTAACTTTGCGAACATCGGCCTTGATATTCATCTCGGCGTTAACCTGCTCTAAACAGGTATCGTGGAGTAAAAGATATTTTTTTAAAATGACGGCCACTTCCCCGATTTTACTCTCCGGCAACTCGCCATTAGCCAAATAACCGGCTCGGATCAGTTCCGTCAGTAAATGTTGACTGATTGCTTCCGGGTTACGACGGGAGCGAGTGGTTTCAATCACCACCTTGCGCTTCAAAATTCTAAAAATGGCACTTTTTCTAATCAAACTCTCCTCGCCGTATTGAACGGCGTTCCGGATTTTTTCGTAAATAAAAGCCACCCGAGAAATGACGGTAGAAACAGTAATTCGCGGCGCATCAACATCATTAATCCCTGGAGTTGGCTGCTGGCGCGTATAAAGCACCTGAAATAGGCGTTTAGCGCTCTCATTAATCTCGGCCCCGCGACTTAAAGAAGCCTGTTTGATCAAGTTTGGACTAACCATAATTTAGCTAAAACTCGCTTTTTATTATCTTGAAAAGCTTGATGTTTTTATTCTACCGTCTTTAAAGTTAAAAAGCAATGAGAATAATTGACAGTTTTCGTGACATTGTGTATTATTTAGTTAGAAAAAAAGTGGCCCAGAGAGGCTATTTTTAAATTGACGCGGCGATTATTTTTAAGCCGCTTTAAAAGGCTATGAACAAAATTATCAATTACATTAAAGCGTCCATTGAGGAGCTAAAAAAAGTTAGCTGGCCAACAAAAAAAGAAACTTACCGCTATACCGTTTTGGTGGTGGTGGTTAGTTTAGCCGTCGCCGCTTATTTAGGCGGTCTAGACTATCTCTTTACTCTCGGCTTGAGAGATTTTCTCTTTAGACTTTAAAAAACAAGTACTTTCGTTTCTGTCGCCAAGCGCGCCAGAAGCAGGAACAAGAACATTATGGCAAAGCAATTACTTAATCAAGGACGGCGTTGGTATGTCCTCCACACCTATTCTGGCTACGAAGAGAATGTCGCCGAAAACTTGAAACAGCGCATTGAATCGCTGGATATGGAAGACAAGATTTTTGATATCTTGATTCCGACCGAAAAAAAGGTCAAAATAAAAAACGGTAAACGCAAGGTGGCTGAGGAAAAAATCTTCCCCGGCTATATTTTAGTGGAAATGGTTGTTACCGATGAGTCTTGGTATATCGTGCGCAACACGCCTAACGTCACCGGCTTTATCGGCACTGGCACCATTCCGACTCCAATTCGTGAAGAAGAGGTGGAAAATCTAAAGAGCCGCATGGGCGTTGAAGATCCTAAATTCCAAATTGATATTAGCGTCGGTTCGCCGGTACGTATCAATGAAGGACCGTTTAAAAGCATGGAAGGAAAAGTGACCGCCATTGACGAAGCGAAAGGAAAAGTTAAAGTTAATGTCAATTTCTTTGGCCGCGAAACTCCAGTGGAACTTGATTTTTTACAAGTAAAAAAGATTTAATAATATCTCAGATACGGAGGCTTGCTTCTACCTCAGCTTCTGATCATTAAAATTATATGGCAAAAAAAATAAAAGCAAAAATTAAATTACAAATTACCGGTGGTCAAGCAAATCCTGCTCCTCCCGTCGGCCCGGCTTTAGGCCAACACGGCTTAAACATTTCTGAATTCTGTCAAAAGTTTAACGAAGCGACACGAGATAAGATGGGTGAAATCGTGCCGGTAGAAATTACCGTTTACGAAGATCGTTCTTACGATTTTATTACCAAAGTTGCTCCGGCTTCCGCTTTAATTAAAGGCGCCGCCAAAGTTTCTAAGGGTTCTGGCAAACCTTTAACCGAAAAAGTGGGTTCAATTACTAAAGCGCAATTGCGCGAGATTGCTGAGAAAAAAATGCCTGATTTAAACGCGACGAGTGTTGAAGCGGCTATGAACACCTTAGCTGGCACCGCTCGCAACATGGGCATTCAAATTAAAGATTAATAAAAAATTAATAAGTGGGAGTCGAGAGACGTTAGACCACTAAATAAACTTTATGAAAAAAGAAGAAAAAGTTGAAGAAAAGGTAGCCGCTCCCAAAAAAGCTGCTCCTAAAAAAATTAGCGCTAAAGCAAAGAAAAAGGACTGGTCGGCTATTTATGACGCCAATAAGTCTTACTCTTTAAACGAAGCTTTAGAAATCTTGAAGAAAATTACGACCACTAAATTTGATTCTTCCGTGGAAGCACACTTCCGCTTAGGAATTAACCCTAAGAAAGGCGACCAACAAGTCCGCAGCGCCGTTTCCCTGCCTCACGGTACCGGAAAAACCGTGCGCATTGCCGCTTTTGTTTCTCCGGCCAATGAAAAAACGGCTAAAGATGCCGGTGCTGATTTAGTTGGCGGCGAAGAATTAATTGAACAAATCAAGAAAAGTGAGAAAACTGATTTTGAGGTGGCCGTGGCCGAACCAGCAATAATGCGCCAATTGGCGGTAATTGCTAAAATCTTGGGTACTCGCGGTTTAATGCCTTCACCGAAGAATGAAACCGTTACCACCGATATTGCCAAAGCAATCACCGAGCTTAAGAAAGGTAAAGTGAGCTACAAGAATGATGAAACGGCCAATATTCACTGCTTAATCGGAAAAATGAGCTTTACTCCCGAACAATTAGCGGATAACTACAAAGCTTTACTGGATAACTTACGCAAGAGCAAACCTAGTAGCGCTAAAGGAAGCTACATTAAGTCAGCCTTTATCTGCTCTTCAATGAGCCCTAGTATCAAGATTACTGTTGCTTAATACACCCCTCCTCTTTTAAAAAGCCTCCTTTACCGGGGGCTTTTTTCTTGACAGATTTTGAATATGTGGTATACTGTCTCCAGTAAGCACGCTAGTAGTAGGTATAAATCCCTGCTAATTCTTAGGGAAAGGTCGTCTTACCTTAATAAAAAAGACTGTGTAAAAGCAGTCAAGCCAGAAAAAAACATGAAGAAGTTATTTATTGGCGGCATTTCTTGGGGCACTACTGATGAGTCCTTAGCCGCTGCCTTCTCGCAAGCCGGCACTGTCGCTTCGGCAGTTGTCATCAAGGATAAGATGACCGGTCGCTCTAAAGGCTTCGGTTTCGTGGAAATGGCCAATGACGATGAGGCAGATGCCGCTATCGCCATGTGGAACAACCAAGAACTCGATGGCCGCCGGGTAGTAGTCAATGAGGCTCGCCCGATGGAAAAGCGATTCTAGTCTATACGAGAAAATCAAAACACCCGCCTTTCGGCGGGTGTTTTTTTATTGCTGTTTTTTTTCGTATTCGGCCAAAACTTTTTTTAATCCTTCCACCGCCAAAATTGAGCAGTGGATTTTTTGTTTGGGCAGCCCGCCCAAATCTTCAACAATTTCTTTCCAATTAAAAACCTTGGCTTCCTCAATAGTCATTCCTTTGACTTTTTCAGTCATGATGGAAGCGGTGGCGATATTAGAAGCGCAACCGAAAGATAAAAATTTAATATCAGTAATTATTCCATTATCAACCTTCAGAGAAAAGCTGAGCTGATCCCCGCAAACCATGTTGCCCACTTCGGCAACCGCATCGGCATTTTCTATTTCGCCGATATTTTTCGGATGCAAAAAATGCTCCAGAGTTTTCTTAGTATAATTAAGAGCCATATAATTATTTTTTAATCGGCGTAAAGCCGCGCAAACGGGCCACCGTTTCTTTGACGGCCGCCACCGTTTCATCAATTTCCACTTTAGTATTATAACGACCTAATGTAAAGCGGATGTTACTGTTTAAGTCTTCGTCGTGGCGGCCGATTGCCGACAGAACATAAGAAGATTTTAAGTTATGGGCACTGCAAGCGGAACCGGTAGAAACATAGATTCCCTTCTCCGATAAATCAATTAAGATGGCTTCCCCTTCCACCCGTCTAAATAAAACATTTAAATTGTTGGGGGTGCGGTTTTCTAAATCACCATTTAAAACCACTTCCGGAATTTCTGCTACTAACTTCTCCCAAAGATAATCACGCAAATCTTTAACTTTTTTTAAGTAGGCGTCACGGTCACTATAGACTAAGTCTAAAGCCGTGGCCAGTCCGACAATTCCTGGCAAATTATAAGTCCCGGCCCGACGGCCACTCTCTTGTTCCCCACCGGCAATTAAGGATTCAATTTTTATTCCAGATTTAAGATAGGCGGCGCCAACTCCTTTGGGCCCATAAAACTTGTGAGCACTCAAACTGGCAAAATCAACGCCTAAAGCTGGCAAATTAAGGTCTAAATACGGAATTGCTTGAACAATGTCACTGTGAAAATAAGCGCCGGCTTCATGGACAATATCCGCAATCGTCTTTAAATCTTGAATAGCACCCATTTCGTTATTAACCGCCATCACCGATACTAAAACGGTATCAGGACGTAACATTTTTTTAAGAGCTTCCAAGTCCAAGAGACCATTTTCTTTAACCGGAATTAATTCCACTTCATATCCGTGTGCCGTTAACTGTTCGGCCGCTCTTAACACACAGGGGTGCTCAATAGCGGAAACTAACAAATGTTTGCCTTTATCTTGGTTAGCAAACATAAGGCCTTTAATAATCCAGTTATTGCTTTCACTGGCACCGCTGGTAAAATAAATATTTTCGGCCGGCACTTTAAAATGACTGGCGACGCGGTGGCGGCAGTCTTCTAAAACTAAATTATTTTTTTGGCCAGGATTATGAATCGCCGAAGCATTAGCGTAATCGGTTGTGAGATAAGACGTCATGGCCTCGAGCACGGCCTCATCAAGCCGCGTAGTGGCGGCGTTATCTAGGTAAATTGACATAAACTTAAACTTTATTTTTTAAGTTCAATGCTGTCAATGGTGATATCTTCTAAAGGCAAATCACTAGCATTGGTTTCTACCGCTTCAATGCTTTTGACTACTTCCATACCGCTGATAACGCGGCCGAAGTTGGTGTGCTTACCATCAAGCCAAGGGGTGGCATCAGCGGTGACGATGAAGAATTGGGAGCCATTGGTATTAGGGCCACCATTAGCCATCGCTAAAGAGCCGGCCAGAAGTTTGTAGTTATTAAACTCATCACCAAAGCGATAATCGGGACCGCCGGTGCCGTAAGTGGCGACGGCGTCAGTTTTGGTATTAGGATCGCCGCCTTGAATCATAAAGTCGCTGATAACACGATGAAATTTAGTGCCATTATAGAAACCGGACTGCGCTAAATTCATAAAGTTATTAACGGTCACCGGCGACTCCTGATAAAATTCCACGGTAATATCGCCCTTAGAAGTTTTAATTACGGCGCTGGAATAATCTTTTAAAAGATCAGTTTGCCCAGGTAAAGTTCTATTCATATTATTATTGTTGTTATTACTAGTTTCGGTACTGGTTGTACCGCAAGCGCTCAAAAAAAGCGTTAGCGCTAAAGTCAGACCGAAAAATTTTAGGTAATTCTTTATTTTCATATATTTTTTATTTTAATTTTTTAAATATTTTCTTTTAATTTCCTTATCTTCTTCTTCACGTTTTTCTTCAATTAATTCTTGAGCTTGCGTGCGTAAAGCCGCTAAATCTAACTCTTTTAAGGCCTTAGCCTCAGTAATTAAATAGTCGCGGGTATTGCGCTTCGGCTCTTCTAAAACTTTCGCCAGTAAGACATCTAAAATGGCACCCATCTTAGGTCCCGGCGCCAAGCCGACTTCGGTTTGCAAATCATCGCCATTAATTTTCAACATTTTAACAGAAATCGGGTCATGTTGCACCTTCTCCATCATGTATTGTAGGTGCTTTAGTTTATAGGGCAAAGCTTTGGGAGTGCCGGAGCCTAAACGATCCGCCATGCGCAAATGAATTAAATCCTGGAGATTTTCACGCCCCACTTTGACAATCAGGCGGCGGACAGAAGCGGCCGTCACCTCCCCGACTTGATAATAGAACATGTGATTTTTAACGAGATTCACAACCGTTTCCGTATCCTCGCGAGAAAAACGAAGCCGATCCATAATTTTCCTGGTCATCTTCGCGCCTAAATATTCATGATTATAGAAAGTAGCAATGCCGTCAATTTCCCGGCGGGTTTTCGGTTTGGCAATATCATGAAAAAGAGCCGCCAGACGCACCGTCCATTTCCGACTGGGGCAATTTTCTAAAGTGCGGACATTATGCTCAAAAACAGGATAAATATGATGACGACTTTGATCAACTCCTACCCCGGCCGCCAACTCGGGAATAATATACTGTAATAATTTGGTTTCCTCTAGCAAGCGAATGCCCCGCCCCGGTTGTTCGGAAGCCAAAATTTTTATCAGTTCATCACGGATACGCTCCTTAGAAACAAATTTAATATTACCGGCCAGCTTAGAAATAGCCCGCTGCGTTTTTGGCTCCAGGGCAAAATTAAATTGTGAAGCAAAACGAAGGGCGCGCATCATCCGCAGGGCATCTTCTTTAAAACGTTCACTGGGCTCACCGACGGCCCTAATAATTTTCTTCTCTATATCTTTGGCACCACCGAATAAATCCACTAAAGTATAAATGGCCCCGTCCACCGTTAACGGGCGATGATGACGGTCCTCGGGCAATTCTTTTGGCGTTAGCGCTAGAGCGTTAATAGTAAAATCACGGCGCTCCAAGTCTTTATCTAAAACCGTTTCAAACAAAACTTCATCCGGATGACGATTATCAGAATAGCCTTGTTCGCTGCGGTAAGTGGTAATCTCTAGAACATCTATCAATTCCCCGCCCACTTCTTTTAGAGGCAGAATAACGGTGCCAAAATCATTTTCATATTTGCCACCAGGAAAGGCTTGTAAAATCTGTTCAGGGTGGGCGTTAGTGGTAATATCCCAGTCGTGCGGTGTTTTTCCGCGTAAGATATCACGAACGCAGCCACCAACAATATAAGCCTCAAAACCGGCTTTATCTAAACTATTTAAGGTGTCTAAAACATAGCTGGGAATAGTCATAATTAAGGGTTAACTTCCACGGCGGCCTCTTGCTGAGCACCATATAATAAATTAGCCTTCTCTAAAGCGGCATTACTCTTCTCAGTCTCACCTAAATTTTGATAAATTTCCGCCAATAAAAGATAGGCATCAACGCTTTCCGGTTGATAGGTGGCTAAGAGTTCGGCCAAGTTAGCACTCCGTTCCCAATTCTTCTCGCTGTAATAAAAAGACAGAAGGCGCAAAAAATCATCAGTAAAGCCTAACTGGGTCGCACCACCCAAAGAATAACATTTATCGGCATTCTCTTTAACTAGATCTTGAGGGACTTCCTCTAAAACGCTATAAGCCTTAAATAAATTGCAATAAGTATCGGGAAAGTTCGGGTTGAGCGCTGCTAGAGGCTCAAGAACGGCCACGGCCTCTTGCTTCTTCCCCTCAGACAATAAAATATTAGCCTTTAAATAATGAACCGGCAGGCGCTCCGGACTGAGCGCTAAAGACTTATCTAGGTAATCAATCGCTAACTGGGCGTTCTCATCGCCCAGGTCTAAAATATAAGCGGTATAATAAGCTTGCGCTAACTGCACATTCATTAAACTGTCTTGGGGGTTGGCGCTTAAATTCTCTTGGGCCAAAGTAATCGCGTAATCGGACAATATCTGCTGTTGCTCTTTAGGTAAAGATGCTAATTTGCTACCGCCGACCAAGTTGAGATAAGAAACTTTACCATCGCTGTCTAAAGGACTACCTAAAGAAAAAGCCTGATCATAAGTTTCTAAAGCGGTTTCATAGTCACCGGTCGCGAGTTGACCGTAAGCATCAATCGCTAAAGTGAAGCTTTTAGCGGCCCGGATATTAGTATTAGAGGCAAAAATACTCATGATAATTAAGCCAACAATTAAAACTAAGCCCTCCGGGATCTTCTTCGGGTTATTATCTTCTTTCGGGCTGCTACTTAAGTAATAAACATAAGCCAAAACGATCATTAAACCGATATAGGTAACAAAGGAGTCAAAGATAGCCAGATTTTGGACAAAATAAGCAATGATTAAGCCGGCTAAGATAAGCGGCGTCCAGTCATCGGGGCGGCGGCGTTGTAATTTTATTAAGTAATAAGCGAGCGCCACAAAAATAGAGAGATAAGAAACTAAGCCGACCAGACCGGTGGTAGAAGCAATGTCAATTAAATTATTATGAGCGCGATCAAAGTAAGTTTCACCGCGGGAATAATTGTAAAAGCGCGCGTCAAAATACTTGTCAAAAACCGAGGCAAAATTGCCGAAACCGACGCCGAGCCAAGGATGATTAGGAAAATCTTTGGCGGCCGCTTCCCAGGACACCAAACGAGTTTGGAAGGTGTTTTTTTGTGGTGTTAAATTGCGTAAGAAAGAATTTTGGAACCAAGCAGCTTCTTGCTGAGAAAAAACTAAAACAATGACTAACACGGCGAACACTAAAGCCGACCACGATAAAGAACGGGCTTTTTTATTTTTACTAAGAACACCAGCTAAAAATAAAATCGCTAAAACGCTAGTGCCAAGACCGATAATCGCTCCCGAAGTTTTCATCTGAACAAACTCAGCCAGCATCATTAGGGCCGGAAATAGCAGCCACCAGCGATGTTTGGCGTGGCGGTAGCGATAAAACAAGAGGGCGGCAAAGTATAAATTGAAAATTAAATAGCCACTCACATAAGCGGTGTTGCCGATGGTACTGTAGGGCGTCTTTAGCAAACCAATTAAAGAAACAATCGTGGCGACAGCGACTGAGACGGCCAGTAAATAATCCCAATCTTTCGGTTTTCTAAAAGTGCTAATTAAAATTAGATAAAAGATAAAGAAATGAAAAAGATGAAAGATACCTAACATCCGCTCGGCATCCCCCCAAAAACTAAGCGCCGGGTCAGAGCTCACCACTAAGGACAAAGCGCTGGCAATAATATAAGCTAAAAGACCCCAAGTAAGCCAAGATTTTTGCGGCCGGTAGCTGGGAAATTTCCAAATAAAGACCAGCCAGATAGGCAGCAGGAGTTCCATTAAGATATTAAAAGGAATTTGCTTGGAGGTAATAAAGGGAAAAAGCCAGCCGGAAAAGACAAAAAAGACCATTGGCAAGGCCAAAAAAATACCACCCTTTAGAATTGCGAGATAGTTTTTAGAAGACATAATTATAATTTTTAGTTGTCTTTATTCTAGCATTTAAGAAATAAAAAGCAAAAAAACTAACCACAAAAAGACCCTCCCGAAGGAGGGTCTTTTTATTGTCCAATTACGGACGACACTCTAGTCTAAACTTAGAAAAGTTTATTGAGCAAGAGTGAAGGTTGTGCCTGTTAACTCAGCAATGTGTGTACCATCAATCTGAGTGTCAGTATTAAGAATAGTGCCATCATTCCAGGCCCAACCAGTGTTTACAAGACTTAAGCCAAAGTAGGCAGTACCTGTAGTTGGAATACCAGTGGCGGTGTTAGCATAAACCACGAAGGTTTTTGCTGCACCCTTGTCAATGGTAACCACATCGTTAAAGGTTACGGCCATATTAGTGGAAGTTGCGAGGGTTGTAGTACCCAAAACTGTTCCTAAATCAGTGGCATCAACAATCTGTAAACTACTGCCAGTTGCAAAACTAGTGTAGTTAGAGCTCAACTTAAAGACAACTGTCTTTAAGTTTACAAGGCTGTTTCCAGCCGCAGTAACTGTAAAGCGCATCACCTCAGTCTTGTCACCAATCTTTAAAGTGGTGTCAGTGTAATTAGATGCATCAACAACAGCTGGGTAAGAAGCGACTAATCTCATCTCCTTAGAGGCAATACCAGTGGCTAAAGACTCGTCATGTTGAGTGCCATTAACAGTGTACTTGTAGCCCGCCAATTCAAAGTTCTGGTCGGCACCAGTACTAACGCCACCCTGACCGGCAGAGGTAACATTGTTGTAAACAGCTTTTACTTCAATGTTAGCGCCTTGTAGACCAGCAGGGATTCTGATGTTTAAGCCAGAAACAGTAGCTGTACTACTAGCAACATTAGTACTACTAGCAATAACAGGTACGCTTACACCATTAACGATAATTTGGCTGATACCATCAGTAACGCTAGCAAAACTTAATTCGTTGATGTAGGCATCCGCATTGTTAGCAACAAACTTGTAGTTAGCTGCTGTTGCAGTGGAACCGCCAAGAACGAAGAAAGAGTTAGGAGTAGAAGCTAAGGAAGGAGTACCTAAACTACCAGTTTTAACAGTCATAGTTTGACCATTAACGCTTGTAGTAATACCACTATTATTAGTTTTATCGGTGCGATATGTGACAGACATGGTGGTATTAAACTCATCATCATTATCTAACTCATTAAGGTCGGCATAGACATCAACAATTTTGTTACCATTAGCTGCAATAGCTAAATTAACATTAAAGTCGTTAGTTGTCTGTGGCTGTACTGGAGTTTCGTTCTCGCTAATGTATAAGTTAGAGATGTTGTCCATGAACACATCACTGGTTGTAGCTAAACCAACTTTGATGTTAGAGATAACTACACCTTCAGCAGAGCCTGCGGACAAGATGTAAGAGCCAATCTTAACCTTTTGGCTATTCTTGGATACATTCATGTTCTGCAAAGCGCTGTTCATAGCTACTTTAACATTACCAGAGGTAATATTTAAAGTTTTGTTGCCAGAAACAGTAACAGTAACAGAATTAAAAGAAGTTACACCTTCAGCAGATCCATCTTCAATTTCAGCAGTAACCGATTTAACTGTCGTATCAGAATCAAGATTTAATGAGCCACGGACTTCAACAGTAACTTGTTTTCCAGCCTCAATAGTGAAGAGATTGCTGGAACCAAAATCAAAATCCTTGTTAACTACATTACTAGTTGTCGCATAGGATTGAGAGGAACCAACTTGGGTGCCATCTACATAGATAGCAACATCATTAATTCCTTCTGATGCAATTCCAGTTTTCCCTGTTAATAAAACATTAGCTTTTAAAGTGTTGATTTTAACATCTTCACCCCAAGCCTTCATAGTATAACGAACTAAGGTAGCGTTAGAAGCTGTCTTAACAACTTCAGTTGCACTATAGGTAGAATCCAATGACACAGATAAAGAGCCAGAACTAATCTCTCGGCTGGCCATATTCATATCAGTAATGGTGGCAACCGGAGTAACATTAATATTGTAATTAGTGTCAGTAAATACTACGTTAACTTTCGTTTGCATTTGGAAGCTGAAAGTGCGTGAAGAACCTTTTACAATATCAGCCTTAACCTCAATAAAGTGATCACCGGTGTTCATGCGGTAAGCCTTAGAAAGATCAAAGACTAATTTGTTATCAACAAAAGTACCATCACCAGCTTTAACACCATCAACATAAATAGCGAAGTTCGCTAAATCGTCTTTTTGAATGGAACCAACTTGTTGTAAAGCTAAATACTTAAAGTCAACTGGCTTTTGAGTAACTTTAACTTTAGCATCCCAAATAACAGCATTCATACTACCAGCTTTAATTTCAGTAGTAGGCATACTGCCTTTTGTTAAGGTAACAACAGACATATCGGTTGGTGCCTTAAATAAAGACATGGTGTTTCCAGTGATTGGGAAAGAACCATTAACAGTTGCACCAGTAGAAACAACATCAGTAGCCGCTGCTAAAGATAAACCAATATTACCAGATTGAGCAGCACCATCAATATTAGCTTTTACTGTCAAAGTCTTAGTTTGACCAGCTGGGATAGTTACCAAGCTAGCACCAGAGAAATTGATATAGCCGTTGCTCATGGAAGAGACGTCGGTCAAGCGGGTATTACCATCATAAAGATAAGCCTCGGCAATAGTAGAGTCAGAAGCAAAGCCAGTCTTCTTGAATTTGATGGACTTTAAAGTAACCGCTCCGTCATTAGCGGCAGTTAAGTTAACCGAAACTAATGGAGCTAAAGCTTGGCCACCAACTAAGGAGGCTGCCGCCGGAGTCGCGGAAGACAAAGAAACGGTCACACCGGAAGCGGTTGTTACCGGACCGGTAGCGTTCTGAGCGTCATAAGCGAACTCGTTGTTGCTAATTGCATTAGCCTTGGGAGTAATTTCCTTAGAAAGGGTAATTACATCGTTAAAGCTAAAACGATTGGCGTAGAAAGCGCTCTCGGATGCTACTGCGCGATAGTTAGTACCATCGAAGTAGTAAACGGTAGCGTCATCAGATTTCTTAACTAAAGTACCGGCAGCAATTTCGCCAGAGGCTAAAGGCTGACCAATGGTGTAGTTAGTGAAGAAGGAATCAGCAACGTCAACCACTCTCTTGGCCCAGTTAGGACCATAGGTAGCGATAGCGTCGGATTCACTTTGGATTTTGCGTAAAACGCCATTTGGTTCAACAGCGTATACGGAAGGATCGGTGGTAATCTTCACAAGTTTGGTACCCGGTCTCATGGTGACGTTTGCCCCTAGAGGGTAGCTCTGTAATTCGGAAGCCGATACAGTTACTACACCACTGAAGTCACGATGCCAAGAGAAGAATACGCTCTCGTGAGGATATACATATCTTTTACTGTCCTTGCCTAAGAAATAAACGGTGGAAAGACCGTCCATCTTAATCAGGTCACCAGCTTGAGGAGTTGCTGCGTGAGCAAAACTTCCAAAGCCTAGCATTACTGCTAAAGTCATGACCATTACGCTGGCAGTAAAGATTTTGCGTAATTTGTTCATAATTAATTAATTTTTAAGATATTATCAATCCGGACATTAGTCAGAATTAATAATTTCTTTGGAGATTCGGTTCAAGCGTCAATCGGAGAGATTCCAAATCGTAAATCGATCGGAATCCCGCTTCCCTAAGTGACTAAGCCACCTAGCGAAAAGCTAAATCGATCTACTTTCTGTCTTCTGTCTGATCGTTGCTTCTCGCCGAATCATAAGAATTTATAAGAACGAAAACCGTCCTTGCGGACTCGACCCTTTAAGGGCTCTCGTTGACCTTGTTTAAAGTTTCCTTTAAAGCCGGTCTGTTAATTTATCTCTGATTATCCAACCGGATCAGACGACGAATCTTCCGAAAGGGTTCTCTAGCCAAGAGATAAACTAACAGACAGGATTTAAGGCCTGCTATATATATTAAGGTAGGGGCTCTGAAGTGCTCGCTTCCCCTAACTCAACTTTTGGAGTGCTAGTTTCGATTTGTGGCACTTCAGGAGCTTTAACTTCTTCTTTAGCCGGCACTAAAGTACCAAGTAAGGCGCCAGCTTCCTTATATTTCTTTTCATTAAATAAAGTTTCCGCTTGTTCAATAATTTTAGTCGGTGAATTTGTGTCTGATTTTACATTTTCTGTTTCCGCCAAACTAACCGAGATGCCGTCTTCCCCTTTTTCTAAGTTAGCACTAAAAACATCTTCAGCGACCACTTCCGCAACCGGAGCTTGGCTCTCAACATTACTGGTCTCCGGAGCTAAAGCCACCGAAACGCTATTGTCCTCTTCCCAACGGGAAGCCACTTCTTTCATGGTATTTAATTCCTTGGTAAATTTCTCGGTCAAATCAGAACGAGTCTCTTCATCAATAGACTCCTCTTCCGATAAAACGGTAACAATATTTTGCGCCTTAGAAGCAGCAAATTGACTGGCGAGCTCATCCTTAGCTTTTCCACCCCGCATGGTGTTAAGTTTTACCTGCTCGGAAAGTTCACGGGCAATATATAAGGAATCAGTCGGCTTGGTGTCGGAAAATAATAAATGACTGTAAGTCATCGCTGATCCTAAAAATAAAACCAAAGAGCCAAGCACGGCCGCCGGAACGGAAACACCTCTTAAAACACTTTTAAAATTAATAACAAAAGAACTCCACGGAGAAAGCTCTTTCCCCCCGGAGTTTGAAATTTGGGCAAACAAAGAATCGCGGTTGCTTTTAAGCCACTGCGTGTCTGGTTGAATATCTTCTTTAAGTGATTTTAGTGAGTTAAATAATTCTTTATCAGTCATACACTATAGTATACGGCTGGCGACGCCAATCGTTACAGTTTTAGGGTGGGCTGTTTAGGAGTCTTCCCGCCGGATTTTTTCCCACCTTTTTCTTCAGGCGGCAACATTTTCTTTAGAGCGACAATAGAGCGATGAATTAAGACGCGCACATTGCCGCGCGTCTTGCCGGTCGCTTCCACAATTTCATCAATTTCTAAATCATTGATAAAACGCAAAACGATAATTTCTCGGTATTCATCTTTTAGTAAAGGCAACTTACTCTTAATAAGAGACAAGCGCCGATTTTTTTCAGCTGCTTCCGGTAAATCAATGGTCTCATCGGGCAGGTCTAAAGGATTGTTTTCATCATCTAAAGAAAGATCGCGCTTGTGGCCGCTCTCGCGGTAGTAATCAATAATGGAAGTGCGCGCAATGCGATACAATAAACCCCGCAGAGTTTTCGCATCTGTTAGGCTATTGGTCTGGATATGATTCCAGGTTTTTAGAAAAATAATCGAGGTTAGATCTTTCGCTTCTTCAGTGCGACCAACCTTAAAATAGGCAAAGCGATAAATATCGGCCGCTTGTTCATCGTACAGTTTAATGAAGGCTTCTTTATCCTTATTCTTTAAGCGGCTGATTGTCTGCTGATCTTTAATTTTTCGACCAAAGGGTTTAGGCATTTTTGTAATTTAGCAAAAATAAAAGGGTTATACCCTTCAAAAAAATCTCGCAAATTGTTTCTCCAGATTATCATAGTGAGGCAAGAAAAGCAAGAATTAAAAGTGGAAAAGCCTAGGAAATAGTTTAGAAAAAGGACTAAGAAAAGGGTCGCAAAAATGGCTTAATAAAAACTGAAGATTGGGAGTAATGTCTGGCCAAGCCCCTCCCCGCAAGCGCCTGCTTAATAAAAACTAAAGATTGCCAAAAAAGGTTTTCCGTGTTCTACCTTAATAAAAGCTAAAGACTGGCTTTTCAATCTTTAGAAAAAATTAAGCAGCGGCTATTTTGGTCTACTTAAGTCTACTCTATCCTGGACTTAAGTAGATAATTTAAGGTCTAAAGAATTATAATAGCTCTGATCGGAATACGCTTGACTTTATAATTTTAATACTTTAGTCTAAGGTATAGTGGACTTAAGTCAGATATGAAGACAAAGAAAAACATCCAAAAACCCCTGTGGTTCTCCGTCTCGGCTTCCGCCAATTTAGGCGGCGTCGACCCTAAAACCATCCGTCGGGCTATTAAAAAATCGCCTGATTTAAAATACAAAATTATCAACGATCGCTATCGTATTGAACTCGGCTCCCTGCTCCGTTATCTAAATGCCAACCGGAAGTTAAAAAATAAATTATACGAGCAGGGCTTAGGGCAATATTACCATAACTGGGAAACGGTCATTGAATCCGATTCCGAACTTGGATAATAAAATTAAGCCAATAAAAAAACCACCCGATTCCGAAGGTGGTTTTTTTGTTTGATTTTTGAATTAAAGAATAGCGTCCTTAACTGCCTTGGAGAGACGGAACTTAACCACGGTCTTAGCCGGGATCTTGATCGTTTCTCCAGTAGCTGGGTTTCGTCCTTCGCGAGCTTTGCGCTTAGCTTTTACTAACTTACCGAAACCAGGGACGATGCATTCTCCGCTTTTCTTTACTTCTTTGTAAACCATTTCGGAGTACACATCAAGGAAGTTAGAAACTTCTTTTTTGGAAGAACCAAGTTCTTCAGCTAAACTAGCGACCATTTTCGCTTTAGTCATTTTTGGCATATTTACATGGGGCGGAAACGACTAAGAAAAGTCTTAACCGTTTTTGCCTAAATTATTTTTGGTTAGTCCGCCAGCTTAGGCACCGACGCGATTAACCTTATTAATAGCATCATTGTAGCACATTAGAAAAATTATGCCAACAAATCAGGGGGCTTTCCAAGAACCGTCTAGACAATCCTTTTTTTTCGCAAATATTTTTGCCGTTTAACTTCTGATAAATGCTCAATAGAATAACGCAACATTGTGCGCGGCATCCGCGCCGCATACTTATCTAAAAAATCTAGAAGAACTTTTCGATCGCGCTTCCCCACTTCGCGCAGCATCCAACCGCTGGCCTTATGAATTAAATCTTCAGGCGCGCTCAAGAAAATTTTAACTAATTCTAAAGTTGGTTGAAACTCACCATCATTAATAAAAGTTAAAGTGGCGACAATGGCGGAGCGCCGGTCCCAAAGATTAGGGCTTTGACTTAAAAAAATTAACAGTTGTCGTTCCGTGGGATAGTCACGCAAGTAAGCGCCTAAAATTTTGGGCGCTGACAAATCAACTAAATCCCAATTATTAATCTGCGGCCGGTGTCGCCAATACCAACGGACAATTTTTTTCTGCTCGGAAAATTTTTTCGCTTGCTCATAATGATTGACGGCAATAAAAAGAGCAATCAAGCGCAGTTCATGAACCGGTGAAGAAATTAATTCACTTAACTCAGCTAAAGAAAGATCGGAAAATTGTTTGGCAATTTGACGCGAAGTCGGCACCTTGAGGCCCCAAAAAATATCGCCCTCGCCGTATTGCCCCGGACCGGTTTTAAAAAAGCTTTGTAAAATTTTCGCTTGCTCGGGCGAGGCCAACTTTTTTACGGTCGCAGTTATTTTTTTTACTTTGTCCATATTAGTAATGATAAGTTTTATTAGCCTTGATCGTCGCCGCTCGATAAAGCTGTTCTAATAAGACCACGCGCGCTAACTCATGCGGCATCGTGAGTGGTGATAAAGATAGGCGCTTATAGTTTTTGGCAAAATCGTCCGGCCACCCCAAGGCGCCGGCGATTACCAAAACTAAAGGCTGGGAGCAAAGCTCGGTAAAACTCGGCGTGTCATAAAGACGACCGTGTTCACTTAATAAATAAACATTTTCTTTCGGGTAAGAAGACAGGGCTGCTTCTAAAGAATCCTTCAGTTTTTCTTGAGACTTTTTTCGACTTCCCGCTTGCTCGGAAAAAGGGAAAGCTGGCAGTTCAATAATTTTTAAGCGCGCATAAGGACCGAGGCGCTGTTGGTATTGACTAGCTAAGGTCTTAAGGGTTGGTTCTTTTAGAGAACCGACCGTGATTAAGGTTAGATTTAACATATTATTATTTTAGCAGACGGGGGCAATTTTACACTTGCCCCTTTAAAGGTGTTCCGATACAATTACATTATACTCTATCTTACTTCAATTTTTCCTCAAGATTTTTTTAAACTTAATAATATATTTATGAAAAAACTTCTCCAAGAGTTTCGCGATTTCGCCATGAAAGGCAATGTGATTGATTTAGCCGTCGCGGTTGTCATTGGTGGTGCCTTTGGTAAAATTGTTAGCTCCTTAGTAGCTGACATTATTACTCCTTTTATCAGTTTATTAAGCGCGGGCGGCTCTTTAGCGGAGTGGACAATCACCTTAAGAAAGGCGAGTGAGACCGCCGAAGCGGTCACTCTAAATACTGGTCTCTTCCTACAAAACATTGTTGACTTCCTAATTATTGCCGGCTCTATTTTCTTAGTGATCAAATTAGCTAACAAATTTAAAGAACCGTTCAGGAAAAAAGAAGAAGCTGAGGTTCAAGAAGAAAAACCAGCCCCTTTAACAAAAGATCAAGAATTATTACTGGAAATTAGAGATTTATTAAAGAAATAATAAAAAAAATAGCTTACAAAAAAAAGAGCCTTCCGGACGGAAAGCTCTTTTTTTTATTGGCAATAATTTAATGAGTAAAAACTAAAGTCTCAGCAATATCGGCAATGGCCGCTTCCAAATCCGCTTTATCTTCCCCCTCATACCAAGCCATCAAGGCGTAATGATTGTCCTCATTAGAGAAACCATACTCAATTTGGGTATAACCATCTTTAAAGGTTTTCTGCGCTTCCGCTTCAGCAGGATTTTCCAAAGGCCAAATACTTAAAGTAAAGTCGCCACAATCAATCATTCCTTTATTAAAATAACAAGTGCTCGGGTAAGAGATTTTAATCCCTAAGTCAGGGTATTCATAAGAAAAGAGGGCATCAGCTTCAGTTACTTCCGTGCTGGTGGCGGGTTCTAATTCAAACGGCGGTTCCAGTTCTTGACTTTTATTTTGATCGGGACTCGCCGCGATTGGCTCAGGATTATTGGAATAGCCCCACGAACAAGCAGCCAAAAGAAAAACTAAAGGGAGGAGGAGAAGAAAAAGACGATGTTTCATAGATAAAAAATTAATTAGCTTCACTATTATAGCACAGACTGCGCTAATTTTTAAGAGCGGCCGCCACGGCTTTTGCCACCGCCGGATCAAAGGCATCCGGAAGTAAGTAATCAACTGTCGGCTCCTCAACTAAAGCCGCTAGATTTTCCGCCGCTTTAATTAACATCGCATCGGTAATTTGGGAAACATTATTATCTAAAGCGCCCCGAAAGATGCCTGGAAAAACTAAAACATTATTAATTTGATTAGGAAAATCACTGCGTCCAGTCGCTACCGCTAAAGCTCCACCGGCTTTCGCCTCGTCCGGCATAATTTCTGGCACCGGGTTAGATAAAGCAAAAATTAAAGGCTCGGGCGCCATGGTCGCCACCACTTCCCTAGCAATTAAATTAGGAGCGGAAACACCAATAAAGACATCGGCGCCGACTAAAGATTCTTTCAAGGTACCCTTGAAGTTTTCTTGATTGCTGCGCTGAGCCAGTGCTCGCTTCACTTCATTTAAATCTTGACGATCTAAGCTAAGCGCACCTTTAGAATCGTTGATAATTAATTGAGAAAAACCATATTTCAAAAGTAGGTCGGCGACCGCCAAGCCAGCGGCGCCAGCACCGGCAATCACTACTTTGACTTTCTCGGGGGCTAAGTTTTTTAATTTTAAGCCATTAATTAAGCCAGCTAAGATAACCACGGCCGTGCCGTGCTGATCATCATGAAAAACCGGAATATCCAATTCTTCCTTGAGACGATCTTCAATTTCAAAACAGCGGGGCGCACTAATATCCTCTAAATTAATTCCCCCAAAACTGGGTGCGATTGCTTTAACAATCTTGATAATTTCTTCAGTATCTTGAGTATCTAAGCAAATGGGAAAGGCATCAACGTTGGCAAACTCTTTAAAAAGAGCGGCCTTCCCTTCCATCACCGGCAAAGCGGCTTTCGCCCCTAAATTTCCTAAACCCAAAATCGCGCTGCCATCGGAAACCACCGCCACCGTATTACCTTTTAAAGTGTGGGTCTTGGCAGCATCCGGGTTAGCGGCAATTAAGCGACAAACTTCGGCCACTCCAGGCGTGTAGGCGCGAGCGAGATCGGCCTTATCTTTAAGTGGAACTTTGGTGGCCACCGCCAACTTACCCTGGTGCTGACGATGCAGTTCTAAAGATTCTTGATATATATCCATATTGTTAACATTAAAAAACTACCGGTAAAAGGAAACCGGCTTGGCGCGGGAGTAATAAAAAAACGCCCATCCTTATTTAATATTCTTCTTTAACTTCTTTTCCGCCTTTGCTGCCAACATTTCTGCTTTGACGGCAAGGCGTTTAGCGGTTTTGTGAGAACTGGTCTTTACTCTCTTGCCCACGCCGGTTGTTCTTTTAGCCATATAGCCAAATAAATAATAAATAAATAATAAATAAATAATTAACTTTCTGTATCTTAACTTTTCATCAAGTTTTTAGCAAGAGGCGCCCGGATTTTAAAGTTTTTTCTTACTAGCCCGAAAATCTTAAAAAAGCTATAATAGTGTTTATGAAAAAACTATTTATTTTAATTATCTTCGCCCTCTTCTTAATCCCGCTGACTGGCCAGGCCACCCCCTTAAGCACCAAATTATCCGGTCGCATCCTTTTACAGGTAGAAAATAAGGGTGAGGCCTGGTATTTAAACCCCGACAATCAGCGTCGCTATTATTTAGGTCGTCCCGATGATGCCTTTACGGTCATGCGCGAATTAGGCTTAGGGATCTCTGAAGAAACTTTTGCTGCCCTGCCCCAAGACGGGCAAAGCGGTGGCAACGTGGACTTAGCGAAAAAGCTCGCCGGCCGAATCATACTGCAAGTAGAAAAAAACGGTGAGGCTTGGTATTTAAATCCTCTAGACTTGAAAGCTTATTACTTAGGCCGCCCCGCCGATGCCTTTAGAATTATGCGCGAGCACGGTCTAGGAATTACCAATGAAAATTTGAAAGAAACTTTAGTTGCTCTCGATGGCGACCTGCCTGATAGTTATTTAGGCAAAGATATTGTTTTGGTAAAAACGGAGCGCGGCAATTTTTTAACGACACTGGCGAGAATCAGTTTGCGCCAACCAGGCTTACAAGTTTTGACGCTGGCGGCCGAGCCCCGCCCCTGTCCAAATGGCGTTTGTGCGGTTAAGCCCTTGAAAAAATATTTAGACGACAACCAGGGCTTTGCCGCTATTAATGGCTCCTATTTCTGTAGTAATGCCGATTGCGGCAACCTTAATTATTACTTCTCCCCTCTTTATGAAAGTCGTTGGGAGGTAATGATTAACCGCGACAAAATGGCCTTACCGACCACCGGCCCTTTAGCAGTCATTGATGACGCCAATCATTGGCACTACTTTAAGGATGTACGCGACTTTGTCAGCCCAGAAAATTTTCAAGCCATTACCGGCCGCCAGGTGAGTGCCGCCCTGAGCAATCAACCGCGAATCTTAGAAGACGGGTTGAATGTTTTGGAAGTCAATAAATTAACCGCCTCACAGAAAACTTTAGGCACCCGCCAAGCCCTAGCCTACAAAGATAATCCCCGTTACCGCGGCCAAGGCGACCTATATTTGGTTTCTATTAGTAATGGCTCTTTAGAAGACTTGGCGCTGGTTTTAGAAAAACTTAATTTTGCGACCGCTTTAAACTTGGATGGCGGCGGCAGTGCCGGATTAATTTATGAAGATAACTTTTTGGTTGGACCCGGCCGCGATGTTCCGAATGCGATTGTGTTTAAGAAATAGAGTTGATTAATAATCAAGAATTAATAAATAGAAGCTACTCCTAATTTCCTCGGGAGTAGTTTTTATTATCATCCCTAGCAACAAAGGCTATTTTCTGCTATACTAAAGCACTTATAAATTTACTTTAAAAATATGGATATAAAAAAATCTTACTTTTGGGCGCTCGCCGCGACGGCCGCGCTCACCACTATTTTAGCACTCTATTTAAGTAACCGTGCTTTAGATCCGGTGCCACCACCTTCTACTGACATTCTTGTCGGCGAAGAAGTGGATGTGGAAAACGAAAGCGAAGCTACTCCTAAGAATGAAATCCCACCTGAAGAAAAAATAAATTTTATCTTAAGCGACTTGAGTATTCCTTGGGAAATCGTTTTCTTACCCGATGAAGCCATCTTAGTTAGCGAACGAACCGGAGACTTAATAAAATATCAAGATGGCCGCTCCGAAAAAATAAGCATTGCTAATGTCGCCGCCGTCGGTGAAGGCGGTCTCTTGGGTATGGTGCTCCACCCCGATTTTAATAATAATAATTACATCTACCTCTATTTTACGGTTTCGGAAAATAACAAGCTGTCTAATAAAATTGTTCGTTATTATCTCAGTCTTGCCCCCTTCGCTTTGACCGACCCTCAAGAAATTATCAAGGACGTTCCGGGCTCCAACAATCACAATGGCGGTCGAATTGCTTTCGGTCCGGATGAAAAACTTTATGTTACAACCGGCGATGCTGGTAACGCCAACGCCGCCCAAAATCGCGATTCTTTAGCGGGAAAAATTCTGCGCTTAAATGATAACGGCTCTATTCCGGCCGACAATCCTTTCGGGAGCGCCGTTTGGTCTTATGGCCACCGTAACGCTCAAGGACTCACCTGGGACGACGCTGGACGCCTCTGGGCGACCGAACACGGCCGCTCAGGTGCTTTATCCGGTCTTGATGAGCTTAACTTAATTGAGCCGGGTAAAAACTATGGCTGGCCCCTAATTCAGGGCGATGACCAGCAAACAGAAATGATTGCTCCCCGCTTACATTCAGGAGCCAAGACCACTTGGGCGCCGGCCAGTTTAGCTTATTACGATAACTACCTATATTTTGCTGGTTTGCGCGGTGAGGCTCTTTACGCCGTGCCTGTTAATGAAAACGGCGACCTAGGAGATCTTGAAACTTTCTTTATGGGAGATTATGGTCGCTTAAGAATTGTTAAAGTTGGTCCTGATAATTCATTTTACTTAGGCACCTCCAATCAAGATGGTCGCGGTCGTGTCCGGGCCGGCGATGATAAGATTATTAAAATGGCACCAAACGCTTGGAAATAAATCGACTTCAAAAAAAGCTCCCAACTGGGAGCTTTTTTTGAATCTTTATTAATTTTTTTTTAGATATTTCTAATTTTAAATAATATATTTAATATTATTTTTCATTTTAAATAAGACTCCCTATTTATAAGTTTTGGTAATAGTTCTGTAGGTCAAACGAGAGACATCGGCAATAAAATCAGCCATTTTTTCAAAATCATCACCCCGAGTCATTACGCAAAGCAAATATGGATGCTCAGGAAAATAAATAATTCCACATTCGTGCATTTGCTTATTGGCCGTTTCCAAATTATCATTTTTTCTTTCCCCAAATTTATGAGCAACTTTTGTTCCCAGGGGGACGCCAGCCACTAAACCATCAAAAAAATTAGTTCGGGAAAGTAGATTTAAAGATTTTTCTGAATAATATTCATTTAAATAAGCAGCGTTATAGAGAATACGGAAAAAAGAAGCGTACTCCTTAACGGACATAAAATCTTCCGGGCTACTAATACTAGGAACAATAATGCCCAAATCCTGATAAACCTGATCAATTTTTTCTGGCTCAATATTACTGGCCAGATTAAGCATGGCAATGTTATCGGAGTTAATAATCATAAAATCAATTAACTGGTCAACGGTATATTCCTGGCCAATCACTAACTCTTCGCCAGTCACGATATTTTGGGGTAAGTTTTGGTCGCTGGGCCGCAGAATAATTTTTTCCTGCAAAATAGCAGGATTACTTTCAGCTTGTTTATAATAAGCAATCATTAATGGAACCTTCATTAAACTCGCGGGGGTAAAATTATTGGAAAAATTAATCCCGAACCAGGGGCCATTGTTAAGATCGCGAAAATAAACCGCAATTTCTTTATTTTTATATTTACTATCATTAAGGTCAGTGATGGATTGTTTTAATTTTTTTTCAAAAGGAATGTAAACACTATTTAGATAAGTATTTTGAACATCACATTCCAACAAAGGATTGATAAATTTATACTGCCCCTGTTCACGTACTGGCGCGGGGTTATTTTTCTTAACCTGCCTATAAACAGAAGAAGAGCCAATTAAAAAACCAATTCCAATTCCGCTGGCGATTAAAATTAAAACCAGTAAAACTTTTGACCACCAGGAGACACGAAAACTCGCTAACCGTCGCTGCCATTCATCGTTTTTCATAGACAAGAAAATATTAGAAAGTGTTTTTTAAAATAAATTGCCTACAGCTCTAGAGAATGTTTTAAATAAAGTTAACTGTAATACTTTTAAGGATTTACTTAGGGGCTTAATTTAATTAACTTCTACCTCGTCCACTAGCTCCTTTTTCTTCCCAAAAACAAAAATATATAAAATTTCTAAAATAGCCAGAGTGTTTAAAATCAAAATAACCACAAACCAGCCCTTATTACTATTTTTAGCGGCTTTCCAGAGAGCGCCCCCCCTTTCCAGGGCAAGGTCCAAAGAGCGAGAGTTAGAAGGCCGGCGGGCGTTTGTAAAAAAGCAATAATTTGTTCCTTATTTTTTATAAATTAATAAAAAACTTACGGGCTTATTATACAACTTTTTTAGATAAATTTGCACTTTTTCTTTGATATTCAGCCAAGAGTTCAAGATCTCGAAAATCCTTTTCCCGGCCCAAAGCTTTTTTAAACTTAACCGTTTCGACAATATTTAAAAATGGATAACCGTTAATAATATCAGCGGTTTTTATCGCCTCTTGAACAGACGTAGGATAAGCAGCCCACTCCAATTTACTTATTATTTCCACCTTGTCGATCTCAGAAACTAATTTTCCATTAACCTCCACCTCTTGATATCTCTTAGAATTAAGCAGCTGTTTAAATAGTTTTGGCGTAACCGCAACATCTAAATCGTTAGCCTCTCTTATGCCCCGAGCCGCTAAAGGGCCGCTACCGACTAAAACATACTCTCCTAAAGGAAAATTTAATTCGGCTAATTTCTTGAATATATCCATAGAAAAAATATAGTCTTTATTATAGCTCTTAAAAGATTTTAAGAAAATATCAAAAAGAAATTTTTGGCTTAATAAAAAAAAAGCCTCGAAACTGTTTTAGTTTCGAGGCTGGTGGGGTTTTCTAATTCCACTCTACACTTTTTAGGTCTTTAATATAAAAAAATATTACATAAGGCGCAATTGAAGTAACCATAAATCGTTTTACTAGCACTCCCCGATCATAATCGACTACTTTTTCCCAATCTTTTTTATTCCAAAAACGAATCGAGGCGACGATTCCTTCGTCACCTAGGAACAGGGCAATGCCTTTTTCGTCGCTTACGACCAATTCTTTTTTTTCTTGGATAATTTTCTTTTTTCCAAAAAAACCTAAACCCCCTGCTTCTTTGACTGCTTTTGGAGTGGATAAATAATTTATCGTTATTGAGCTTATCTTCTTTTTCGAAATTTGTTCTAAAGAAAGTTCTTCTCCATTACACAAAAAAGTTGGTGTTTTTTTTAAAGTTTCCATCACTTAATGTTTTTATTAATTTTTTAAATAACTACACATCTAACAATTGTTATACAACCATAATCTTCTTTTGTCAAAAAATAATAATTAAATTAACACGCTTAGCCGGGAAAATAAAAACTTAAGCCAGGCTTTACAAGCCTGGCTTAACCTTTTATTTGTTTAGTTTTAAAACTTTTAGTCTACTTGGCGAACTTCGGTAATTGAGCAGCCATCACGATCGCGCTAACACCGACTAAACTATAGACGACGCGGCTTAAAGCCGACATGTCTCCGAAAATTGCAGCCACTAGGTCAAAGTTGAATAAACCAACTAGTCCCCAGTTTAAGCCGCCGACAATAACCAACACCAAGGCAATCAAATTTAGCGTTTTCATATTATTGGCTAAATTTAAACTTGGTAAATTTTGCCCGAACTTAAATTTAGTTAATTAATAATTACGTTTACATTTTACCAAGATTTGACTTAATTAACAATAAGTGATGCCTTTAGCCTGCTGCCTACTAATTTAAGATGTATTTATAATAAAAAGAACAAGCTAATAGCTTGTTTTTTATGCTCCCGGGGTGGGATTCGAACCCACGACCAATTGATTAACAGTCAACTGCGCTACCGCTGCGCTACCCGGGAATATTTTATTTTGAACTAACCGCAAAAAAAGAAAAATGTTTAAAACATTTTGTGTTCCTATTTTAACAAATGCTCACTTTCTGTCAACAATCTTAAGCCCCCGAAAAATCGGGGGCTTAAGCCTTACGTTAAACAATATCTTATCTTTTCTTTAGTAATCTTTGAGCTTTTCTAAACCTTTGAAGCGACGAATCTTTTCTAAAGCTTTAGATTCGATTTGACGGATACGCTCGCGGGTAACTTCAAATTCGCGGCCCACCTCTTCCAAAGTGTGGGAAATTCCGTCTACTAAACCGAAGCGCCACTCTAAGATTTTTTGCTCACGCGGTGATAACTGAGAGACAATTTCCTTAACATAATCTTTAAGTAACTGAAGAGCGGCAACTCTGTCCGGAGCCATGGTTTTTACATCTTGGATAAAGTCTTCCAAAGTAGAATCTTCTTCATCATCACCAATAGCGGCTTGCAGTGAAATTGTATCTTGAGAAATTTTAATGATGTAGCGAACCTTTTCAATATCTTCACCCATCTCGGCAGCTGCTTCTTCGGCCATTGGTTCTCGGCCTAATTCTTGGACTAAGAAACGTTGAGTCTGTTGGAACTTATTAATCGTCTCCACCATATGCACTGGGATGCGAATGGTGCGTGACTGATCAGCTAAAGCGCGCGTAATCGCTTGGCGAATCCACCAAGTGGCATAAGTAGAAAACTTAAAGCCTTTACGGTATTCAAATTTTTCTACCGCTCGGAATAAACCGATGTTTCCTTCTTGAATTAAATCAAGCAGTGACAAGCCTTTAGCACCAGCAAACTTTTTGGCATTAGCCACCACCAAGCGCAAATTAGCTTCAATAATCTGTCTCTCCGCCTCTTTATCACCCTTCTCTTTGCGCTTCGCTAACTCTACCTCTTCCTCGGCGGTTAGCAAAGGGACTTTGCCAATTTCCTTTAAATACATCTGAATGGAATCCGCGGACATTTTTGATAAATCAAAATTAAGTCCGCCCCCTTTAGCAGCAACTTCTTCTTCTCGACGGGTATTATCCAAAATACGCCCGAAGTCCTCGGTAACCTTAATACCGTTTTTCTGTAAATCGCCTAAAAACAAATCAAATTCGTAGGTATATTCCTCCACTTCGGGGAACAAAACTAATAACTCGGTTTCGGTGACAAAACCACGCGTGCGCCCTTTCTTAATTAAGTTTTCTTTCTTCTCCTCGGTCGGGTAAACAATCTCTCGAGGAGCGGCTGGCTTGGTTGGCGCTTTTTTGACGGCCTTCTTTCCTGGCTTTTTAGCTTGACTACTTTTTTTAGTCACCTTTTTTGGGGTAGCTTTAAGCGGTGCTTTTTTGGAAGCGACGGCCTGAGAAGTCTTTTTTGGAGTAGCCTTTTTCTGAGCCGCGGCTACTTTAGCGGTTTTTTTTACCGGAGTTTTGCGGGCCGGTTTTTTGGTGGCGACAGGCTTTTTAGCCGTCAGTCTTTGAGCTTTTTTTTGATCCGATTTTTTGATCGGATTAGTCTTGACCCCAGTTTTCTTGGTTGAGGCCAAAGTTTTTTTAGTTTTTTGTGCCGAAGACTTTTTAGTCGAGGCCATATTAAACTTGTTAACTTAAACTTTGATTACGTTGTCGTTCCTGATTTAAATACTTGAGCTCTTCCATTAAAACCGTGATTTTTTCCGTATCCCCAGCCGCCTCCGCGGCGGCAAGTTCTCTAGTGGCGGCCGCTAAACGATTCTTTAAATAAGCACCTTCTAAATCAGCTAAAACGCGGATTAACTCTTCTCGAACCTCCTTTAGTTCATTGGTGTAAAAATCTTTATCGCCCAACAAAACCAAGCGGTCTAGCAAATTAAATTCTTCTTCAGCACCGCTTAAATAATTTCTAAAGTTTTGATAAGAGAAATCAGTTTCCTTATTATAATAGATAATTAGATTATTGTAAAATGTGCCCAGTTTCGGTGGCTGTAACCAGGCGGGATTTGAGTTAGCCGCCGCGTAATCTAACAGTTCGGGGAATTTAATAATAATGGCGAGGAGTCGTTCGCTTAGCTGCTCTTCGCGGCTCGGTAAAATTAAAGTCGGCGTTTTTTCTGTCTTCAGTTTAGTGGGTTGACTCGTTTTTTTATTAACTAGCGCCGACAGGGCGGACCGGAGCTCGGTTTCAGCCACCCCTAAACGTTCCGCAAAACGCCGTAACCAATAACTAGCCTCAATCTTGTTAGTCATCAGCGCTAACAGGGGCAAGATTTTTTCAATTACTTCCCCGCGCCGAGTCACATCATTTAAATCTAAATTTTCAACCAATTGCCCAAAATAATATTCCATCATCGGCGGGGCGTTTTTGACCGCCTCTTTAAAAGCTTCTGGATCACGGCGCAAACTTTCATCGGGATCTTTGCCATTAGGTACGACCACGACCCGAATATTCATTTCTTGAGCTAAAGCCTCGCCAATCCCGCGATCGGCCGCCAGTTGTCCGGCGGTATCGGCATCAAAACAGAGGGCGATATTTTTACTATAGCGCTTGAGCAAAGTTATCTGCGCAGCGGTTAAAGCGGTGCCACTAGAAGCAACCGTATTTTTGAAACCAAACTGATGGCAAGCAATAACATCCATCTGCCCTTCCACAACAATGGCTAAATCTTCAGCTTTAATCACTTGCTTAGCCTTGTCTAAACCGAACAAAAGTCGACTTTTATCATAAACGCCACTCTGCGGACTATTGATATATTTACCGGTTTTTTGATCAGTCGACTGAGGATTAAGACGACCGGAAAAACCAACTGGATTACCAGCCAGGTCATTAAGAGGAAACATCAGCCGATCGCGAAAACGATCATAGGTGCGACCATCCTTGTTTATTGCTAAGCCCGCGGCTTCTAGTTCGGTAGGTGTATATTTTTTGCCAGATTGAGGTCTGGTAACTAAAAACTTACTTAAAGAATCCCAACTATTGGGCGCGTAGCCAAGCTGCCAGTCTTTAATTATTTCCGGCGTGAGCCCGCGCTCTTCTAAATAAGCCCGAATTGACGCCCCGGTGGAAGTCGTTAATATATACTCGTAGTATTTTACCGCCAGTGCCAAAACGTCTAAAAGACGGTTGCGCTTATCACTATCTTGAGGAACAAAATCATTTTTTAAAACCACGCCCGCCTTCGGAGCTAATTGTCTGAGCGCCTCTTTAAAAGAAAGCCCCTCTATCTCCATTAAAAAGGTAAAGATATCCCCGCCCTTACCGCAGCCAAAACAGTGCCAAATGCGCTTTTCTGGAGAAATAACAAAAGACGGCGTCTTTTCCCCATGAAAGGGGCAAAGAGCGTTAAAATTGGCACCAGCGGGCTTCACGGGGATAAATTCGCGAATGAACTCCACTAGGTCCAGTTTTTCCTTGATTTCTTCAGCGGGGGTCATAAAAATCTACTTTTTATTAGCTTAACCGCTGCCGGTCTTTTAAGCAAGAGAGCCTTAATTAATTCTCAAGGCCAACTTAATTTTTTCTAAAATGAATCTAAATATTCTCTTAGGTTTTGCGCTAAATCAGTTAAAGCTGTTTCTACCACCGGACCGTCATATTCAGCATTGTGCATCCTGACACCTTGATAACTAGCTTGCTTTTGATCCAGGTGAACTTCTAAAATAAAACGATCGGGCGTTTCTTTGACATAGAGGTGCAGGCGTGGATAAAAATCGCGAGTTAAGCGTTTAACATAACTTCCCTGTTCACGGCGTTTATCAAAAATATAAGCCCATCCGGCTTGGCGTAAAAAATTATCAGCTTGGAAGTTGGGAACTTTTTCTTTACTGATTATTAGCTTCATTGTCTTTATTTTTAAAAATTACAAACTTACTCATTAAAAAATTATAGAGCCCAAGGGTGACATTAGCAATCAGTTGCGATAAGAGGTGCCAGACCCCAAAAAAATTAGTAAGCCACTGCACCAAAATAATGTTCAGACTTAAAATAATTAGGGTGTTAAAAAAATAGGCGATCATTTGTTTGGACACCCCTTGCCTGCGGGTACCAAAGGTCCAGCCACGATGAATAAAGAAACTGACGAAGAAAGCTAAAATAAAAGCCAAGGCTGTTGAAAGTTCCAAGCTTAATTTTACTAAATCATAAAAAATAAAAAGAAAAACAATACTGGTTAAACCTACCACCATTGAAGAAACTAGAAAACGGGCGAGTTTATCATCTTTAATAACGTGCGCATAAAGCCGCGGAAACAAGCGTTTTAAAAGGCGGTCAGTAAAATTGCTGAAAGTCTTAAAAACTGAAGTCATAAAAATAAATTAACGCCAAGAAAAATAAGTAGCGACCCAATCAGCCAGCGTTTCGGTGTCTCTAAAACGCTCAGCACTGGAAGAAGCGCCTAAGACAACAGTGATAATGGTTTCTTCGGTTTCCAGCTCATTAATGGCGGCGGCAAAACAATAACCCGCCTCTTCAGTATAACCAGTTTTCGCTCCTTCTAAAGCGAGGTCCACGGAATCGGCGTGAACTAAATCATTAGTCGCTTCAACGATCCGGGTTTTTCCCTCTTTAGTGGTAAAGCGATAAGTGTTTAAATTAGTGGTGGCCGCTATCTCCGGATAAGCAAGGGTGGCTTTCACCAGCCGCGCTACATCTTGAGCGCTGGCCACATTTCCGGCTGCGAGGCCCGTCGGTTCAACAAAGTGGCTAGAAAACATTCCTAAACGTTTAGCTTGATTATTCATCGCCGCTACAAAATCTTCTTCGCTTAAGCCGGTGGATTTCGCTAGTGCTCTAGTGGCCACATTATCAGAACCAACCAAGGCGGATTTAAAAAGATCAAGCACCGTCACCGTATCACCACTCCAGAAATGAATTTTACCGCCAGCGATATGATCACCAGCGCTAATTTTATACTCTTGATCAAAACCAGGATTATTTTCCAAGAAAACTAAGACCGTCATTAACTTGGTTAAACTGGCAATCGGCTGCGCCACGGTCGCCTCCTTAGTGTATAGGAAAGAATTATCAGCACTGAGCATAACTGCTCCTTTGGGTGCCGAAACTTCAGGACCTGGATCTTCGGAATCTTTAGTAAATCTTTTTTTGTCTAGATTAGTCGGTAAAAAATTCTCGGCAGTAACTACTTGTCGACAATCCTGATAAGCGGCCACCACCTGCTGTGGTTGGGAAATATCAGTAAATAAAAAAATTGCGAAACAATTGATAATGAAGGGCCAATACATTTTTAATTCGTTTTAATTTATAAATCTGAGTCAGCATCCGCTTCGGTAACAGCGCTAGTTAAAGGTTCGCGAGCGTGTAGTTTTTCGTAATCAGGCAATTCGTTTAAATTAGCGACCCCTAAATATTTCAAAAAATCCAAAGAAACAGAATAGACGGTTTCACCGAGAGCCTTATCTTCGGCCTCTTCAATTAAACCGCGAATCAAAAGATTGCGTAAAATCAAACTGCAATTAATCCCTCTAATCATTTCTAGCTCTGCCTTAGTCACTGGGCCACGATAAGCAATGATAGTTAAGGCCTCTAAACTGGCCGGTGTTAACTCGCCGGAAGTTTCGTCCTTCAGAAAACGACTAACAATTTCGGCATTTTCCGGGGCGGTCGTTAGTTGATACTTGTCATTATTCTGAGCCAAAATAAAACCGCGCCCGGATTCTTGATACTCACTGCCAATCTTAGCGAGCGTGTCTTTAACCTCACCGGCCGAAGCGTCGACGGCCTTAGCTAAATCCTTTAGCGCTAAGGGCTGGTTAGAGATAAATAATAAAGATTCTAAAATAGATTCGAGTTTCATAAATATAATTAGTTAACGGCCACCACCTGAATTTCGGCAAATAAACCGTCTTGTTCAAAAACCAATTCCTGCTGTTTTGCTAATTCCAAAACAGCTAAAAAATTAACGACGACTTCGGTTCGATTCTTGGCCGTCTTTAAAAACTGAGAAAAACTAAAACGCAATTTTTTACCTAAGAGCTGGCGAATACTAACAATGCGGTCATCAATACTAATTTTTGCTTCCCAGCTTTCTTCTGGCAAAAGTTTTACGGTCGCGGCGAGACGATTAAGAATTTCTTCATAACGAGCCGCTAATAATTCCGGGGTTACATTTTTGGGAGCAACAAATTTCGGACGGGTGACTGGACGACGACGCCAATTACGATTCAAAGCCGAGGGGGCAAATAAGAATTTTTTGCGGCCAATAATGACCTCTAAGTTATGACTCGCCGCAACGAATTCTTGATACATCTTTAACTGCTTTTCAAGATCATCTTCATTGTCTTCACTCTCATCAAAAACTAAATAAGGGAGGAGTGCCTTAGATTTTATATAAAGTAAACGCGCTGCTAAAACTAAAAAATCCGCCAACTCCTCATCGGGGATATTAGGATTGGTTTGGACATAGTCAACATAGTTGTCGGCAATTTTAGCTAGCGACACCTCGGTAATATCCAATTCCTCTTTCTCAATTAAACGTAAGAGTAAACCTAAAGGACCAGTAAATTGCTCTAGTTCGATTTCATGCATAAAGCTTAACGCGCCTTCTCAGCCTCAACGGTGACCGGACTTTTCTCCGACCAAACTTTTAAATCAAAGCAATAATAGCCGGCATCATGAGTTTGCCCATAAAGCGGTCGACTCTCCGGATAGAGCTGGGTATTGTCGGTATCGGTGCGAAAAGTGGCACAGAGTCTATAATTTTCGTCGTCAACAATTTCGTAAACCAAAGGTAAGCCAGTATCACTATCAATTAAATCCTGAGTACTGAAATAAGCGGTGCGGCTATTTTTAAGAGTATTTAAATCCTCCGGTAACTGACCATATTCCTCATAATAAGAGTTAATTGAATTCTCAACCAAGTTAACACTATTCATTAATTGGCTGTCTAGTTTTTTGGCTCGGGTCACAGTCGGCGCTTCCATAAAAAACCAAGCTGAGACAAAAGCGGCGATCACCAAAAGCAGCGAAGCGAAGAAGAAAATCTTGATTCCTGCTCGCCCTTCATTAGGATTGCGGCGACGAATTTCCAAGAGGTAGAAAGAAAAAATAATTCCGGCAATCAGTAAGACTGTTAACATCTGTAAAATGAAACGCCAAGTAAAATCACCGGATAAAAAATTATTCAAAACAGCGATTAAAACACCGAGGATCGTAACAGCGGAAACAAATAAAATTAAATAAGTCATCCAGCGACGCACCGGTGACTCTAAGGGCAAATCCTCTTTACGCAAACCTTTAAAAATCAAACGCTGCATTACATAGAAAATTGGCGCGGCAATTACTAAAGAGGAAATAGCAAAGCGGAAGGAAGCCGAAGGGTCATAATAAGAAGAAAGTGGTGAAGCTAAAGTCTCGTTAATGATTCCAAAGGCGATCAGGCCCACCGAAACCGCGGTAAAAGCCAGCGCGACTAAGGACAATAAATAATAGAACACGTATTTAGCAGAATTATTCATATATTTATGATTACGATAATCGGTGATAGCACCGATTATAAAAATGCTTAAGAAAATTATTGTCGCCGGGATAAAAACCAAAGCGCTAAACATTTTTTTGCGGTTTTAGATTAATATTTAACTCTTCTAATTGCCCTTCAGAAACGGAAGCGGGCGCGTCCGACATTAAATCTCGGCCCTGATTGTCTTTAGGGAAAGCATAAATATCGCGAATTGAATCCCAATCATTTAACACCATTAAAATCCGGTCAATTCCCGGGGCATTGCCGCCATGAGGGGGCGCGCCATAAGAGAAGGCATTAATCATCGCGCCAAACTTTTTGTCCACTTCCTCTTTACTGTAGCCAGCAATGTTAAAAGCAGCATACATAATCTCTGGGTCATGGTTGCGAATACCACCCGAGGAAACTTCAAAGCCGTTTAAAACTAAATCAAATTGATAAGCTAAAATCTCAAAAGGATCTTTAGACTGCAGTGCCTCCAGGCCGCCCTGAGGCATAGAAAAAGGATTGTGACTAAAATCAACCTTCCCTTCTTCTAAATCAGAATAATCATACATGGGAAAGTCAACGACCCAAATCCAAGCGGCGACCGAATTATCTTTGAGGCCTAAACGTAAGCCGACTTCGTTGCGCACGGCGCCTAAAGCCTCGGAAATTAATCGCCAGGGGCCAGCAGCTAAGAAAACTAAATCACCAACTTCTAAGGAAACAGAAGCAGCTAAAACTTGTAAAGCTTCCGGCGTCACCGCCTTAGCAAAAGAAGCGCTGAGCTCATGGTCGCGACTGATAATGTAAGCTAAACCGCCTAAACCTCGCTTTTTCGCCACGGCAATCAGCTCATCAATTTCCCGTCGCGAAAACTTAGCCCCGCCGGGAATTTTTAAAGCTTTCACCACGCCACCGGCAGCTAAGGCCTCGGTAAAAATTTTAAAATCACTTTTTTTAGCGGCCTCCGAAACATCTTGTAATTCTAAGGCAAAGCGGGTATCGGGTTTATCAGAGCCATAACGATCAATGGCTTCTTGCCAAGAGATTTGCCGAAAGCGACCGTCCGGCCATAAATTAATTAATTTTTTGGTGCTAATCTTTTCAGTCAACTCTTTCATGATCGGCTCCATGATTTGAAAAATATCATCCTGCTCGACAAAACTCATCTCCATGTCTAACTGATAAAATTCACCGTAATGTCTATCCAGGCGTGGATCTTCATCGCGAAAACAAGGGGCAATTTGAAAATACCGGTCTAAACCGCCGACCATTAAAAGCTGCTTGAACTGCTGCGGTGCTTGCGGTAAGGCGTAAAATTTTCCAGGATGCAAACGAGAAGGAATTAAAAAATCACGCGCCCCTTCGGGCGAGGAAGAAGCGAGAATTGGGGTTTGGACTTCAGTAAAATCATGGGCGTGAAAATATTCCCGGATTATGGTAATCATCCGGTCTTTAGTACGCAACATTTCTTGAATTTTAGGACGGCGTAAATCTAAATAACGATATTTAAGACGCAAAGCTTCATTGGCTAAACCGGTCTTATCTTCATTTAATTCAAAAGGCATGAGCTTTGACTGGCTGAGAATCTTAATTTCGGTAGCCGGAATCTCAATGGCGCCAGTTTTCATTTCCGGGTTAGTCTGCCCTTCACCACGCGCGCGAACCGGACCAATTATCTGTAGCACCCACTCGGGCTTAATGGTCTCGGCTAAAGAAATTAAATCAGCGGCGGTGGTGGCCGGATCTAAGATCACTTGAGTAATACCATAGCGATCGCGAAGGTTAATAAAAATTAAACCACCATGATTGCGGATACTCGCCACCCAACCACTTAAAGCCACTATTTCCCCAATCTGAGTAGAGTTTAGTTCGCCACAAGTGTGCGTTCGTAACATATTGATAAAAAATTAAAACTCGGGAAAATCTTGAATTCCCCGCCTTTTTCACGGTAATACCTTTTAAATCTTACCCCATTAGAGCGGATTTAGCAAGAATCGACACGGTTAAAGGTTAAAAAAAAGGAGTCTTTTTTAGACTCCATTTTTAAATTTTTCTTCCCTCTTAAGTCTTCTTGATTTTATCGCCACCCTCCGAAATCTTCCGGTTTTTTTGGAAAATAAAAAGAAATGTGGTCCGATTTTTTTATACAGTTGAAGACCAGGAAATTCGCGGTTAATGTTCCGGAAGCGATTAACCGCTGCGGCATCGTCATACCCCTCAAGGCTGGTAAAATAAAGGATGAGATCACAGTCACCCATCATAACATATTTAGTGCCGACTCGCGCCTTTTTTTGCCTAATAATAATTTCAATGTCGGCAGCTATCTTTACCCTTGTTATTCTATCCATTATTTATTTAATTTTTAAAGTTTTTGGTACTCCTGTTAATAATACAATATATTAACGATAAAGTCAATAGCTAGGAACTTAGAGAAAATCTAACATGACTTTATTAACTTCCCCCCAGCCTTTCAAGTCTTCGCTTTTAATACTCAGGGCCGGCAATTGATCATTTTTTGTGGCTAAACGGAGTATTTTAATCACATTATCTGTTATCGGTCGGCTCACTCCAGAAAAACGGGAGTTTTGCCGACAAAGGGGACAAATAAGGCCCCGCTGGGCCCCGGAAAAAAAGTTGCCACCCGGTTTCAAAGCTTGACCGCACCAAGCACAATGACTCAAGTCTGGTTCATAACCCAAAAGACTTAGCAGCCGGGAAATAAAATGTTGATAGCAGCGCTCACCCCGCGGTCGGCTCAGATTTAGAGCTTCTTGATTTAAATTAAAAAGCCAATTGTTAAAAAAATTAAAGAGCGCCGGATCGCTTAAATTTTCTTTGACTAAATTATCAAAAAGGTCAATTGCCGCGCCGGCGTAATAAAGAGCGTTCAGATCATTTTTTAAATTTAGAAAACCTTCGCTCATCACTGCGCTCCCCACATAGGAGTTTTGGCGGCTAGTTAAAATCATTAAATCAACCTGCGTAATTGGTTCTAAATGAGCGGCTAACTTAGAGCTCATCTTTTTCGTTCCCCGCGCACTTAAGATTTTTTTACCATAATCTTCCGTATATAAAACCACGCGACTATCGTAGTCGCGCCAAGGAGATCTTTTTAGAATTAAAGCGCGGCTGCGCTGGGTTTCCGCCATATTAACTTGCTTGCCGATCTAAAAAAACTTGTAGAATTAAGGCAGCGGCGATCTCATCACGACCAGCCTTGTCTTTTTTAGAACCCATTAAGGCATCCCCCCCTAAAGAGCTTAATCTTTCATCAATCTGATGAATCGGTAAATTAACTTGGGTGGCTAAATCGGAGCTAAATTGAAGAAAATCAGAACTCAGCGGATCATTAGGGCGGCTCATCTTTTTCGGCACCCCTAAAACCAACTCTTCAATCTCTTCGGCAGCGATCACTTCTAAGAGCGCCGGCAGATTAGAGACCGTTTTAAAAGGTAAGGCCAGATTAGTTTCCGAATCCCCAGTCGCTAAACCAATTCTTTTTTCGCCCCAATCAATGCCTAGATATTTAACCATAAAGCGCTTTAATAAAGCCTTAATTAATTCTCAATTTAAGCTAAAGTCAGTATTTCCGGACCGTCTTCCGTAATTACTAAAGTGTGTTCAAAGTGCGCCGACAAGGAACCATCCGCGGTCAAAATTGTATAATCGTTAGCTGCCACCTTAACGCGCCAATCACCCTCATTGACCATCGGTTCAATACAAATCACCATCCCTGGTGCCAGGACAAGGTTTTCGCGAGAACGAGCGCCAATCGCATAGTTAAAGACGTTCGGCTCTTCGTGGGCAAAATAGCCAACCCCATGGCCAACTAAATCACGGACAACTCCATAACCAGCGGCTTCCGCGTATTTTTGAATGGCCGCACCAATATCGTTTAAGGTTTTGCCCGGCTGAGCTTCTTCAATGCCAATCTCTAAACAGCGCTGAGTGACTTTAAGTAAGCGATGGGCGTTCTGACTAATTTTACCAACTGGAACGGTGCGGCAAGTATCGGAAAAATAACCACCCCGAGAAGAATATGGATTAGTCGGAAAACCGTGCTCGGCGCGCATATTAGCATCGACCGGCCACTCCATCCCAATATCTAAATCAATAATATCACCAGACTTTAATATCCTTCCCGGTAAAGCCGGACCGTGAACCACTTCATCATTAATGGACGCACACAGAGCGGACGGAAATTTAACGCCGTCACCCATATCATAATTTAAAAAAGCCGGCCAACCACCAACGGCTTTAATTTTTGTCACCAGGAGATCTTCTAAAACTCGAGTCGATACCCCCGGTTTAACGGCCGCGCTTAAATCATTTAGAATTTGAGCCAAGAGTCGGCTCCCATATCTTATTGCCTCAATTTCGGCGGCGGTTTTAATATATACCATACGGTAATTATTTTTTAAATGAATAAATAACTTTTTTGATATCGTCTAAATCCTCGTATTCCAACCCTAACTCCTCGCGGCGATTATAAATCTTATTATAGGCGCGGCGGAGGTCAACGGTTGAGGGGTAATTATGGCTAAGCCATTTCTCCCGATACTCCTTAATAATATCGTAAATCAATTCCCTTTCCTCCTCATCAAGGGTTTCCATCACTAAACGTCTAGAGTTTAAGGAGCGCCAATATTTTTCTAAGCGGTATTTGTCAACCTTTGGATCCTTGGCCTTTTCTAAAAAATTATGTAAATCCATGTTTTTACAATTTTTATAACTAACTCTTGTCAGTTTACCCCAATTGATTTTGAGGGTCAACCAAAAATTCCGCCAACTAGGGCGGAATTTTTTTATAATCTATTTATTTTTTCTATTTAAACACCATCGTATTCGCGCATCGTCAGCTGGGCTTCAAGTTGTTTAATGGTATCAATAACCACCGAGACCACGATTAGAATACTGGTGCCACCAATGACCATTGATTGAACGCCGGTCGCGGCTTGGACCACTAACGGCAGAACCGCAATGACGGCCAAGAATAAGGCACCAAAAAAAATGATCTTGTGGGAAGTGTTGCCGATATATTCCGCCGTCTGTTTCCCTGGACGAATTCCGGGGATAAAACCACCTTGCTTTTGGAGATTTTCCGAGATGCGATCAGGATGAAAAACAACATCGGTATAGAAATAAGTAAAGGCGAAAACGAGCACAAAGTAAAGAATGCCGTAAACCCACTGATTATTAAAGGTCATAATTATCCATTGGGAAAAATTGGCAATCCACTCGGTTTTAGCATACTGAAAATACTGAGCAATCATGGTCGGAAAGGTCGCCACCGCTAAAGCAAAGATAATCGGAATCACGCCGGCCATATTAACGCGGAGGGGTAAGTGAGAATTAGTACCGCCATAGGCCCGATTACCGCGAATTTGCCGAGCGTATTGAATTGGAATATTGCGCTGCCCTTCGTTCACAATTACCACCCCAACAATGGTGATAATCGCCAAAAGCGCAAAAGCAATCATGATAAAGAGCTGAGTTTGGTCAAAAGTTAAAATCATTTGACTGATTCCCTGAGGTAAAGATGCCACAATGCCGGCAAAAATTAAGAGTGAAATACCGTTACCGATTTTCTTTTCACTGATAAGTTCTCCAATCCACATCAAGAAAATTGTTCCCGCCGTAATCGTGATGACAATCGCCATGATATCAAAGGTTGTCGATCCCGAAAGATCAATAGCGTTAGACTGGCGCAATAGGGCTAACATACCGAAAGCCTGAACAATAGCCAAAGGCACCGTTACCCAGCGAGTCCACATATTTATTTTCTGGCGACCAGCCTCCTCTTTTTGCATCTCTTCTAATTTAGGGACAATCATTCCTAATAACTGGAAAATAATGGAAGAGGTGATATAAGGACCGATACCCATCATTACGACCGAGAAGCGCTCCATCCCACCACCAGAAAAGATATTAACAAAGCCCAGTAAAGGGTTATTACTAAAAAAACTTCTTAAATTGCTGGCATCAATTCCGGGAATCGGAATATGAGCAAAGAGGCGAAAAACCGCCAACATGGCCAAAACAAAGAGGATGCTGTTACGCAATTCTTTGACTTTCCAGACTCGAGCAAGTTTTTCAAACATATTTTTAGAACTAAAAGATTATTTAACTTGATCGGCTACGGCCGTGCTGAGCTTGACACCGTCAAAAGTTACCTTCACGGTTAGCTTTTCTTTGCCTAAGATTTTTGCCGGGGCCTTAGCATTACTTATCAAACCACGCTCTTTAAGAGTAGTTAAAGAAACGACTTCGCCGTCTTTGTAAGCCGCATTAATCGCCTTAACGGAGACCGCTTGATTTTTCAATTTGCCGGATTTAAAACCTCTCACTTTAGGAGTTTGTAGTAGTTGCATACGCATCCCTAAGCGCTTCAGGTTAGAAACACCGGATCGTGATTTTTGCCCCTTTAAACCGCGGGTGCTGTAAGTACCATGCCCGGAAGCATTACCCCGACCGACGCGTTTGCGGCGACGTTGGTGTCCTGGCTTTTGGATTTCGTTAAGTGACAGCATATAAAACAATATAAATGATAATTAAAAACTATTTACTAGCGGGCGCTACGACCGGAGCTTGCTCTTCCGTCACTGCTACTTTTTTAGCTTTCGGATTAGAGATATTCTTGAGCGACTTTAAAGCCTCAATCGTGCAGCGAGCATTATTAACCTTGTTGTTGGTACCTAATTGTTTGCTGGTAACGTTCTTAATGCCAGCTAATTCCAAAATCATACGAGCGACACCACCAGCAATAATACCTTTACCAGTTCCCGCAGGCTTTAGAATAATCTTGGCTGCACCAGTCTTTTGTGAAACCTCATGCGGAATAGTTTCATTAACAATATTTACGGTGATTAAATTCTTCTTCGCTTTATTAACCGCTTTGTTAACGGCAATGGTCACGTCAGCGCCTTTGCCTAAACCAATACCAATTTTTCCTTTGCGGTCGCCAATAACGACGCAAGCACGGAAGTTCATTCTTTTACCACCGGCCATCACACGAGTAACCCGGGCCAAATCTAAAATGCGTTGCTCAAACTCATCACGAGGAGCCTCTTTTTGGCGACGATCAGAACGGCCGCGGCCGCGACCACGATATTCACGCTTCGGCTTGTCACCGTAAACACTATCGGCTACTG
Organism: Candidatus Parcubacteria bacterium; assembly: GCA_037076615.1. NCBI lineage: Bacteria > Candidatus Parcubacteria > Candidatus Parcubacteria bacterium. Next base: position 428,091 of record AP029158.1, read on the forward strand.
CTTGAGAAGCAGCGGAAGATTGTTTTTCTTTCTTTTCAGAAACTTTTTTTTCATCAGACATATTTAGTACTTTAGGCTAGTTTTAAAATTGTAAACCGCCCTCACGAGCCCCTTCGGCTACCGCTTTTACTCGGCCGTGATATTTATAAAAACCGCGATCAAAGACAACGCTGGTAATTTTTTTAGCTTGAGCTTTTTCCGCTAACAATTTACCTAAAGACTTGGCTTGATCAACATTTTTCCCTGCCCCTTTAAGCTCTTTACTGTGTGCTCCGACTAAAGTTTGACCAGTAGTGTCATCGATTAACTGAAGATACATCCCGCGATTGGAACGAAAAACTGACAGACGCGGACGAGCGGCGGTGCCACCGATTTTAGCGCGAACCCGGCCGTGACGACGAGCTTTGCGTTCATTGTTTAATTTAACGTTTTTTTCCATATAAGTATATTAAGCGCTAATTTATTTTTTAGCAGCCGCCGTCTTACCAGCTTTGCGACGAATAACTTCATTCGCATATTTAACCCCTTTACCTTTATAAGGCTCAGGCTTGCGGAAACGACGAATTTTAGCAGCGGTTTCACCCACTAACTCCTTATCAAATCCAGAAATAGCGATGGTGTTGCCCTCAACAGTCGCGCTGATCCCCGCCGGTAATTGATATTCAACCGGGTGAGAAAAACCGAGCATTAAGGTCAACTTTGATCCGGAAACGGAAGCGCGATAACCAACACCATTGATTTCTAATTTTTTAGTAAAGCCTTCAGAAAGCCCGACAACCATATTAGAAAATAAAGAGCGGTAAAGGCCCCAGAGAGCTTGAGCGGCGCGTGAACACCCTTCGGCTTTACTTACCAAAATCTGATTATCGGCAATTGTGGCCGCAATCTCTTGGTTATTAAAATCGCGCTTTAATTCACCTTTCGGTCCTTTAACCGTGAGGGTGGCCCCTGATAAAGTGGCCGTCACTCCGCTTGGTAAAATAATCGGTGCTTTTCCTATTCGTGACATATAAATTTAATTCAAAAAAATATTAGTAAATTTGGCCGATGAGTTCACCGCCGATTTTTTTAGCTTTGGCTTCTGCTCCAGTCATTAATCCTTGAGGAGTGGAAATAAAAACCATTCCCAAGCCATTTAAGACAACGGGGATACTATTTTTATCAACATAAACACGACGCCCAGGGGTGCTGAGGCGTTCAATCAAGTTAATATGAGAACGGCCGTTTCTTTGATATTTTAAAGTGAGCTTGAGTTCATCAAAACTGTTGTGGCGAGTAGCGAGGCCACCAGGAACCACTTCTGCTTTAATTATCCAGCCTTCGCGTTGCATAATCTTCGCCAGCTCAAGTTTGAGTTTGCTCATGGGCATTGACACTTCTGCCTTCTTCACCGCCGAAGCGTTGCGAATGCGAGTGAACATGTCTGCGATTGGATCTGTCATAGAGTTATAATCTTTATTACTTTCAAAATGGGCTTACCAGCTGGATTTTTTAACGCCCGGTAAATCGCCGTTATCGGCCAATTCTTTAAAACAAATGCGGCAGAGGCCAAAGTCACGGAGGTAGCCGTGATTACGACCACAACGCCAGCAGCGATTTATTTTTCGAGTGCTGAATTTGGGCTTGCGCTTTGCTTTTACGATTAATGCTGTTCTAGCCATATTGCTTATGTATACTTATTTTTTGAAAGGAAAACCTAAGAGGCGGAATAACTCCAAACCCTCTTCACGATTTTTCGCGGTCGTCGCGACCGACACTTCTAAACCAAAAACTTTTTCGACATCCTCTAAACGGACTTCAGGAAAAGCAGAATAGTCTTTAAAGCCGATGGTTAAATTACCGGTGCGGTCAACCGCCTTATCGGAAATGCCTCGGAAGTCGCGAACGCGAGGAAAAGTGATATTAATTAATTTTTCTAAAAAGTCATACATTCTCTGACCGCGCACAGAAACAGCGCCGCCAACAATCATCCCTTCACGAACCTTAAAGGCGGAGATGGATTTTTTAGCCTTAGTTAAAATTGGCTTCTGGCCAGTAATTTTTTCTAAGATTTTGGCAACCTCGTCGGCATAATCTTTTTCCTTAGTAAAGCGACCAAAGCCCACATTGATTACCACTTTGGTTAATCGAGGCACCTGATGATCGTTGGTGTAAGAAAATTTTTCTTCCAACTGAGGCACTATTTCTTTTTTATATTTCTCTTTTAATCTCATATAGTTTACTAAAGAAAGGATTAATCAATCACTTCATGACACTTCCGGCAAGCTCGATATTTTTTAGAGCGTCCGTCAGTGACCACAATTTTATGAGCCACGCGCGTCGGTTTTTCACACTTCGGGCAGACCAACATCACATTGGCGGCTGGCAAAAAAGCGGGAAATTCTAAACGTTGCCCCTTTTCACCTTCACGACGGGGGCGTAAATGCTTAATCAATAAATTCAAGCCCTCAACGCTAATCCGTTGATCTTTAGGAGAGACTTGCAAAACCTTACCGATTTTACCCTTATCTTTTCCGGTGATAATTTTTACTTTGTCGTTTTTCTTAATATTCATATAATTAGAGTACTTCCGGTGCTAAGGAGGCGATTTTGGAATAACCGGCGCGACGAACTTCACGAGCGACCGGACCAAAAATACGAGTACCCTTAGGATCCTTTTTGTCTTTATCAGTAATTATTACGCAGGCATTCTCATCAAACCGCAAATAAGAACCATCGGCGCGGCGAATTTCTTTTTTGGTGCGCACGACGACCGCTTTAACAATGTCACCTTTTTTAATTGGTGCATGAGGGGCGGCGGACTTAACTGAGGCAACAATAATCTCGCCGATACGAGCGTAACGTTTTTTATAACCTCCAGGAACCTTGATGCACATCACCTCTTTGGCTCCAGAGTTATCGGCAACTTTTAATCTGCTTTGAACTTGAATCATACATTTACTTTAAAATAAAACCTCTCCGGCTTAAGCCACAAGGCGCCAGCGCTTGTCTTTAGACAAAGGGCGGCATTCAATAAATTTAACCTGACCCCCCTCTTTCGCTTCATTTTTCTCATCGTGAACTTTATAGTTACGACTCACATGATAGCGCTTTTTGTATTTAGGGTGGACTTTGACTGTCTCGACTTTGACTACGACTGTCTTATCGCTTTTAGCGGAAACCACCACCCCCGAAAAGACCTTAACGATCTTTTTGGAAACTGATTGCTCCGGATTGTTTTTTTGCTGCTGAGCCATAGTGGTAAAATTAAGCTTTCTTAACTTCCTGATTTTTCTTTTTTAAGGAAGTATTTAACCGCGCAATCAGTAAACGTTCCTCCCGAATAGCGCGCACGTTCTTTAATTGGTGATTAGAATCTTTAAATCTCAACTCGCGTAACTTTTCGCGGGCCGCCTTTAATTCTCGTTCTAATTCGGTTACAGTTTTATTATCAATTTCTTTAAAATCCATATATTTTATTGGTTATCACGCGTCACAAAAACGGTCTTGACTGGCAACTTGTGGCCGGCCGCAAGCATCGCTTTCTTGGCCACCTCCTCATCGACTCCGTCCATTTCAAACATCACGGTTCCTAACTTAACAACGGCGACATAATAATCAAGCGATCCTTTACCCTTACCCATCGGCAACTCACCGCCATGGCTGGTAACTGGTTTGTCGGGGAAGATGCGAATCCAAATCTTGCCGCCTTTTTTGGTGTATTTAGTCATCACCCGGCGCGCTGCCTCAATTTGACGAGCAGTCACCCAGCAAGAAGTAGTTGCTTTTAAACCATAAGCACCAAAGTCAACTTTATTCATCCGCGTGGCAATTCCACCACGGCGGCGCTTATGCTCTTTTCGATATTTGGTTTTTTTCGGCATTAACATATAGAGAAATGAGAAAAATTAAGGACTCTAGCGAGACTCAAGAAAAGCTTCTTCACTATTTTTATCAAAGACTTCACCTTTATAAATCCAGACTTTGATTCCGATTTGACCGTAGGTGGTGCTCGCCGCTCCTCGGGCATAATCAATGTCGGCACGTAAGGTGTTTAAAGGGACTTTACCCCAAACTAACTTTTCCGTGCGCGCAATTTCCGCGCCATTTAAACGACCAGAGATGACAATCTTAGCTCCTAAAGCGCCAGCACGCTCAATGCGAGACAGAGTTTGCTTCATCACGCGTCTAAAAGCCATGCGCTTTTCTAGATCTAGAATCACCGATTGAACAGCAATTTGCGCAGACACTCCCGGACGAGCGACTTCTTTAATATTTAAAACAATATCATTGGGACGGAAGTTTTTCAAAAAGCGACGGTGAATAGTTTTTTTCAGTTCTTCAACGCCATTACCACCCCGGCCAATAATTAGACCTGGTTTTCCGGTCCAAACATCAACGCGGATATTGCTCAAATTACGAGTAATCTCTACCTTTTCAATGCCGGCTTCTTTGAAATTTTTGATAATATAACGTCGTACCTGAATATCTTGCGCTACGTTCTTGATATAGCTGTCGCCACTCTCAAACCAAATCGAGTCCCAGCTCTTGGTTATTCCGATGCGCATGATCTTTGGATTTACTTTTTTGCCCATAAGATGACTTTATTACTTTAAAAACTATTTACCGACTTTGCGGCGGAAAGTGGTTTTAGCAAAACCCTTTTCCGAACCCACAACTTTCTCAACTTTTTTATCGCCCCTGGTAGCGGCCTTTTTAGTCTCTTCTTTCTTAGTTGACTTCTCGGCCTCTTTGGCTAAATCGGCCAGCTTGACTGGCGATTCCGCCGCAACGGTCTTTTTCGTCTTTTTTCCAGAATCAACTAATTCTCCCAAAACTAAAGATAATCTGGTGGAGCGCTTTCTAATGACTGTGGCGCGACCATGAGCTTTCGGCATCCAGCGCTTTAAGGTAAAACCATCATCAGCGCGTACCTCTTTAATAAAAAGATTGTCTCTTTTTAAATCGTAGGTGTTTTCACCATTAGCCACCGCCGACTCAATTAATTTAGCTAAGGGCTGCGCCGCGCGCTTATTAGCAAACTTTAATTGCGCCAAAGCTTTATCAACGGGCAGACCACGAACTAAATCAGCTAGTAAGCGGACCTTGCGCGGGGACATTCGTAAATTATTTAAATTAGCTTTCACTTCCATATTTTTAAACTTATCAAGGATTATTTCTTAGCCGCTGCTTGCGCTTTAGCCGCCTTACCACCATGAGAAATGAACTTACGTGTAGGCGCAAATTCCCCTAGGGCGTGGCCGACCATATTCTCCACAACATAAACGGGAAAATGAGTCTTGCCATTATGGACACCAATTGTCAGACCAACCATTTCTGGAGTAATAACACAAGCGCGATCCCAAACTTTAATCACTGTTTTATCGCCAGGACGTAAAGCTTGAACTTTTTTCAAAATTCGCGGATTAACGTAAGGACCTTTTTTTAAACTTCTAGACATATTATTCAATGATTATTTCCGTTTAGCGCGTCGCTTGACAATCAGGCGATCGCTGGCTTGACGACGACGGGTTTTAATTCCCAAAGCCGGCTTACCCCATTTAGTTTTCGGGTTCTTTAGGCCGATCGGCTGGTTACCTTCACCACCACCATGAGGATGATCGTTGGGATTCATCGCCGAACCGCGAACAGTTGGACGAATACCTAAATAACGAGAACGACCCGCTTTGCCTAAAACCAAATGACGTTTATCAGGATTGCTTACCCGGCCAACGGTACACAAACAATTTTTCTTGATTAAGCGAATTTCTCCGGAAGGCAATTTTACTTGAGCGTACTTTCCTTCCACGCCCATCACGAAAGCGGCATTACCCGCGCCCCGAACGATCTTAGCACCTAAGCCAGCAATCAACTCCAAATTATGAATAGCCATCCCCGCCGGAATGTACTCTAAAGGCATGGCGTTTCCAGTTTTTATCTCAATCAATTTTTGGGAACTCATAACGGTATCACCCACCTGAAAATCTAAAGGAGCAATAATATAGCGCTTTTCACCATCAGCATAATTTAAGAGCGCTAATCTGGCCCCACGACCCGGATCATATTCAATCGCGGCCACTTTGGCTGGAATATCAAACTTATTACGCTTAAAATCAACTAAACGAATATAACGTTTAGCGCCGCCGCCGCGATGACGTACGGTAATTTTACCTTTATTATTGCGACCGCCTTGGCGTTTTTTAATAACAATCAAAGCTTTTTCCGGATTCTTCTTGGTGATATCTTTAAAATCATCAAAAGAGGCTTGACGTCGTCCGGGAGTTGTTGGTTTTACTTTTTTAATACCCATATAATCTAAACAAAATATCTAAAAATTAGACACCCTCGTAAACTTGAATAGAATCACCTTTCTTTAAAGTTACAATGGCTTTTTTCAAATCACGGCGGCGCCCCTTGATTCGACCACGAGTAACGACCTTTCCGTCTTGACAAACGATGTTAACCTTAATCGGCTTCACACCATAGACCGCATAAATAGCCTGAGCGACACTTAACTTATTAGCCTCACCGCTAACCACAAAAACATATTTATTCAAAGAGCTGGCGGTCGCGGCTTTCTCAGTAATTAAAGGATGAACTAAAACTTTATAAGCTTCAGCAAAAGCGGTTTTAGCTTTGGCGCCAGTAGCACTTTTACTTTTCTTAGCGGTTTCAGCGCCAGCATATAAATCAGCCATCGTCGGCTCTTCTGCGACCTCAGGGGCGGCTTTTTTAGTGGCCTTCGCCTTCGGGGCCGCTTTTTCTTTGACAACCTTTTTAGCTGGAGCGGCGGCTTTCTCCTTGACTTCGTCTTTATCTTTTTTCTTTCCTAAAATTCCCATATATCTATTTGCTATATTGTGTCTCTAAATTTTTGATCGCCGCTTCGGTAGTTACTAAATAGCGAGATTTTAAGAGATCCACAATATTAATATTTTCTAAATTAATCATCGTCACACCAGGTAAATTGCGCGCGGAGTATTTTAACTTGTCGTTTTTACTTTCGCTAATCACCAAAACATCACGGCGCTCATCTTTAAGGATTTTAGTTTCAACCGCTTTCAAAATCGCCTCAAAATTTTTGGTTTTAAATTCAGCCACTTCAAGATTATCTAAAACCACTAAAGCATTGTTGGCTACTTTATTAGAAAGCACCATCGCCAAGGCCTTTTGCCGCATTTTCTTATTTATTTTTTTGGAAAAATTACGATCAGAAGTTGGACCAAAGGTGACACCACCACCAATCCAAATCGGTGAACGAGATGAACCGGCACGAGCGCGACCAGTACCTTTTTGTTTCCAAGGCTTTTTACCACCACCGGAAACTTCGCTGCGATCTTTAGTGTCAGCTAAATTCTGGCGCTCATTTCCCTGTTGCGCCAGGAGCGCTTGATGAATCAAATCTTGATTAACGGTCACACCAAAAACTTTCTCGGATAAATCCAGATTGTGTAAGGGTTCCGCTTTTTGACTATAAACTTTTGTGTTCATACTTTTAGAAAATATCCTTATCCTTATTTAGCGTCAGCTGGAGCCTCGGCGGCCTCAACTTTTTCTTCAGTCTTCTCTTCGGTGACTGGAGTTTCTTCTTTAGCTTTCTCTGCCGGAGCCTCCTCTACTTTAGCCTCTTCTTTAGGAGTTTCTTCTACTGGAGTCTCCTCTTTTACTGCTTCGGCTTCAGAAACTGGGGCTTCTTCTTTTACTTCCTCTTCTTTAACTAAATTAACTTTTAAATCGCCAACACCTTTAATCGCCACTAAAGAATTAATTGCTCCCGGAATCGCGCCTTTAACATAAATTAAATTCTGTTCTTCATCAATGGCCACGACGGTGAGATTTTTAACGGTGACCGCTTCGTTGCCCATTTGGCCCGCCATGCGAACACCTTTAAAAATGCGCGCTGGTCCTTTTGAACCAACCGAACCGGGCATGCGTAATTGATCTTTGTTGCCGTGGGATTTTCGGCCACCGGCAAAACCATGACGCTTAACCACACCCTGAAAGCCTTTACCTTTGGAGGTGCCGCTGACATCAATAGCATCGCCAGGGGCAAAAGTACCAACGGTAATAATATCACCAACTTTTAGATCCGCTCCAGAAGCTCTAAATTCACGAGCGACCTTCGGTAAAACATCAGCTTTTTTGAAGTGGCCGCGTTGCGGCTTATTAATATTCTTTTCCCGGCGTTTACCAAAAGATACCTGAACCGCTTCGTAAGCGTCAGTGCTTTCGGTTTTGATTTGTGTAACGGTGCAAGGTCCAGCCAACACCGGGGTAACGGCTACGACCTTGTCGTTGACCCATAACTGAGTCATTTGTTTTTTGGTTCCGAGGATAAATTTCATATTCTTTAAACAAAAAAACTGGTGTGAAAACCAGTCAAAAAAATTTCATCCACTAAAAGGATCTTGTTGAAATTTTCTTAATTTGACTGATTACCTCCTAATATTAGACTAAATTCAGCTCGAGCACTTTCTCAAAATGAGAGTTATCCAAACCGATTTTTAGTCCGATTTTTTTGTATAAAATTACTGCTGTATTTTACTGCATTTTAATTTCCACGTCAACACCGGCTGGCAGATTTAGGCTGGTGAGATCTTCAATCGTCTTGGCGCTGGGGTCAACAATATCAATAATACGTTTGTGGATACGCATTTCATATTGATCCCGGGCATCTTTGTGAACAAAGGTGGCGCGGTTAACGGTATACTTTCTTTTTTCGGTCGGCAAAGGGATCGGGCCAAAAAAGTGGGCATCACTACGTTCAATCGTGTTAACGATTGTTTTGGTAGATTGGTCAACGATCTTGTGATCGAAGGCCTTAATTTTGATACGAATTCTTTGCTTGAATTCTTCCTTTTTGTTGTTGTCAGACATAATTGGTGCTCCCCTTTTAGTCAAAAGCAAATTCTTTGAAGACTAAAATGGAAGATTGTTTTTAAATAAACACAGTCAACCCGCCCTATAAATAGAGCGGGTCTCAGTAATTATTTAATGATTTTGGTCACCACGCCGGCGCCGACAGTGCGGCCACCTTCGCGGATAGCAAACTTCTGCTTCTCTTCAAGAGCAACTGGAGAAATCAATTTTACCTTAAAGGAAACAGTATCGCCAGGCATAACCATATCGGTGCCAGCCGGTAATTCTACTTCACCAGTAACATCAGTGGTACGGATGTAGAATTGAGGCTTGTAGCCGTTAAAAAATGGTTTGTGGCGTCCGCCTTCTTCTTTGGATAAGACGAAGACTTGCGCTTCAAATTCCGAGTGAGGAGTAATAGATCCGGTTTTACATAAAACCTGACCGCGCTCAACCTCATCTTTCTTCGTACCGCGGAGTAATAAACCGGCATTATCACCAGCTTCACCTTGATCCAAAGACTTGTTAAACATTTCGATTCCGGTAACGGTAGTTTTCTTGGTGTCCATTAAACCAACAATTTCAACTTCATCACCAACTTTAATAACACCGCGTTCAATACGACCAGTAACAACGGTACCGCGACCTTCAATGGAGAAGATATCTTCAATCGGCATTAAGAAAGGATGTTCAGTGTCGCGAGTTGGGGTAGGAATATAGGAATCAATTGCTTCCATGAGTTTCATCACTGGTTCAGAATCTGGACCGCTAGGATTTTCTAAAGCTTTCAAAGCGGAACCACGGATGATTGGAGTTTCAGCGCCTGGGAATTCATACTTATTTAATAAGTCGCGAACTTCCTCTTCAACTAAATCAATTAGTTCTTTGTCCTCAACCATGTCGCACTTGTTTAAGAAAACAATGATATAAGGAACACCAACCTGACGAGCTAATAAGATGTGCTCACGAGTCTGAGGCATAGGGCCATCAGTAGCGGAAACCACTAAGATAGCACCGTCCATCTGCGCCGCACCAGTAATCATGTTCTTAACATAGTCGGCGTGACCAGGACAGTCAACGTGCGCATAGTGGCGGTTAGTTGACTCGTACTCTACGTGAGTAGTGGAAATAGTGATACCGCGGTCCTTTTCTTCGGGCGCCGAATCAATTTCTTTGACATCTTTTTTGGAAGCACTTAAGCCGTGCGCTCCAAACACCGCTAACATCGCTGCGGTTAAAGTGGTTTTGCCGTGGTCAACGTGGCCAATAGTACCAATGTTGACGTGTGGCTTGGAACGATCAAATTTTTCTGCCATACTTCTTTGATTTACGACCCCCGATTGGGGTTTTTCTCTTAAGAGACCAGCCGTAATTAATTAATTAATAATTTATAAATAATTTATAACAAGCTAATAATTCCGCCTTTACTTTATTTCCTCAGCACCTTTCTTTACTTGTGGCGGGATGGCCCAAGGATTGTTATTTTTACTTTCTTCGGCCAAAAAAGGAGCTTTCTCTTGATTTTTCCAAGTGGAAATATCGCCATTTATTTTATCAGTTAGTTCCTCGCTTGTCAAATCCTTTTTTAAATCTGAATCAGCCTCTTTTTCCGGCTCCGCTAGCCGCCCTTTAACCAATTTTTCGTACTTTTCCCAGCTCATAATAACCTGGGTTTTTTCCGGCTCACCCTCATTATAAATAACGAGGCTATCCCCTGTCTGCTGGTTTAAAGCTAGTATTTTTTTCAAGGGCTCGGGAAACATATAAGTAAAAGTTAGTTTTTGTCAATAAAGGGAAAGGTTGTTAGCGGCTATTCTTAACTTTTATTTGCTCTAAAATATTGCGAGGGACTTCAGCATAATTGGAGAATTCCATCACATAACTGGCTCGGCCTTGAGACATCGATCGCAGAGTGGTGGAATAACCAAACATTTCCGCCAGCGGCACTTTGGCGCGCACAGCTTTAATATTATTCGGTCGGTCAATCATTTCGCCAATCTGACCGCGTTTAGCGTTTAAGTCGCCAATCGCACCGCCCATATATTCTTCCGGAGTCGTGACTTCAACTTTCATAATCGGTTCTAAAAGAATCGCGCCGGCTTTTTCACAAGCTTCTCGGAAGGCAAAAATAGCGGCCATTTTAAAGGCAATTTCCGAAGAGTCAACTTCATGGTAAGAACCGTCGGTAACAGCCACCTTAACATTAACCATTGGGTAACCGGCCACACCACCAGCATTCAAAGCTTCTTTAACGCCCTTTTCAATGCCAGGAATATATTCCTTAGGAATTACGCCACCCTTAACCTCATCAATAAATTCAAAGCCTTTTTCTGGATCGTCTTGAGGAGAAACCCGTAAGGTACAATGACCGTACTGACCGCGACCACCAGACTGCTTAGCATACTTATATTCAGCCACCGCTTCTTTAGTAATTGTTTCGCGGTAGGAAACTTGCGGATTACCAATGTTCGCTTCAACACCGAATTCGCGGCGCATACGATCAACGATAATATCCAAATGAAGCTCACCCATACCGGAAATTAAAACCTGATTAGTTTCTTCATCGGTCTCGACTCTAAAAGTCGGATCTTCTTCGGCTAAACGTTGCAGGGCAACACCCATTTTTTCTTGATCCGCTTTAGTTTTCGGTTCAACGGCAATTTTGATAACTGGTTCCGGAAAGGAGATATTCTCTAAACGAAGCTGACGGGATTCGGCACAAAGAGTATTACCAGTGGTAGTATTTTTTAGACCGATAACGGCCGCAATATCACCGGCGTAAATCTCTTTAATTTCTTCACGGTGGTTAGCATACATGCGCACAACACGACCGACTCTTTCTTTATTGCCGGTGCTAGTATTAACCACATAAGAACCAGCTTGTAAGACACCACTATAAACACGCACGAAACATAATTTGCCAACAAAAGGATCGGTAGCAATCTTAAAAGCTAGAGCCGCAAAAGGCTCGCTGTCATCGGCACTAATTTTATAAGTCTTTTCCTCATTATCAACGTCAGCGCCAACAATCTCTGGAACTTCTAACGGTGAAGGCAAGTACTCATTAACGGCATCTAAAGCTAATTGAACACCAATATTTTGGAGAGCAGTACCGCATAAAACCGGATAAAGCTCGTTAGCAATAACCCCTTTTCTAATTGTCGCTTTCAGCTCAGCTAAACTAATATCTTCACCAGCTAAATATTTTTCCATCGCGGTCTCATCGCACTCCACCGCTTTCTCTACTAATTCATTATAATATTTATCAACCTTGTCAGTCATATCTTCCGGAATCGGAATTTCAGTTAAAATTTCACCATTTTGACCTTCAAATTTGTAAGCCTTCTTTTCTAATAAATCGATAACGCCCACTAAATCACTTTCAGCCCCAATCGGCAATTGAATGGCGACAGCCTTAGGATTAAGGCGATCGCGGATAGATTGTAAGCTGGCATAAAAATCAGCACCAGTCTTATCCATTTTATTAACAAAGCAAAGACGAGGAACATGATATTTATCAGCTTGACGCCAAACAGTTTCTGATTGTGGCTCAACCCCAGCTTGACCATCAAAGAGGGCAATAGCACCATCTAAAACGCGTAAAGAACGTTCCACCTCTACAGTAAAATCCACATGTCCAGGAGTATCAATAACGTTAACCTTATTCCCTTTCCAAAAACAGGTCGTGGCGGCGGAGGTAATAGTAATTCCGCGCTCCTTCTCTTGATCCATCCAGTCCATTTCGGCGGAACCATCATGAGTTTCACCAATTTTATGCTTTTTACCAGTATAGAACAAAACCCGCTCGGTAAAAGTGGTTTTGCCGGCATCGATATGAGCCATGATGCCAATGTTTCTAATTTTATCTAAAGTATAATCACGAGCCATAGAGTTAGTAAATTTTAAAGCTTAACGAGAAAAATGAGCAAAAGCCTTGTTGGCTTCGGCCATCTTGTGAACCGCCTCACGCTTACGCACGGCTGCACCTTCACCATTGGCAGCGTCAATAATTTCAGCAGCTAATTTTTCCGCCATGGAACGACCACGACGATCTTGAGCGGCTTTAATCAGCCAATTGCAACCCAAGTAATAGCGGCGTTCACCACGAACCTGAAAAGGCACTTGATAGTTAGCACCACCCACGCGCTTACCGCGCACCTCCACTAAAGGAGAGACCTTTTTAATGGCCTTATTAAAAACATGGCGCGGGTCTTGCTTGGTTTTATCTTTAATTGTTTCAAAAGCAAAATAAACAATTTTTTCCGCTCGTGACTTCTTGCCATCTTCCATTACATAATTAATAAATTTGGCAATTGTAACATCATTATATTTGACATCGCCGGCGATGTCTCTTTTTGGGGCTGGCTTCCCTCTCATAATTTTAGAACAGTCGTTAGCTATAGCGACTGCGTATTAACGCAACTCTTAAATAAATTATTTAGCGGCCTTCGGTTTTTTAGCGCCGTAAGCACTGCGGCTTTTCCGTCGAGCTTCAACGCCGGAGGCATCATAGACACCACGAACAACCTTATAACGAACACCAGGCAAATCTTTAGTTTTTCCACCCTTCACCAAAACGATAGAGTGTTCTTGGAGATTGTGTCCCATACCCGGAATATAAGCAGTCACTTCCATACCATTAGATAAACGGACACGGCAGATTTTTCGTAAAGCCGAGTTCGGTTTCTTGGGCGTGGTCGTGGTCACCTTTAAACAAACCCCTTGTTTAAAAGGAGCTCCTTTAGCGACTTCTTTGCGCTTGCGGTGCAAAGTATCCAGGTTCACATGCAAAGCAAGTGAGTGCTGACGCTTTGGTTTAGATTTGCGACCCTTACGAACCAATTGGTTAATTGTAGGCATAACTTTTTCTTATCAGCTGTTGATTAAAGCTTTTAACAACAAAACAGTCCTGAACTGTCAGGACAGCATTTTTTAAATTGCCAGATAAATTTAACAAAAGAAAGAGCTAAAGTCAAGACATTAAAGTTCAACAATTGATTAAAATTTTTTTTAATAACCCTGATCTGTCCTTCACTCTTAAAAAGGCAAACCGGCCAGCCCCCAAGAAATCTTAAAAACCAGTGGAATGAGGTAATCAAAGCCAATAAACAAAAAAAGGAATAGAAATAAGAAACCCCACCATTGGTTGGCATGTAGCAGGCGGAAGCGCCAGCGCGCGGGTAGAAAAACCGCTAAAATTTTTGAGCCATCTAAGGGTGGCAGAGGGATTAAATTAAAGAGCGCTAATAAGACATTAATAATAATCGCCTGCAGTAAAAAATAGGCAAGCGCCGAAGCGGGTCCGAAGAGGCGGAACAATAAAGCCGCAAAAATGGCTAACCCTAAATTGGCTAGCGGGCCAGCGGCGGCGACTTTAGCATCACCATATCTTTTATCGCGCAGATTATTAGGATTATAAGGTACCGGTTTCGCCCAACCAAACAAAAAGGGCGAGTTTACTAAATAAAGAGTGAGCGGCAACAAGAAAGAACCAACCGGATCTAAATGCTTAATCGGGTTAAGCGTGAGGCGGCCGGCATTTTTAGCCGTACTATCCCCTAAACGGTAAGCAGCCAGACCATGAAAAAATTCATGGAAAGTAATAGAGAGAATTAAAATGAGGAGGGAAAAGATTTCAATCATAGAAAAAGCTTAAAGGCTGCTTAATTCTAACACAGCTTGATTATTTTTTAAAACCTTGTTAAGATTGGCTCGAAATTAATCTAAGAAAAAACACCGGTGCCCTTAGTTGCCCGGTTAGTTGTTTTGTAAAAATATGGGAAAAACTTGCGATCTCTGTGGCCGCGGAGCAACCAAAGGTGTTACTCGCTCACACTCCAAAATCAAAACTTTAAAACGACAAGAAATTAACCTCCAAAATAGAAATATTGAAGGAGTAAAAGTTAAGGTCTGCACTGCCTGCTTACGCACGGTTGCTAAAAATGCCGCTAAATAAAAACTTAGTTTTGGTAATTTTTAAATTGGTTTAAAAAGTCCTCAAGTTGGGGGCTTTTTTTGAAGCGCATAGTTTTCTTTAAGTGCCGATAAAGAAGATAAATAATTAAATAATAAACATAAACAAAGTGCTCGCTGATAGTTAAGGAAACGGCCGCGTCTGGTAAAGACGCTAAGAAGCGGCTAATTAAAAAGATCGTTCGCAGCAAGAGATAAGTCCCGGCCCAGAAAAATGCCCCGGAAATAGCAAAAGATAAAATTACATTGGTAATTAAGAGTGGTAAAAGCCAAGTAAACAAAGCCGTTACCAGCAGGTTCGCCACGGGCGCTAGTAAAGAAACACGGCCAAAATTAAGAGCCGAGACGGGCCAGGTAAGGAGCTGGACGAGCATCGTGAGAATGAGCAAACTACGTATCGGGCCCTGGCCAAATTTAGCTTCCGCCAAGGGCTCGCCATAGATAAGAGCGAGTAGCGCTAAATAAGATAGCTGAAAACTTAAGTCGTCGCGCAGCAGTAAAGGATTCTTTAGAAGCATTATGGCAGCGCAAATCAGTAAGAGTGAGCCACTACTAAGGCGCCAACGCTTCCCCGCCCCGCTTAAAACAAAAGTGGACATTAGCACCGAGCGCAAAGCGGAGGCCGAAAAACCGGTTAGGGCCACATAAAACCAGAGAAAAATTATCAGCAGCGGCGCCGCCGCGCGCGCTTTTATTTTTAAACGTTTTAAAAAAAGAAAAAGCATTCCCGCTAACAAACTTAAGTGCGAGCCGGAAATAGCAATTAAATGACTAAGCCCCGTCTCTGAGAAAACAGTTTTATCATCAGCCGTAATTGTTTGCCGATACCCCAACATTAAAGCAGCCGCTAGTCCCGCTTCTGGCTCGGGTAAGTGAGCAATAATTTTTTGGTATAAGCGTGCCTTAAAACGCCACAAAGAAAAGAAAAACCCTTTAGCGACGCCAATCTTTTCCGCTTTCGGAAAATTTAACAATACATAAATTTCTTGCCGAGCCAAATAACGATCATAGCGAAAAGCCGACCAGTTTTCCGGCGCCTCCCAGGTGCCAGAAAAACTAATAATCTCGCCGGCGCGGTAGCGAGGATAAGCCGGCAATCTCATTAAAAATCTTTCCCCCAGTTGCCCGTCAGCGGTTAAATAAATCGCCACCACCTTTTGATAATCACCACCAGGATCAATATCTTCACTGATTAAGGCCCGGCCACTAGCGGTCTCGCCGACCTGAGTCCGCAACTTGGAACTGTTCGCCCGAGAGTCAAATTCCTGATGATAAAAGATTGCCCCAAAAAATAAAATTATTCCTACTAGCCACCACCACGGTGGGCGGCGCCAAAAGACAAAGATTAAGCCAGCCAGTAAAAATAGAGGCTGGCCACTGGCCGCCACAAAAATACCGCTAATAAAAACGGCGGCCAGATAAAGAAAAAATGAGCGTCGCATGAGCTCATTATAAAGAAAGTCTAATTAATTTTACCTCAATTACTTTTCAAAAAAAATTTAATTAGCGCTACTCTGACCAGCGCTAAAGCGAAGATAAGCTTCCATAAAAGGTTTTAGCTCACCATCAAAAACAGCATTTACATCGCTAGTACTATAATTACTCCGATGGTCTTTAACCATTTGATAGGGTTGCAAAACATAAGAACGAATTTGCCGCCCCCAAGAAGCGGTCACGACACCGCCTTTAATATCTTCTAACTCTTCTGCTCGTTCCGAAATACTTAACTGATGCAGCTTGGCTTGTAAAATACCGAGAGCGGTGGCTTTGTTTTGGTGCTGCGAGCGTTCGTTCTGACAGGCGACGACCAGGCCAGTCGGCAGATGCGTAATCCGAACTGCGGACTCAGTCTTGTTAACATTTTGACCACCGGGACCACTGGCTCGAAACAAATCAATTTTTAAATCTTCATCCTTAAGGGGCGGTAAAATTTCGGTCGGTAATTCTGGAGTTACTTCCACTAAGGCAAAAGAAGTCTGCCGTAAAGATTCGCCATCAAAAGGAGAAATCCGCACAAGCCGATGAACGCCATATTCGCACCGCAGATAACCATAGACATAAGGGCCGCTAACTTTATACAAAGCGCTTTTTATTCCGGCCTCATTAGCCAGTAAGCGATCCACTAACTCCACCTTAAAACCAGCGGTTTCGCAAAAACGTAAATACATTCGCTCCAACATCAAGGCAAAATCTTGCGCATCAACCCCGCCGGTGCCGGCATGAATAGAAATATAGGCATCAGCCTCATCATAAGGACCGGACAGTAGAGAATAAAATTCCAAGCCTTGATAAGTTTTTTCCAGGCTGGTCACTTTTTTTTCTAACCCTTTCCGCAGCTCCATTTGAATTTCTTCAAGCGCCACTAAATTGGCAAATTCAATATTCTCCTGTAAATCTTGGGCTAAATCTTCAAAGGGTTTAATTTGTTTTTGTAATTTTTCTAAGGCCTGCCCCACTTTAACCGCCTGCCCTTGGTCTTGCCAAAAATCCGGCGCAGCTTGCTGAGCTTGCAGTTTAGCAACTTCTTCTTTTTTGGCTGCCAAATTCAATAGGCGCGCCAAGGATTGGGTTTTAACTTGCAAGTCTTCTAGTTGCGCTAACAGATTATTCATAAGTGAATTATAACATAAAGAGCTAAGAAAAAACCTCCAGCCGGAGGTTTTTAGAAGGATTGCAAATTAACGTTTGCTCCACTGTGGACGCTTACGAGCTTTTTTAAGACCCGGCTTCTTTCTTTCTTTTGCCCGCTTATCGCGAGTCAAAAAGTTATCAGTCTTTAAAGCGGTGTGGGTTTCTGGATCAAGCGCCAAAATCGCCCGGGCAACGCCGTGACGAACAGCGGCCACCTGACCGATCGGACCGCCACCTTTAACGATTACGGAAACAGCGACATCCTTAGTGTGACCAGTAGTCTCTAAAGGTTGCAAAGCGGAAGCAGCCAAATCAGTGCCAAAATAATCTTTAATGTTTTTACCATTAACGACCGCTTCGGTAGCCGGCATTTCCGTATACAGACGAACTTGGGCGACAGCGGTTTTGCGGCGACCTAAACCTTTAAAATACTTGCCGGAAAATACGGTCGGAGTGGTCTCAACTTTTTTGGCAGTCTTCTTTTCCACCACCTTCGCGGCAGTAGTCTTAGTTTTTGGAGCTACGGTTTTTTTATCGGACATAAAATTATAATACTTTGATAGAGTAATTATTTGATGATTAAACGCTTCATCATGCCATCACGCAAGCGGGTATCAGGTAACATTTGTTTAACGGCACGCTGTAAAACTTCGCCCGGATCCTTAGCAAAAACTTCAGACAGTTTACGGGTTTTTAAGCCGCCAATGTAGCCAGTAACCGAAAAATAATTTTTTTGTTCAAATTTACGGCCGGTAAATTTAACTTTATCAGCATTCACGACTTCGACAATATCACCAAGGTCCAAGTGTGGTTGGTACTCGGGCTTATTTTTACCGCGCAATAAAATCGCAATTTCACTCGCCAGACGGCCCACGGCTTGCCCGGAAGCATCTAAACGATGAACTTTTCTTTCAATATTTTTCATAAAATATAAACAGTTTATTACTGAACTAATTCTAATTGAACCATTTCCGCACCATCACCTTGGCGATTGCCTAATTTAGTTATTCTCGTATAACCACCAGCACGCTCGGCGTATCGCGGCGCTAATACTTCCAAAGCCTTTAAAACGGCTTTTTCATGAAGCAAAAAAGAAGCGAGATTGCGGCGAGCAGTTAAATCTTGAGCTTTAGAAGCGGTAATCATCTTTTCAACCAAAGGACGAACAGCGACCGCTTTCGCTTTAGTGGTTTGCACCTTTTCGTACATAATTAAGCTGGAAGCAAGGTTGCGCAACATTAACTGACGCGGTCCGCGTTTACGATCTAAAATTTTATTCTTATTACGGTGTCTCATACTTTTAGAAACAACTTATCTTTAAGTTATTTTTTCTTAGTTTTCTTAGGAGCGGCACTCTTTTTTTCAGTCACCGGCTCAACTTCTTCCTCCACCACCTCAGTTACTACTGAGTCATCTTCTTCAAGAGCAGGTTCTTCTTTCGGGGCTTCGTCGGAAGGCTCTTCTTTAGCGATTAGGGAGGAAAACTGATCAACTAAAATTTGCACGGATTGCTCAAATGCTTCTTGAGGCGTAATGGTTTTATCCGTCTTAATATTTAAAATTAGTTTATCCCAGTTAGTCATTTTTCCAACCCGAGCGTCTTCAACATCAATACTAACCGATAAGACTGGCGAAAAAATGGAATCGATTTCAATATAACCGATTTCGTTATCGCGCTTACCACCCTCAGACATCTTATAACCGCGACCTTCTTTAACAAAAATCTCCATCTCTAAACTAGCATTATCCTCAGTTAACTCAGCTAACAATAAGTCTGGGTTAACAACAACAATATTAGTATCCTTAGTAATATCAGCAGCCGTAACCTTTCCTTTGCCTTTTGCTTTTAAAATCAGTGTCCCCTCTTCTTCATCGCCAATCAGTTTAAGGCACAATTGCTTGAGATTTAAAATAATTTCTAAAATATCTTCTTTAACCCCCGGCAAGGCCATGAATTCGTGGCTAACACCTTTAATTTTAACACCAATGACGGCGGCGCCCGGTAAAGAGGAAAGTAAAACGCGACGTAAAGGATTACCAAGGGTCATGCCGTATCCGGAGTATAACGGTTCAATAATAATCTGCCCCTCACCGGCGTCTTCGCCCGCTTTAAATTCTATCTTTTTAGGTAAAGCGATTTTTTGCATAGATGCTTGAGGCCGCAGTCAAACCGCTAAACAGCGGATCTCCTGACGACACTAAATTATTTAGAATAATACTCAATAATAACCTGAACATTGAAATTAGCCGGTAAATCAGTATCGGCCGGTTCGTGTAGAACCTTCGCTGTTTTCTCAGCCTCATTCCAATTTAACCAACTCGGACGTGAATCAACTTTACGCTCAAGCGCTTTTTTGAAAAAAGCATTTTTTAAGCTGCGCTCACGGATAGAAATCACATCCCCCTCCTTAACTTGGTAAGAAGGAATATCCACTTTTTTTCCATTAACTAATAAGTGGCCATGACCAACAATTTGGCGAGCTTCAAAACGAGAGACGGCAAAGCCTAAACGATAAACGGTATTATCCAAGCGCATCTCTAACATTTTTAAGAAATTCTTACCGGCATCGCCAGTCTTTTTCTTCGCCCGATCAAAAGTAATTCGGAATTGCTTTTCCATTACATTGTAATAGCGGCGCACTTTCTGTTTTTCGGCCAGCTGCTGTCCATAGTCGGATAAACGACGAGGACGCTTAGTGTTAGCGCCGTGAAATCCAGGTGGGGTCGCGCGCTTAACCATTGCGCATTTAGGAGATGAGCAGCGTTCGCCTTTTAAGAAAAGCTTCTCGCCAGCGCGACGGCATTGTTTGCATTGAGCATCAAGGTTTGTAGCCATATTAAATCAAGATCATTTTAATTATTAAACGCGACGCGGCTTTTTCGGACGGCAACCATTATGCGGTACCGGCGTCGTATCTTTAATTGCGGTGACATTTAAGCCATTAGCATTTAAGGCGCGAATCGCGGACTCGCGACCGGTGCCCACACCGGAAACAAAGACGGACACTTCTTCTAAACCGTATTCTTCTTTCGCTTTTTGACAAGCAATTTTTGTAATAATTGAAGCGGCGTAAGGAGTTGCTTTTTTAGCACCCTTAAACCCGGCCACCCCCGCGCTCGCCCAGGAAATAACATTACCGTTCGCATCAGTTAAAGAAACCATGGTGTTGTTGTAAGTGGCATTGATATAAGCGCGGCCCACCTTAACCGAATCAACTGTACTCTTCTTTCTGCGCTTTTTAATCAATTTTTTCTTCGCTCGAGCCTGCTTATTTTTTTCCAGTTTCTGCTTAATTTCTTCCGGCAACTCTTCCGAGCCGCTATCCATAGAAAAATTAGAAGAAAATTCTTCCTTTTCCTCTTTATCGGTTAAAATCGCGTCTTCCTCTTCAGTGATCGGAGTGGCGCTGATATCTTTTTCCTCTTCTGCCGCTGCCTCATTATCGGCAGCTTTTGTGTTTTTTTCGTCAGACATAATTAACAATGTTTTTCTTTAAAAAGGAGATAATTTAAAGTTTAGGTCTTAAGGCCAGCCTTAACTTTTCCAGAAACGGCAGTCATGCGCTTATTCCCGCGCACGGTTCGACTATTAGTCTTGGTTCTCTGCCCTCGCAGTGGCAAGTGCTTAGCATGGCGGCTGCCCCGATAAGAATTAATTTCTTTTAAACGCTTGATATTGCTTTGGGTTTCGCGACGTAAATCGCCTTCAACGACAAACTTTTTTTCCACCCGTTCGCGTAAATCATTAACTTGATCTTCAGTTAACTCATTTGCTCTTAACTCCGGATCAACCTTAGCGTCTGCTAAAATATTTTGGGCGCGCGTGTCGCCAATACCGTAAATATAAGTTAAAGATATTCTAATCTTTTTTTCCATGGGAATGTTTACCCCTGCGATTCTAATAGCCATAAAATAATAAAAAAAAATTTCTAAGCGCTACTTAAGCGTTTAGCCTTGTCTCTGTTTATGTTTAGGGTTTTTACAGATAACATGAACCCGGCCATCTCGACGGACAACCTTGCAGTCTTTGCAGATTTTTTTGGCACTTGCTCTCACTTTCATATATCTTTTTGATGTTTTTAAAATCTAGAGTCGGTAGACGATTCGTCCTTTAGTTAAGTCATAAGGACTAATTTGAACCCTAACCTTGTCACCCGGCAACAAACGAATGCGGTGCATTCGCATCTTTCCGGACAAGTGGGCTAAGATTTCGTGACCATTTTCCAACAGCACCTTAAAAGTCGCTGCCGGCATTAATTCCTCCACCTCGCCTTGCAGCTCAATAAAGTCCTTGGCATTCATGGTCTCGGCCCCGATCTGAGATTTATCTTTGGTACGTTTTGACATTAAGACAAAAAAAATTTGATTAGACTGATGTCAGCCTCATCAATTCTTCATATTAACTTATTTATTTGACAGGTTAATATGGACTTATTATAGAGATAAGTTCTGTTCTTGTCAATAGAAAATATTTTTTGGGAAATAATAAACGAAAAATACTAATTTTACTCTAAAATTGCTTTAATTCGGCGCACCCCCGCACTGGAGGATTCTTCTTTAATAATTCTAAAGTGACCCAATTCTTTAGTATTATCAACATGAGGGCCGCCACAAATTTCTTTAGAAAAATCAGTGACTTGATAAACCCGCACCTTCTCATTATATTTGGAATCGAAAACTCCCATCGCTCCCTGCTCTCGCGCTTCTTCTAAGGTCATCTCTGAATAAGTAACCGGTAACTCTTGAACAATGGCCTGGTTAACCAGTTCCTCAACCTTAGCAATCTCCTCCGGAGTCATCTTAACCGAATGGGAAAAATCAAAGCGCAAACGCTCCGCCGTAATATTACTCCCTTTTTGGAAGACCTCCGGACCTAAAACACGCCGTAAAGATTCAAGGAGTAAATGGGCGGCCGTATGCAAACGAGTTGTAGCCTCACTACTGTCGGCCAAACCGCCTTTAAACTTACCGGCCGAAGCGGTACGAGATAATTCTTGATGCTTAGCAAACTCGGCCGCAAAACCAGCCTGATCAACTTTTAAGCCCTTCTCGGCCGCCAACTCTTCAGTAATTTCTAAAGGAAAACCATAGCTTTGGTAAAGATTAAAAGCCGTCTCTCCAGAAATTTCTTTAGTTTTTATTTTATTAAACTCTACTAGACCTTTTTCTAAAGTGCGCTTAAACTTCGCTTCCTCTTGATTAAGTGTTTCTTTAATGAAATCTTGATTGCGCCGCAATTCCGGATAAACATCACCGTAGTAAGAAATCACCTCAGCGGCGAGTAAAGCCAACCAATCATCTTCAGTAATATTTAATTGGCGACCATAACGAATCGCTCGTCTCAGTAAACGTCTCACGATATAACCTTGGTCGGTGTTAGCCGGGACGAGACCGCGATCATCACCAACAATAAAAGTCGCCGCTTTAACATGGTCGGCAATAATTTCAAAAGCTTTAGCATTATCACCAGCCTGGTAGTCCAATCCGGAAAGCGTACTGATTTTAGCAATAATTGACGCAAATAAATCGGTTTCAAAAACACTGTCGTGACCGCTAACCACCATCGCTAAGCGTTCCAAGCCGCCACCAAAATCCACATTTTTATGAGCCAATTCTTCCCAACCGGTTTTAGTTTGGCGATATTGCATAAAGACCGAATTGCCAATCTCTAAGAAACGACCACAATCGCAATTGGGGTGACAGGAAGGACCAAAGGCGGAATCATGAGGGCGACCGGTATCATAAAAAGTTTCACTATCGGGACCGCCTAGCTCACCAACGGCATCGCCGCGGCGCCAAAAATTCTTATCGCGGTAAGCAAAAATTCTTTGTTTAGAAAAATCTAATTCTACTCCCGGACCATCTTCACCGCGCCCTAAAGTATCAGGACCGAGCTCGGCCTCAACATTAAAACGCGCAAAAACCTCCTGAAGAATTGCGACTGACTCCTGATCGCGTGGAATCTGACCATCAGCACTACCAACATAAACAGTTTGATAAAGACGCTTGGGATCAAGGTGCAGTTCGGTAATTAAAAAATCAAACCACCAGTTTAACTGCTCTTTTTTAAAATAATCACCCAAAGACCAATTGCCTAACATCTCAAAAAAAGTATTGTGGCGATGATCGCCAACCTCATTAATATCTTCACTGCGAAAACATTTCTGGCTATTGGTTAAGCGCGGGCCGGCCGGATGAGGGGCCCCCGCTAAATAAGAAACCAGCGGAAACATGCCCGAATTGGTAAAGAGTAAAGTGGAATCATTTTCCGGCAACAAAGACGCGCTCGGTAAAACGGTGTGGCCGTGAGCGCTAAAAAAATCTAAATATTTTTGGCGAATATAGTTAGCTGTCATAAAAAATTATTTCTTAGGGAGCGGAGGGATAATATTAACTTCTGGCTCTAAGGTCAAGCCGAAACGATTCTGAACTCCTTTTATTACTCGTTTTACCTGTGTCAAAACTTGAGCGGCGCTAGCCCCGCCGTAATTTACTAAAATTAAAGCCTGTTTTTCATACATCCCCACCGCCCCAAAACGCTTTCCCTTAAAACCAGCCTGATCTATTAACCAGCCGGCCGGGATTTTGATGGCGCCAGGCTTGGAGCCGGAGAAATATTTAATTTCCGGCCACCGCTTTTGAATTTTTTTAAATTTGGCGGCGGAAATTTCAGGATTTTTAAAGAAGGAACCAGCATTGGGTAAAACGGCTGGCGTCGGCAACTTACTGGCGCGCAGCTCGGTGACCGCTCTGGCCACTTGCCGCGCGGTTGGCGTCTTTATTTTTTTCGCTGCCAGAATTTCTTTAATACCACCGTAATCTAAATTTAACCGTGGTTCTTTGCTTAACTTCACGGTGACACGATAAATAAAATATTTTCCTCTTAAAGATTTCTTAAAGATGCTATCGCGGTAACCAAACTGACAATTAGCGGCCTTAAAAACTTTAAGTTGCCCCGTTTTTAAATTGATCGCTTCTAAAGAATAAAAAATATCTTTTAACTCCTGACCGTAAGCACCGATATTTTGTACCGGCGCGGCGCCGACGGTGCCGTAAATAGAGGCGAGATTCTCTAAGCCATACCAATCATGAGAAACGGCAGTGTCCACAAATTTTTGCCAAGTCTCACCACTGTAAGCGGCAAGCCAAACTGACTTAGCGCTTTCTTTAACAATCTCAGCACCACTAATTTCATTTTTGATGACTAGGCCGGGAAAAGGCTGGCTAATTAAGACGTTAGAGCCACCCCCTAAAATAAAGACTTTCTCTTTTTTTTCTTTAGCCCAGGTCAAAGCTTCTTTAAGATCTGCTAAGCTTTTTACCACTACAAAGAAACGCGCCGGACCACCAATTTTTAAAGTGGTGTAAGGAGCGAGCGCGACTCGCTGCTGAATTTTAATCATATAAACTCACTAAGGGCTTGGCGCTTTTGTTCGCCACTAACCATATCTTTCACCGAGACCTCCTCGGCCGCTAATTCTTCCTCCCCTAAGAGATAAACTGTTTTCACTGACCAGTGATTAGCGAGCGCCAATTTCTTTTTTAATTTTTCCGACTCATAGGCGCCGGCGACACTTAGACCACGACGACGCAGACTGTCAGCTAACTGCTCGCCACGCTGGCGATCATCACTAATCACTAAAGCCTCCGCCACGGGCGGCGTGATTTCCGGTAAAAGTCCAGCAGTTTTTAATTGATAAAAAAGACGCGACAGGCCGATTGAAGCCCCGACGCCAGGGAAAGCACGGTTAGAAAAGCCGGCCACTAAGTTTTCATAGCGGCCGCCCGAACAAATAGAACCGAGCTCCGGATAGTCGTCTAAAAATGTTTCCCAAACAGTGCCGGTGTAATAATCTAAACCGCGAGCAATAGAGAGATCAAAAGAATAATTAGCGGCGGGAACCCCGTAATCACTTAAACATTGCGCCAGCTCTTGAAGCTCGCCCAAGCCGACCACAAAGTCCGGATGCTTAATGTCTAATTCTTCCAAGCCCGCTAAAACGTCGCCGTTAAGAGAGGCAAGGGCGAGAATTTGTGAGCTCGCCAAAGAGTCAACGCCTAACTTTTTTAATTCGGCCTGGCAAGACTCAGCACCAATCTTGGGCAGCTTATCTAAAATTCTTAAAATTTCGGTCGCCGCCGCGCTTAAATCTAAAGACGCCAGTAGCCCTGACAACAATTTGCGATTACTAATTTTAATCGTAAACGAACCAATGGCTAACTTCTCAAAAACCGTCGCAATCACTTTAATAATTTCCGCTTCGGCGCTAAGCGGCAAAACACCCTCGGCAATAATATCAATATCGGCTTGATAGAATTCGCGATAGCGACCTTTCTGCGGACGCTCACCGCGATAAACCTTAGCTACCTGATAACGTTTAAAGGGAAAAGTTAACGCCCCGCTGTACTCACTAATATAACGCGCGAGTGGAACAGTCAGATCAAAACGAAGGGCTAAGTTGTCACTGTTATTTTCTAAAAAATAAAGCTGATGCTCCGTTTCTCCGCCAGCCTTAGCCAGTAAGACTTCACGGCGCTCCAAAACGGGGGTATCTAAGGGGATAAAACCAAAAGAGCGATAGGTTGCTGTGACCGTTTGTTTTAACTGATCAAGTAGAAGCTGATCCGCCGGTAAATACTCGGGGAAACCAGAAACAGCGCTTGTTTTTATTTTTTTATTCATATAAGAGCATTAAACCAAAAGAGCGACGAAGTGTAAACCTTAAAGTTTTATTTTTTCTCGACCGTCGTTCGAGTTTTTTTCACTAAATTCTGACCGACGCGGAAAATATCACCGGCGCCCAAAAGAACCACTAAGTCATTAGGTTTGAGATTAGCGCGCAAATATTTTTCGGTCGCTTCAAGGTCGGGTTGGTAAATAACCGTTTGGCGGCGGCCGGTGGTTTTATTAACTTCTTTAATCGCCTCAATCAGCTCCGGACTAGAAACACCACCCTGCTCCTCGCGGGCCGAACCGTAAATATCTAAAACAACTAATAAATCGGCGTCGGCAAAACTGAGCGCAAAATCCTTAAACAAGGCCTTGGTGCGTGAAAAAGTATGCGGGTGAAAAGCAGCCACTAAGCGCTTGTCCTTATAAGCGGCGGCGAAAGTGCTAAGCGTGGCTTTAATTTCGGTCGGATGGTGGGCGTAATCATCAAAAATCGGCACACCTTGATATTTGCCCAAGAGTTGCGCCCGTCTGGTTGTGCCTTTAAATGTCGCTAAATGTTTTTTAATTACCTCTAGCGGGAGTTCTAATTCTAAGGCGGCACCGATAACCGCGAGCGCATTAAAAACATTGTGTCGGCCCAACAGTTTGGTTTTAAATTCACCCTGACCGCAAATTTTAAAATACTGCCAGCCGTTATCTAGGCGATAATCATAAGCGGCCAGGCGTACTCGTTTGGCCGCTGCCTTGGCTGAGGCCTCATCGACAAATAAATTATAATTCACCAGCTTCCCTTTTAAATAAGGATAAGTCCGGCGAACCGCGGAATCGTTATCATTGGTAACCAAGAACCCGCGCGTCGGAATTTTGGCGACAAAATTAGCAAAGACCTGAAAATAAGAAGATTTAGTCGGAAAAAAATCGGGGTGATCGTAGTCAATATTACTAAGCACCGCGCCCACCGGCTGGAAATATTGTAATTTATTTTGATACTCATCAACTTCGGCAATAAATAAATCACTCTTCCCTAACTTCGCGCTCCCGCCTAGTTGCGGCACACTGGAGCCCACTAAAATACTGGGCTCTAAGCCAGCCTTATCTAAAACATAACCGAGCCAAGCCGAGATGGTCGTTTTGCCATGACTACCGATAACCGCCATACCGTGATGCGCACTAAAAATTTCTCCTAAAGCCGCGGCATAAGAAAGTTGTTTATAATCATGTTTTTTCTCCAGAAAAGCTAACTCAATATTACTCTCCGGCGTGTAAGCCGACGAATAGATAATCGTAGTATTCGAGCTGGGAACATTTTTCGGATCAAAACCGGAGCGAACTTTAATTTTTGCTTGACGCAAAACCCTGTCGGTTAAAAAAGTCTCAGCAACATCCGAGCCGGACACTTTCGCTCCCGAGGCTTGCAAAAATTGCGCTAGCATTGTCATCCCCACCCCCTTGATACCGATTAGATAAACATTTTTATATTTCGCCGGTAGTTTAAACATATGATCTTTAAGTTAATTTCGATTCTCTTGTTCCCAAGTTAAAATAATTTCGGCTAGGGTCGCCGCCGCCCCTGGTTTAATAAATTCACCTATTTCTCGAGACAAGGCCGCCCGGGTTTCATCTTGAGTCAATAAACGATGAACAGTTGGTACTAAAGACTCCGCCAGTTCTTCTTGACTTAAAACCCAAGCCGCTCCGGCCGCCCGGGCCGCTTCGGCATTTTTCTCTTGATGGGTTTTGGGCATCGGAATTAGCAAGCTGACTTTTTTTAAAGCGGCGAGCTCCGTTAAAGTTCCTAGTCCTGGACGCGCAATTACTAAGTCGGCGGCCGCCAGTAAAGACCAAAGCTCTTGATGACTAACAAATTCTTGCTGGTAATAACCCGATGCCTGTTGAGTAATTGTCTTGCCCCGACCAGTTAAATGAATTATTTGTCCCTTCTCCAAGAGTGCCGGTAATTTAGCCACCGCCGCCTCATTGATCGCGGCGGCGCCGGTACCGCCACCAAAAACTAAAATTAAAGGCCGAGCCAGACTAAAATTGTAACGCGCAAAAACAATTTCTTTTTTTTCTAAAGGAGGGATGGAATAAGGATTGCCAACTAAAAGAGCGCGCGAACCATAGTCTTTAATCGAGTCGGCAAAAGTAACTGTAATCTGTCGCGCCGCCGGGGCCATTAATTTATTAGCCAGGCCAGCTTGTAAATCTTGTTGATGAATCAAAACGGGAATCCTTAGAATTCGCGCCGCCCAAACTAAAGGGACGCTCACAAAAGAGCCGGCACTTACCACCGCCGCTGGCTTCAAACGCCCCAACAGCAGGAAGGAGCGAAAAAAGGCCCAAATAATAACAAAAATATCTAGAAAATTTTGCCAGGAAAAATAACGACGCCACTTGCCCGCCGGTAAAAAACTAAAAGAAATCGGCAAGTCTTTGGCGGCCTCAGCCACCAAAAGTTTTTCCGGACCCGATTTAGTGCCGACAAAAGAAAAGCTCCAATCCGGGCGCCGGCGAAAGATTTCCTTGGCGACAGCCAGTAAAGGGGTCACGCTGCCACCAGTACCACCACCGGAAAATAAAATTATCGCCTGTTTATTGTTCATAAAATTAACGCCGCGATGGTTCCTTTGTGTACTTACTAATATTCACCACCAAACCAACGGCAATTAGTGAAGATAAAATCGAGGAGCCACCGGCGGAAATAAAAGGCAACGGCACACCCGTCATCGGAATTAAATTTAATTGGCCGCCGATATTAAAAAAAGTTTGAATCGCTAACCAGAGACCGACACCGGTGGCCAGGTTGCGGCCATAGCGATCGGGAGCGAGCTTCGCCACTAAAAAAATTCGGTAAAACAAATAAAACAAAAGGATAATAAATAAAGTGGTTAAGATAAAACCAATCTCTTCAGCGATAATGGGAAAAATTGAATCCCCCCAAACCTCCGGTAAATACATAAACTTCTGCCGACTCTGTCCTAAACCGCGACCAAAAACACCCCCCGAACCAATGGCAATCAGGGACTGATTAATGTGAAAGCAAACATCCTGAGTATCAAAAGAAGGATCTACAAAACAGCGCAAGCGATTATCCTGATAAGAATAACCGCCGTCACTTCTAAATAGGGGCGAGACAAAAAGAACAGTCAGGCCCACTAGGGCAGTAATAATTAAGTGCTTCAGTTTCCCGCCGCCGACAAAGAAAACGCCTATTGCCATAGCAATAATAATTACCAAACTGCCAAAATCAGGCTGCAGCATCATCAACAAGGAAATTACCACCAAAATAGTAAAAAAAGGCAGTGTCCCCGAAGAAAAAGAAGACAAATCCTTTTGCCTTGCCTCCAACCAAGTCGCCAAATAAATCAAAAAGGTTGCTTTAACAAGTTCGGAGGGTTGGAAAGAAAAACCGAATAAATTAATCCAGCTCCGGGAAGTTCCATAATCCGATTGCAAGCCGGGAATAAAAACTAAAAGCAAAAGGCCAATCGAGATGAGTAAAAAGGCGAAAGCGTATTTTTTCCAAAAACGAAAATCAACCTTTTGGGCAACAAAAAAAGCCAGTAAGCCCAGGGCCAAAGCCGGTAGTTGTCTTAAAAGATAATGATATTGATTGCCAAACCTATTAAAAGAAACGACCGCCGAGGCAGTAAAGAGCATCGCTAAACCAATAAATAAAATCAAACCCAGAGCAATTAACATTTTTTTATCCAGCTCATGCGGTCTGTCAACGGACTTTCTTTTAGTAATCGCTCCTTTAAGATTCATGATTTTAAAATAGTTGTCTCGGCCTAAAAACCGCGATCAACCAAGAAAATAATAACGCCAATGATAGCCATGGCGCCGGCCACCAACCAAAAACGCATCACAATTTTGCTCTCCGGCCAGCCGATGGCTTGAAAATGATGATGAATCGGGGCAGACAGAAAAACTTTTTTGCCCTGACGTAATTTTTTAGAAGTTAATTGAATAATAACTGATAACGATTCCAGTAAAAAGATAAAGCCAATAAAAATTAAAAGTAAGGCGCTGTTAGTCAGCAAAGCAATAATCGCCAGCGTAATTCCTAGACTCATCGACCCGGTATCGCCCATATAAAAACGAGCCGGCGGAATGTTGTACCATAAAAAAGCCATCAGCGCTCCGATAATCACCGCACAAAAAGTCGCTAACTCATAACGACCAAGGGTAAAAGCAATAACGGCATAAGCGGCAAAAGCTACCAGTAAAGTCCCTCCCGCTAGGCCATCTAAGCCGTCAGTTTCGTTAACCGAAAAAGCAGTCGCCACCACAATAAAGACAAAAACCGGAATATACCACCAGGAGATTTCAATATTGCCAACAAAAGGAACATGAAAAACCGTCCAATCCAATTTAAAATAAAACCAAAGCGCGCCAATTAAAGCGATTGCCGTGTAAATTAAAAGACGATGGCGCATCTTTAAACCGCCGCCACCCAAGACGCCTTTACCACGTACATCTAGCCAGTCGTCAACTAAACCAATAAGGGCGGAAGCGACTAGAGCGCCTAAAGGAAGTAAGGTTTCCGAACGAGTTAAAAAATTTAGATTGCGAATGAGCTCCCAATCAAAAAGATGAGCGATTAAATAAAAAGCTGCCGCGAAAATTAAAACCGTTCCCCAAATCAAAACACCACCCATCGTTGGTGTCCCCTCTTTGGCGGCGTGAAGCTTAGAAAAAATTGGTGTCTCGCCGGAATTACGAATCTTTTTTCCCAGTTTGTGTTTGTATAAAAAATTTGTCAGTAGAGGCGTCATAAAACCGGCAAACAAAAAGGCGGCCATGGCGAGAAGCAGGATCTTGATAATGTAAAAATATTCCATATATTTTTTAGCGGAAGTTCATTAAGTATATTAAAATAAGGGTCGCCAATATTCCTAGGTTGCTAACTGTTGCCGCCCCCATCAAAAAATGACTCTGAATTTTAAAGTGACGACCACTTCCCAAAATTACCAAGAAAATTAGGGTTAATAAAAGCAAAATAGCCCCCAAAAGAGGAAAATTAAAAATTAGGTTAGGGGCGCCAATTTGGTCGATCCCAAAGTCAATATTATAGTGCAAAATCAGCAGACTCCCGGCAATTTCTTGATAGATGTGAGAAGCTAGCCACCAGGAAGCGGCTTGAATAATTAAAATTGCCAATAAATACAAGCGATTAGCAGTCAAACCAAATAAATCTTTAATTGTTCCAGTCGCCTGCAAGCGCCAATTTTGCAGTCGACCATAAAATTGCGAGTACGACATAATACTAGCTAAAATTAGGTTAAATACAATTCACTTTATCAGTTTAACATATTTTAACAATAAGATAAATAATGATATAATAAGCACATGACTAATAAGAGCTTAAAAAAAATTAGCCGTTACGCGCGCCAGCACCAATTAACGGCGGTCGCGATTGCACCCGAGGGCGGTCGCCAGGTTTTGCGCGGCGAAAATAATCGTCGCCCTTACCGCTTAGTGATTGAGCCTAATTTTGCTGACGATTTAGGCGCGGCTTATCGGCGCCTGCTCGATCTGGCACCCGACGATTTAGTTAGTAATGCCTATTTAAAAGATGATTTTGGCCCCATGCGTCTGTCAATTATTCCTGAAGCGGGCGGCGAAAAAATCATTCTCCAATTTATTAACGATCCGTCGGGTCCCACTCGTTTAAGTCGGCTTGGTTTAGTAAGAGAGTCTCGGGTACAGATTAAAGAATTCTTGAAACGTCGCCGCGGTTTAGTTGTCATTTTCAGCGACCATCACCAGGGAAAAACGACGACCTTACAAGCGCTGGTCCGTGAACTCGTTAGCGATAAAAGTGCCGGCGCGATTTTAGAAAAATATCCCGAAACAAAAATTGATCGGGTGAGTATTTTTCGCGAGCGCAACAAGCGGAAACAAAGTTTAGAAAAAATTAAGAAACAAGATTACGACTGGCTAGCAATTGACGATGCCGACACCGAGTTATTGACAGCAGCGCTCACGGCCGCGGCCGAAGGACGTTTAGTTTTAGCCGCCAGTCACTCTAATCAACCGGCTCAAGCGGCCGCACAATTAAAGAAGATAGCTCCGGCCGATTTAGCTTTACTAATAATTTATCAAGAACTAAAAGATAAGAATTGCCCTCATTGTTTAATGGCTCGCCCGGCGCAGCACTACCAAGGATTACTAGACCGCTATTGGCCATCGGAAAAAAGTTATCGACCCAGTAAATTTTTTCACAGCCGCGGTTGTTCTTATTGTCAACATTCCGGCATTTACGGTCAAACCGCCGTTTTCGCTCTTGAGGAGTCAAAAGGTGGCAAGACCAAGTGGAGTGCCGCTTTAAGTACCGATTTAATTATTAAGGCGGCCAATGCTTTGATCGCTCCTCAAACTGAACTATGAAAATTGCTTGTGTCATTCCCGCCTATAATGAGGCGAAAAATATCGCAGCCGTTTTAGAAAAAGTCTACCCCTTAGTTGACGAGTTGATTGTAGTTGACGACCACTCACATGACAAAACCAGCGCCATTGCTCTAAATTATCCGGTGACGGTGATTCGCCACCCGATTAATCGCGGTCAAGGAGCAGCTCTAGAGACCGGCAACCAGTACGCCCTAAAAAATGGCGCCGACATTATTGTTCATTTTGACGCTGATGATCAATTTAAGAGCGAAGAAATACCGGTAGTTTTAGCGCCCCTCTTAAATGATGAAGCGGACGCCGTTTTTGGTTCTCGTTTTTTAGGACATGCTAATTTTCCACCCTTAAAGCGTTATTTGATTATGCCGCTGGCCCGCCAAATAAACCGCTGGCTCGGAGTAAGGACAACGGACCCTCAGAGTGGTTTTCGCGCTCTTAAAAGAGAGATTTGGGAACAGATAACAATTACTAATCGAGGAATGGCTCATTGCACCGAGATTCTTTTTAAAACCGTTAAAACCGGCTGCCGTCTAAAAGAAGTGCCAATTGACGTAACTTATCATCACTTTGGTCAAAAAATTAGCGGAGGCTTTAGAATTATTAAAGATCTGCTCTTACAAAAATTTTCTAACTAAAATTATATGTTTTTTTCCTGGCAACAATTGCTCGCTTTAATCATTATCACTTTTTTCACGACCCAACTTTTTAAACAAAAACGTCGTAAAAGAATCAATGGCAGCGAATTCATCCTCTGGTTAATTTTTTGGAGCACCTCCGGTCTGGCCATTATTTTCCTAAAGCCGCTTGACCGTTTGACTGCCACCCTAGGCTTAAGCGCCAGTGGTATCAATATCTTGTTTTATCTCGCGACCTTAACCCTCTTTTACTTAGTCTTTAAAATGCGTCTCCATTTAGTTAGATTAGAACAGGATCTAACATCTTTAGCGCGTCGAGAGGCTTTAAGAGGAGCACGATCGCAGACAAACAGAGCGACACCAAGAGATTCTGATTCAAAATAATTCTTATGAAAATTGCACAAGTGGTTTGCGCTTACCCTCCCTACCCCGGCGGCATCGGCCAAGTTGCCGCCCGCTTTGGGAAACTACTGGCCGCCGACCACGATCTAACAACTTTTACTCTCACCCCCTTGTCTGGTCCCAAAAATAATGAGGAGCCTAATTTGGTTTACTTAAATCCTAAAATTAGAGCCGGTCATGGTGGCCTGACGATTTCCCTGCTCTGGCGACTGAGAAAATATGAAGCGATTTTTTTACACTATCCTTTTTTTAGCGCCGATATAATTATTTATTTATTTTTATTAGTTAATCCCCAGAAAAAATTATTCGTCCATTATCATATGGATACCGAGAATTTAGATTTTTGTTTTAAGTTTTTATCTTGGCCCAGTCGCCTTGTCCGAAAAAAATTATTCGCCCGCGCCACTAAGGTCTCCGCCGCCAGCCTTGATTATTTAAGCCACAGCCAAATCGCCCCCTTACTAAAACGCTGGCCGGAAAAATTTATCACCCTGCCCTTTGGCCTCGATGCTGAGGCTTATCGCCCCAAACTACCAGACGAGAATGATGAGCTTACAACTAAAGGCAAAGAGATTGTGGATTTTGTTAATCACAACTTTATTAAACGCGGTCGTGTTAATTTACTGTTTGTCGGCGGCTTAGATAGCGCCCATTATTTTAAAGGATTAAACATTTTGTTGCCGGCTCTTACCAAGCTCCGTTTAAAAAATTGGCAATTGACTATTGTCGGTGACGGCGACCGGCGCGCTGATTACGAAAGGCAAGGCGCCGAATTAAATTTAAGTCGGCGCCTAAAATTTGTCGGGCGCTTACCGGAAGAAGAATTAATTCGCACTTATCAAGATAGTGATTTATTCATTCTCCCTTCAATCAATAGTCATGAGGCTTTCGGTTTAGTTTTAACCGAAGCCATGGCTTGCGGCGTCCCAGTCATCGCTTCTGATCTACCGGGAGTACGCACTGTTTTCCGTCCCGAAGTTGATGGCCTTCTCGTAAAACCCCAAGATGTTGATGATCTAGCGGCTAAAATAGCGGCTTTAATCGGCAATGAACCCCGGCGCCGCGCTTATGGTCAGGCGGCCCGGGCCTATGCGCTGGATAACTATTCTCTAGAAACGACTAAGCGCCTTTTAAAAGAAATGTTTTCATGAAAATTTTATTGCTCAATAATTTATTTACACCTTACGAGCGCGGCGGGGCCGAGCGCATTGTTGATTTGAGCGCCCAAGAATTTAGAGCTGCTGGCCACACAGTAAGGATTGTTTGCACCTATCCGAAAAAGGCGCGCCGCCCGGCGGAAGAATTAGCTGAGGTTTTTTATTTGCCTTCAAATTATTATCACTTGGGTGAAAAGAACTTTGTTTACCGTTTATTTTGGCAATTCGGAAACTTATTTAATAACGCGCAGAAAAAACGCTTAGAACAAATTATTAACCAAGAAAAACCGGATTTAGTGATTGCTCACAATTTAATGGGCTTAGGCGGACTAACGCCCGGCTTAATTAAAAAAGCGGGCGCGAAATTCATTTTAACTCTCCACGACATTCAGTGGCTCCACCCTTCAGGCTTACTTTATTGGGGGCAAGAAAAAATTATCAAGCACCCGCCGGCAAAAATTTATCAAAGACTAGGGCAACGATTATTAAAACGCGGCCCAGAAGATATGCGCGTGGTCGCTCCCTCAAAATGGCTCTTGGACCTTTACCAAGAACAAGGTTTTTTTAAAGACCAAAAATGTTTCGTCACCCCCAATCCTTTGGTAAAAAGTTTCACACCGACTTCAGAAAGAAAGAAACAATTTTTATTCATTGGCCAGGCCGGCCATCATAAAGGTTTAGATTTATTTATCGGCGCCGCCGAAAAATTTCCGGATTATAATTTTGTTGTCATCGGCGAACACAAAAACACCCAGGCAACCAGCAATGTTAAATTTTTAGGGCGGCAAACTAGTGCGGCCGTGAATTTAGAATTGGCTCAAAGTCTAGCTTTAATTGTTCCATCGCGCTGTTATGAAAATTCACCAACGGTTATTTATGAAGCCCACCAAACCAAGACCCCGGTGATTGCCGCCGCTTTAGGCGGTATTCCGGAACTGATTGAGCGTTGGGGCGGTCTCCTTTTTGAGCCTGATAATTTGGAGAGTTTACTAGCAACCCTAAACGATTTTATTAAAAACGGGGCACCTCTTCAGACGGCCCCGCCTCCACCAGCTTACGGTGAACAAATTTTAAATTTAGTTTTTAGTTGATTAAAATTAACCCTCAAATCCTTGTGTTCGGCTCGCGGACTGCAAAGAAATGATGGTTTTTTTAATGCCATTTTCCAAAGTAACGACCGGCATCCAAGCGAGATTATTACGCGCTTGATAAATATCGGGCAACAATAATTCGGTTAAAAATAATTTACTCTCCGAATAGGCAATCGCCGATTCTGACTCGGTTTCTTTAATAATCAGTTGAGCCAAGTCGGTGACATTAACATCAACATCGGAGCCGATATTTATTGGTCCACTTAAATTAGAAGCGGCCATTTTAACAACGGCATCAATAGCATCATCAACGTAACAAAAAGAGGAAGAAAAATTTTCATCACCAAAAATTACTAAAGGTTTATTTTTAATAGCCGAATAAACCAAATCCGGAATTAGCTGGTCATCATCTAAAGTCATGCGCGGACCATAGATTCTAAAGAGGCGAACAATTTTGGTATCTAAGTTATGCATCTCGCGATAAGAGTCAACCATGGTTTCAGCAAAGCGCTTCCCTTCATCATAAGCGGCCCGCGATGATAACTGATTGATAACACCCAGCTCAGTTTCGCGCACCTTGCGCCCAATATTATTAATATCTCGACCGCCATAGACAACCGAAGAGGAAAATTGGA
The DNA here is from genome assembly GCA_037076615.1 of Candidatus Parcubacteria bacterium. Taxonomy (NCBI): domain Bacteria; phylum Candidatus Parcubacteria; species Candidatus Parcubacteria bacterium. The sequence continues at coordinate 464,538 of AP029158.1, forward strand.
TAAACTTAGCTTTATTGGCGACTGCTAACTCTAATAAATTATAGACAACCAAAGAGTTAGCTTTCAAAATTTCCAAACGATTTTCTAAAAAATTACGAGGCGACAGTGGGCAAGCTAAATTATAGATTTCTTGAAGACCCTGAAATTTTATCTTGAAGCGTTCTAGAATTTTAATCTCGGCGAGATTTAAAGGTTCCGCGAGATCATGATTAATAAAAATAAAATCGGGATTAGCGAGGAGGTGGTCAATATTTCTTTGTTGGCCGGAAATAAAATTATCAACGCAAATAACTTTACAGGTCTTCACTAGCTCGTCACAAAGATGCGAGCCGATAAAACCGGCGCCGCCAGCCACCAAAACATTTTTTTTATCAAAGATTACCTGCTTGGACATATATTTTTAATTATTAAAACGAATTAAGTTCACATTAACACCGCCGGTAAAAGTTTCCGGATAAGCGTAGAAAGAGGACACTAAACTGCCGGCGCGGTCAAAAACCCGAGCATGAGCTACGCCTCCCGCCTGAGCACCGGTAATAATCTCGGCAATACCATCGTTGGAAACATCACCAGCGGCTAAACTCACACCACCACGCCAATTAGAATTATAAGCGAGAAATTTTTGTTGTAGACGACCATAGTTATCAAAAATTCTCACCTGGGGTTGATAGTTGCCGGCCGGGGCCACAATAATACTATCGTGTTGGCCATTTTGACGGCCGTAAAGTGAAGCCGCCGCGACATTGACGCCGCCACGATAATCGGGGGGATAAACATAGAAGGCCGCCTCCAACTTAGCCTGATTATTAAAAATCTTAACAATTGGCTCTCGCCCCTCACCTAAGCCAATAATTAATTCCGGATGATGATTGCCATCGACGTCACCTAAGGCTACGCTTAAGCCACCACGGTCATAAAGACCGTCGGCAAAAAATTGCCTCTCCACCTGACCGAAACCGTCAAAGATTCGCACGTGAGGACCGCCGCCTGGACCCGGAACCGTAATAATCTCTGCCTGACCATCAAGATCATAATCGCCAACCGCCAGACGCACGCCGCCCTTAAAGTTTTGATTGTAAGCTAAAAATTCTTTTAAAAGTTTGCCTTTTTGATCATAAACGCGCACCCAGGGTTCCGCCCCCGGTCCATTAGCGGTAACTATCTTAATTTTGCCATCACCAAAAAGATCGCCGGTAGCTGCACTTGAGCCTTGACTGGTTGGAGTTTGAAAAGGAGTGCTGGTCGCGCCGTCTAAACTGGCCACCAAAATTTCTTCCTGACCGCTATAAGGGGTTAGTAACAAAAGATTAACGTGATCGTACATTAATTGTCGGGCGGCTGTTACCGCTGCGGCCGCATTAACGCGACCAAAACCTAGCTGCCCAGGATAATCCGGATTTAATAAAGCAATTGGATCCGCCGAACCCAAAACTAAACCAACCACATCAGCGCGACTCAGGTTAGGATTAGCTTGAGCTGTTAAAGCCATCACTCCGGAAACAACGGCTGTCGCCATGCTCGTTCCTGACCAGTAACCATCATAGTAAGGACTAGCGGCTTCAGGGTTGCTGCCGGGAGTGATCGTGCTAAAAAAACTAATACCAGGAGCCGTAATATCAATACAATCTGCACCGTAACCAGAAAAAGGTGTCTTCTGATCCAAAGCATCGGTAGCCGCGACTCCAACCACCATATTCTTCCAGCGACTACCATCCATACAGGCTGGATAAATTGGGTTCTTAGCAGTGTTGCGACCATCGCCAGCCGCTTGATCATTACCGGCCGCCGCGACCACAATAATTCCGGCCTCGTAAGCGCGCTCAATCGCGTCCGCTAAAGAATCGTTATAGTTGTAGGTAACAAAACTTAAATTAATAATATCGGCGCCATTTCTAATCGCATAATCAATTGCTCGAACGACCGCGCTTACGCGCCCTTCACCGCGATCATTTAAAACCCGTAAAGGCATAATGTTGGTTCGCCAAGCTAAACCAGTAACACCCTGATTATTATTACCACGAGCACCAATAATACCGGCAATAATGGTGCCGTGGGAGACACCGGCCTCCGTCCAGCCGGATTCAAATTTCGGCGAGGGGTCAGGTAAATCATTGACAAAATCCCAACCATAAACATCATCAATAAAACCATTGCCGTCATCATCAATATTATTATCAGGAATCTCACGCTCATTAACCCAAATATTCCCTTTGAGATCAGGATGGTCAACATCAACGCCGGCATCAATAACCGCTACGGTAATATCGGGGGCACCAGAAACAATGGTCCAGGCTTCATCAGCCTTAACTTTTGCCAAATACCATTGCCGGGAATAAAAAGGATCATCAGGCAATAGTCGCGCTGAAGTCTTAAGTGGAAAGAGAAAAGTAATTATTAAAAATAGAGGGATTATTTTTGCGGTGCGCATAAACTTATCATACCACACTATTTTTTATTTTCGAGAAGAGCCAAAGTTTCGGTCGCACAGCGATACCAGCAAAATTTCTTGGCTTGACGAAATCCGCGCTCTTTTAACTCCGCTCGTAATTCTTTATTTAAAACTAACTCCGCCATCGCCTCGGCAATCTCGGTATAATCAAGGTGATTAAAATAACGAACCGCCTCACCGGCCACCTCCCTTAAAACAGAGATATCGGAAACGGCCGTCGGCACTCCTGAAGCCAAAGCTTGCAAAACCGGAATACCAAAGCCTTCGTGTTTAGTGGGAAAAATAAAAGCGGTCGCCTGCTGAAAAATTAACGGTAGCTCATTTTCTTTAACCCAGCCCGGCATAATCACCTCGCGCTCTAAATCAAATTCCTCAATAACATACTTAACCTCGTCGTAGCCATAACTGGCATTACCAATTAAAACTAATTTTTCTTTAATTTCCGGATACTCTTCTCTTAAAAAGGCAAGCGCCTCAACTAAGGCGACCGTATTTTTCTTTTTTTCCAAGCGGCCGACATATAAAAAATAGGGGCGGGTAATACCGTAACTATCCAAACAACGATCGGCTTCGGAATTCGTGCCGCCGTTGGGTTCGTATAACTCTGAAGCAAAGCCGTTATGAATAACTTTAATTTTTCCTGGGTCAGCGAAAGGAAAACATTCTAAAATTTCTTGCTTAGTAAAATCAGAAACAGTGATAATTGTTTCCGAGTGGCGCAAGGAAAAAATCGTGGACCAAAAAAGATAATCCAAGCTCGTGCCCTGGTAACGACCGCCGCTAAAAACTTTAACCAAAAACTTAATAAAATTACGGCGCTTGGCACTGCGCGCTTTCGGCGCTTCCGGACGATAAACAGCCTCTTCGCGAGCAAAGGCAATATCATGAATAGTATTAATCGTGCGGCGCGGATGAATTAAGGGAATCCCGTGGGCGGGAACAAATAAAACATCGGGACGACGAAATAACATCTCTAAAGACAAACGCCCTAGAGTCCAAAAAGAAGTGAGTGGCCAAGACAAAACCCGAAACTCAAAATTAGGCGCCTCGGCGACGATCGCCTTTAACTCCGCCGTCGGAATCTGATCCAAATAAAGGCGATAACGGTTATGACGATCAAGACGGGCGAGCTCTCTGATTAGATAAAAAGAATACCACTCCGTGCCGGTCTTTTTTTGTCTGTTGGCGCGTGAAGCGTCAATACCAATCAACATAAAGCGCAAAAATAAAAAGGCGACTTATTTAGTCGCCAAAATGCTCCGTTTATAGGAGTCTAGATTATCTAAGGCGATGCCGGTTCCTTTAACAACACACAGAAGCGCATCATCGGCAACATAAGCGGGCACACCGGTCGTGCGCGCAATTAATTGATCCATATTACGCAGCAAAGCGCTGCCACCAGTTAAAACAATACCCTTGTCCATAATATCAGCCGCTAATTCCGGCGGAGTGGTATTTAGAACTTTCTTGGCGGCCATGACAATGGCTTCTAACTCATTTTGAATCGCTTCGGTGACATCGTCGCTAGACACCGTGATGCTACGCGGTAAGCCAGTGACAATATCTCGACCCCGAATTTCCATATACAGCTTATCTTCCATATACAAGGCAGAGCCGATGTTGATTTTAATTTCTTCAGCAGTTCGCTCGCCAATAGCCAAATTATATTTTTTACGGACAAACTCCAAAATTGCGTCGTCAAACTTATTACCACCCACTCGGACTGAAGTGGAGGAAACAACGCCGCCTAAAGAAATAACGGCCATTTCTGCCGTGCCCCCGCCAACATCAATAACCATATGGCCCGTTGCCGAACCAATCGGAATATCAGCCCCAATCGCGGCTGCCACCGGCTCCTTAATAATGTAGGTGGCTTTAGCACCCGCGGAAGTTGCCGCTTCAATGACCGCCCGGCGCTCAGTTGAAGAAATTCCCGCCGGTACCGAAATCATTACCTCGGGGCGGAAAAAACGCATCCCGCCGATAGTTTTATTAATAAAATAGCGGATCATCGCCTCGGTAGTGCGGTAATCAGCAATCACCCCCTCTTTTAAAGGCTGAATGGCCCGAATCGTGTCCGGAGTGCGCCCCAACATATCTTTGGCTTCGTTGCCAACCGCTAAAATCTTATTGTCATCGATAGAAATCGCCACCACGGATGGTTCGTTAATCACAATTCCTCTTTTCGGCAAATAAACTAAGGTATAGGTCGTCCCGAGATCGATGCCAATGCGTTTTATAAACATATTTTTCTAATATCAGTAAAAAAAATCCTGGACCAAGCCGTTAAAAAATTACCGCTTGACCCCTAATTTATAACGGAAAAACCACAATTAGTCAATTGCCATTACTTCCTCGCCGTCATTCCAATTACTGTCCGTATCTTCCCCTAAGCGTTCGGAGTTGGCCATAATTTTCTTCACTTTTTCGGCAAATTCATAAGTATCAAACTCCTCTTTGGGGAAAAAGTAATCAGCGCCGATCTCTAAGCTCCGGGCACGACTATCCTCATCAGAAATATCGGAAAAAATAAAGATCGGTAAGTCTGCTAGCTCCGGATCGTTTTTTACGCGCTTGATAATTTCAAAGCCATCTATATTAGGCAGAATCACATCTAAAATTAGATAATCAGGGCGAAAATCGCGAAGGTCATCAATGATTTCTTCTAACTCCTCTTCCCCCTCGTGAGTTTCCACACTTAAACCATCGGCACTAAAATTAGCCTCAAGGCTGTAAAGAATGTTGGCATCATCTTCAATGATAAAAAGTTTTTTCCCCATAAGATTAAAATTAAGAACGTAAACGGCGCCACCAAGAAGGATGGTCTTGATACCATTTAATCGTTTGCGCTAAACCTGCCGCCAAAGAAACTTGCGGTGCAAAACCTAGTTCGGTCGCCGCTTTAGAAAAATCGATGGCATAACGAAGATCGTGACCCAGGCGATCAGTCACATACTCAATCTTGTCTTCTCCCTGCCCCATTAACCGTAAAATATCTTTAGTTAAGGAAAGGTTATCACATTCACTGTTGCCACCTAAACAATAAGTTTCACCAATTCGTCCTTTATTAATAATTAAGTCCAAGCCGCGATTATGGTCGTCTACATAAATCCAATCCCGAATATTTTTACCATCACCATAAACAGTTACCGATTCCCCGTTTAAAAGATTGGTCACAAAGTGCGGAATTAATTTTTCCGGATGTTGGTAGGGGCCGTAATTATTAGAACAATTAGAAATGGTAATCGGCAGGCCATAAGTATGATAATAGCTACGGACCAAATGATCAGAAGCAGCTTTTGAGGCGCTATAAGGAGAACGCGGATCGTAAGGGGTTTTTTCAGAAAACTTCGGTGAGTCAAAGTCTAGCGCACCAAAAACTTCATCAGTAGAAACATGGTGAAAGCGTTTTAAGCCGTGGTGTCTCGCGGCCTCTAAAAGAACACGGGTACCCTCAACATTAGTTTTAATAAAAGCCGCGCTGTCAGCGATAGAGCGATCAACATGGCTCTCGGCGGCAAAATGAACAATCAAATCGCAAGTGGCCACCAAGCCGTCCACCAGTGCCGCATCAGTAATATCACCCTCCACAAACTGGTAATGAGGGTTATTTTCCACCTCAGCCAAGCTCTCTAAATTAGCGGCGTAAGTTAACGCATCCAAATTAACGATCTCGTCGTCTGGATGTTCACGAAGCCAATAGTGAATAAAATTAGAGCCGATAAATCCGGCCCCGCCGGTCACTAAAATTTTCATGGTTTTAAGAAGTTAATTTAAGGGCGACTGCGGTCATTTCGCCAGGGGCATATTTTTGTTCCGGAAAGCGCAACGGTGTATCGCCGGGAACGCGCGGGATAAGATGCCAGTGAAGATGCGGAATTTCTTGACCGGCGACCGGGTCGTTATTTAAAACAACGTTATAGCCCTGGTAGCCAAGCTTATCCTTTAACAAAGCGCCACCTTCTTTAACCTTAATTATTAAGGCAGCTAAAGCGGTCTCGTCAATCTCTTCTAAAGTAGCCACATGTTTTTTAGGGATAACTAAAAGATGGCCAGGATTAACCGGAGCGTTATCTAAAAAAACTAACGCCTCCTCGGTCTCTAAAATTTTAGTGGCCGGCAACTCACCGGAAACGATGCGACAAAAAACACACATAAGCAATTTTTTAGTTTAAGGAATTTGATAAGGGCTATCAGGATCTTTTTCCCAACGAATTTCATCAACCTCATCCTTCTTTAAAATCCCGCGATAAAGCTTATCCGGAAAATTAATAGAAAGGGCCGGTTCCGCAGAAATCGCTTGATAACCATGAACGACTCCGGGTGGCACAATCACTACCGTGGGGTTATCGGCACCAACGTCTAGAGTAATTTTTTCGCCGACGGTCGGCGACAGGGGGCGACGATCCCAAAGATAAAGCCGAAAGGTTCCCGGTCCAGGAAAAATAAAATAATCACTTTGGTAGGTGTGTTCATGTGGCCCTCGAGCCACACCCGGCTTCGTCCAACTTAAATAAGACATCGCCACTTGATAATCAAGCTCATCGTGACGATAAACCTCCACTAAATAACCGCGGTCATCCTCATTCTTTGTTAATTCTTTAATAATCACGCCTTCAATCATAAAATTATTTATTTAATTCTTTTAAAGTTTTGAGTCCGTTTTGAGCTCCATGCTGAGTGATTTTTCCGGCCGCTTGGCGGCTAGCCAGTAAAGAAGCTTGTTTTAGATCCCCCTCAGAAAGCAACCAGGCCGCCACCCAGGTAGAACCAAAGACATCGCCGACACCAGTCGCATCCACGGCTTTTTGCCGCCCCACCACCCCCTGGTGATGGGTTTTATTAGCATTAGCACAATAAGAGCCCGCCCGTCCGTCCGTTAACAGCACCACTTCCGGCCCGTAAGAACGCAGAGTCTTTAATAAAAAAGCCGCTTTATTTAAAGTCTTAAGATCTTGGCCCACGTAGCGCGGATCGCTTAAAACAATTTCTAAGGCCTCATCGCGATTAACAATTAAAACGGTCGTTTTCTTTAAAAAGGGTTTTAAAAATTTAACGCCGGCTTTTAATTGCCGGGCACCGGGGTTCCAAAAAATTCTCCCCGAGGCATAACGAAAAATTTCTCGCAAATCTTGTTTCCAGGCTCCCGATAAAGAACTTAAATAAATATTTTTGGCCCGGCCAAGTGCCCGACGGCGCGCCGCGTTAAAATCCAAGCGGCGGTTAGCCCCCCGAGCAGCAAAAATAACCCGCTCGCCATTGGGGGCAATTAAAATAAGCGACATTCCTGAAGCCTCTTCCGGCCAGCTGACAACTAAATTAGTATTAACGCCTCTTTTCTTCAAATTGCGAATAATTTCCTGACCGACCGAATCGCGACCTAAATCACAAATAGCAGAAACCCTAAAGCCTAAGGTAGCCAGATTGACTGCGGTGTTAGCGGCTCCACCCCCAAAAGATTCCCAGACTTGGGGAACGCCAATTTTAGCGCCCTGTTCAAAGGCAATTAGTTGCAGACGGAGCGGATCAGAGGGATTATCAATCAAGACTCCTTCGGCGGTAAACAAAGATAAATCTTTAGTCGCCCCACCAATGGTAATAAAATCATAAGCCATATTTGCTATCTTAGCATAAAGCCTCTTTTTTCCCAAAGAAAAAAGCGGCTTACTTTTTTTCTAAAAAAACCGGCTGGAATTTTTTTGATAAGCCGCTAACTAAGTTAAAAAGTAAAAGCATCAAACCGACACTCCAAATAATTTGTGTTCCAAGATAGCGCCAGAAAGAAGCGTTTCCCAAAAAGAAGCCGGGGGTTAAACCGCCCGGAGCCAACAACAGAAAAGTATAGAGAAAAAAATTGTAAAAAATCGAACCACTGAGTGCCAAGAGTAAAAAAGAATAAAGTGAGCGGTTCGTTACGACATTGGTAAGCAATAAATATAAGAAAAAAACGGTGAGGGGCAAGCTAATTAAGTGGAGACCAAAAAATTCAAAATTTAAAATATCCAACCAAAAACCCATAAGCATCGCTAAAGGCAAAAAAACGCCCGGCGGCATAAAGAGTAAACAAAAAATTAAAATTACCAGTGGCAGGCTTAGCGCCGAGACGGCGAGCGGCAAGGGAGAAATAAAGGAAGCTTGAAAAATAGCGATTAGGGAAAAAAGTAAGGCCCAAAAAAACCATTTAAACCAAGTTTTTTTTAAAGTCATACCACTAAGAGAACATTAACAATCGTCAAAGAATTACGATTGAATAAAGGTTCAATATTAACATTCTGCCAAATATCATTATTCAACTTATTGACTTGACTGACCTCGCCAATAAGTAGGCCGCGCGGGATCTCGCCGCCTAAGCCGGAAGTAATTACCGTATCACCAGGAACAATCGTTTCTGACTGAGGAATGTAAGTCATTTTAATCGTCAACCCCTTATCACCTTCCGTTAAGCCAATCGTGCGCGTATCATTTTGAATTGTAGCCGGCAACTGACAATTACGACTGGTCGTTAAACAAACGCGCGCTAAGGTCGGACGCACTTCGACGACTTTGCCGATAATAACGCCGTTTTCATCAATAACCCCCGCGCCGACGCTAATCCCATCATTGGCGCCTCGATCAATAACAATATCTTGATCATCTTGCTTGATGTCAAAAACTAAATTTTGCGAAATAACATTGGCCAACAAACTGGGCTCATCCGTGCTCGCCGCGAAATCTAATTGAGCGCGCAGCTTAATATTTTCTTGCTCTAGTTCTTTTAAATCGGCGTTGGCGGCGGTGAGCCTAACAACCTGTTCTTGTAAAATATCAACCCGATCAGAAAAATTATTAAACTCCTCGCGACGCTCATAAAAATGACGAAGGTTGGCACTGGAGTTATAAAAAAAATTAGCCACCGGTTTAGCGGCCCAAACGGCGGCTTGTTCTAAAGGAGCCAACCAGCCAAGAAAATGGAAGGTAATCAAAAGAATAATGATCCCCGCCCACCGCCAAATTCGAACTTTATTTTTTGACCGCGCCATAGGCCTAATTATTTACTGTCGGTGCTCGGCAAAACGACCTTTTCCAAAAGCTCCCTGTCTTTTAAGAGCATTCCCGTTCCGCGCGCCACACAAGTCAAAGGGTCATTAGCAATTTTAACGGGGATCTTAGAGGCTAAGGAGATGGCTTTATCCACGCCGCGCAACAAAGCACCGCCCCCGGAAAGGAAAATTCCCCGCTCATAAATATCTGCCACGAGCTCCGGTGGCGTTGTTTCTAAAATAGTTTTTATACTCTCAATAATTTTATTCAGCGTGCGGCTTAGGGATTCACGAACCTGAACATCACTAATAATAATCGCTCGGGGCAAACCAGTGATTAAATCTCGACCGCGAACTTCAATTTCTTGAGGTTCGTCTAAGGGGATTGCCGAGCCAATCGTTATTTTAATATTCTCCGCCACCTGCTCGCCAATTAAAATATTAAACTCCTCGCGAATATACTCAATAATATTTTGATCAAATTCATTGCCCGCCAGACGTAAAGATTTCCAAGTCACCACACCGCCTAAAGAGATAACGGCAATTTCCGTCGAACCGCCACCGATATCAACCACCATTGTCGCCGTCGCATCCACCACCGGTAAACCGGCACCAATCGCCGCCGCCATCGCCTCCTCAATTAAATAAACTTTGCGCGCCCCCGCCGATTTCGTTGCATCTTCAACCGCTTTTCGCTCCACCTCAGTCAAATCCAAGGGAATACCCACCACCACGCGCGGTCGCGGCACCAAAGCAAAGTTCTGTTGATGAACTCGAGAGATAAAATACTTAAGCATTTTTTCAGTTATTTCAAAATCAGAAATCACCCCATCAACTAAAGGTTTAACCGCCTCAATATGACTCGGCGTTTTGCCCACCATTAAACTAGCGGCTTCGCCAACTTCTAAAATTTCATTAGTACGCTTATTAATCGCCACAACTGAGGGCTCGTTTACAACCACTCCCTTTTCATTAAGAAAAACGAGGGTGTTTTTTGTTCCCAAATCAATGCCTAAATCATGGCTCATTTTGCCGCGCAATTTTCCAAACAACATAAAACTTTATTTTAAATACTTTATTAAATCAGCCGTGTTCACGATTTCCTCTTTAGACCCGGACCGAGCTTTTACTTCTACGCCTCCCGCCGCTAAAGTTTTAGCGGAAACAACCACTCGCCAAGGACAGCCAATTAAATCAGCTTCCGCAAATTTTTCACCGGCCCCTTTATCGCGATCATCGAATAAAACTTCAAAGCCGGCCGCTTGTAAATCTTGATAAATCCGGGCGGCCGCTTCGTCTTGGTTAAGCGACAATAAATGAATTTTAAAAGGAGCAATGGTGGCGGGCCAAATTATTCCCCGCTCATCATGGCAAACTTCAACAACCGCCCCCAAAACGCGACTTAAACCAATTCCGTAACAACCCATAACCACCAACTTCTCTTCGCCGTCAGCCGTGCGGTAAGTTAAGTTAAAAGGTTTAGAGAAAGCTGTTCCCAATTTAAAAATATTCCCGACCTCAACCGCTTTGCGCTCTATTAAATCGGCATTGCCGCAGCCTGGACAAGTTTTTTGTTCAGCAATGATTTCTCGGTTAACGGCTAAGCGACAAGCATCGCAGCAATAAATTAAATCTTCTCCGGCCTCGGTAAAAGTTTGGAATTCGTGAGAATATTTGGAAAAAGAACCGCCGGCGGCAAAAGTTAAATAGGTCTTTTCTTTTAAACCGAGACGTTCATAAATCTTGTAGTAAGCCTGCAAAACGCGCTCATAATAATTATCTAAATCCTCTTGATCGGTATGGAAAGAATATAAATCTTTCATTAAAAATTCTCGCCCTCTAAGCAAACCGGATTTAGCCCGCTTTTCATTGCGGAATTTAGTTTGAATTTGAAAAACCGAGAATGGCAAATCTTTATAAGAAGTAACAAATTTTTTCGCTAACGGGGAAACTTCTTCTTCGTGAGTCGGATTTAAAACATATTCTTTTTGGTCGGAACCGGCCAGACGAAACAGAACATCCATCGTCTCTAAGCGGCTGGTCTTCGCCCATAAATCTTTAGGCGCTAACGCCGTCAAACTTATTTCCTGACCGCCAACAGCCTCCATCTCTTCAACAATGATGCGGCGAATATTATTTAAAACTTTTAAGCCAAGCGGCAGAAAAGAATAAATACCGGCAGACACCTTATCAATAAAACCGGCTCTAATTAAAGCCTGAGCATTATAGCTCTGCTCATCCTTCGGCAATTCTTTAATTGTTTTCGTAAAAAGATTGGCTTGTTTCATATTAATGATTAATGGGCTAAATAACGTAGGGCGGCTTTTAGGCGGGCCGAAGTACTGCCGTGCTCGGGGCCCACTTGTTTTAAGGCTAAACGAGCATCATTTACAGAATAACCTAAGCTCACCAAAGCGTCCAGCTCGTCGCTGAGACCAGTAAAATCAGGGCTAATGTGGCTACTCGGAGCCAGTTTTAAAATCTTATTCTTTAATTCTAAAATTAGGCGATCAGCGGTTTTTTTACCAATTCCAGAAACCTTAGTCAAAAGTGAAGCATCACCGTGAATAATCGCGGTTTTGACATCGTCGGCGGAGGCTAAAGATAGTACCGCTAAAGCGGACTTGGGACCAACACCGGAAACAGAAATAAGAAGTCCAAATAATTCTAAATCGGCCAAATCGGCAAACCCGTAAAGATCATTCAGCTCTTCGCGAACCTGATGGTGAATATAAGCGACTTGATTTTGTCCATTTTTGATAGTGGCTAAAAATCTTTCGCCGGCAAAAACTTGATAGCCGACGCCACCAGTTTCTAAAATAAAATAGCTGTCGGTTTTCGCGATTACTCGCCCCTCTAAATAAGCAATCATAAAAAAATAATTAATCTTTAACCGCCGGCTTTAAAAAACGACGCACCACGGAAAGCACCGGGACGGCCTCATTTAAGACAACGGCGATTTGCCGACCGCCACCACCGCCATGGGCTTCTGTTAAGGGTTCGCCGGTCAGAGCATCATAGAAAACGGTAATTTTTGGTTTCAGAACATCGTAAAGAGAGCGGACAATTTCAATCCGATCTTCAGCTAGCCAGGTATTATGAACTTTAAAGTAAGCAACTTTTTCTCCCGGCTTAGTCTCGGGAATAAAATATTCCGGTGCGGCCGCCACGGCCTGTCCACAAAACTCCCAATCGCAATCCAAACGCGTGCACTCTAAGTTTTGTCCGGCTTTCTCGCCTAATAAAAATCCGTCCGTGTAACCGCGGTGGGTTAATTTATTAATTAACTCTTGCTTTAATTCCTTTAACTTTTCTTTAAGTTCGGCCGCCGGTAAACCGGATTGGCAGTACTCTAAAGCTTGGGCATAGATGCCGGTAACGACCGCTTCGTAGTAAACACTTTTGGCGCGGCCTTCAATTTTAAAAGAAGTTACTCCCGCTGCCATCAAGTCCGGCAAAGATTCAATTAAGCAAAGATCTTGAGAGTTTAGAAAATAAGACCCCTCCGGTTCTTGAATAACTTCAAATTCTTTTTCATGACCGACTGGTTTTAATTGATATTGCCAGCGGCAAGGTTGAACACAATCACCTAAATTAGCGGAACGACCGGTTAGTTCTCGCGACAAAAAACAGCGTCCGGAGTAAGCCATACACATCGCCCCGTGAACAAAATATTCCAACTCCAAATCCGGAGCGGCTTGAGAGATGGCTTTAATTTCTTTTAAAGTAACTTCGCGTGCCAAAATAATTCTCTTCACCCCCGCCGCCTGCCAAAATTGGGCCGCGGCACTGTTGGTGCAGTTAGCTTGGGTTGATAAATGAATCACCGCTTCTGGCCAATCCTTTTTTACCATCGAAATAATCCCCGGGTCGGCGACAATCAAAGCATCAGGTTTAAGATTACGAAGTTTTTTTAAAAACTCCGGCAATCGATCCAAATGCTCTTCGTGGGCGAAGATATTTAAAGTCACATAAGCTAGCGCCCCTTTATCATGGGCGTAATTTATTCCCTCCGCCAAACTGCTTAAATCAAAATTATTAGCGCGGGCCCGTAAGGAAAAGTCCGGCACCCCCAAATAAACCGCCTGAGCGCCGAAGGCGAGACCAGTTTCAAGTTTTAATAAGTTTCCAGCTGGAGCCAATAATTCTAATTTTTTAGACATGAGTAATTAATTAATATCAAGATTTCTTAAACGAGCAACGCGTTCTTCAATAGGAGGATGAGTCATTAGGAGTTTACTAAAGGCCGAGGTCTTATTTTTTTTCTCATCACCTTGAAGCGGCGTCACAATATACATATGCGCGGTGGCCGCATTCACCCTTTTTAAATTCTGCGGGGCGACACTAATTTTTTCTAAAGCCCGCGCCAAGCCTTCGGGGTAACGAGTCAGTAAACCGGCACTGCTATCGGCTAAATACTCTCGCTTACGAGAAATAGCCAGTTGCATCAATTGGGCCGCGAGCGGAGCCAAAATCAGCAAAACAATCACTAAAATAAGGCCTAAAGGATTAGAGCTTTTGCTGTCGTCGCTACGACGGCCGCCGCCCCAGACTAAGCCTCTAGAGAACCAATCAATCATAATGATTATTACCCCAACTAAAACGGTCGCGATTGTGGAAATTAAAATATCATAGTTGCCGATATGCGATAATTCGTGAGCAGCTACCCCCTCTACCTCCACCTTATCTAAGCGCCGGAGTAAACCGGTCGTAAAAGCAATCGCCGCGTGTTCAGGGTTGCGGCCAGTGGCAAAGGCATTGGGCGCGTCATCCTCAATAATATATATCTTGGGTACCGACAAACCGGCGGTGATACAAAGATTTTCTACTAGGCGGTAAATCTCTTTGTCGACGTTAGGATCGACTAAACGCGCCCCGGCCATCGACAAAACAATTTTGTCACTCCACCAATAACTAACGAAGCTGGAAACGACACTAAAGATGACGGCCGCAATCAAAATCCCCGGACTGTCAAAATACCAGGAAATCGCATAACCGACACCAATTACCAAGATGAGAAAAATCATCATTAGCAACCAGGTGCGTCTTTTGTTGTTTGCCTGATGCTGGTAAAGAGTCATCTTAATTATTATTTATCTTCTTTCTTTTTAAAGCCGCCCTCAAAAGCGCGCAGTATTTCTACCGGCGTCATCACGATCACGGTATTTGATTGGTCACTAGAGAGATCATTAATTGATTGGAGAGTTCGTAAATGTAGGGCGCCCTCAGAAGCATTCAAGATGCTAGCGGCCTGAGCGATATTAGTGGCGGCGGCGAGTTCACCTTCAGAATTAATTATCACCGCCCGCTTCTCGCGCTCCGCCTCCGCCTGTTTGGCGATAGTGCGCTCCATTGATTCTGGAATAAAAATGTCTTTAAGCTCAACATTGTTTACTTTAATGCCCCACTCATCAGTCTCTCTATCAACAATTTCCTTAATTCTCTCAGCAATCTTATCGCGTCGTGCTAAGAGCTCATCTAAAGTCACTTCACCAACAATGTTTCTCATAGTTGTTTGTGCGTACTGAGAAACGGCATAGTAAAAATTTTCCACTTCAATAACTGCCTTGGGGGCATCAGCTACTTTATAATAAATAACGGCATTAACAGTTACCGAAATGTTATCACGAGTAATTGCTTTTTGATCAGGCACATCAACAGCTTTAATACGAACATCTACCTTTTTAAAGGTTTGAAAGATTGGCAGCAATAACCTCCAACCTGGCTCCATAGTGTAGGTATAGCGCCCCATGGTAAAAACAACTCCTCTTTCCCATTGGTTGACTTGCTTAAGGGAGGATAAAAAGATAAGAAGAGCCAACCCGATTATAAAGTAAATCATATGATTGTTATTATTTTATCTTTAGAACTGAACTTTAACCGGCTCTTTTTGAGCGGCATCAGCCAGTTCATAAAATTTATATTCTTCAAACTTTAACATTTTGTTAATTAAGTTAGTCGGAAAGACTTGTAACTTAGTGTTAAAGTCACGAACATTGCCGTTGTAAAAACGGCGAGAAGCCATGATTTTATCTTCAGTATCGGTAAGCTCGCGTTGCAGCTCTAAAAAGTTTTGATTAGCTTTTAAGTCCGGATAATTTTCCGCTAGAGCAAAAATGGAGCGCAGTGTGGAAGATAATTGATTTTCCACGACCATTTTTTTCTCGGGATCGGTGCTCGGCACCTCCATCGCCGAATTACGAGCCGCAATCACTTTTGCCAAGGTTCCTTCCTCATGAGCAGCGTAACCTTTAACCGTTTCCACCAGATTAGGAATCAGGTCGTAACGGCGCTTAAGCTGCACATCCATGTCGGAAAGAGCTTCTTCCACTCGATTTTTGCCGGCAACCAAACCATTGTAGAGACCGATGATAGCGAAGATTAAAATCACCGCTACTGCCAAAATAATCCAAGCCATAGATTTTTTATTAATTTATTATTTATTTAAAACTTCTAAATTTAAAGAGAACTCATGCTCGCCAAGCTTGACCAAGTTCTCGCTAGCCGTAGACACTAACTCACAATCCACACTTAAAGTGGCGGTTTTAATCTCCTCTTTTTTGGCCTCAATAAATTCAAGAATGTCTTTATCGGCGCCACCAATTATCACCTTCGTGCGATCGGCCAAATTAAGATTTAAATCCTTCCGGTTCTTGTTAATCAAGCGAATGAATTCTCGGGTCCAACCTTCTCGCTCCAATTCTGGGGTAATAACGGTATCTAGTTTTACGGCCAGAACATCAGCCGTTTCCCAAAACAATTTTTGAACATTTAATTCTTCTTTAATTAAATTTTCATATTCTTCGGGTAAACTTAGGTTAGGAATGCTCACGGTCGCCGAAGCGAGAGCCTGGCGAACTTTAATTCCGGAAGCATCACGCTCCGCCAAGCCAAGCTCCACGGCACGACGCACTAAAGACATATTCGCTAAAACCGTTTTATCGTTGTCGGTTAAGGCCGCAGCAATCGGCCAAGACTCTAGGTGAACCGATTGAGAAGAGTCAGAAAAATTATAACCCGTTGTTTCTTGCCATAAGTTTTCAGCATTGAACGGTAAAAATGGCGCCATCACTTTGGCTAATTCCGCTAAGACATACCGTAAGACCGCCAGGACCATATCTTTATCAGCGCCTTCTTCTTTAAAGCGATCACGAGAACGACGTAAATACCAAGTGGAGAGCTCATCAATAAATTCGGTAATCGGACGCATCGCTTTCGATAAATTGTAAGTCTCAAGAGCGGTTGTCGCCCCAGTTTCCAATTGCGACAATTTCGCTAAAATCCAAATATCTAAAACCCCGGTTGCTTCCGGTCGCTCTAAAGTCGGCTGTTCCCCCTCGGCATACATCTCATAAAACTTATAAACATTATTAAGAATGATGATATTTTTGCGCAAGGCTTCGGCAACCCCCTTTTCGGAAAAATTAAAATTCTCCGCCTGCATTACTGGCGCGGCCAGAAGATAAGCGCGCAAGGCATCGGCGCCGTATTTATCCATCAGTAGCAGAGGGTCAGGATAATTTTTTAAACGTTTGGACATCTTTTTGCCGTCCTCAGCTAAAACAATGCCATTAACCACCACTTGATCAAAAGCCCGTGTGCCTTTGACGGCCACCCCTAAAACATGAGTGTAGTAAAACCAAGCACGAGTCTGATCAACGCCCTCGGCGATAAACTGGGCCGGAAAATTATTTTCAAATTTTTCTTGATTAGCAAAAGGATAATGCTCTTGTGCATAAGGCATGGAACCCGACTCAAACCAACAATCTAAAACATCAGGAATTCTGGTCATTGTTTCCGAACACTCAGGACAAGGAAAAGTAAGAGGATCAACTTTATCTTTGTGAATATCGGTAATCGGCGAGATTCCGGTCAGTTTTTCTAATTCCGCCACCGAGCCGACCAAATGCTTATGCCCGTTAGGACACTGCCAAATTGGAATTGCACTGGCCCAAAATCGTTGCCGAGAAATAGACCAATCGCGCGCCCCCTCTAACCAATTACCAAAGCGGCCTTCCTTTATATGAGTCGGTGACCAATTTATTTTTTTAGCCTCTTCTAATAATTGCGGCTTAATTTTGGTGATATCAACAAACCAAGAAGAGGTGGCATAATTTAATAAGGGCGTATCACAACGCCAACAATGCGGATAACTATGTTCGTACTTCGCTTTTGAAAAGAGTAGATTGCGGTGCGCCAAGTTTTTAATGATTTCAATATCAGTCGCTTGGTGATCAGCGGCAGGCTTAACATTCAAGCCGGCAAAATCAGCGACTTCCGCCTTAATCGTACCGTCAAAATTAACATGCTGAACGAAAGGTAAATTTTCCTTCTGACCTAGAACTAAATCATCTTCACCGAAAGCGGGTGCAATGTGAACAATGCCGGTCCCCTCCTCGGTATTTACAAACTCGGCGGCATAAATCTTCCAGCCATTTTCCCGGTTAGCTAAATCCTTATCATTAGCATAATCAGAAAATAAAGGTTGATAGGCCTGGCCAACTAAATCCACGCCTTTAAAAGTAGCGACAACTTCATATTCCTTTCCCGCTAAAACCTCTTCAGCTCGTTCTTTGGCGAGAATATAAAAATCTTCACCAATTTTTACTTTGAGATAATCAATTTTTCCGTTAACAGCCAAAGCCACATTACCAATTAAGGTCCAAGGTGTGGTGGTCCAGGCGATAACAAAAGTGCCCGGCTCAGAAACTAATTCAAATTTTGCGATCGCCGATAAATCTTTAATTAACTGATAACCTTCAGCCACCTCGGATTGCGAAACCGTGGTTTCACAATGCGGGCAAATATGCATGGAGCGATGGTCTTGATAGATTAAGCCCTTGTCCCAAAGCTGTTTCATTACCCACCAAACCGATTCCATGTAATTCAAATCCATGGTCCGATAAGGATTATCCATATCCACCCAGCGACCAAGGCGATCAATCGTCGTCCGCCACTCATCAGCGTAAGTAGAAACGCGTTCGCGACAAAGATTATTGAATTTCTCTACCCCCAATTCCAAAATTTCTTTTTTACTTTTAACGCCTAATTCTTTTTCAACAATATTTTCAATCGGCAGGCCGTGGCAATCCCAACCCCAGCGACGCTCCACCGAAAAACCGCGCATCGTTTGGTAGCGTGGAATCACATCTTTAATAATACTACCCACTAAGTGACCATAATGAGGCAAGCCGGTCGCGAATGGAGGACCGTCATAAAAAACAAAGCGACCCTGCGGCGCTTCTTTAGCGACGGACTGTTCAAAAATTTTAGCACTCTGCCAAAATTGCTGGACGCGCCCCTCGGAACCGGAAACCGGATTACTTAAATTAACTTGCTTATCATCACTCATATATATTTAATAAAGTCGACGTGAAGGATCAATATCACTCATCGGATCATCTTTATAGAGTTCGTTTAATTCGGCTTGGCGCTTCTCAAAATCGCGCTGGGCCTGCTCCTTCTGTGCTTCTTTTTGTTTTATTTCGTCGGCGGCGACTAAGTCCGCTTCTTTCTCTAAATTTTTCTGTTCACGACGGGCTAAAATTTTATCGGCGGCCTTATGCCCGGACGCCAAAGGATCGAACTTTTTTTCAAACATAATTTTAAGGTCTTAACTTGCCTAAATTAACACATAATCCTTGAAAAATCAAGAGTAAAAATCGGCTAAAATAGTGGAAAAACTATTTTTTGGGAATTATTTTTTCGTAAACAGCGAGCATCTTTTTGGCCATTTTTGCCGCTTCAAAATTAGTGGCTGTTTGACGGGCCGCTTGCGACATTTTTTTTCGTAAATCGGGATTATCAATCAAGGTTTGTACCGCCTTTTGCGCTTCCGCGAGATTATTAACAATAAAGCCGTTTTCGCCGGACTTAATTATTTCCGGGACAACACCCACCGGATAGGCCACCGGAATCAAGCCTTGCGATATCGCTTCTATTAAGCTCAGAGAGAAACCTTCATAACGCGAAGTCAAGAAGAAAATATCACCGGCACAGCTGGCTAAATAATCAGGAATTTCATTTTTCAAAATATTCGAAAGTACTTGATGATTAAGAATAGTGTTTTGCAACCAACTAATCAGTTTTTTACTCCTCGTCATAATGATAGAAGTTTTGGGCAAATCAGGAAAAAGACGATAGAGGTTAACTAAACGGTCAATCCCTTTTAATTTAAGGGTGAAAACATCTTCACCAATACGCCCCAAGAAAACTATTTTTGGCTTCTGACTGACCGGTTGCGGCGTCTTCGCAAACCAATAATCTTCAATGGCATTATGGATAACCACAATTTTATCAGCCGGAATTTCTTGCTTTAGTAAATCTTGGCGAACAATTTCCGAAGTGGCAATCACACAATCAGCACGCTCGGCAGCATACTTTTCAATGATAGCAATATCGTATTGTGGCCGTCGCGACTTTAAATTTAACTCACTGATAATACCACCGCGTTTTAGCTCATTAATAATCTTGCCGCCGCTATCCTCTAGAAATTTAGTTCTCGGGGTATCGCGCAAAAACCCATAAGTAGTGGAGCCAAAATGAGAGACAACCGGCCGATTAAAGCGCAAAAAAGCGAGGGGTGTGTAGGTCGTGCCTTGAATAATGTCCGCTTTTAAGATTTGATCGCGCGACTCCATTAGAGAATAAAAAAAGAGGATATTATTGGTCCCTTTTAAGGCAATCGGGGTGTCGCTAAGGGAAAATTTTGGATAAAAATCCTTAACTTTAGCGCCCTGGCGACGAAGTGAGGCCACAATTAAACTATTAATGTAGCCAGCGCCCGTTTTAACTTTTTTACTGCTGTGAATATAAGATATTTTCATATATATAATATAGCTAATTATCGCCAATAATACAAAAACCCGAAGCTTTTCGGGTTTTCTAAATTTAATCTAAAAGAGTGGCGGCGGCAACTTTTTTATCCCTTTATTTATCCAAATAACCAACTATCCCATCTTCATTGATAGCATCTTTAATAACGGAGCGGTTAAATAAATAATGGTTTTGGTCTTGTAACTGAATTAGATCAATCTCTTCATCGCCGCGCTCAATTGTTACCACCGCTTGATCATCAACTAAATATTCGACCCCATTAATTTTAATCGCCAGGTTTTTGTCCGGCTTTAAAAATTTCTTGATGTTCATAGATTTAGTTATTCTACAGAACACTTTATAACTACCATGAACTACAGGGGTCTAAGCCGAGTGACTCGATTTTAAGCGCCGTGACACTTCTTATATTTCTTGCCACTGCCACAAGGACAAGGGTCATTGCGGCCAATAACTTTTCCGGACTCATCTTTGACTTTTTCGCGCACGAGATCAATCGTTTCTCCCGGCTGATGATCGGCCGAAGTTTTAGCGGCGCCAGAAAACTGTAAGTTCTGCCGCTCATTCTGCTTTTGCAGACTAGCCACTAACTGTGGTGCCACATCTAAGGCGTCGCCGGTTTTATAGATTGAGTAAACCACCTGACGACGAATTAAATCATTTAATTCACGATATAGGCGGTAAGCCTCTTTTTTATACTCAACTAAAGGATCACGTTGACCATAACCACGCAAACCGATTGAGCCGCGCAGATAATCCATGGTTTCTAGGTGCTCAACCCACAACTGGTCAATAGAACGCAATAAAATTCCTTTCTCCACTTCAACAAAACTAATACCCACGCCCTCTAAAGAGGCTTCCAATTTTTCATATCTCTTGGCCGCTAAGTCTTGGAGCTCAGCTAAAAGTTCGGTGAGGGCTTGAGGACTGGTATTGTCTTTATAGGCTAATATTTTTTCCGTCTCGGCACTTTGTAAGGTAAAAATAGCGGTCACCGATTCGGTCACTTCCTTTAAATTCCAATCCTTAACATCACCGACACAATTAAAAGAAACAATGTTATTTAATTCTTCAATAATAATTTCTTTAACAATGTCACCCATCTTTCTCTCACCATGGTCACCGACCTGCTCGGCAATTTCTAAAATTTCACGACGACGTTGATAGATGGCTTCGCGATGTTTATTAATGACATCATCATATTCCACCAAGTGTTTACGGGTATCAAAGTTATTGCCCTCCACCCGCTTCTGCGCCGATTCCACCGACTTGGAGATCATACTGCTCTCAATCGGTATATCCTCAGGCACTTTAAGCATCGTCATCGCATTTTTCATGCGATCGCCGCCAAAAACGCGCATCAAGTCATCTTCAGTAGAAACATAAAAACGAGAGGAGCCAGGATCGCCTTGACGACCGGCGCGGCCGCGTAATTGGTTATCAATGCGGCGTGATTCGTGGCGTTCAGTGCCAATAACATGCAAGCCGCCTAAGGCAATAACTTCTTCTTGTTCGGCCTGAGCTCGAGCCACATCTTCTGGGTCGTCACTATCGGGAGTGCCGCCTAAAATAATATCAACACCACGACCAGCCATGTTAGTGGCCAGAGTAATCGCGCCTTTGCGACCGGCCTGAGCAATTGTTTCCGCTTCACGTTGGTGATTCTTGGCATTTAACATTGCCGGGCGCAAACCTTCGCGCTCCATCATCTCAGTTAAAATTTCATTTTTTTCAATAGAAATTGTACCAATTAAAATTGG
The DNA here is from genome assembly GCA_037076615.1 of Candidatus Parcubacteria bacterium. Taxonomy (NCBI): domain Bacteria; phylum Candidatus Parcubacteria; species Candidatus Parcubacteria bacterium. The sequence goes on from AP029158.1 coordinate 486,599, forward strand.
TTGCCCCTTGTCATTTCTTTCTTTAACATCACGAATAACCGCCTCATACTTCCCTTTTTCAGTACGGTAAATCAAATCGTTATAATCTTTTCTGATATTCGGCTTATTAGTCGGGATAACAATTGTTTCCAATTTATAAATTTTATAAAACTCTTCCGCCTCCGTCACCGCGGTTCCAGTCATACCGGATAATTTTTTGTACATGCGGAATAGGTTTTGAAAAGTAATAGAGGCCATGGTTTGCGATTCTCTCTGGACCTTTACCCCTTCTTTAGCTTCCACCGCTTGATGCAAACCTTCGTTATAGCGACGACCGGGCATTAAGCGGCCGGTAAACTCATCGACAATAATAATTTCCCCCTCTTTAACAACATAATCCTTGTCGCGCTTTAAAAGTACATGTGCTTTTAGCGCCTGCTCAATATTATGGACATCTTTAATACCGCCACTCACATAAATATTGTCAACACCAAGCATTTTTTCCATCTTATTCATGCCATTCTCCGTCAAAGTAACGGCACGCTGCTTTTCATCCAAATTATAATCCTCATTTTCCTCTAAGCGCTGCACTAATTGGGCAAACTTAAAATAACGGTCGGTTGATTCCTCGGCCGGAGCACTAATAATTAAAGGAGTTCTGGCCTCATCAATTAAAATGGAGTCAATTTCATCAACGATGGCATAATGTAAATCTCTTTGAACGGTTTGCGCCAAGTTGCCCACCATATTATCGCGCAAATAATCAAAACCAAATTCGTTATTGGTGCCATAAGTGATATCGCAATAATAGGCTTCTCGGCGCGAAATCGGCTTAAAGTGCTGCAACCGTTCATCGTATTGAGTATCGTCGTTATATTCAGGATCGTAGACAAAAGCAGCATCGTGAACAATCACGCTCGTGGATAACCCTAAGGCGTAAAAAACCGGCGCCATCCAACCAGCGCCAACCCGCGCCAAATAATCATTAACAGTAATTAAATGCACCCCTTTACCCTCTAAAGCATTTAAATACAAGGGCAAGGTGGCGACTAAAGTTTTTCCTTCACCGGTTTTCATTTCCGCAATCTGACCACGATGTAAAACAACGCCACCAATTAACTGAACATCATAATGGCGCTTGCCTAACAATCGTTTAGAAGTCTCTCTAACCACGGCAAAGGCTTCGGGTAGCAGGTCATCGAGAGTCTCGGAAGCAGCCAAACGCTCTTTAAAAGCGCCAGTTTTAGCTTTTAACTCATCAAGAGATAGCTTTTCTAAGTCTGTCTCCAAATCATTAATTTTAGCCACCAGCGGCTTAATTCCCCGAATAATTTTTTCATTAGGATCGCCTAATATCTTGTCTAATAAACCCATATTTTTTATCTTATCGCAAAGAAATAGCCTAACTCAATTAAAGAGGGGCGTCAATTTATTTTTTAGCGGTTCTGGTCGCGCTTTTTCTCGCGGTACTCAACAATCACTTCAGACAAATGGTCCTTGACTTTATCAATAGCCTTATAGAGATCAGAAGCTTTTTTTTCTACGCGCAGCAAGGTTCCAGGAATAGATAGATTGACTTCCGTTTTAAAAATATCTCCTTTGGCCTGCTCACCACCAACCCTGGAAACTTCAACATCACAGTTAATAACCGGCGTATCACCGAGAAATTTTTCCAACATATCCATTTTATCTTGAACATATTGAGAAATGGCGGGCGTGAGGGTAATTTTTGTAGCTAGTAAGTTAATTTTCATATATTTAAATTAATTATTAGTTAATTAAAGAGCCGCAAGATGTCTTTGTAGGTGACAAAAATAATTAAGGCCATCAGCAGGAAGAAACCGGCATTATTAAGCCAAGCTTCTATCTCTTTTTTGAGCGGTTTACCGCGCAATTTTTCCACTATCAAGAGAAAAGCCCGTCCACCATCAAGGGCTGGGAAAGGGAAAAAATTGAGAACGGCCAAGTTTATGGATAAGAGCGCGGTAAAGTTCATGAGGTTAGTAATACCAAAACGAGCCACCTGACCAGTCATTTGCGCAATCATCACCGGACCGCCAACCGAATCGCCGACCGGAGTACCTACAAAGAGATCTCTGATTAATTTAAAGAAGGCGATAATAATCAACCATAACATTTCCAAAGCATACTTAAAACCTTCATAAATCGCTTTAAAAAAGGGATAACGAACCATTTCTACCTGATCTAAACCAACACCAATTAAAGCTTGCCCATCCTTGTCTTGAGGAGTCACGCTTAACCGCTGTTCTTGTCCAGAGCGATTAATAGTGACCAACAATTCTTGACCGGAAGACGCGCCAACAACCCCTTGAAAGGCAGCGACGTCGCTTAAAGCCTCGTTGTTCACCGCCTTTAAGGTGTCACCGGCCATGAAGCCAGCGACTGCGGCTGGCGAATCAGCCACGACTTCAACAACCCTTACTTCCCCGCCTTCGACAACCGATTGCAGCACGCCAATCATCATGCTGGCGCTAAAAAGAATTCCGGCAAATAAAATATTCATGGTGACGCCGGCCGCCAAAATAATGAAGCGTTGCCAGATTTTTTTACTGGCGAAACTATCAGTCTCGTCCGACTCGCCATTTTCGCCTTTAATCCGAACAAAGCCCCCTAAAGGCAACCAATTTAAAGAATAAACTGTTTTCTTAAAGACCGGCACCAAACATTCCAAATCGCGCGTCCCCCAAAAAAAATGCCATTTATTATCCACCCCCCGATAAAAACCGAAAAGACGGGGCGGCATACCCAGACCGAATTCTTCGGCACCAACTTTAAAATAACGAGCGGCCCAAAAATGGCCGAGCTCATGGACCAGGACTAAAGCGGATAAAACCGCTAAAAAAATTATAATGGTTAACATGCAGGTAAATTAAATAGCCATAATATCCGCCTCTTTCTGATCGCGGATTTCTTTTAAGGCCTCGTTTTTCTTAGCGATTAAATCATCTAAATCTTTTTCTTGACGAAATTTATCGTCTTCAGTCAATTCTTTAGCGCTAAAAGCCTCATCAATCTTAGTTTTTACTTCTTCGCGAACCTGGCGCAGTGAAATCCGGGCTTTTTCTAAGCGATCATTTAATTTCTTTACTAAATCACGACGATTTTCTTCGGTTAGATTAGGAATAGTGAGACGAATTTTATCACCCTCATTCATGATCCCAAATCCCAAATCAGCCTCCATTAAAGCTTTTTCTACTGATTTAATTATTCCCTTATCCCAAGGGGTAACGAGGAAACTGCGCGGATCAGAAATAGAAAGATTGGCGACACCATTTAAAGGGGTCACAACGCCATAAGCTTCCACTTGGATGCCATCTAACATCACTAAGTTTGCCCGCCCGGTACGAAGACTGGCGATGTCACGCTTAAAAAAGTCGATAACATTATTAAATTCGGCTTCTTTTTCTTGAACAAGATTAGTCATATATTTTTAATTATTTATTTAAAGATTAGTCCGGTGCCCGGACCACTATTAACACCGAAGTAAATATTATTCGGATAACGATAATCAATTAAGATTTGCGAGACGGCACGCTTGGTCGGCAACTTAATATTAGACCAAGTTACGCCGCCATCACCAGAGCGAGCAAAAGTCAGGCCGGTGCCGTAGTAGAGATTATTGGAATTTTGGGGATCAATGGCCACCGCGGTTACTAAATCTTGATCTTCTGAAGGCAAAATAGTGAGCTTTTGCCAACTAATGCCGCGATCGGGAGATTTGACGACAATATTCTTAGTGGCCAGCATAATTAAGTCATCACTGGCGCCGACAGCTAAAGACCGGAAAGAATTATCAACATCCAAGTCCGCTAAAACTTTTCTGAAATCAAGCCAGTTATTAACGGCAAAGTTAGTATTAACATCGCCAGAGCGGCGCGGATCAGTATCACTGTTAGTAATAAAGGAATAAAGGCCGGCCGAAACATCGGCGACAAAAATCTGGCGACTGTCACTTGGCAACAAAACAATTTCCGCTACCCCCCTATCTAGCCGGCGCAAGACGCGCCAAGAGGATCCACTATCAATACTTTTTAGAATATCGCCATTAGACGTTCCTAAATACAGATTGTCCGGATTACGCGGATCAATGGCTAAGGCGTTAAAGACGGCTTCCCGGTCGGCGTCTAAGTAAAGCTGACTCCAAGTGCGAGTACAATCAGAAGAGCGCAATAATTGATTGCCAAAAATAGCAAAAACTTCACACTTGTCTTGGGGGTTAATGACCACGTCATTAACAGTCACATCTCCCGGGAAAGATTTTACTTTCTGCCAGCCCTCTGCAACATTGGGAGTAAAATAAAGGCCATTACCATAAGTCCCTAGATAAACCCGCAAATTATCACTGGGATCAATGGCTAAACTGCGCACATTGACATTAGCAATACTGCCAGGCTTATTGGTAATCGTCGGAATATAGGGTTGGTGGCTAAAACGAGCGCCACCATCCGTAGAAACAAAAACCGCCCCCAAATCGGCCAAATCTTGCTTGCCGCCTAAAGTACAAGCGGAAAGAAGTAAAGGAACAATCAGAAGGGTGAGCGCTAAGCGCCAAGATCGCGAGTAAATCATATTTAAAGATTAAAAATAACTTGTTCTAATACTGTAGCAGGACTAACATTTGCTGCCAAATATTTTTGGGCAGTGAGGAGCATGTCTGCTAGTTGATAATAATAAAACCAATCTTGCTCAGCCAGTTGTAAATTAACGGTGGCGAGCTCCTCTTTTAGGGCAGCGTATTGGATAAGTTCGGGCTGATTAAGACGCAAGAGCAGTAAATCGCGCCATACTCGCTGCCAAGAAGAAATTAAACTCTCCACCTGATCTCTATCTAGAGGGCCAATCTTTTTTAAGGTAGCACTGCGCTCAATTAAGGACTGAGAGAAAAAACCAAGAAAAGAACGGGCCGAATCTAACTGCGCTTCATAATATTCCGGTTCTTCCAGCAAACGGACCGCTTCTAAGGGGCGCCCGGCCGCTAGGGCCGCTAAGTTTTTCGCACTCGCCCGGTCAACCTTTTTCTCTTCTAAAAGATAATCATAAATAATTTCGTAAGGCACGGGAGTAAAATAAAGCACCTGGGCCCGAGAAACCAAAGTGGACGGTAAGGCGGTTAAGGAGTTTGTCAATAAAATAATCACCACTTTCTCCCGCGGTTCCTCCAAAGTTTTTAGTAAAGAATTGGCGCTGTTAGCATTTAAGGTTTCAGCCTCTTTAATAATCCCGATTTTATAAGACCCTAAAAAAGAGCTTAAAGATAACATCTTAATAAAATCACGAGTGAGATCAACGGGAATATCTTTTTTCCCGGCGGGGCGCTCTAAAATATAAAGATCACTGTTAGCACCGGAGAGCGCTTCTTGTCCATCCGATAAAAGCAAATTATTAGCAAAAGCTTGAGCGAGAGTGCTTTTTCCTAAACCATCAGGACCAACAAAAATATAAGTTTGCGCCAATTGTCCGGAACTTAAAGAATGATCAAGAAAATCAGCCACCTTGTTATTGCCTAAAGGGGGCCAATCATAGCGTCTTTGATAGTGAAAATTAGAGTTTGCCATGTCTTGATTATATCACAGCTGCGCGCAGTCGCGAAACGGGTTTCAATTGATTTTAGCAGGGTCTCTTGCTATAGTAAACTTATAAATATATGAGTAAACGTTTCAAACAAGTCTGCCTAATCTTAGGTGATTTGGGAGTGCTTTTTTTAGCACTCGCCGGCTCTTTGATGTTACGCTTCGGGCCAAATTGGCAAGCAATGTGGTTAGAGAATATTCCCTACTTTCGCCCTTTATTCCTGCTCTGGTTAGTAATTCTCTATATTAGCGGCGCCTATAAATTAAACTTGGTTTATAATTTTCGCCGCTTCTTACAAAACGCGGCCTCGGCCACTCTGGGAGCGGGGCTGATTTCTATTATTTATTTCTACTTAATTCAGTCGCCAGTCTCACCAAAAACTATTTTGGTAATTTTCTTAGGAGTTTTTCTCTTGCTTTTTTTCCTCTGGCGCTCACTGGCCAGCTTAGTAATTCGCTCATTTTTACCGGTCAACAATTTAGCCATTATCGGCAATGACTCCGTGAGCAGCGATCTTTTAGCCAACTTAGCTAAGCAACCGCATCAAGGTTTCAATACAGCTTTAGTTTTTAAGAATCTATCAGACGCTAAAGCGTTGCCTGCCCTAATTAAGGAACGAAATATCAATACCGTGATTGTCGCTCCAGAATTTGCTGATAATCCGGACTTGATTGGCTTACTGTTTAACTGCCTATCTTTGAGCATTAATGTTTACAATCTTAGTGATTTTTACGAATTGGTTTATGGTCGTGTGCCTCTAAGCTCCATTAACCAAGCCTGGTTTATTGATAATGTTAACCAAGGCAGTCGCCGCTATTTTGATTTAGCTAAACGAGTGATCGACTTAATCGGGGCCGGCTTACTACTACTCACTACTCTTCCCTTTTTCCCTTTATTGGCACTACTGATAAAAATTGATAGCCGTGGCCCTGTTCTCTTTCGTCAGCAACGAGTGGGAAAAAATGAACACGTTTTTACCATGTTAAAGTTCAGGACGATGAAGGCCCAAGACAATGACGGCTCTATGACCGGCCCCCAAGATAAGCGCATTACTCGGATTGGCCGCTTCCTAAGAGAGAGTCGCCTCGATGAAATTCCCCAAATTATCAATATTTTCCGAGGTGAAATGAGTTTTATCGGCCCCCGACCGGAAAGACCGGAATATGTTGCCGACTTAGCGCAAAAAATCCCTTTCTATAAAACTCGCCTGTTAATTAAACCGGGGATTAGCGGTTGGGATCAGGTTTCCGGTGTTTATCACTCCCCTTCTCTAGAAGACAGCCAAGCTAAGCTAGAGTATGACCTTTTTTATCTAAAGCACCGCTCTATCTATCTAGACTTAAGCATTATCTTAAAAACGATTGCGACAATACTCAGCCGGGGCGGCCGTTAATTTAGATTAGACTTTAAAAAAGCGATCACCATGATCGCTTTTTTTGTTGGTTTTTTTAGGAGCGCCCAGGCCAGAAGCGCTGGTAAATAAAAATACAAAAAGGGCCAAGTAAATAAGAAATGGTCGTCGCCCAAGCGGCGCCCACTAAACCAAAGCGCGGAATGAATAAATAATTTAAACCGACATTGGCCACCATCATTATTAAGTTAAGAAAGAAAATGAGCCACAGACGATTTTCAGAAGTGAGCGCTTGATTAATGGCGGTAACTAAAAAGAAGCCAATACTGGACCAGGCATAAACACTTAAAACAGGAGCCGCGGCCGCATACTCCGGGCCAAAAATAAAGATCGTAATCGGCTGACTAAAAATAGCCAGTAGTAAAGCAATTGCTAAGGCCAAGGAAAACATCAACCAGTACAATTTACTCAAACGATTTTGGTAGAGCTCCCAACTGGTTTTTTTTGCATTAACAATCGCCGGGAATAAGGAGCCACAAATAATCCCGGGAACAAAATACCAAATCTCGGAAAGCTTGGCAGCGACTGCGTACAAACCAACCGCCGCATTGCCTAAAAAGCGACCAATCATCACCTGATCAACTTTCTGATAAATAAAAGCGGCCGCTGATGATAAGAGTAGCAACCAAGAAACACTTAAGATTTTCTTGGCTAAAGTCGGGTTAAAGGTCCAGGTCGACAAAGACCGACCCGATTGGCGATAAAAATAAATAGCCCCGATAGAAATAACTATTGATTCAACTAAGGCGGCCACCGCCAACCAAATGACGCCGCGGTGGGTGACGATGATAATAATCTTTAAGACGGCCGCAAATAAAATTCCGAGCGTTTGAACTTTGACATTTTTAACCGACTCCACCCGAGAATTAAAGAAAGTGTTGGAAACATTAAAAGCTTGAAAAATAAAACTGCTGGAAAAAATTAAAACAATCAACTTAACCAAATAACTACTTTCTAAAAAGTAAGCCGCCAGCGAAGCGGCGATAAAAGCAATGGTACCGCCAATTAGTTTTAAACGAAAAGCAGTCCCTAGTAATTCATCGCGCTTTTCCGGTTGAGAAATTAACTCCCGATATAAAATTGCATCTACCCCTAAGGGGGCGATAAAAGAAAAAAGTCCGACAAAAGATAAGGCATAATTATAAAGGCCATAATTAGTGGGACCAAGATAACGAGCGACGGCGGCGCCGACAAAAAAGGAGACGACCAAAGAAAAAAACTGCCCGACAAACATCCAGCCAGTATTTTTAAAATATTTTTTGACCCCCTCATGGTTTAACCAGGGATGATAGGACGACGGAACCAAGCGTAAAACGCGCTGCCAGTTTAAAAGCATAAAACAATCTTCTTTTTACTTTCTCAGTTTAGCATTTTCACAATAAAAAAAGGAGAAGTCTTTTGACTTCTCCAAAATTTCTTTAATTAAAATCTACTAACATTTTAGCGAGCAGCCCAACCTGTAAGTTTGGTGACTCACGATAATGGTCCAATAAATCCTGTTGTTTTAAGATTTCTGCTCGGGGAATTTTCAAGACCAGGCTAAAAGCCAGGTTACGGTAATGACAATTGGACGATTTTTGCGCTTCAAAAAGAAGTTTTAAATTTTCCAATAACTTTTCATTACCAACTCTTGATACCAAGCGGCGAGTGTGGTGGCGGACTCGTTTAAGCCCGGAACACTGACCAAGAAGCAAGTGCTCCAAGGGTAAGTTATCATCACTGACCTTGCGCAATAACCTTAAAACCAGACTTCGATGCTGACGGCTACGACTATCCAAGCAACAGATCAGGAAGTCAACGTGCTTGTCCGGACTAATCCAGAGGCTGTTAGAAATTGTTTGTAAGGCCAACTGACGAAACCCCTGACGGATGTCTTTGTCCCCCCAATTAATAAAGCTTTTTAAATAATCCAGATAAATCTCTTGAATTCCTTGATAAGAAAACTCGGAATTAAAAAAAGATAAAGCTAATTCCGCCGCCAAATAAGGAATGTGAAGATACCGCGAATTAGACAATTGAACCAAGTAATCTAAATTGCTCAGTAATTTCTCCACTGGCCAACTTTTCATTACTTCTAAGTGAGCCAAAGTGGCCGCCTCAGAAAGAAGCTGGTTTTGTCCTTTTTCAAACTTAAGAATTAATTCAAGATTTCTTTCTTTTTGTTCCAGGCTCCAAGATTTAATAATTTTAGCCATCAACTCGCACATCAGGGACCGCATAATAATTAAACCCTCAGACCGTGACCAATTTTGAATAGTCACAAAATAAGGACTTAAAGATGAGGCGGGTAAAGCGCGCAAAATAATAGTGGCTGTTTCAGCTGTTTCTTTGCGGTTGGCCAGGGACAAAACCTCTGTCAACTTTTTCTCAAAGACCGCCGCGGGAAGACTTTCTAAAATCTTCGTTACTTTTTCTTCAGCGGCCCGACAAGCATTAGCAATTTTAATAATTTCTTCTAAATCAGAGACAATCTCCTCAGCACTAAAGGATTTTAATTTTTTCCAGGCATATTCTCGAGCATGATAGTCGCACGAATAAATAGAAAGTCGCAACCAAAAACTTGGTCGATTCTTGCTATTAGCCTCCGGATTCTCACTAAGCCAATCTAATGGTCCAGAATTTCCTTCTCTTTCCATGATATTCTGTTTTTTGATGTTAATGTTCTGGCCCTAATATAACACCTTTAAGTAAAAATGTCAATCAAAAAAGCGGCCCTTTTGACAGAACCGCTCTTTTTTTCCTAATCTACCAATTAATTTATCTCACAGGCGCCACCGGCACAGGCCAATTCTTTTTTAACCTCGGTTTCATCCTGTTTTTCATAACTGATAATTTGGGCAAAATCCATACTCCGGAATTTCTCCAAAAGCTCTTCATATCTCTTCTCATCAATCGCTTCATAAGGGGCTAACTCGTAAACATGATTGGTGCGCGGCAAGAAGGAAAGACCACCAATAATATCCCAATTCTCATAGACCCAATTAGCGACACCAATCCATTCCTCGTCACCGACCGTGATGGTCACGGAGGGGTTATGTTCAGTAAAGTTTAATTTAACCTTCTTCCAGTGCTCCAATTGTTCTAAGGCGTTTAAATCATCACCGAAGATTGAGCCCTTTGGAGCTTTAACCGGGAACTCGAAGACAAAAGTGCTAGCATCTTCATAGGCTTGTCCAACTTCCGGCTTGTAAGGGATTCCCTGGTCGCGCAACATCTTAAATAGCGAATCGGTAGCGGAGATGCGAACGCGGCGGATGTAGTAAGGAGCATAGCGCGCATGCATACCGGAAGCACAATCAACCAACTGGGAAACAGTGCCAGAAGGCTTCACGCAAGTAACCGAACTAGAAGCTTGAATGCCAAAACGTTTGGCGTATTCTTTATTAACCCTAATTGATTCCTTCTTAAGTCTTTCTAAAACTTCCGCTTGACGGCTAACTTTAGAATCCCATTGTCCGGTCACCGAAACGCCGAGCAGGCGTTCAGCTTCACAGTTCTTTTTCCAAGCTTTAGAAAGGTAAGGAAAATAAGTGAGGGTAGATTGATAAGTTCCTAAGATGGCCGCTAAGCGAACCTTCCTTAGTAATGATTCTTCGGTGTCATTATGACGAGCAACCACTTCAGTTAAATTACAGAATTGCTTGGACTGGAGGATAATTTCACCACAGGGGTTAGTGCCCATTTGGCCGACCATATTGCCATGGGCATCAAAAAAGCCGGACTGCTCATGCAAAAGATCTAAGCGGCGTTTCGGCAGAGTTTTAACAAGTGAGCCGCGATTGAATATTCCCCGTTCGCCCGAGCCGGATTTCATCAGTGCAGTCCACTCATCCATAAACTCTTCGTTGGTCGGTTTTTTAAGATAAACGGCGGAGTTATTGGCCAAGCTTCGTTGTGATTCGGTTAGGTAAAATTGGCCTTTTTTAGCATCGCGAATATCGTCATCATCTAAATCCGATAGCGAGATCATGGCACTGCGGCGAACACCACCAGAAACAACACAGTAACCAATCATACAAATAATATCGTGCAAATCAATATTGCGCAGCCGGCGTCCTTGGCGGTTTAACATCTTTTTGCGCGTAAAATCTAAGAGTTGGCGAAGCGGTTCGGGGCCGGAACTTTTACCACCCATGGTCATCAGCCGCGCCCCGGCCGGCCGTAACTGCGAATAATCAAAAATAATATCTTCACCGGCGGCCCAAATTTTCATCCCTAAAGCCAAAGCATCAGCCCAGCCCTCTTTACTATCCGGAACCACAAAAGTGCTGGGTTTTTTGCCACTTTGATTTAAGATCTGAGGGAATTTTTCAACATTCTGACTTTCCACGGACCAACCGACACCGGTGCCACACATAGAAACATACATAATCTCGGCAATGTCTTGAAAATTTTCCGGCGCAATATAAGAACAGTTATAAGCACAAGCATTGGTGCGATCAGCGGCTTTACCAGAGAATTGCATCAGCCGCATCGAAGGCATAATTTCCTGATTTAAAATGGCCTCGCGTAGTTCGCCATATTCTTTTTCCGTGAGCGCATCCTTAAGATTCTTTTTCATGTAGCTTAAGTAGCGGTCAACGGTTTCAATCCAAGTCTCGCGACGTTGCTCCTCGTCAATCCAGCGTGAATAGCTGCGGTAAAAAATGAATTCTGATAAAGGATTTTTAAAATATTTTTTACTTTCCTCAGTTAATTTTTGAACGTGCTCCGGAATTTCAAGGTTGCGCTTTCTCACATCGGCTCGTTTCTGGCGGTATAAAATATAAGCCTTAGCTACTTTCGGAAAATCATTGCGCATCAATTCCTCTTCCACTAAGTCTTGGATCATCTCAACATGAGGAATAAAGTTTTTTTCATCGGAAAACTTTTTCATGCGCTTTAGATGAAGCTCCACTTGGGCGCTAATTTTCTTAGCGAAGCCATTGGTTTCTTGGCCGACTTCTTCAAAAGCTTTAGTGATCGCATTTTCGATGCGACCGCTATCAAATCTGACAATCTCACCACTCCGTTTCCGGATTTTTGTGATTGCGGGCAAATTTTTAGGCATAGGGTTTATAAAAATAAAAAATAAATAGCCAGAGGCGATAGCAGTTTAAAAGCGCGAGAAAAAGCTAAGAAAATAAGCACTTTTCCTTATAAAAGACGGTTAAACGGCCTAAAGAAAAATAACTATATGTTGGGTCTAATGCTAGTAAAAAACTACTACATATGGTATTCTAGCAAATTTCTTAAGAGGGGTCAAAGGGGCTGTGTTTAGCGTCTTAAAAGCGAAAAAAGAGTAGTTATTAACAGGCTTAAAAAAACTACAGCCCGCTTTTTTTAAAAGCGGGCCAAAATTTATCTTGAGTTCTATTTAAGCGGATCGTGACCGCCTTCATTCCAAGGATTACAGCGCAAAATTCGCCGGATTGTCATTAAGCCACCTTTAATGGCGCCATATTTTTCTAGAGCGGCAATACCGTAGTCTGAACAAGAGGGCGTAAACCGACAATAGCCATAAGGCCAGCGCCCCTTAAAAACACCATGATCAGGAGAGATGGTTTTTTGGTAAAGCTTAATCGCGGCGATACCTAAGTTCCTCGGCCAGTACCAAAAAATAAATTTGTCATTCATAAATTGATTATAAAAAATCGGCTGCCATTTGGCAAGCCGATTATTTTTAATTCTCTTTTAGGATTTTAAGTGGTTTTGAGAAGGTAATCACCGAAAGAAAAACATCTTTTTTCCGCTTCGGGGCTTAAAAATACATAGCCGGTTCGCTTGGAAAAAATGCTGACCTCTTCTTTTTCAATGAAGGTCCCGATAGTTTTATAAGCAAAAGAGTGGACATCCCTACGAATGCACAACAAATGCCTAACCCCATAACGATCAACATAGGCGGAGTGCATAATAATCAAACGATCAAGCTTCATGTCTCTTAAATCATGATCACTTATTCGCTCTCTTAAAAGAGCGGCGACCTCAACCGTGGCCGACAGTAAGCCTCGCGCCTTTGCTTCTTCTCTAATTTCCGCAAGACGACCCTTCTTGTTTTTCAAAATCGTAATTCCCATTAGCTCCGAACTGGACTCTTCGTTTCTGGCGGCGATAAAAATATCGCGGGCCGTCGAGGAAAGCCCGTAGCCATTTTTTTCAAGACGATCAATCCACACCGACGAATCTCCAGTTTTAGGATCCAAATTCAAAAGAATCCGATCCTGGGCATAAACAATCACCCCCGAAAAAAGCCGGAGCACGGAAAGCGGGAATAAAACAAAAGCCGCGACCACCGCTAAAATAATAACAATTATAGTTCCCATCATCTTATTATTTTAGTTGGCCGTGAGCATCGCTGTAAATCAAGAAGGAAAATTTTTCATCAAAATCTGAATCCAGAGGAATCAGCTCCCAGCGCATCTGCCCCGGATCACAAGCTAAAGCTTTGATATAAGGGGTGTCCTCATATTCATCCCAATAGATGGTGCCCAGCGAACAAATATATCTTTGGTACCACGACTCAGGAACAAGACTCTCGTTCTCTAAGAGGAAGTCAAAAATATTGGCGTTCGGCGAATAATCGCGGAGTTTACATAAAAAGGGGCTCAGGCCATTTTTTACTTGACTCGGCGTCACAAATTTAAAAGCTTTTTCATCAAAAAAAATTGGCTCTTTAAGATTGTGAAAAGAAGCTTGATAGCCAGAAATCTTTTTGGGAGCACTGTTAAAATGAATTTTCCCGGGCTGAGAAATTTTCGCTTTCCCTTCAATCACCTGGCGCATCAGATAGCCCTGATTTTCAATAATTCCCTGCAAAGAGCGAATTGTTTCTTCGTAATTTAAAGAGCCTTGCTCTAGCAAATCTTCAGTTTTCTGCTGAAGCAAAAAGATTTGATAGACCAAGAGCTGTTCATCAACAATATTCCGGCAGGGCATTCCCTCGAGGCCACCATTTTCCGGCGCCATAAGTTCCAAGCCATTTCTTTGGGCGGCGACCATTATCCACCCCTGACCTTCGGTTAACAACTGTAGTTCAGAGAGAGTACTTTGATAGCCGAGCGACTGTTTATCAATCCGCTTCTTCACTTCTCTAAACTTTTTAACTAAAGCGCCAATTTGGCACTCGGTTAATTTCTTTCTACTTTCGTTCATGATTTAAACAATTTTGACTCTTGCCGTTCTCAAATATTTATTTATTCTGCAACAGCGCTCTAAATCCTTAAAAAGATTCAGGGCGCTGTCGCAAAAAGCTGTTAAGGTGCTTAGTCTTTTATAACTTAAAAAGCCGTTTTAGTCAAGAGTAACAAAAAAGAGGCTTTTGGCCTCTTTTTCTCTTAAATTAGTTTTTTTATTCAGTCGCCAACCTTATTTCCCCACACTTCCCGTTAGTAGCATCAACAGCATCAAAAATATCGTCAATGTTCGGCTCGTAAGCGGATAGTTTAGTGCCATCTTTTAAGGTTAGCTCCACAAATTCTTGATGACTTTGAAAAGCCTCCTCCACTTCACAATTATTAATCGCTTCTAAGAGGATGGGCCAGGTGCTATTGGCCTCGTTTACAAAAGAGCGGTTATCAGGAGTCAAGCAAAGATTGGGGTTAGTTTCATCAACTTTTAAGCCAGCAGCCACACAATCATCATAATTTCTAATTCCATCTAAGAGAGCCTGACAATAGTCATGGCTGCCCCAATCGCTGGCAACCAAACAAACAGCCAAACGATCTTTAATAGTGGTTTGCGAAAGAGTAATAGTCTTAACAATCTCTTCCACTAAGGCGTCAAGATTGAAATCAGCCTGCTCTTTTTCACAAGCGGTCTTCTCCGGGTCGTCATAGTTAACGCATTGCGGATAGCCAAGGAAGAAAGAAATAACTCCGGTTTGGCCGGCCAGGGGGAAATAATAACTATAGTTTTTGTAGATGGTGCCGGCCGCTCCCTCAGAATAAGTGGAAACGCAGTAAGAACGACCATCAATTGTCTTCTCAGCTTTCCAAATTCCCGGCGATGACTCATTGCCGACAGGATTACAAGAATAAGGGGCATTTAAAACAATTAATGTTGGTGACCAGTCTCGAGAAGAAATGTATTTTGTCTCAAGTCTAGGCGGATAACTGTAGGATTCACCGGTATCGGTAACGCTAAACACCCAGTCGGCGGGGAGATTAATTCCAGAAGAAATATCGCGCTGGCCGTCATCATTTGTCACTAAAACGGCGGCGGCGATCATCACTAAACCAAGGGCGATTAAAAGCAAAAGGGGCCCATAATGGAAGGGTCTCTTGGTGGTGGTTTTTTTAAAAGAATTTTCAGGTTCCATATGTTTTTTAAAATTAAAGAAAACGAAGTCTTCTTAAGAGAATAATAGCAAATTTAAGGATTTTGGGGAATTGGATTAAAAAAGGTTAAATTTTAAAATCTCAACCAGTTTGGCGGAATCAGATCGCTATCATCCGCCTTATCATTAGCAAACCATTGTTTTGGAGCGATTATTATTTTTGTAGGGTTACTAATTAACCATGCGCCCCACCAAGAAAATGAGCTATTAGCGACAACACCGTGACGGCACTGGCTCATTAAAGCAAGCTCTTCAAAGTCTTGGAGATTACCATCGGAAACGTAAACTGCATCTTCAATTTTTAGGTAATCTTGAACCCAAGAAATATCATCAGAAAAAATAAAAAACCTAGGATTTTTTACCTTCCCTCTCATAAACTTGACCGCTCGCTCGTAGTAATCCAAAGGACAAAGACCTAAAAATTTATTAGCGGCGCTATTTGAAACATAATCACCACGACGAATATGAACAAAGATTGATTCAGATTCAGTAATATTTAGATTAGTATTTAAAGGAGTTTTTAATTTAAACTCTTCATTTAAAATATCCACTATATCCTCAAAGTATTTATAACTTTGAAAAAACCCTGTTAGCCAAATATTATCTTTAAGCCGTAAAATATTAGAATCAAAGCCGACTCCATTTTCAAAATAATATTTTTTTAAATAAAATCGAGTCTTTAAACCAATTTTCCTTAATATTTTATGAAGTAGGTTTATTTTTTTATAAATAAGGCCAGCGGGATTATTACTTACCGCTTTAATATTATAGAGATTTAATAAATATTGACGTGGTGTATCCGAACCACCATAGGGGGGGTCAGATAACTATAATCAATATTTATTTCAGTATTATTCTTTAGCGCCAGTTGGCGAGCAACAGCGTACTGGAATAGTTGATTGCCAAGCCCACCTTTTATTTTTAAATTGACCATAAACTTAAAAATATCCTTAAAATAGATTTTAATTTTGCCTTAAAGTAGCCAGGATAATCTTTTTTATATTTATTAATTATTTGATTAGTAACAATCGCTATTTTATACTTATTTTTTTTAGAAATCCCTTCATTATGTATAAGATAAGCGACAAGCGGTTCGCCAATATTTGCCAATCTAAAATTGCGTCCGATTTTTAACCATAAATCGAAATCTTCACAAACAACTAAAGATTCATCATAGCCAGCAACTAAATTAAATACTTCTTTTTTAAATAAAACACTGGATTGGGCAAATTGATTTTTAAATAAAATTTTTTTTCTAATTGAATTATCTTGAGTTTTAAAAATATCTTCTTTTATTTTAATTCCCTTCTCATTAAAACAAATAATGCCAGTACCAACTAACCCAACTCTACTATCTTGATTGAATATATTTAATTGTTTTTGCAGTTTATTATTATCTAACCAATAATCATCACTATCTAGCATGGCAATATATTCCCCCCTAGCCATGGAAATGCCTAAATTACGACTTTTAGAAATACCTAAATTGATATTATTCTTATAATATTTAATCCTTTCATCAGTTAAACTACCAATTAAAATTCCCGTATCATCAGTTGAAGCATCATCAATAATTATTAACTCAATATCTTTATAGGTCTGTAATAAAACACTCTTTATAGCTATTGAAAGTAAATCGGAACGATTGTAGGTACAAATAATAACAGAAATCATAAGTGAAAAAATTATTTCTCTACCAATTCTGCTAGCCCAATAGCATTATCTTTATGAATAAAAATTAAATTATCATAAACATATTTATCTTTTGCTTTGTGTAAACTAAGGTTTCCATTCACATCACACTCATATGCTATATAATTATTTGTTAATAAAATATCAATAGACTTACGGCAATTATCCTTCCATTCATCCTCGCCAGCAACCTCAATACTAATAACCGGTTTTAATTCTTTCATAATATAACCCATGCCTTCCAGAATAAGATGTTCTGCGCCCTCAGCATCAATTTTAATAAATGTTGGAGTTATATTATGTTTTTTACAATAATCATCAAGAACAGTTGTTTTAACTTTTATCTCAATAGCATTCTTCCTCAAAAATTTAGTGTCGTCAGATGTTCTTTTTCTAAATCCATTAAAAGCACTAAATTTAGGACCATAATCTATAAAATTTATTTCTTTTTCCTCATTAAGAACGGCGAGATTATTGATAATTACATTACCACTTTCTTTTGTGTTTATTTTTAAAGATGAGAAAGTTCTTGGTGTCGGCTCAAAACTATAGACACGCCCAGAATCTTCAACCAACCGAGAGCACAAAACGGTATAGTAGCCAACGTGAGCACCAACATCTAAAAAACAATCTCCCTTTTTGAGAAAATTTAATAAAAAAATAGTTAAATTTGCTTCAAAAAACCCATAATAAAGAATTGCCTGGCCTTCTGGTAAAAAATAAGTCATTTTATCACCCCATAAAGTTTTTACCCTGACTTTATAAGGATGAATTCGAGCTATTATGGCTAAAACGTAAAAAAACAATGTTCTAATTGGATCTTTAACTAACCTCAAAAAACGATTATTATTTATTTTATAAAGCTCATGCCTTTTCAAAACTTTTTCTTTTAACAATTCCCTTTCCTCACTATTCATATTTTTTTAATTATTTTTATAAACCTCTAAATATTTTTCTACCATCTCGGCAACAGAAAACCTATCAGTAGCGGCTAGCACTGAGCTATCTTTAAATAACAGCTGCAGAAAATCATCTAAGTTATTTACTTCAAAACAATTCTCTTGACCAACTACCTCACTATTGCCACCAACATCACTGGCGATAGTCGGCACGCCCGACTTCAAGGCTTCAATAAGAGAAATAGATAAACCTTCATAAAGAGAGGGTAAAACAAAGACATTAAAAGCTTTAATAAAGCGGCTGGCTTCAGAAACTGCGCCCATTAAAAAAAACTGCCGCTCTAAACCTTTTTCTTTGATAAGTGTTTCATACTTTTCTCGCTCCGGACCTTCACCAATTATTACTCCTTTGGCATCAGGTTTTATTTTTAATATCTCGGAGAAAGAATCAATTAAAAATTCATAATTTTTTGGAAAAGCTAGGCGACCAATAGAGCCAATAATATAAGCTTGGCTAAGATCCTCGCCAAGGCGATCAGAAATAAATTGTCGCGCCTCTTCTCGGTTTTTAAAATAACCACTCGGGAAATCTAAGCCGTTATAAATTAGAACGCCTTTTTTGGCGATGCCTAATTTTTTGGCAGTATTTAAATTATGCTCACTAACAAAAACCACCTTGTCGGTAAACCTTAGAAAGAATTTGAAAAAAGCCTTAAACCCTAATTTTATCAAAGGACTACTTTTATAATTCTCATCTAAAACCGATAGCCCGTGAACGGTAAAAATAACCCCTGGCTTAGGACCGCAAAGCTTGGCGGCCAGGGCTCCGGGTAAAGTGTTAGAGCTATTAAGATGAACAATATCAAAGCTTTCTCTCTTAATAACTCCTTTTAACTCTTTAATAAAAGATAAG
The DNA here is from genome assembly GCA_037076615.1 of Candidatus Parcubacteria bacterium. Taxonomy (NCBI): domain Bacteria; phylum Candidatus Parcubacteria; species Candidatus Parcubacteria bacterium. The sequence continues at coordinate 505,399 of AP029158.1, forward strand.
ATTTGAAAAGGATTACGGCTCCGCTTTAAGCTACCTAATCTGATTGTTTTTATTCCTGCCGGCGCTAGCTTCTCGGCCAAAAAATCACCCTCACCAAAAGCAACCACGACTTCGTGATCTTTATGTTTAAGTCCTTGAGCGAGAGCTAAAATAAACGACTGGGCCCCGCCTATTTCGCCTTTGGTAATAACCAACAAAATCTTCATATTACCCAATATTATACCAGTTTGTTTTTAATATTCCTATTTTCCACCCCCTCCTCCAAATAGAAAAGTTTATCAATCGGCGTAGCGAGCTCGGCGGCAATCGTGAGCGCTAATTTTAGCGAGGGATTGTACTTCCCTTGTTCTAAAAAAACAATGGTCTCCCGCCGCACCCCAACCCGCACCGCCAGATCTTCCTGGGTTAACCCCTGCTGCAAGCGACACTCTTTTAAATTGACGCCTAGCTCCTTATTTTTTCCAGGCATAGATTCTGAATAAAATGGAATAAAGAATCATCAGGAAGCAGGCGGAGTAAAAGAGAAAATTGGCGAGAGAAAATAAATATGAATTATCAGGATAACTGACATAAAGCACCATTCCGACCAGGGCGCAAACTCCGCTATAGATGCTAATGGCGTAAGTGGCCGCTCGGCCAGCCAACTGATAATCGCGTTCATCGGCTAAAACATCGGCGACACGGCGGCGTAAAATATAGAGTAGCCCCCAAGCAGCAATCACCATTGCGACCGCCAAGTACCAGTTACGAAGTGACAAAGAAACGCTGATGCCCGCAGAGACAAAAACAATCAGCAGTAATCGGTAGATTTGATAAGTTTTTTTGGTCATAGTTTTGTTAATTATTTCTAACAACTTAATGTTAGAAAAAGATAACAAGATTGTCAAGACTCCTCTCACTCTGCTTGACAATATAGAATAAATATGCTATATTCAGGTCAGAACATAAACAACTAAATAAAATTATAATCATGAAAGAAGAATTCATTAAAATCTTAAGCATTGTTTCTGCGCTCGGAATTGCCGTTGCTATTATCGCCTATGTCATTAGTTTATTTGCTCCGAGTGCCATCCTAGACACTATTAGTGCCGTTGGCTTTTGCCTCTTTATCCTCCCGATGTTTGGCTTGATCTTTGCCCTACCAGCGGGATTGGTAGCAGATGGCGAAGAATTTATTTCTTTCTGGGGTAAAGTCGGGCTTTTCTCATTGTTTTATCTATTCCTGTTCCCATTCATCACCATGTTAATGGTTATCGCGACTGACGCGATCTTCCACTTCTTGCCCGACATTCATGAAGCGATGTCTTCCGGAGCGGATAGACTAGCCGTTCAAGAGATGAGGGCGGAAGCTAGGTCGCTTTCCTTTATAATCGGAGGGATCGCGTACGGGGCAATGATACTGGCCGGTCTGATTTACAGAGCATTTACCAAAAAGGCAGAAGCTTAAAACAAAAAGCACCAACAACAATGTTGGTGCGTTTTTTTATGTAAATATTAATCAACAATAAATTCGGTGTTAGGCAACTTCTCGCGAATAATGCCTAGATCGTACTCCGAAAATTGATTGCCAGATATATTGAAGGTCTTTAAATTTTGCAGACCCCCCAATTCATATGGCAACCCCGTTAAATTGTTGTTTGAGAAATCTAGAATCTCTAACTGGCTCAAGTGACCAACTTCCGCCGGAATGCCGGTGAAATTATTGTCACTGGCATCAAGAATTTTTAATTTTTTCAGATTGCCGATTTGCGACGGCAGAGCACCGGATAAATTGTTGTTGGAAACATTGAGCGACTCCAACTCGGAGCGGTTAAATATCGCCATATCCAATTTATCTAAGTTGCGACCGCTTAAATCTAAACTGGCACTATTTTTAATAGGCGTCTTATCCACATCTTTATCTTCGATCTAATTATTTTTGTTATCAGTTGGCGCTGTTGACTGTCCACCCGATAAAGTGCAACCAGAAATGAGGAGGGCGGCGGCGCCAAAAACCGCCAAACTATGTATTTTTTTAGTATTTTTCATATATTTATTGTCTATTAGAGCGATTTATTTCTAACACTAAATGGCCGGTTTTACAATACAGAGGGGTGGCCTTTTTAATACAAAAAAACACCCGGACGGGTGTTTTTCTAATTACAGAAAGCGCTGGTAAGCAATAATTAATTATCCCCATATATTCCGGGAGAACAGATCCCTATCGCAACCTTTCCATATGGGCCATCGCTGTACTGATTTAACTGACTCTCCATTACGATATTTTTTTTCTTAAAAAAGGCAATCATACTTTTATCTTCTTCGAAGGTGTCTTCCAGTAAATATAAAACATCATCATTTTCACTAATTTTTTTTAAATTAACTGGACCATTAAACATTAAATCTCTCCTCATACGGGGAGTATCCGTTTGTAAGTCCATTAAAATAATGTTAGTAGCAAACGTAAGGATGCCTGAGCTCGTAACAATTTTCTCACCTATCAATCTAGCGGTTGATTCTCCTATTAAGTTGCACGTAACATTATTAGAAAAATTATCAGCTTCTGCCCAATATTCACCGATGTTTATTTCTGGACTGCCAGTATAATATTCATGAAAAGCTTTATGCTCTTCGTCCATTACCGCTCCTGAGTGGGAAAGATATAAAAACAAAATTAGAAAAACAAGGAGACCCAAAACAACACTAATTAATAACACTAACTTGTTTCTTTTCATAAAAAACTAATTAATTATTATGTTTTAATTATACCACAAAAAACACCCTAGCGGGTGTTTTTTATATGCGGAGAGCAAGGAATTACGAACCCGTCGCTTCGCTCCCCTCAGGGGGCTTCCGCCCTCTTAGGCACTCCTCATTTCATTCGTCGCTGACACCCCCGCAAAAACGGTGGGAAACCTAGGTTTCCCAAACCCTTCCTAGGGTTCGAATCTTTTCATAACCAACCCTCATACAACAAAGACGCCCCCTTGGGGCGTCTTTGTTGTATGAGCGGAGAGCAAGGGATTCGAACCCTTGATACCTTGCGGTATACACGCTTTCCAAGCGTGCGCACTAGACCACTATGCGAGCTCTCCAAAAGCGCCCGAAGGCGCTGAGGGGTAAAATTAAATCCGAAAACAGAATTATTGTAAGTACTGGGAAACAATTGTCTTCAAACCTTCCACTTCTTTGCCGTCGCTATCGGTATAATTTTCATAGGGACGAGCACCGACAATTATATCATCATTGATAAATAAAGTCGGCGCGCCATAGACTGAATGGCTCTTGGCCGCGGCTGTTTCCTGTAGTATTATTCCCTGTTTTTCGGTATTGGTCAAGCAAGACTTAAAATCTTCTTCATTCAACTTCAATTCTTGCGCGACCCGCAGCAGTGATTGCTCGGTTAAGCGGTCATCTTTTACAATTTTAAAAACTTCAGTACGCATTTTTTTCCATTCTTTCTGCTCGCCGGCGCAACGAACCGCCATTGCGGCCAGTAAAGAATCAGCTTTTTCCCGAACAGCATAAGGACGAACGGTAATGGCCACCGACTTCCCAAATTCCGCCCGGATTCTATCTAAATTATCGGCATTAATCGCCGAGAACTCACTCGCATAATCTTCATAGACCACAATCTTAAGGTCTGCCTTCTCTGATCCTAAAACAAAATCAGCGGCCGACAAAACCGGCGGCTCATCAGCAACAAAACTGGCCGATTTTTCGGTCAAAGGTGAAACCGTTTCATTTGCTGGCTCCCCGGCCTTTTGTTTGCTAAACATTAAAGCTACTAAAGAGAGAGCAACCACCAAAGTAATAGTCCAGAGAACGGCTTTAGATTTTTTTAATTCAAGCTTAGTCATAATTTTACTTAAACTTTAAAGGAGTAAAGGCCACCCGCGTCTCTAAAGCTTGAGCCATAGACAGTAGATGCCCTTCGCTTCCGGCTGGGGCAATTAACTGCGCGCCAATCGGCAAATCTACGCCTTCTTTTTCCACTAAACCAACCGGTACCGAAATTGCCGGCAAACCGGCCAGACTCGGGGCCGTTAAATAAATATCCTCCAAATACATGGACAGCGGATCAGTATTTTTTTCACCTAATTTAAAAGCTGGTTGCGGCTGAGTCGGCACTAAAAGCACATCACACTCTAAAAAAGCTTCGGCAAAATCTTGATTAATCAGAGTGCGCACAGCCTGCGCTTTTTTATAATAAGCTTCATAGTAACCGGATGACAAGGAAAAAGTGCCCAGCATAATCCGGCGTTTAGTTTCCGCTCCAAACCCCTGCCCGCGATTCTTTTTATAAAAATCTTCTAAATTGCCACTTTCATCGCTACGATACCCCCAAGCCACACCATCAAAACGAGCCAGGTTAGAACTTATTTCCGAGGGGGTAATAACATAATAAGCGGGAATAGCGTATTTAGTATTAGGCAAACTCACTTCAACCACGGTTGCTCCGGCCGCGATTAACCATTCTTTGGCTTGCTCCAGACTGGCGGCAATTTTCGGATCCAAACCCTCATCATAGTATTCTTTAGGTAAACCAATTTTTAAGCCGCTAACATCTTCTTTTAATCCAAGCTCCCGGCCGCCAGGATAAGTGTTAGCATCTTTAGTGTCCGCTCCGGCAATTACCTCATAAACTAAGGCGGCATCTTTAACATTTTTAGTAATCGGTCCGACAACATCAGTTGAAGAAGTCATTGATATTAAGCCAAAACGAGAAACGGCACCGTAAGCCGGTTTAAAGCCAACGACCCCACAGTAAGCCGCGGGCTGTCTAATGGAACCGCCAGTATCCGACCCTAAGGCAAACAAACAAAAATCAGCCGCCACCGCGGCCGCACTGCCGCCGGAGGAACCACCGGGAACGCGGGTTAAGTCCCAAGGATTATGAGTTGGCCCAAAAGCGGAAGTTTCAGTGGAGCCGCCATGAGCAAATTCATCTAAGTTAGTCTTGCCAATTAACACTGCCCCGGCCTCTGCTAATTTACTGATTACCGTGGCGTTATAAGGGGCAACATATTTTTCTAAAATCTTTGAGGACGCGGTCGTACGTAAACCTTTGGTCAAAAAATTATCTTTCGCCAGATAAGGGATCCCTAAGAGCGATCCTTTTTCACCGGCGGTAATTCTTTTGTCGGCCCGAGCGGCTGCTTCTCGCGCGCCCGCTTCATTTAAAGTGACTAAGGCGCGCAAACGCTCATCACCGTTATCAATCTGCGCCAAACAATCCTCCAGTAATTTAGTGGCAGTCAGTTCCCCACTATCAAGCAGGCGTCGAGCTTCAGAAATAGTTAAACGATTAGTTTCCATATTATAAAACGCGCTTTACTTTTACTAAACCATCCTCCAATTCGCTGCTCGCTAAAGCGGCCGCGACTTCTTCTTCGGACCAAGGGGCAACCGCATCCGAGCGCCAAACATTACTTAACTTCCCAACGGCTACGGTCGGCGCCACCGCACTAGTGTCAGCTTCATTTAACAAATCTACATAATCCAAAATGGCGCTTAGTTGCGCCCCGTAATTTTCTTCTTCAGCGGCACTTAATTCCAAGCGCGCCAAATCGGCAATATGTTTTACTTCCTTTGCTTCTAACATAAAATTAATCTAAACCCGGCATTTTTTCACCACCTAAATAAGAAAGCATCGCCCCACCGCCGGTAGAAATAAAATCTACATACTCTGACATTTTTGTTTGTCCTAGAGCCGCCACTGTTTCCCCACCGCCCACCAAACCGAAAGCATGGCCAGTTGAACGAGCGGCAATCGCCATCGCAATATTTAAAGTGCCGGCGCTATAAGCGCGCTCTTCAAAATAGCCCATCGGACCATTCCAAACAATTGTTTGCGCTTCTTTAATGTACTCACCAAAAATCCGAATCGTTTCCGGACCGATATCTAAAATCGTGTCGGTCGGACTTACTTTTTCCACCGCCAACACCTGGGCCTGCCCCTTCTCATTTTTTACCACCACATCAATTGGCAAAATAATATCAGCCGCCACTTCCCCTTTCTTGAAGAAAACTTCAAGCTCGGACAACTGATCTTCATCAACTAAAGACTGCCCTACTTCCAAACCGGAAAATTTAAAAAAATTATTGGCCAAGGCGCCGCCGATTAATACTTTACGAGCAGAAGCCCTTAACTTTTTAATTAAAGGCAATTTAGTGGTAATCTTGGCTCCACCCATCACAACGACTAAAGGCTGAGTTGGTTCTAAAATTTTATCTAACGCTTCAATTTCACCAACTAACTGAAGCCCTTGGTAATTTGGCAGAAGTCGACGAAGGGCCGACACAGAAGCTTGCTGGCGATGAGAAACGGAAAAAGCTTCATTGATGTAGACATCGCCGTAAGCGGCTAATTTTTTCGCAAACTTAGAATCATCTTGATATTCACCTTTATTAAAACGGAGATTTTCTAAAAGTAATACTTCTCCATCCTTTAAACTGGCCACCGCCTCATCGGCCCGATAACCAACCGTTTCTTTAACAAAGATGACGGGGCGCTTCAACAATTCACTCAAACGAGCAACAATCGGCTTTAATGATAACTCTGGGACAATCTCCCCAGCCGGATCCCCTAAATGAGCCAATAAAATAACGCGCGCGCCTTGGCTCAACAAAAATTCTAAAGTCGGTAGGGCGGCCTGCAAACGATAATCATCAGTAATCTCACCATCTTTGAGGGGCACATTAAAATCAACGCGCACCAAAACTCTTTGCCCTTTAATTTTTTTTAAGTTCTTGATGGAGTTTAATTTCATATATTTTATTGTCTATTTGAAGTCGCTAAAAGTTCGGTGAGGGTAACTTCTACCTCATTAAGTGATCCTGCTCGGTCATAACTTAGAACTAAACGATCTCCGGGCAAGTGACCGACTAAAGCGGCCGTTAAGGTGAAATCTCGATTTAATTCTTGATTGTTAACTTTTAAGATCACATCACCAGCCTTAAGTCCGGCCGCCGCCGCTGGACTACCCGATAAAACAGCCGGCTTATCCGAATCTACCAACCAGGCGCCACGATCTAATTTGGAATCAGTAGCCACCGTGCGACTTAAGTCCCAATAATTAACCCCTAAGAAAGGCCAAGATAATTTTCCTTTACTGATCAAAGACTGCCAAGCGGAATTAAATAAATAAGCAGGATGTAAAACCTTATCTTCACCCCACCAACCAACAAAGCCCCCACTTAAAGTAAAAGCTAAAGATTGGTTAAAGGTTGCGTCCGGTGCTTGCGCTAAGACTAATTGTGCTTCGGGGTGATCACTGCTAATAACGCCAGCTGGATAAGTTTTGGCAATCACGGTATTCGGCAAAATCTCACCACTAGCAGTTAATAAAATAATTGAAGTTCCGGGCTTGAGATCGGTCGCCGCCGCTAAAGACCGCACCGGTAAATTCTGCGCACCCTTTAATTTAATTAGGGATATTTCTTGCTCCCCGGGCAACACTACCGGCAACACCTTTTCTAAACTGTATTTACTCCGATCAGAACCTAAAACAAAATAATTTTCTAAATCCGCCTCACTCACCATCGGCAACTCACCATTAACCAAGACCCAACCATCGGCAGAAATAATAAAACCAAAACCAAGGGCGTCGGCCAAGTGATAAAATGGCGCTTCTAAAGACTCTCCTTCTGTCTCCTTAAAAATACTCACCAAGGATGGTCTTACCGTCGCAGCCGTTTCCTCAACTTTGACATCTTGATTAACAACCACATTTTTAGCGTCCTGAATAATCAAATTAGCCCGGTCATAGATAGAGTCGGCCAAATTTAATTCGGGGCGTGATCCAGTAATACTGCTTAACTCTTCGTCTAAATAAGTGGTGGCAATAATGGATGCTAAGGCTCCGGTTAAAGCGCCAAAGGTAATCGCTGAGATAATGACCGTAAATAAATAACTGGGTTTTTTCATATAAATTTTAGTTAAACCACCGCGCGGTGAGCAAGAGCAAGGTGAGCCCGGCACCACTCGCCAAAAGGTAATAACGAACCTTTTTTGGCGTTAAGGCTTGACGCAAATAAAGTTTGATTAAATTGATTAATAAATAATAAACAGTAGCTAAGCAGAGAGCGGAGACATTGTATTGTAGGGGTAAAAGCAAATAGATAAAAGCCACTTGCGCTAAAATAGAGACAATAATTAAAGAAAAGCGGCCACGAACTGCTAATTCGGCCGGCTCATCTTCTAAATTAACAAAGGCGAGCCCTAAGCTGAAAGCGATAAAGATCAAAAACATCGGCCAAGTGGTCAGATTAAGTAGTGATTGAAGACCAAACATTGAGGCCGCGGAGAAAAATACTGTCATGAGCCCCCCAAAAGATTTAGCCACCGCAAACTCTTCGGCGGTATAAAGCTTAGGGCGGCGATAATAGTAATAAAGATTCCGGAAATAAACGAATAGGAAAATCGTGTTGAGCAGAAAAATCGTCTGTACTATTATTTTATTCATCTGCAGGCTGGCATAGACCGAACTCGCCACCAAAAAACCGGCGGGAATAAAAGAGGCCAGTAGCCAGGGCCACGGACGATTAGCCGAGCGCAGTGACCAAGTCAGCGCTAAAGTTAGAAGCACGGACACCCCTAAAGAGACATAAAAAGCATCCGGCCGAAAAAAATAAACCTCGGCGAGCAGTAAAATAATGATGGGGTAAATTGTAACCGCTAAACGTTGAAATTGTTTCATATTTTGAATATATAGGAAAATTGGGGACAGAGCAACTCCTGGCGCTTAATAAACCTCCACCGGAGTACCAACCCCAACTCGCTCAAAAAGGTAGGCGGCGGGGATAATTCCTAGGCGAATACAGCCATGAGAAACCGGCCGACCTAAATGATCAGACCCTTCGCGATAACCGTTCGGCCAATAAGGGAGCTGATGAATGCCGATACCCCCCACGATTCCTAACCAGTAAGGCATATAAAGGCCATAATTTTTAGACCAAGCCAACTCGGCTTTGTTGCGAATTTGAAAGTTACCGGTCGGGGTCGGCATGCTCGGCTTCCCGGAAGAAATCATAAACTCCCGCCAGCGCACCCCATTTACTAAATAAAATAAACGTTGATTCTTTAAATCAATTTCAATTTTCTGCGGAAATTTTTGAGTAGAAGAACTTAAGGGATCATAGGCATTATCAATCTCGGTAAAATCAGAGTGGCCATCGCCATCACTATCAGGATTATTTAAATCGGTGCCAAAAATCCACTCAAACTCATCAGTCAAGCCGTCGCCATCACTATCAAAATAGGGATTGGTAGCAGCAATCTCTTTAGCCTTCTGCCAGCGAACGGCATCAGAAGCGGCGCGCTCCTCGGGAGACAGCGCTAAAGCGGCGCCGACACCGGCCAGAAATAAAAGACCAACAATTAAAATAACCTTAGTGATTGGCTTTATCTTAAAACTCATAATTATCTTTTACTAAACTCACAGCCACAAAATTTTTGTCGGTAAAAACCTAAGTCTTTCGCTAGCGTTTGGGACTGCGGATAAATATCAGGCGCACTAAAATCCTCTTCTAAGAATTTAAGACCACTGATTTCAGCAATCTCGGCTCCCAATTTTTTTAAAAGGGCGCGATCTTTGTAAGGAGAAACTAATAAGCTGCTAGAAAAGTATTCGCAGTTTTCTTGCTTGGCGACAACCGCGGCCGATTCTAAACGGCGGCGATAACAAACGGCGCAACGCTTCCCGCGCTCCGGTTCAGACTCCAAGCCTTTAACGGCCTCGTGCCAAGGCTCAGGTTCATAAGGCGCAACTATCAGCTTAAGACGGTAGAGACCAGCCATTTGCTTAACGGCGGCCAAACGCACCTCATATTCTTCTTTGGTGTTCAAGTTGGAATTGTCAAAATATAAAACCACTTTATAAACCGGTTTCAATAAAGTTTTAATAATGTAGGCACTGCAAGGAGCACAGCAAATATGAAGTAAGAGTCGCGGCTTCCCTTTTTTAATTAGGCGCGGTAAAAAAATCACTAACAAGAAAATAACAGCTACTAACCCCAGAAGAGCTAAGAGTTTACCCCGACTCTGTAAAAATAAGCCGGCCACACCGAAAGTGACGGCCAGAATGTAAAAAACAAAAACCGTCTGCTTCTGATTTAGACCGGCCGCCAGTAAGCGGTGGTGAAAATGTTTTTTGTCCGGACTGCGGAAGGGGTTTTTACCGGCCACCAATCGCCGAGTGATCGTCCAGGCGACATCAATGATCGGCAAACCCATAATGAGCAAAGCAATCGCAATTTTACTACCGGAGATAATAGAGAGCACGCCTAAAGAAAAGCCTAAAAATAGTGAACCGCCTTCGCCCAGAAATATTGAAGCGGGGTTAAAATTAAAAATTAAAAACCCGGCTGTCGCCGCCACCAAAATCAAAGAAGCGAGCGCGATATCAGGTTGATAATAATTAGTGGTCAAGGTAAAGAGAAAAATCACCAGGGCGCCGATTAAAGAAACGCCGCTCACCAAGCCATCGACACCGTCTAAAAGTTTAGTAGTGTACATCATGCCCAAGAGCCACAGACTAATTAATAGGGGTGATAACCAGGGCCAGTCGCTAAGATTAACAATACCCCCTTGAAAATCGGATAGCCGGGCAATCTCAACGCCACCTAATAAAACGGCCGCAACCGCTAAGAAAGGGAAAAATAATTGTTGCCAGGGCTGAAGATTATATTTGTCATCTAAAAAGCCACCAATCATCAAAATTGCCCCGCCGATTAAGAAGCCGACCCAGTGCGCGGCGGTTAAATCACCGACCAATAAATACTGATGAAAAATTAAAAAAGTAATCGCCAGGGCCAAGTAAATCGCCGTTCCTCCTAGTAGTGGCGTCGCCCGCCGGTGAATTTTTCGACCGCCATCCGGTTGATCTAAAATTTTAAAACGCCAAGCCAGCCGTCGCACCAAAAACGTGCCCAGGACACTAAGAGAAAAAGCACAAATAGCCGCAAGAAGGTAAATCATAATTATAATTCGGGAGCTTTAATAACACCAACCGCGCCTTTTTTATCAATATAAACCGTATCGCGGCGCTTTAATTTATTAGCCAGCATTAAATTAGCAATTTCATTTTCCACTCGTTCTTGGAGTAAGCGCCTTAAAGGACGAGCGCCAAAGCGGGGATCGTAACCGGCTTTAGCCAAAACCGCCACGCCATCTTTGTCGGCCTGAAAGTTTAAGCCTTGCGCCGCTAAATTCTTTTTGATCCCCTTTAGCATGAGTACGGTAATCTGAATAACTTCCTCGGGAGTAAGCGGCGAGAAAACAATAATGCCGTCAAAACGATTAATTAATTCCGGTCGTAAGTATTTAGTAAGCTGATTATCAATCAAGTCTTGTTTAATAAGACTAAGCTCAGTGTTCGCTCTAATACCTTCTTGAATAACCAAGGAGCCGATGTTGGAAGTCGCAATTACAATGGATTGGGAAAAACTAATCGTGCGCCCCTGACCATCAGTTAAGCGACCGTCATCTAATAACTGCAAAAAGAGATTTAAAATATCAGGATGAGCTTTTTCAATTTCATCAAAGAGGATTAAGGAAAAAGGTTTTTTGCGCACCGCTTCCGTTAAATAACCTAAAGTGCCGTCGTGATCGCCAATCATTTTTCCAACACTATCCGGTTCTTGGTATTCACTCATATCCAAGCGAATCATGTAATCTTCCGAACTAAAATAAATTTCGGCTACTGTTTTGGCTAGCTCAGTTTTACCGACACCGGTCGGACCTAAAAATAGGAAGCTGGCAATCGGCCGCTTGGAATCTTTTAAGTTAACGCGCGAACGCCTTAGAGCGGCGGCCACCGCTTTCACCGCTTCATGTTGACCGATTAAACGTTCGTGAATGGTACTCTCTAAGTTTAATAATTTTTGCCCCTCATCTTCAGAGATTTTACTGGCTGGCACGCCGGTTAAATCTTCAATCGCCAAGGCGACCTCTTCCCCGCCACAAATCAAACGCTCTGGATTATGAGCGCCAGCCTTACTGGTAATAATCACTGCCTTTTGCAGCAAATTAATATCGCGCAAAGGCGAAGCGCTCGTGCTTAAAAATTTAGAACTTAAATCAACCGCCTTCGCCAAAGCACCATAAGTTAAGAAAACGCCATATTGTTTTTCTAAGGCACTCGCCTTACTCTGTAAAATTTGAATCGCTTGATTAACGGTCGGCTCCTCTAAACCAATCATGGTGACAACCGAACCTAAAGAACTTTTTTCTAAATACTTAGAATAATTTTCGGTGGTCGCCGTTAAGATACAATAAAGAGCTTGCTTCTCAATAACCTCCACTAAAACTTCCGCTAATTCAAAACTCTCTTCTTCACCGGCGGAGATTCCTAAAAGACGCTCCACATTCGGAACATATAGAATTACATTACCGGAACGGTTAGCTTCACTTAAAGAAACTAGTAAGCGCCGTTGTGCTTCAGCTGGTGAAGCTCCAGAAATTAAGGGCGCTAAATTTAATTCCACTAATCTTTTATCTTGTAAAAACTCGGGAACACTTTCCTCCACCATCATCTGAGCTAAACCCTCCACAAAAGTACGCTTACCGACGCCGTTAGGACCAGTCACTAAAATACCAGCCTGACCACTAGCCCAAGCATCAAAGAGAGTTATAAATTCTTTCTGTCGCCCTAAACATAACTCTAAACGACCAGAACGTGCTGCCAAAGTTAAGTCTCGAGAAAAATGATCCAATGTCGGCGTCGCAATAGCCGTATAAGCGCGATTCATGGCTGTTGCTGGTTTTAGATAAGCGGCTTCGTGGTATTTTTCATAATCAGCTGAAAAGCGCTCGTTAATTTTAAACCACTCAATCCCGTTATAAAGTTTATCTTCTTCAATTCCTAAATCGAATAAAATTTCTGCCAAAATCGGGTCGCGCGCATAACAAGGAGCGACTAAATCTAAAACTTCAACCGCTAACTGTTTCCGCTCTAAGGCACTAATAGCGGCTAAAACGAGGATTTCATTAATTTTGTCGGCCACTTTTGGTTGGCCCGAGGCCCCCCCTAAAGCCAGACGCTTATCTAAAAAAGTAATCAGACGAGCACCATCGACATTCAAACGAATAAATAAAGATTGAACAGTTTTATTTTTTAAGAGCGTTCTAAATAAAATTAAAACGCCTAACTCGGAATGTTTTAATTTAAAGGTGGCGAGATAAGCGTCCTCTAGCAAAAGCCGGGCTTCATTACTAAGAGCGGTTTCAACCGCCCAAGGATCTTCGCGCTTAAAAACGCCTTTAGCCGGATCAAGACGGAAACGACGATAATCAATTTTAAACAAATCTCGGGCGCGCAAGCGAGAGCGATAATATAAAAATAAGTCAGCTCCTAAACTTAAATAAAAAGCTAAAAGAAGAATATGTTGGTCAGCGACCAAAAGAAGTGGATCTTGTAAAATAAAACTGAAATTTCCCCAAATATACCAAGCGAGCGCGATCCAGCCAAGCGCGGCTATTAAAAAAATAAGTAAATCAACAAGGCGGCGAGTAAAAGCCAAACTGCGGTCCAATAAAATAATGGTGCGCTTAAATTGGAGCCGGGCGTAAACAAAAACACCACGAAACCAAAGGCCGGAGGCTTGTAATTTAGGATTATATTCAAACTTCAAAGTATTTTTAGTCATATCCTTAGCTAAGTTGATACCAAATCGCCAACCAAATTAGCACAGGTAAAATTAAATAAAAAATCAGCCCCAGCAGACTGAAAAAGCTCAAAAGCAATAATAAGCCGCCCCGGAAAACAACTTGGACTAAACGAATTAGAAAAGAAATCAGACGACCGGCAAAATCACTTTGACCATACATGGGTACAAAAATGTTGCGCAGCCAGACCAAAAACCCTAAAGAAGCTTCGCGTTTTCTGATAAAAAGCCAAAAACGACGGGCTAAATCTAAAAAGCCTCGGCTATACCACCAAATCGGTAAATAGACAAAATCCCAGACGATAGTGAAAATAATTTTACTAAAATGAGGGAAGCTTGATTGTTCCATAAAATTAATCTTGCTTTAATTGTAGCACAAAGAGAGCCAAATAAAAAAATCTTTTTAAGGGTTGACACCCCTATTTTCTTATAGTATGCTGTTATTAGCAGTCTAAAGACAAGAGTGCTAAATACTAAAAATAATTTTATGTTTAATAAATTTACAGACAAGTCGCAAGAGGCGATTATAAATGCCCAAATTATTGCAGCGCAAAATGGCCAGCCGGCCATTAGCCCCTTACATATTCTCCTTTCCCTGCTCCAGCAAAACGAAGGCTTGATTCGCCCGGTTTTAGAAAATCTGAAGACCGACCCCGACATTCTTGAAGATTATATTGTTCGCGAGCTCGGCCTATTGCCCAAAGAAAAAGTTAAATATGACGGCGGCCCAATCCAAGCCGTTTCCGGCAATGAGGAAATGGCAATGGTCTTAGAGCGAGCCCAGAAAGAGGCCGATGGTTTCGCTGATGAATTTATTTCCACCGAACACATTTTGTTAGGTCTCGCCGGGGTGCGGAGCGCTGCCCAAGAAGCTTTAAAACGTTTCGGTGTCCAATATGGCGCCATTCGCGATGTTTTAGTAGAGCTACGCGGCAATAAACGTATTACCGACCCCTTTCCAGAAACGAAATTCCGAGTTTTAGAAAAATATACCACCAACTTGACCGAATTAGCGCGCCAAGAAAAACTGGATCCGGTAATTGGCCGTGATCAAGAGATTCGGCGCATCATGCAAATTCTTTTGCGACGTACTAAAAATAATCCGGTTTTAATCGGCGAGCCGGGGACCGGTAAAACGGCTATTGTTGAGGGTTTAGCGCAGCGCATTGTTTCCGGCGATGTGCCGGAAAATTTGAAGAATAAAGAAGTGGTGGCTTTAGATCTTGGTGCTTTAGTCGCCGGGGCGAAATTCCGTGGTGAATTTGAAGACCGCCTTAAAGCGGTGATTAAAGAAGTAAAAGGCGCCGGTGGCAACATCATTTTATTTATTGATGAATTACATACTTTAATCGGCGCCGGGGCGTCAGAAGGGTCAATGGATGCTTCTAATATGTTAAAGCCGGCTTTAGCGCGTGGTGAGCTGCGCGCGGTGGGCGCCACGACTACGAAAGAATATCAGAAATATATTGAAAAGGATGCCGCGCTAGAACGTCGCTTTCAGCCGATCGCCGTTGAAGAGCCGAGTCTGGAAGATGTGGTGGATATGCTCCGCGGTTTAAAAGAAAAATACGAAGTTCATCATGGCGTGCGCATCACTGATGACGCTTTAATTGCGGCGGCTAAATTATCCAGTCGTTATATTAGCGACCGCTTTTTACCCGATAAGGCCGTGGACTTAATTGATGAGGCGACCTCAGCGCTACGAATGGAGATTGATTCCCTGCCGGAAGACTTGGATCAACTGCAGCGAAAAATAAAACAGTTAGAACTTAATCGCGCCGCCGTTAACACCGAGGCCGCTACCGTCAAAAAAAGAACGAAATTAAAAAATCTTAACCAGGAGTTAGCGGAACTGCAGGAAAAGGCGAAACAATTAGAGCTGCACTGGAGTAATGAAAAAGAAATCATTAGCAATATCCGCGAAACTAAAAAAGAAATTGAAAAATTAAAAACCCGAGCGGAAATCATTCAACGCCAAGGAGCGGATTTAACGGAGGTTGCTAAAATAAAATACGGCACCGTGCCAGAACTAGAAAATAAAATTAGCGGTCTTCAAGACGAGCTCTTAAAAATCCAAAAAAAGGGTCAACGCATTCTCAAGGAAGAAGTTGATGAAGAGGATATTGCTAAGGTCGTTTCTCGCTGGACCGGGATTCCGGCTCAGAGAATGCTAGACGATGAAGCGAAAAAATTAAGCGAAGCGGAAGCAATTTTGGGTCAAGAAATTATTGGTCAAAATGAGGCTATTCGCGCGATTGCCAACGCTCTGCGCCGGGCTCGTGCTGGCATTAATGAGGAAAAGCGACCGCTGGGATCCTTCTTATTTGTTGGCCCGACCGGTGTGGGTAAGACCGAACTGGCAAAAGCGATTGCGCGCTTCATGTTTAATGATGAAAACTCCTTGATCAGAATTGATATGAGTGAGTACATGGAAAAACATTCCGTCGCCAAACTGATTGGCTCGCCACCCGGCTATATTGGCCATGATGAAGGCGGACAATTAACCGATCGGATTCGCCGGCGCCCCTACTCCGTTGTTCTTTTTGATGAAATTGAAAAAGCCCACCCCGATACTTTCAATATGCTCTTACAGATTTTAGATGATGGCCGCCTAACCGACTCTAAAGGTCGCGTGGTCAACTTCAAAAATACCATTATTATCATGACTTCCAATCTCGGTAATGATGTGATTAGACAGTACGCCATTGGCTTCAATGTTGATGAAACTAAAGAAGACAGTAGTGAGTGGCGCCAAGAAGAGATGAGAGAGAAGGTTGATAAAATTTTACGCGAAAATTTCCGTTTAGAATTTTTAAACCGCATTGACGAAATCATCTTGTTCCGCAGTCTCTCTAAAGAATCTTTGGAAAAAATTATTGACTTAGAGTTGGCGAAAATAACTAAGCATTTAAACACGAGTAAAAACATCTCCTTAAAAATAAATTCTGCGGCCAAAAAATTACTGGCCGAAAAAGGTTATGATCCAACTTATGGCGCCCGTCCACTCAAGCGCACGATTCAAACGATGCTCTTAGACAAACTGGCACTAGAAATTGTAGACGGCACGATCAACGAAAATGATAAAGTGAGGATTTCCTTAGATAAAAATAAAAAAGAGGAGCTCCTGATTAAAGTCGCTTAAACTCCTGAAAAAATAAGTTAAAAATAAGTTAAAAAGAGGTCCAACCCGGATCTCTTTTTAAAAAATGGGGTCTTAAATATTTTTATGTTATAATAAAGCCAATCAATAAAATGAATAAATAATTGTAAATATGTCAAATCGTTTTTTTAGCTTTTTCTTGCTCTTAGCTTTAGCGACCCTCGCCTTACCGGCTCAGGCCAACTTACTAACAACTAATTTTGTCACCACCAGTGCCCCCACCGAAAATGGTTTTAACCCCGCCCGAATCCTGGAAGATGCGGATATGTTAGATGTTAAAAGCATGAGCCTGGCAGAAATTCAAGCTTTTTTGGAAAGTAAAAATAGCTTCTTGGCGACTTTTAGAACCACGAATGCTTACGGCACCCCTAATAAATCGGTGGCGGAAATTATTTATGATGCTGCCAACAACAACTATGACTGCGATGGGGTTTCTTTAAGCGAATCACCGACCGAAGCTGAACGCCAAAGCAAGTGTCGGCCGATTACCACCATCAGCCCGAAAGTTATTTTGGCCACCATTCAAAAAGAATCTAGTTTAATTGAAACCACTTCTTATCACACTCGCGCTGACGGTTGGGCCCTAGGTTATGGTTGCCCCGATGGCGGCTCCTGTAATCCTTATTACAAAGGCTTAGGCAAACAAGTTAATAGTGCGGCACTCCAGTTTTTAGCTTATATGCAAACACCGCAACGCTATCCTTTTCAAGCCGGTCAGACTTATTCTTTTACCAATCCTTACGGCACCATTTCTCAGGAGCCAATGACCGTGACTGTAGAAACTCAAGCCACCGCTTCACTCTACAATTACACCCCCCATGTTTATAATGGTAACTATAATTTTTACCGCTTATTTAAAGAGTACTTCCCGCCTGGCATCCGCAATTACCCGAACGGCTCCCTTCTCCAAATCAGCGGTGAACCCGGCGTCTGGTTAATTCAAAGTGGCGTTAAGCGACCTTTTACTAATTACGCCGCCTTAACCTCACGCTTTGATCCGAAAAAAATTATTATTGTTAGTCCATCGGCGCTCACCCCTTACACGAAAGGGGAGCCAATTCGCTTCGCTAACTACTCTTTAGTGCAAGTGGAAACTGGTGGTATTTATCTTCTAGCGGATAACGAAAAACGGCCGATTGATTCCATGGATACTTTTAAAGCGATTGGTTTTAACCGAGAAGAAATTATTGCCGCCACCGAAGCGGATTTAGCCGCTTACGCTTTAGGAAAAACAATTACACCCGCTTCGGCTTATCCGACTGGGCGCCTCGTTCAAAATCCAGTTAACGGCGGGGTCTTCTTTGTGGAGAGTGGAACAAAATATCCGGTTCCGGATCGCGTTTTCTTAGATACTAAATTTAAAGGACGCACTATTACTCGGGGCACGGTCGCCGAATTAGAAAAATATACGACCGGACCGGCCGTGACCTTTGACAACGGCGAACTGATAAAATCGGATTCCGTCAGCACCGTTTATTTGGTCTCGGAAGGACAAAAACGCCCCTTCTTAAGCGGCGACACCTTTGAAACTCTGGGCTATAAATGGAGTAATATCATCACGGTTTCCCCTCAACACTTAGCTTCTTATCCCCCCGGCGAGCCGGTGCTAATTGGGACCACCCCCACTAATTAATATGCCTTTAACTAAAGCTTTTTTAGTTCCCCATTCGCCAATTCTAATTCCGGAAATTGGCAAAAGTAATCGCCCTTTATTGCGGCCAACTATTGAAGCTTACGAAACCTTAAAGGCTCGACTTAAGGAGGCCGAGGTAGAAACTTTGATTATTATCTCTCCCCACGGATCGGCTCAAGAAAATTATTTTAGCGCCAACGCCTTCCCGACTCCGAGTGGCGACTTAAAAAAATTTGGTTTATTGGCACCGCAGAAAAAATTTAATACCGATTTACTCTTACTTGATAAGATTCGCCAAGCGACCACCGCGCCCTTACAATTACTGAGCGCTGAGTTTTTAGATTATGCGACCACCATCCCCTTAAAACTGCTCACGGATGACAAGCCTCTAAAAATAATTGGCTTACAAATTGCTGAAGATTTAGATGTTTCCGCTCATTTGGATTTTGGGCGACAGTTGGGAGCGGTCCTGCGCGCGCAAGCGAAAAAAATTGCCTTAATTGCTTCCGGAGATTTGTCGGCGCGGCTTAAAAAAAATTCCCCGAGCGGCTACTCGCCCAAAGGAGCAAAATTTGATAGTAAAATTATCACGGCTCTAGATGCGGGCGATAAAGCTGCCGAACAATTAATCGCCATTGATTCTAAACTGGCAGAAGCCGCGGGCCAATGCGGACTCAAACCTTTAGCCATACTTATTGGCGCCTTAGATGGTTGCGTTTTTGAAGCTGATATCCTAAGCTACCAGACGGAATTAGGAATCGGCTATTTAAGCGCCGATTTACCGATTAAAGCCTATGAAGAACCAGGAGCCGTCGTCACTGGCGGAGATTCTCAAAAATAAAAGTAAGGCCTCGGTGGTAAAACCGCCTGCTTATGACTGGCAAGAAAAAGCTTTATGGGTGATTAAAGAATTAACTGTTCCACCCGCGAAAAAATCCTCAGTTTTTCAAATATGTAAAAAAACTCCCCCTCATATTGTGGAGCGGGCCGTCAATGATACTAAAGAATTGATGCCGACTGGAGAAAAGTGGCGCTACTTCTTTAAAATTATTTCCGCGTCAAAATAATAAATCTTATGGGTAATATCTTACCAATTGTCTTACATCCCGCCCCTTCCTTGCGTGAAGTTTCTAAACCAGTTTCTCTGGCTGATTTGGCGACTCCAGAAATGAAACAGTTTATTGCCGATATGAAGGCGACTATGATGGCTAAAGATGGAGCCGGCTTGGCCGCACCGCAAGTGGGCAAAAATATTCGCCTGATTGTAATTAATGATGAGCTCCGCAAAGAAATAATTACTCTAGCCAATCCGATCATTACTAAAAAATCTTGGGGACGGGAAATTGAAGAAGAGGGTTGCCTATCCGTTTTAGACGCCAAAGGAAAAAACATTTATGGCTTAGTTTCTCGCCACAAGAAGGTTAATTGTCTTTACTACGACGAGTTTGGCCAGAAGAAAAAAATTCAGGGCGAGCGGATGATCTCTCGGATTATTCAGCATGAAGTGGACCATTTAGATGGCGTACTCTTCATTGATAAGTTGGCGGAATAAAAAACCGACTAAACAGTCGGTTTTTTAGAACGCGCTCTTTTTTTCTTAATTAAATAATAGAGGAGCCAGAGAAAAGCTAGGCCGAGAATCACCCACTGCATTTCAGCGTAATACCTTTTAAACAGATCTTCGTTCGCTCCTAGAAAATAGCCCAAATAAGCTAAAATTGTCACCCAGATGCCGGCCCCTAAAACAGTATAAAGAATAAAACTTGCGAGAGACATCTTGGCAAAACCAGCTGGCAGAGAAATCAACTGGCGCGCGACCGGAATTAAGCGCCCAATAAAAGTGGACTTAGCCCCATTTTTTTTAAAGAGTTCTTCGGAATGGGCAATTTTTTCCGGAGTTATCCCTAGCCATTTTGATACTTTGTAATTAGCCAGGCGATAAATGAGCGGTCGTCCTAACCAGAGGGCGAGAAAATAATTAATCAAAGCTCCCACTAAACTGCCTGAAACTCCGGCAATAATAATCAAATATAAATTATAATGTCCACTATGAGCGAGCCAAGCGGCCGGGGGAATAACTACTTCTGAAGGAAAAGGAATAAAAGAACTTTCAATTGTCATTAGGATCGCGATACCCCAATACCCTAAGCCCTGAGTTATGCCCAGAAACCAGGCCACCAAAGATTCCAACATAGAAATAGCTTAAATAATAATTAGTGGTTATAATAATAACATGAGCTCTGATAAAATAACAATTGTTTTTGCCGGCACCCCGGAATTCGCCCAGCCTAGTCTAGAAAGCTTAGCGACTGATACCCGTTTTGAAATTTTAGGGGTGATTACCCAACCGGACCGGCCGGCCGGGCGCGGCCAAAAGCTCGCTCCAAGCGCCATTAAACAGACAGCGTATAAATTAGGATT
The DNA here is from genome assembly GCA_037076615.1 of Candidatus Parcubacteria bacterium. Lineage (NCBI taxonomy): Bacteria > Candidatus Parcubacteria > Candidatus Parcubacteria bacterium. The sequence continues at coordinate 526,260 of AP029158.1, forward strand.
ACCGGTTTGGCAACCTACCCGGATTAAAGATTTAGCCGCTGATTTAAAAAAGTTAGCGCCGGATTTTTTAGTGGTGGTCGCTTACGGACAAATCTTACCTTTAGAAATTTTAGAGATTCCCAAACAGGGAGCGATTAATCTTCATGGTTCCCTGTTGCCTAAATACCGAGGGGCCGCTTGTGTGGCGGCACCGATTTTAAACGGCGATCCGGTAAGCGGCGTAACGATTATGCTTATGGATGTGGGGTTAGACAGTGGCCCGATTCTAGATCAGAAAACAATCAATTTAGACTCCAGAGAAACCGCGGCCACTCTTCATGACAAGTTAAGCCAGCTAGGCGCCAGTCGTTTAGGCGATGTCTTGGCGGATTTCTATACTGGAAAAATTACCCCCAAAAACCAACCCTTGGTCGGTATTTCCTATTTTCCAACTTTAAATAAAGAAGCCGGTTTAATAAATTGGCGCAAAGAAGCGCTGCTTTTAGACCGCGAAGTGCGAGCCTACTACCCGTGGCCGGGAAGTTTCACCACCTGGAGTGGACGCCGGCTGAAAATAATCCGCGCTGAAGTCTGGGAGGGTGAAAATTTAGAAGAGGGGTTATCGGGAGCCGTTTTAATGGTTGATAAAAAATTATTAGTTAGCTGTGGACAAGGGTTTTTAAATATATTAGAATTACAACTTGAAGGTAGCCGGTCTTTAACTGCGGTTGACTTTTTAAGCGGTCACGGGCAAATTATTGGCAGTCGGCTTGGCCTTTAGGAAAATGGTCCCTTCGTCTAACGGTTAGGACGCCAGGTTCTCATCCTGGTAACAGGGGTTCGATTCCCCTAGGGACTACTAAACAAAACAACACCTCAGAGAGGTGTTGTTTTGTTTAGACGGCGTTAGCCGCGGGAATCGAACAGGTTGGAAATGAGTCAAATCCGAGCCGCTATTTCGAGCGGCGAGGATACAGACGAATGTCGGACAATATGCCGGGGGCATATTGAACGCCAACCCTGGACAAGTGAGCTTTTCGGAAGAAAAGCGAGCGCGATAATTCCCCTAGGGACTACTGATTAAAACAAAAGAAGACACATCTTTAGATATGCCCTTTTTCTTACTTATCTATATTTTAGTTAGGTTGGCAGGTATTGAAATAAAAATCGGCGATTTCGCAGTGTGAATAATTCGCTCGAAAAATAAACTCTCCTTCTTTAGTACAAAAATTTCAACTTCAATTATAATTTCACCTGAAAATATTAACCTTAGTATAGATGATTGCCAATTACAAATCTGCCGGTACGCTCTGTAATTTATTGATTAATGGTCGGTCCGAAGAAACCGGAATATCAAAATGAAATTCTGTCTTCCCTACCAAACCATCAGGACCCTGCTCCACCACCACCAATATTTCTTTTTCCCGAAGTTTTTTAGTGAGCTCTTGATAATAATTGGCAGCCAACTCATCAGACATTTTCCGTAACTGGGCAGCGCGATCTTTCTTCTCGGCCGCCGAAACTTTATTCGGCAATTTAAAAGCCGGAGTTTGTTCATGAGCCGAAAAAGGAAAAACATGAATTTTGCTAAAGCCCATCTCTCTGGCAAAGCTCAAAGTATCATTAAAATCTTCTTCATTCTCACCTGGAAAACCGACAATAATATCAGTGGAGATAGCAATCTCGGGCATAGCCGCTCTCAATAGTTTTACGCGCTGTCGAAAATAATCAGTATTATAAGGGCGGTTCATCGTCTTCAAAATCTTATCGCATCCGGATTGCAACGAGATATGTAAGTGACGGCAAATCTGCGGTTGCGCCTTCATTAAAGCAATTAAAGACTCATCAACTTCATTTATTTCAATGGAGCTTAGACGCAAACGGCCCAAATCCTTAATCTCTAATAATTTTTTCAAAAGGTTAACTAAAGAATTATCACCTTGTAAATCTTCACCGTAACGCCCCAAATGTATTCCCGATAAAACAATTTCCCCATAACCAGCTTCCGTCGCCGCCTCAGCTTCCGCAATTAACTCTGCGGTCGGGCGACTCTTGATGCGACCGCGAGCGTAAGGAATCACACAGTAAGTACAAAATTGGTTACAACCGTCGCCAACTTTCAAAAAATAGCGGGAACGATCGGAGGGCACTAAAAGACCACTTTCAGATACCGGCAAATCATTAAGACTGGGAAAAAGTGAAGCTAGTTTTTTTAAGAGTCCAGCATTATCGCCGACCCCCCAAAATATTAAATCATCCCCCTCGGCTGTTAAATCAAGAGCGGTCTGCGGCCAGCAGCCCATCAGCAAAAAGCGCGCCTGCGGGTACAGATTTTTTAACTTATGATAAACTTGGCGATCCTTAGTGATGGCTTTTTTTGTGACCGCGCAAGTATTGATAATTACTAGGGCCGGGTTATTTTTATCATGTCGCCAACCGCGATCCAAAAATTCTTTTTTGAGTAAAGCCAGGTCATACTGATTGACTTTACAACCCAGCGCTAAGCTATAAAAATTAAGGTTTTTCATATTTTCTAGTATAAAGACCGGGGGCGACTCTTGTCAAAGATTAAAAATATTGATAGTATCAATTTTAGTTTGACGCGCCTATAGCTCAGCTGGTAGAGCAGCTCCCTTTTAAGGAGAAGGTCGCAGGTTCGAATCCTGCTGGGCGCACTTTTGTTTATTTGGTATTAGCCGACTTAGCTCAGCTGGTAGAGCAGCTGTCTTGTAAACAGCAGGTCGTCGGTTCGAGCCCGACAGTCGGCTCCCCTAAAAACCGCTTTTTAGCGGTTTTTTCAATAAAGAGGGGATAAATTGTTAATAGTTTGGCTTGAATACCCTTACCTTTTCCCCTAAAATAAAGAAACTAATTAGAGTTAATTAGAGTCTTATGAGCTTAAATAAAGAAAACCAAATCTTAGAAAGAATCCCGCCGCACAGCCTGGAGGCGGAAGAATCTTTATTGGGGTGTCTGCTGATTGATAAGGACGCCATTATTAAAGTTGCTGACACTGTCCTCCCTCAAGATTTTTATAAAGAAGCTCACCAAACAATTTTTGAGGTTATCAAAGAGCTTTACGGCAACCAAGAATCCATTGATATTATTACCGTCTCTAACCGCTTGGAAGAAAAGAAAAAGCTAACGGCGATTGGCGGACGTTCTACTTTAGCCAGACTTTCTAATTCCGTCGCCACCTCTGCCAATGTTTCCAACTATGCCGACATCATCCAACGCAAAGCTACGCTGCGGCGCCTACAACAAGCGTCTTCGGAGATTATGACTTTAAGTTACGATGAAGAAAGAGACATTGACGATGTCTTAGATGAAACGGAAAAGAAAATTTTTGCAGTGAGCCGTAAATATTTAAAAAATGCTTTCTTGCCAATTGACAGCTTACTAAGCGAAGCTTTTGAACGTATTGACGATTTACATAAACGTTCCGGCAGCGGCTTACGCGGCTTAGCTACCGGCTTTAGCGATTTAGATAATTTATTAGCCGGCTTACAAAAATCGGATTTAATTATTTTAGCGGCCCGGCCATCGGTGGGAAAAACTTCCTTGGCTTTAGATGTTGCCCGCCAAGCAGCGATTAAGAATAAAGTCGGGGTCGGTATTTTTTCTTTGGAAATGAGTAAGGATCAATTAGTAGACCGTATGCTCTGCTCTCAAGCCGGTGTGAACCTTTGGAAGATGCGCACTGGCAATTTGAGCGACAGTGGTGAAAATAACGATTTTGAAAAAATTGCTGATGCGATGGGCAAGTTGGCGGAAGCGCAAATCTATATTGATGATTCCGGCTCACTTTCAATTATGGAAATTAGAGCCAAGTGTCGGCGCTTACAGATGGAAAAAGGTTTAGGTTTAATTATTATTGACTACTTGCAGTTAATGGAAGGCAACGGCCGCTATGGCGACAACCGCGTCCAAGAAATTGCCGAAATCAGCCGTGGTTTAAAATCAATTGCCCGCGAACTTAATATCCCGGTGCTCGCCTTAGCCCAGCTCTCGCGCGCCGTGGAAGCAACATCACCGGCCATCCCTAAACTCTCTCACTTGCGCGACTCGGGCTCAATTGAGCAAGATGCCGATATTGTGATGTTTATTTACAGAAAAGCGGCGGACAGAAACTACAACCTCGCCGATCTCCCGGCCGATGAACGTTACAAGGCGGAAATCCATGTGGCTAAACATCGCAATGGCCCAGTCGGCAAAATTGATTTATACTTTGAAGAGGCGACTGCCAGTTTCCATAACTTGTCGCACGCCCCTGAACAACAGTAATCTTAAAATTAAATTTTTAAATAAAAATTATGTTCAACAAATTAAAACAATTTAAAGACCTACGCCAACAAGCTAAGACGATGCAAGACGTTCTAGAAAAAGAGAGCATCACTGAAGAAAAAAATGGCATTAAAGTAGTAATGAACGGTAACATGGAAATTACCGAGTTAACTATCACCAGTGAGGCTGGTAAAGACGAGCTTGCTCGCCAAACCAAAACTGTTGTTAATGACGCGATTAAAAAAGTACAACGTTTGATGGCGAAGAAGATGCAAGAGATGGGTGGCATCCCGGGAATGAACTAAAAATTATGCGTTTCCCTCGCGCCATTAAAAGAGCGATTGAAGCTTTTTCAACTCTGCCCAGTGTCGGCCCAAAAACGGCTGAGCGCTATGTTTTTTATTTGCTCAGTGGAAGACCGGAAAAAACGGAAGAGTTAATTCAAGCTTTAAGCGAACTCAGAAGTGGCGTCACCACCTGTCATGAGTGCCTGGCTCTCGCCGAACAAGATCCTTGTCCAATCTGCGTTGATTCTAAACGCGAGCAAACGCTTCTCTGTATTGTGGAAAATACCCAAGACCGAGAAGTGATTGAAGCGACCGGACAATATCACGGCCGTTATTTTATTCTTGGCGGTCTGATTGATACCATCACCAAAGTACAGCCATCTGATTTGAATGTGAGGGCGCTTGTTAAATCTTTAAAAGCGCAGCCGGTAAAAGAAATTATTCTGGGTTTGAATTTTACGCTCGAAGGGGAAACAACGGCGCTGTATTTAAAAAAATTGTTAGAAAACTATCCGGCCAAAATTACACGCCTGGCCCGCGGCTTACCGGCCGGCTCCGATTTGGAATACGCCGATGAGATGACTTTAAAAAATGCTTTAGAATACCGAAACGAAATCAAATAAAAAAGAGGCTCAGTGAGCCTCTTTTTTTTAAACGATTGTTTTTATTTTAACCATTGTCTGTAGTTGACGATGACCGGTAGTTTTCTTGTAACGGGTTTTGTTTTTATACTTTACGACCGTAACTTTATCATCTTTGAAAGTTTCTAGAACCTCACCGCTTACCTTCTCTCCTAAAGACGGCGTGCCTAACTCTAAATCTTCGGCATCTTCACCAGACACTAAGAGAGTGTCAAATTTAACCACCGTTCCCGGTGCGGCTTCCAATTTTTCAATTTTAATCGTTTGGCCTTCTTTAACGCAGTATTGTTTCCCGCCAGTTTTAATAATTGCAATTTTCATAATAATTTTATAATAAAAGGAGCCAAAGCGTCTTGGGCTGAGCCGCTACTGGCCAAATACCAATAAATAGTAGCAAATTACTAAATTTTGTCAACTGAGCGCCGAAAATATTGATTTTTTTTTCTTAAAAAAGTTTGAATTTATCATCTAAATAGATTATAGTTAAGATAAATTAACTGAAAAGATATGCCTAAATTTGTTATTAAGGGCGGCAATCGCTTGAGTGGGGAGATTGCTGTTTCAGGAGCCAAAAATTCGGCTTTAAAAATTATTCCCGCCGCGATTTTATCAAAAGAAACCTTAACGATTGAAAATCTTCCCCTAATTGAAGATGTGGATCGCTCTTTAGAGCTGCTCGAAACTTTAGGCGCCGAGATTGAAAGATCGGAACATCGGGCAATAATTAGTACTAAAAACATCAAGACTTCCCAGCTTGATGAAAAAATGGCGGATAAATTTCGCGGTTCAATCATGTTTGTCGGCCCCTTATTAGCTCGTTTTGGCGAGGCTAAATTTCCTCACCCCGGTGGTTGTGTTATCGGTGCCGGCGAACGTCCGATTGATTTATTCTTAGCCGGCTACAAAGCTTTTGGTGCGGAAATTGATGAAAGCTCCGGTGAATACTATCACATCAAAGCGGAAAAATTGGGTCCGGCTAATTATTTTTTCCCTTTAGTGAGTGTGACGGCAACCGAAAGTATGTTAATGACGGCGGCAATTGTCCCTGGTAAAACTGTACTAAAGAATTGTGCGATGGAGCCAGAAATTGAAGCGCTCGCCGAATACTTAAACGGCCAGGGCGCTAAAATTACCGGTGCCGGATCACCAACCATAATTATTGAGGGTACTAAAAATTTAGGCGCCGGCACTTTTACAGTTATTCCCGATCGCATTGAGACCGGTTCGTTTGCGATTTTAGCGGCCGTCACCCAATCAGAGATTACTATTACCCACTGCAACCCTGAACATGTTATGACCCTGCTCGTAATCTTAAAGGATGTGGGCGTGAATTTTGAATTCGGCCCCGACTGGATTAGAGTGAAGCCCAATGGCTACTTAAAGTCTCATAGCATTAAAACCCATGAATACCCCGGTTTTGCGACGGACTTACAATCACCCTATGTGGTTTTAATGACTCAAGCCGAAGGGACCTGCTTGGTTCACGAAACTATTTATGACCGCCGTTTGATTTGGACGGATATGTTGTCGCAGATGGGGGCCGATATTACGATGTGCGATCCGCACCGAGTCGTTATTAACGGACCGACCAAGCTACGCGGTAAGCGCTTAATTTCTCCAGATTTACGGGCCGGAATCGCTTTAGTAATTGCCGGCCTGGTGGCCGAAGGGCAAACGGAAATTGATAATATTTACCAAATTGATCGCGGTTACGAAAAACTAGAAGAGCGTTTGGCTAAAATCGGCGCTGATATTAAGCGGGTTGAATAATATGAGCGCCAAATCTAGACACCTGATGTTTGTCATCGCCCTGATTTTGTTTATCGTCCTGACCACGGGATTATCAATTTTTGCTAGTGGCTACCGCTTCAACTGGAAAGCCGCCGGCGGCTGGCAGAATTTACTGGTTAAAACCGGGAGTTTATTAGTAGAGAGCGAGCCCAAAGGAGCGCTGGCCAGCCTGGAACAGATCCATGGCCACCACTCGCCCCTGGAAAATAAAACCACCGAAGAAAGAAAGACCCCCTTAAAATTGAATAATATCTTGCCGGGAGAATATCTTTTAACTTTGGAGCTCCAAGGCTACCTACCCTACCAGAAAAAAATAAGCATTACTCCATCAATGACCACCATTTTAAGTGAGGTGGTTTTATTTAAAAATTGTTTACCCATGTTGGTGCTCCCAACGGAAAGTAATAATTTCAACTACCGCCCCGGCGGCCGCTATCTGGCTTTACCAGAAGAAGAAATGGTTTTTGATTTAAGCGCCGAAAAAACCTTAATAAAAATCAGTCGCGATTCGCAAATTAATTGGGCAAACGGCAATCAAGCTGCTGACGGAGCGAGGGTAATAAATCTGGATCAAGGCGTAGTCAGTGATTACACAGCCCGGCTAGGAAAAGTTGATAGCGGTTTAATGTCCGGTAATTTCCTAATTTATTCACAAGCCGGAAGACTAAGCAGTTTAGAGGTCAACACAAAAAAAGTTCGAGCTCTAAAAACCCAGGGGATGGTTAGTGGCTATGAAGTGCTTGGCGACACTTTAGTAGCTTTAAGTACACAAGAGGCCGACACCAGACTAGAATTTATTGATTATAAAAATAACACTTTATTAAAAGAGACCGCTCTTTTAAAAGCGGAAAAATGGAATTTAACCAAAAGCGAAGATTTTTTAATTTTGAGCGACCAAGATCATAAAATTACTTATCTGGTTGATACTAAAGCTCAAGAGGTAAAACATTTGCTTAGAGATAGCACTCAAGCAGTCTTCTTAAAAAAAGAAGATTTAGTTTATGTCCGCGGCTCGGAAATTCATCTGTACCATTTAGGTTCGCAAAAGGATTTTCTGTTAACCCGCCTGGGGAGTGAGATAACTAGTTTGAGTGTGGGGCCGACCAGCTATCTGGTTTATGCCACTAATCAAGAAGTGGGGATTTTGAATTTGGATGACCCCAAAAAAGAAACAACGATTCTCTTTAGCGGTGCCAATATCAGCCAATTAAGTTTTGAAAAGAGCGACAACTCCATTTTCTTCTATGCGGAAATTGGCGCCCATAAAGGTTTGTATAAAATAGATCTTTAAGCTTTTAAAAGAAAAAGCCGCCCCCGCAGGGGCGGCTTTTTTTTATTAGTCAGCTAACTCATTAATTAATTGTTTTAACTTATCTTTCACTTCCGGATTTTTTAAACCTAATTTAATATTGGCCTTCATCAAACCAAACTTGTCACCAGTGTCTAACCACTCCCCTTTTAATTTAACCCCATATAGCGGCTGACCTTGCGATAATAGAATATCAAAGGCATCAGCCAAGCGAATCTCCCCAGAGCGCCCTTCTTTCATGGCGCTTAAAATTTCTAGGACCTCGGGAGTAATTACGTAAAGACCAACGGCCACTAAGTTAGAAGGGGCTTCACTGGCCGCCGGCTTTTCCACAAAACGATCAATTTTATACAAGCCGTTATCTTGACGGGCGCCACCCATAACACCAAACTTAGAGACTTCCGTCGGTTTCACTTCGGCCAGACCCACCACCGGAGCGCCGCAGAGCTCATAAGCCTCAATTAATTGCGTCACAGGTGATTCCGGCGAGTCATAGAGGGTATCACCAAACATCACTAAAATCGGCTCCTCATGAACCAAGTGCGCGGCGCAATTAATGGCGTGACCATCTCCCAAAGGAATACTTTGGCGAACATAAGAAAATTTAGCCAAGCGCTCAATTGCCGCCACTTTTTCCACTAACTCCAATTTATTTTTTTCTACGAGTGTTTTTGAAAGTTCAAAAGAGTAATCAAAGTGGTCTTCAATCGCGCGCTTGCCGCGACCGGTGACAAAAATAATTTCCGTAATTCCCGCCTCCGTCGCCTGTTCCACTAAATACTGAATAACCGGCTTATCAACCACAGGCAACATCTCTTTCGGTTGAGCCTTAGTCGCCGGCAAAAAACGAGTGCCGAATCCAGCGACCGGCAAAATCGCCTTATTAATAAGAACTTTTTTTTCTGGTTTAGACATAGCATTAAAGTTAAGATTTTCTCCACTTTCTAAAATAACGAAAAGCGGATTTTAAATGTTCACGAGCAATTTTATCTTTTAGTAAAGATTGATACCAAGGTCTCTGGGCACTCTGGCGCAGATGATCATGGGTAACTTGAACCTCAGGGAAATAAACGACTTTTTGGCCACGGGTTCTGATTTGGCGGCAAAGATCAACATCTTCAAAATACATAAAGTAGCGCTCATCAAATAAAAGATTATCTTTTATCTCGCAGCGGCGGACCATAAAACAAGCACCTAAAATCCAATCTACCACTTGGGTTTGGCTATGATCGGCATGCTTCATTAAATAATGATCAATGCGCCCCGGAAAAAACTGGCCGACAAAAGTGCGGCGCAGAAGTGGCGTATAGAACTTAGGGAAACGAACACAGGAATATTGTAAGGAGCCGTCCGGGTTCAAAAGTTTCGGCCCCACCAAACCAACCTCCGGATTATCTTTTAAATAATAGTAGAGTTTTTTAATTGCGTCGGCAGTAAAAACAATATCCGGATTAGAAATTAAAATTTGCTCGCCGCTAGACTGAACAATACCAAAATTATTTCCTCTTCCCATCCCTAAATTAGCGCCACTATTAATTATTCTTAACCAAGAATATTTTAAATCACTTAAATCGTCACCGGAATCATTGTCCACCACTAACACTTCATAGTTTAAGCCGCTTAAATCTGATAAGTTAAGAGAGTTTAAACAATTAACCAATTTATTCTTACTGCGATAATTAACGATAATAATGGATAAGTCCATAAATAAAAAATTAAGAGCGTCGGCGCGGCTTAAAGATCGTCTTAATCAGCTGCCAATAAAAATTAAAGACAGGATTAACCAAATATTTTAAAATCGGATTAGCAATTTCCTGAAACTCAATACGGCCGACAAAATTTTGACTAAGGGCTGCCCGCTGGATGCCACTTAAATGACGGTATTGCTGGCGTAAACTTTTTTGTAAGCGCCAGAATTTCGGTGTCAAAGTAGAAGCAGCAACTTGTAACCAGGTTTTAAACCAACCGGAAAAAATCGCTACCAGCCCCATCCCCAAAGACATGATCCAAAAAGGCAAGGCGAGGAACACGAGGTATTTAACCGGATAAAAAGACCAAAAACAGAGGCGACGGTTGCGCTCCATAAAATAGAGCATCCGCACACTGCGGTCAAATTCGTAACGATGATAAACGATAGACTGGGGCGCAAGAATTATTTTAGAACCCAAAAGATGAACCTTCAAGCTCAATTCCAAGTCATCATGATACATGTAAAATTCTTCCCTGTAGCCACTAATCGCCTCAAAAATTTCCCGACGGATCATGAGCGAACAACCGGAGGCATAACCGTCAATTTCCGGATAGCCCTCCAGAGGGACTTCTGTTAAAGGACGATTGTAATCGCTCGTAAAACCAAAGAATAAAAAATGAAGCCGGTTGCCGGTGCTGTTGATTAGATCGGCGCGACCAGCTCTAGTATCGGGATGTAAAAGAATTAAAGATTGCGCAATTCCGGCCTCCGGATTTTTTTCTAAAGCGGCCACCAAAAAAGCGAGCCAATTAGAATCAAACTCGGTATCCATGTTTGCGGCGACCAAATACTCACATCCGTCCGCAATCGCTTGGCGCATCCCTAAATTATTAGCGGCGCTATAATTACCGTCTTCACGAGGGATAATTACGGCTTCGGGGTAAGTCGTTTTTAAATATTCCTGAGATTCCGGCGAGGCCGCATTATCAACCAAATAAACTTTAAAATTTTGATCACTTTGGCGACGCAAAGAATCACGACAAACTTCTAAATATTTACGGGCGTAATCTTTATAATTGACTAAAATAATCCCCGTCATAGACTAGTCATTTAATTTATTTAAAGTCGGCAATTTCACGCCCACTAAAAACCAAGCCGCGCGTAAAATTCGCGCTTGCCAGCGCGGCTGCCACTTCAAAAAATACTTCAACATCGACTCGGCAAAATAGGCTTGTTTTTTAGGACGATCCACCTGATTAAAACTGGCACCGACATAATCTACGAGGGTCGCAGCCGGAGAGTACCAAATCTCACCACCACTAGTTTTTACTTGTCGGCAAAGATCAACCTCTTCAAACCAGATAAAATAACGTTCATCTAAATAGGGTTTGTCCGCACCGGAAATCTTGGTCCACGACTGACGATTGATTAAAAAACAAGCGCCCCGCACCGAATCAACAGCGGCCGCTTGTTCATAGTTAAAGTTTTTCTCTAAATAGCGATTTAAGAGCGCCGGCAAAAGATGCGGGAGTTTTAAAACAATAAACAATTGATCACAAAAATGAGGAAAACGTCTAATTTGTGGGATTATTTGGCCGTTTAGATTAGTTAATTTGTAGCCACTCACCGTCGCCTGCTGATTTTCTTCCGCCCAAGCCAACATCTTTTCTAAAGCATCAGACCCAACTAACATGTCAGGATTAAGAAGCAGTAAGTAGCGACCGGAAGCCAACTTGAGTGCCTGGTTATTGGCCTTGGCAAAGCCCCGGTTATCAGTATTGGCAATCAGTTTGACGCTCGGGAATTCGGCGGCGACCATCGCCGCACTACCATCTTGAGAATTATTATCCACCACAAAAATTTCAGTTTGATATTTGGTCTGCGACTCTAAAAGCGCCTGCAAGTTAGCACGCAGTTTATCTTTGACATTCCAAGAAACAATAATGATTGATAAATCCATATTACTTACTTAAGCGAACTAACTTGCGGCGGCTGGTCGCTCCGGAAACTATTTTGACTTGGACTGGAGGCACCTTAAACTCCGCCGCCAAAAATTTTATCAGAGCTTGATTGGCAGCACCATCTTCGGGGACCGCTTTTACGGCCAACTTCCAAGAGCCGTCAGCTAAAGAATTGAGCCATTTATTTTCCGGCCGCCGGGGGCTGAGGCGTAAATCTAGGGTGAGCTCGCCATCCTGAACTAATTGTTGGCGTAAAGATTCAATCATTTTTAGGGCTAAGAATTAAGAAAAACAGCCTAATTTGACGGTTTTTAATCATTTTAGGCTAACTTTAGTGTAGCGTTTTTTAAAGATAAAATCAATCCACTTTTATTTGAAAATAATCGAAAATAACCTATACTTAAAGAAATAATTATAAAAAATCTTATGTCTGAAAACACCGCCCGCCCTTCGTGGGATGAGTACTTTAGTCAGTTAGCAATCATGGTTGGCCAGCGCGGCACCTGCGATCGTGGTTATTGCGGCGCCATAATCACCAAAGATCGCCGCATTGTTTCTACTGGTTACGCCGGCTCGCCGGTTGGTTGCCAGCATTGCGATGAAATTGGTCACGAAATGCATACTATTATTCACGAAGATAATTCTCAGAGTAACCACTGTATCAGAACAGCCCATGCTGAGCAGAATGCTATTTGCCAAGCCGCTCGTTTTGGCATTGCTTTAGAAGGCGGGACTATTTACGTAAAAATGGCCCCTTGCTATACCTGCGCAAAAATGATTATTAATGCCGGCATTAAAAGAGTGGTTTGCAATCAAGACTATCACGCCTCCAAACGCAGTAAAGAAATTTTTAAAGAGGCCGGGATAGAGTTTGTTTTATTAGATGATACGATTGCGTCTTATTAATTTGACTATTAACCCAAATGTTGTAGAGTGATAATAGTTATTTAAAAACATTAATCACTAAAAATAGGGGTATGAAAAATTATTTAGAGATGTTAAACCACATCATGGAAAATGGTGTAGATAAGGGTGACCGGACCGGCACCGGGACGCGCAGCGTTTTTGGTTATCAATTGCGTTTTAACCTGGCCGATGGTTTTCCGCTCTTAACAACGAAAAAAGTTCATTTGCGATCAATTATCCATGAGTTGCTCTGGTTCTTGCAAGGCAGCACTAACATTAAGTATTTAGTGGATAATGGCGTCAGTATTTGGAATGAGTGGGCCGATGAGAATGGAGAGCTGGGACCGGTTTATGGGAGCCAATGGCGCTCCTGGCCAACCCCGGATGGCGAAAAGATTGATCAAATTGCCAATGTGGTCAACACCATCAAGAATAACCCGAATTCGCGCCGGATTATTGTCTCGGCCTGGAATGTCGCGGAAGTTGATAAGATGGCCTTGCCGCCATGCCACTGTTTATTCCAACTTTATGTGGCCAATAGGAAACTGTCTTGTCAGCTTTACCAAAGAAGTTGTGACACCTTCTTGGGAGTTCCCTTTAATATCGCCTCTTATGCTCTGCTCACAATGATGATAGCCCAAGTTTGTGATTTAGAACCAGGTGAGTTTGTCCATACGTTTGGCGATTTGCATATTTACAAAAATCATTTTGATCAAGTAAAAGAGCAGCTAAGCCGCGAACCGCGCGCTTTGCCAAAAATGAAAATCAATCCGGCGGTCAAAGATATCTTTGGCTTTAAGTATGAGGACTTTGAGCTGGTGGGTTACAATCCGCACCCGAGCATCAAAGCGCCAATTGCCGTTTAAAAATTTAGCCCGCCTCGCCAATAGCGACCGGGCTTTTTTATAAAAATATTATGATTCCCGTTACCCTAATGATGGCGATCTCCGCGGACGGAAGAATCGCTAAAGATAGCAAACAGCTAGCCGACTGGACTAGCCCAGAGGATAAAAAGTTATTTGTCTCCGAATCAGAAAAACACGGCGTAATTTTGATGGGCGAAAATACTTTTAAGACCTTGCCAAAAGCCTTACCTCGCCGTTTAAATGTGGTTTTTTCTGAAAACGAAAACCCTGGACAAGATGGAGTCCGTTTTGTCAGCAGCGAACCAGAAATCGTTTTAGCGGATTTAGAAGCTGGGGGCTACCACTCGGCTCTCTTAGGTGGCGGCTGTTATCTAAACTCCCAATTTTTAAAAAGAAAACTGATCAGCGAAATAGTGCTAACAGTTGAACCTTGTTTATTCGGCAGCGGCCTGCCTCTATTTGATGTGGACTTCCCCCTAAAACTAAATTTATTAGAGTTAAAAAAAATTAATGAGCACGCGTTTGTCGTTCGCTACCGTGTTTGTTACGATTAATTAAATTTATGGCGAAATTAATTATTGGCTTGAGCGGCCAAATTGCCAGCGGTAAAGAAGTAGTTAAAAAATATTTAGAAGGCCGTTGCGGCGGGGTTAGTTTTAAATTTTCTGATATTTTGAGAAATATTTTAAGTGATCTTGAGATTCCTGCTGAGCGCGACAACATTATTAAATTGTCGACTTTTTTAAGACAAGCTTATGGCGAGGATTTGCTCGCCAAGGCGTTAACAAAAAAAGTTTCTGAGGCTGAAGATGATTTGGTGATTGTTGATGGCATCCGCCGTTTAGCAGATATTGAATATTTAAAAGATTTAAGCAATTTCCATCTTATTGCTATCACTGCTGATCTAGAAATTCGTTATCAAAGAGTTTTATCGCGCAACGAAAACCCCGGCGATGCCGAAAAAACTTGGGAAGATTTTTTGGCTGACGAAGCTAAAGAGACGGAAGTGAGTATTGCCTCCGTTGTCGCCAAAGCCGACTATGTACTAGAAAATAACGGTACTTTAGAAGAGCTTAAAGAACAAATTGACAAAACTTTAACTCTCATCCAAAATGAGCAGAAGGATAAAAATTAATTTTTAACTATGGCCAACTACTCAGGAAAATTAATTGTCATTGATGGAACCGATGGCTCTGGGAAAACAACCCAATTAAACTTGCTCGCCGAGCGCTTAAAGCAAGAGGGTTTTCTGGTGGAGATTGCTGATTTTCCGCAATACAACACGAAGTCAGCGGGCCCAGTTGAAGAGTATTTATCCGGTAAATATGGCGGCCCGGGAGAAGTTACTCCTTACCAAGCCTCAATTTTTTACGCCGTTGACCGTTTTGATGCCAATTTTAAAATTAAAAAATGGTTACAAGCCGGAAAAATTGTCTTATCTAACCGCTACGTCTCCGCCAACATGGGGCACCAAGGCGCGAAAATAAGCAATTCGCTGGAGCGCAAGGTATTTTTTAACTGGCTTAATAATTTAGAATATAAATTATTTAATATTTCCCAACCTGATTTATCATTAATTCTTCACGTTCCGGCAGCAGTGTCTTTTGAGCTAGCAAAATCTAGAGCGCGTGAAGATTGGGTGGGCAAAACCAAAGATATTCATGAAAATGATATCAATCATCTCCGTTCGGCCGAAGAAGTCTATTTAGAAATTGCCAAGACTATCCCGGGCTTTACTTTAATTGAGTGCGCCGCTGGCAATAATATTTTAGCTCGGGAAGAAATTAGTGAATTGATTTGGTTGCAAGTCCGCCGTTTACTAAACGGCAGCCTAAGTAAAAAGGAGAGCAGCTTTAAAGCGGTTGGCGAAATTATTAGTAAAAATAAACAGATTCAAAGCCATAAAGATTTTTTCTTTAAAAAAGAAGAAACCGTCGCACCAATAGCAGAAACGGAGACAGAAAAACCGGTAATCGCGGAATTAGCGGTATTAAAAGTAGAGCGCTTAAGCGGCGAAGCAAAGTTGCCGACCAAGGCTTACGCTCATGACGCCGGTTTGGATTTATACGCCGCCGAAACTGTCTCTATTGCCCCCTACGGTCAAGCGGCCGTCAAAACCGGAATCAGAGTCGCTATTCCCGAAAACCAAGTGGGGCTGATTTGGGATAAAAGTGGCGTGGCAAAAAATGGTTTAAGCACTTTAGGCGGAGTAATTGATGCCGGCTATCGCGGGGAAATTTTAGTTTTACTTAAAAATTTAGGTGAAGATATTTATCATATTTTACCGGGGCAGAAAATTGCTCAATTAATTATTCAACCGCTCACGACTTTTAAGCTAGAAGAGGGGCCGGTATCGCAAGGGACGGACCGCGGCCAAGGCGGCTTTGGTAGCAGTGGCCAGTTTTAACTATTGACATTATTTTACTTTTATACTAGAATAAAGCTCCAATAAGCGCACATTAACAATAAAATATTAAAAAATGAGAGAAATCAGTCACAACCAACGAGAAGTTGGGATTTTGTTGTTGGAGTTTTTAAAAAACCGACACAATATCAAACCCCAACAAAGAAACATCTTTGGGACGAGTGGTTTTTTCCATCAGACAACTTTAGTGTCAATCGGAAAAAAATTTTTACTACCATTGAACCGGGATGATGACCAGGAGATAGAATTAAAGAAGTTAATTGAAAAAGACTTCTTTAATGATGGCGGCATCAAACGTTTTGAAAATTACCGACAAACCCTGCAGCTAGAAAAGAGGAATGGTTTTCAAAATCTAGCATTACTGTTTTTAAATCTCCAAAAAAAACAACAAAACCTAAACTGAAAAACAAAAAAAGAGGGCCTCAGAAAAAATCTGCTGGCCCTTTTAATTTAGGAAAGATATCTTTAAAGATTGAGCTCCGCTGACGACCCATGATTATTCATAAAGTTTCCCGCGCGTCCGGTCGCCGGAAGATAATCGGAAAAACCAGCCCCCAAAGCGTCAAGAATCTCTTTTTGCTTGCCGCCGGGTTGGTCAAAATCATAAATACTAATTTTATCACTAATGGGCTGGCTAGTACCGCTAGCCCTTAAACGGCCAAAGCAATCTAAAGCGCCATATTTTGAATTGGCCACTTGATCAGCCGGGAGGCGAAAAGCGTAAAGATAGCGCGCTCCAGGTGCTTTAAATAATCTTTTGATATCGGTACTAAAATAGACATCCCCTTTTAGACCTTCTTTAAAATCAATATCAGCCGGACTGGTATGATAAACAATCACCGAGCCACCAAGGCGCCGAACCAAAAGATTTTTAGCTACTTCCAAGGTAAGGTTATTGCGACGGGCAAAAACAAATTCCCGGGTATCTTTATCTAAATTTTTTAAAATATCACCTAAATCTTCAACATCTACTTTTCCTATAACCAGGTTTTCATCATAAAGTTTAGTGGTCTGAATCTCGTTAACCCGCTTGAGAGGGTCTAGACGAAACTCTTCTCTTTCGTCTTCGGGTAAATTTTTATTTTTCTCTTCATTCTTGATTAAGGACTTAAAAATATCGGTCGAGGGGCCGCCGGCAGTTCGCTCAACTAAGCGGCTAAAATTAGCTAACTCCTCCGCTCCACCCCGGCTATTTTTCTTTTTTTGTACCCAATGATCAAAAGCATCGCGACTGGCAAAAGAAGGGGCGGCGTCAATTTCTTCGCGCGTCGGCAAATCAAGGCGGTTTTCTTGAGACTCCACTTCTTTCGCTGCGGCCCCCCTCTCCTCAGCTTTAAAATTGGTAAATTTTTGTTCAAAATTCATAAAGATTTTTATTTCTATAAGCTTGATAATAATACAAAATAGCCTAAAAGTCAAAAGAAGAACTTTTTAACTTCCCTTACCGTCTTTTTTTCGCTAAACTGCTAGTATATGAACTATGACGTTATTATCGGCCTCGAAATTCATGCCGAATTGCTCACCAAAAGTAAGATGTTTTGTGCTTGTGATAATGATGCTACCCTAAAAGCGCCAAATAAGACCGTTTGCCCCATCTGTTTAGCTCACCCGGGCACCCTGCCACAACCGAATAAGCGGGCCATTGAATTGGTAATTTTAGCCGGTTTGGCCACCGGTTGTGAAATTAGCACTTACTCCAAATTTGATCGGAAAAATTATTTCTATCCCGATTTACCCAAAGGTTACCAGATATCTCAGTATGACCAACCCTTATGTCGTAACGGTCGTTTAGAAACAGCCGCGGGGCCAGTGGCGATTACGCGCCTTCATCTTGAAGAAGATACCGGTAAGTCCAGCCACCCGGCGGGTAAGGATTATTCTTTATTAGATTTTAATCGCGCTGGAACCCCGCTCTTGGAATTAGTCAGCGAACCCGTGATTAGAAGTGCCGAGCAAGCAAAAGATTTTTGTCAGCGCTTTCAGCAACTGCTGCGCTACTTAAAAATTTCTCAAGCGGATATGGAAAAAGGTCAGATGCGCTGCGAGGCCAACATTAGTTTACAAGAACCGGGGACTTGGGAATATCAAGGTGGGGCGATAATTTCTTTAACTAAAAAGAAAAAACTAAACCCAAAAGTTGAAGTTAAAAATATCAATTCTTTTAAGGCGGTTGAGAAAGCGATTAACTACGAAATTGAGCGCCAAGAAAAATTATTGGCCAAGGGAGAGGAAATTAAAGCGGAGACGCGCGGTTGGGATGACAAAAAGAATCAAACCAAGTCGCAACGGTTAAAAGAAAGTGCCGCGGATTATCGCTACTTCCCCGAACCCGATATTCCACCGTTAGAAATTAGTCCTGAGTGGATTAAAAAAATTGCTCAAGAAATTGGCGAATTACCGGAAGAAAGAATTAACCGTTTTATTAAACAATACGGCTGGCGCCGCGATCAAGCCGAACTAATTGCCGCCGACGAAGACTTGTCCGATTTTACCGAGCAAGCAATCTCGGAGGCCGAAGCTTGGCTAGTCGCCCATCAAGACAGCAGTAATCGCGCTGACAAAAAGCTAGCGGGAGCCGTTGTTAATTGGGTGAGCAGCGAATTGCTCAAATTCTTGCGCGCCGATAATAAAAAAGTGTCTGAGCTGTTAATTACTCCGGAGAATTTTGGCCAGCTCGTTTGCCTAATCCAGCAAGGAAAAATTAATTCCTCAACGGGTCAGAAAATCTTAGAAAAAATGTATCAGCAAGGCGGCGATCCGGTCCAAATCATGACTGATTTAGGTTTAGAACAAGTTGATGACGAAGCCCTCATTAAAGAAACGATTGCTAAAGTTTTAAATGATTATCCGGAACAGGTGGCTGATTATAAAAACGGTAAAACTGCCCTCCTCCAGTTTTTTATCGGCAAGGTCATGGCGGAAACGCGTGGCCGCGCCAATCCGGAAAAAGTAAAAGCGTTATTGGAGAAGTAGATAAGCGAAAAGCCATTCTTGCGAATGGCTTTTTTGTTTCTTTTAATCAGGCTTAAACCCGAGTTTCCTCCTGTAATTCAGTTTTCCAATCCCAGCCATTTTGGCTGTATTCGTGTGATTGCGGCTGTCTAAAAACATAGCCGAAGCAACTTTCTCTTAAATAATCGGGGACATCATCAATTGTCCGGAAGTGACCATCGCCAAAGATGGCTAAAGATGGTTTTCCGGGGATGATTACTCTTTGAAGATTCAGGCGATTAAGCCAATAAAGAGTAAGCTCTTCCCTAAGTAAACAAGCAAATTCTAAATTCACCGGCAGTAAATGAAAAGAAAGGGCCTCTGCCAAAAGCTCGTCTTCAGTTAAGGCTAAAGCTTTTGTCAGAGTTTTTTTTAGAATCACGAGATTCAATTTTTGTCCTTTGGTAATTTCAAACTTTGGTGACTTTAAAAGATGTTGAACTTCAATACTTAAAATTTTACCTTGACCTTCCAATCTATCAACCCATTGTTCGCCAGTGGTGCCATCGGAAGCCAAGCTAAGATAAACCGCATGGTTTTTTTCTAGGAATTTTCCATTGGCCATTTGTTATCTTTTTTAAAATTACTCTTTCCGAGTCGGAACTGCACTCTCGTAGTCGCAGCTAAAAAACGACTAGCGCTTAATCATTTTTTAGTTGCGACCACCTTATTTTTGTTAAAGATCTAAGGATTATCATTATATTATTTCCGCCGCCTTTGTCAACTATTATTTTGGCTTTTTTAATCTAATTTAAGGCTAACTTCTTAAGCTTTTAACCATTTTTGTACAATCGCGGCCGCCTCCTCTTCAGTACTCACTTCAATTAGTTCGCGCCCCTGCTTCGCCCACCGCTTGAACCAAGTTTTTTGTCGCTTCGCAAAACGATAAATTGCCGTACTTAACTTTTCCACCATGGTCTCATAATCTATTTTTTCCTGGAGATACCAAGAGATGTAGCGATATTCCAAACCAAAAGAATTTAAGCGGGCCGAGGTGACGCCACTGTCTAATAAACGCTCCACCTCAGCCACTAGACCTTCTTTTTGCAGACGTTCTTTTAAGCGTTTCTCGATGCGGGCCCGCATCATCTCATCGTCCGGATTTAAACTGAGAATCAAAAAATCATAAGCTGGTTTCTCTATTTTGGGGGCTGCTGCTTGTTGATTTAGAGTAATTTCCAAATAACGAACGAGTCGACGCGGATTATTCCGATCGCTATTATTTAAACGCGCGGCAAAATCAGGCTTTAGAGACTGAAGTTTTTGATAAAGTTCCGTTACTGACATTTTTTCTAAGGACGCTCGAGTCTCAGGATTAGGAGCCGTCGGCGACAAGACATAACCGTCAACAATCGCCTGGAGATAAAGCCCGGAACCACCAACCAGTAAAGGCAACTTCTCGCGGGCGATAATTTCGTTGATGGCTTTACTGGCATCAACCTGATAGCGAGCGAGATTGTAATCTTCCATAGGCGCGCAGACATCAATCAGATGACAAGGAATAGTCTGACCAGGAAGAACATATTCGGCCAAATCTTTACCGGTGCCAATATCCATACCTCGAAAAACCTGACGACTGTCGGCAGAAACAATCTCCCCGTCAAAACGAGCGGCGAGTTTGACCCCCAAAGAAGTCTTGCCGGAGGCGGTGGGGCCAATAATTACTAAAACTTTAGGATCTTTGTTGCTAATTGACATATCTTTGTAAGAATGCTAATATAACTGCCGCTAGCATGACTTGTTCCTTATTGTTTTGTGGTTATCTGGCGCTTCCTCCAACGCCGAAAAAATAAAACAATTCCACAAGAACAAGCCCAACGCCGCTAGCGGCGCAAAAGCAGCACCGCCAAAAGTTCTTTTGCCAAATACCTAAGGCGACTGCTTTAGGGGTTCAAGTAATTTGAACCCCTTTTTTATTTGTACTAATTTTTTAGACACTTAAAAAACAAGGGGGATAATTACTCAACCAGAGCGCCATTAAGACCAAAGGGCAAAGCTTCAGTTATTAAAACGGTAACGAAATTGCCAATTAAATCAGGGGCCTTGGCACTGGCGGTGAAAAAGACTGTTTTATAATCCGCGCTTTTACCATAGTAACGACCGGCCTTATTTTGACCGTCAACTAAAACAGTTACGGCCGTGCCAATTTTTTGCTGACTATTTTTCAAACTGCTCGCAATTAACTGGTCATTAAGAATTTTTTCCCGCCGCTTTTTTTCAATTGAGGAAACATTATCTTTCATCTTCCAAGAAGCGGTGCCTGGCCGCGGACTATAACGAGAAATATAGACTAGATCAAAATCAACTTCCGTAAATAATTTAACGGTGTTATTAAACTGCGCTTCCGTCTCCCCCGGGAAACCAACAATCACATCGGTAGTAATCGCCATCTCAGAGCGAGCCGCTCGTAACTGAGCGATTAAGTCTTTAAAATGGGCCACGGTATAATTACGGTTCATCGCTTTTAAAATTCCATCATCACCCGACTGAACGGCTAAATGTAAATGATTAACCACTTTTTCGGAAGCAGCGATAACCTCAATTAACTCCGGGCTTAAATCTTTGGGATGACTGGAAGAAAAGCGCACCCAGAAATCACCGGGTAAATCCGCGATCTCTTTTAGGAGGCGCGGAAAACTATAAACGCCACTGCGGTAGCTGTTTACATTCTGAGCAATTAAATTTATTTCTTTATAGCCAGCGCTTAAAAGTTTTTTTACTTCTGTCAAAACCTCAGCGGCCGGCCGATAAACTTCACGGCCGCGGGCGTAAGGCACAACACAATAAGAACAAAAGTTATCACAACCATTGCCGATTGGAACATAAGCACGATAAGTACTCTGGTGGCGAGCCGGAATCTTTAAATACTCTTCCCCACAATCTTGGCGCTCCGTTTCATAATCAGAATCTTCGGGACGCACCCCTTTAGCGGCCAAGAGCGCCACTAGCTCTGGCAAGCGGTTAATGTTCATAAACAGATCCACCTGCCCCTTAAGGCGACGCTGGACGTCAGGGCGGTAAGCTAAGCAGCCGGTAATAACCACCAAAGCTTGAGGATTCTTTTTACGCAACTGATTAACCCGGCCATAAACCCGATCTTCGGCCGATTGCCGCACCCCGCAAGTAATAAAAACTACCAGCTGAGCGGTTTCTGCTTGAGCACTTTCGCTGTAACCCTGGCCATCTAAATAAGAGGCCAGACGTTCACTGTCGGCCTTATTCATCTGACACCCGAGCGTGATTAAATGATAAGTATTGTTAGTCATGATTTAAAGATTTTAATTGATACAAGGTAAAGTCGCGACCAATAAATTCTACCGGCTCTAACTGCAAACCAAATTCAGGCAGGCGGCTGGCATTTAAATAGTTTAAATCTTTATCCGGATAAGTAAAGTTTAGATAATAGACCGGATAATGAGCCAGTAGTTTTCTTAAATAAGGATAATAGGGTGGCTCATGCATTAAGCCCATAATCACTGACCTTTGTGGGAACAATACTTTGTCGTGATACTGAGTCAAGATAATGGCCTCGGGCGGAGTTAATTCTAAAACAGTTTTACCAATCTGGCGATCAGCAGCCATATTATAAGACAAATTCGTTAGACTTTCTTCACCAGAAAAAACGAGAAAATTAAAAGAGTAAGCCGCCACCGCCAAGTAAGCAATTAGTAAAGTCGTGCCGACCAGCCATTTATAAACCCGATAGCGCCGGCAGAAAAAGAAGAGGCCGCGCGCTAGCAATTCCCAACTCAGGGCAACTAAGGGCAAGGCCATTAAATAAATCGGCAACCAATACCGGGTATAAGAATTACCAATTGTATGGCTGGCGGCGTTAGGGTTATCGGTAAACCGCCAAGAGCCGTAATATAAAACTAAGACCACCGATAAAAAAAGCCAGCACAAAAGGTAAACTAAATATTTCTTGGCCGGCTTTTTTATATTTAACAATAATAAAATTAAACAGCCCAGGGCAGCGAAAACGGTCAGCCAAGGAAACATTTGGACCACATAATAATTAAACATGTCCAAAGACTGGTGCGGCTTAAAACCAAAATAGAAAACCGTGTCTTTTACTGTTTGCCCGAAATTAGTTAAAGCGGTTTTAAAAGCGGCTCCTGATTGAACGACAAAAGTGTTGCCGGCGGCCGACAAAGTTTCGAGCGACCGATTCATTTCATTATAGCCGCCGTAAAAAGGAGAATTATATAGGAGTTGGTTATAATAAAAAGTGGGCAGAAGTGCCAAAACTAAACCAACTAAAAAGAGTAAAATACGACTAAAGCCGAGCCGGCGCCAATAAAATAAAGCGATAATTCCTAAAACTGGCAACAGCCATATTATTTCTGAGGTGCGCGTGGCAATCGCTCCACCAAAGAAAAACCCCGATAAAATTATCAAAAACCAACCCTTAATAGTGAATTTATTCGGTTTACTCTTAAAAAAGTTTTGTTTTAGAGGCTTATAGCGACGACTGAGAGCTAAGGCCAGAAAGTAAGCACCGATAATTAACATTACTAAAAACAAAACATTGTGAAACATACTCCTTAGGGAGTAATAAAAATAAACCGGAAAAACTGCCAGTAGGCCCGCCGAAAGTGCCGCAATTCGTTCCGAAAAAATCCGCCGCAAGAAGAGGAAGAAAAAAATAATCCCCAGGGCTCCGAAAAATGGTGTTAAATAAGGGATGATAATCGGACTAATTAAGGCCCCTAAATGGCCATAAAGAATAATTAAACCTAAGAAGCTGACCGGTTTTAGCCAACCGGCATCACTCCGCATGCTCCGAGGCATGACCAGATCAGAAGCGACCACATTAGCCTCCTCAAACTGCGCAATCTCCCCGGTGGTCGCCAAGCGATAAACGAAGAAATAATTAGCCGTTTCGTCAGGAGAGTTCCATTTTACGAGACTTTCATGCTGGGTAGTATAATTAAAGTAAGAGGTGCCAATAAAAAAAGCGACCGCCAGAAGAAGGACAGTAACAAAATAAGCGCTCGGAGTTTTCAGTCGCTTGGCCATACCCTAAAAGCTTATAAAAAAATACCCTTTTTAGCAAGAATTTGCTATATTTAGGCTTAGACACTTTTAATTTTATGAAAAAGATAAAAAAAGTTATTTCGGAAAAGAATTTATTGGCTATTTTAAGCTTAATCATGATTTTTGGGAGCTTAATCTATTTTTTCTATAAACTTAATGGATTTGGGGTCGCCCTAACTTTAATTCTTAGTGCCGGGACCTTCTACTTTATCCGCCCCTACTTAAAAATTAACCCCTGGCCAGTCTTAAGTCGGGAGCCCGAAGGAAAAATTGACTATTTATCTTTGCTTATTTTTATACTAGCCACGGCCACGGCCTGGGCTTTTTTAATTAAGGGGCGAAGCGGCGCCGCTCTCATTTCTCCTTGGCAAACCGTTTCTCCTGGGCTCTTTCTCGCTTACGCCCTTGCAACCTTTGCTCTCCTCACTTTACTTCTTCGTGCCAAAGCCAATAATCGGAACCGGTGGCTGCTCTGCGCTCATTACGCCCTTAGTTTCTCTGTTGCCGCCACCGTTTATAAAATTGGTTATGGGTTTGATCCTTTTATCCATCAGGCCAGCATGGAGATGATTATCCATCAGGGCTTTATTTTACCTAAAACCCCAATCTACTTAGGAGAATATTCCCTAATCACCATTATTTCTCGGTTTACCGGCCTTAGCGTTTATCTCTTAAATAAATTTTTAGTTCCCGTAACGGCCGCCTTACTACTTCCCGGAGCGATTAAAACTTTAGGAGATAGTCGCGGGCGCACAGTGGCCGCCCTCTTGAGCGGCTTACTGATTTTAATCTTCCCTTTTAGTTTCTTAACCGTGAGCACGCCGCAAAATTTTGCTTATTTGTTTTTGATTTTAGCCTTGATCTACTCTCTGTCGGGACAACGTTTTCTATCACTTCTTTTAGCCTTGGCCACCTTCGCGATTCATCCGATTGCCGGCCTACCGATTCTAAGTTTTTGGGCTTTCAGAGAGCTTAATTACCGGCGCCCCTTGTTAAGCACCCGTACTTACAAGCGGCGGCGCCTGATTACTTTTTTAGGCAGCTTATTATCTCTCCCCCTCGCTTTTGCAATCATCAACAACCAATCATTGCTAAAGTTGCGACTGTCACTTAACGGTTTGAAGTCTTTAGATTTTTGGCCGGCCTATAGTGGCAACCTTGCCTCTTTCTATTTAAACTTCCCTTACCTATTCACTTTTTTGCTCTGGCCCAGCTTTATCGCTTTAGCAATTTATGGCGCCTATAGATGGCGAAACTTTGAAAATGAAAAATCCGACACTTGGTTAACGATTGGCGCTTTAGCCGGGGCGTGGATGATGACCGCCTCCCTATCTTTTGATTTTTTAATTGACTACGAACAAGCCGACTATCTCAACCGGCTTGTTTTAATGATCGCTCTTTTTGCGTCACCCTGGGTATTAGCGGCCTTGGGCGATTTGGTGTCCCGAACCCGAGAAAAGAGCACCCCCGCAAAGATTGCCTTTACCTTGGCCGGGGCCTTAATTATTACCAGCAGTTTTTATCTTTCCTATCCCCGCCAAGACCAGTTTGTTAATTCGCGCGGCTACAGTGTCTCCGAAGCTGATTTGGAAGCCGTACGCCTAATTAATGACGATGCTGCTGGCGCTGATTATGTCGTTTTAGCGAACCAACAAACCAGTGTCGCCGCCCTAAAAGAGTCCGGCTTTGGCCATTACTTTAACACTCCTTCTGGCCCAGTTTTCTTTTACCCCATTCCCACCGGCGGTCCGCTCTATCAATATTATTTAGCTTGGGTTAACGACGGTCCACAAACAGCAATAATTGAGGGCGTTAAAGACTTAACCCAAGCAGAAAAAATCTATTTAGTAATTAATCGCTATTGGTACCGCAGTGATCGCTTAATTGGAGAGACAAGCTTAAAAGCCCTAGACTCTTGGGTAACGGGCGACAAAGAAGTCTATATTTTTCGCCTCCAATAAAAAAACCGCGCTCCTTAAAAGACGCGGCTTTTTCGCAGAAAAAATATTAGTGCCTTTTTTCTTGATAGGAAAAAACTGGCCCCACCGATAAATACTTACCGGAATCTAGTTCATAAATTAAGGCCAAAAAATCAACACCAATAGTCTGACTTAAGTGGCCACTCGGGACACTCAAGCGAAAACTATTTTCGTTAGGTTCAACTAATTTATACTGCCGAGCAAAGGAGCTAATAAAATCTTGATCCCGACTACTTAAAGCTTCATTATTTAATTCCTTGGTAATAATACCGGCAATCTGCGTTAATTTACTATTCTCTTCTTTTAAAGTGACACCCACCGACGGAACTTTTTTATTAATCCCCATGCCGGCAAAAAGCCCATTAATCATTTCGTTATCAGCAATAATTTTCTTGATTAAAGAATAGTTAGGCTCAATATAAAAATCATCATTTAAAACGACATCAGTATTTAAGCCGCTGCGATTCTCCGACAATCCGGCCGGCGTCAGGTTGGCGAGCGGTAATTGCAAGTCCACCCAAGCCCCGGCAGCGGTATTTACTAAGCGTTCTGACCAAGCGGGCGTGCTCGCATAGGCCTGCATTTGGTTGTTGTTGGTGGAAAAAAGCGATTGAATTGTTTCTAAAGTTGACCAATAATTATTGTCATGCCAAACCGGCCAAGACTTTAAATCCGTCTGCAAGGCCGCGAGCGCGAAAGGATATTTTTCATATTGAGAATTGACTTGCCAATGATTAGAAAGAGAAACCTTGTCGGTAACTAAGGCAATTACATCAAGGCCGCTGCCATTGCAGCGTTCACTTCGGTCGCGACACGAAGTCACATTGTTTTTATCTTCATTTCTGATGCTCTGGGCGCCGGTAAAAGCACCTAAGTCCTGACCACTTAAACGTTTAAAAATATAATCGTTGGGCCAATAATAATCGGCTAATAATTTAAAGCCCAGTTGCGGACGCTGCTCATTTTTATCTAAAGCGCCTAAAGAAGGATTAAAGTTTAAACTCAAAAGTTCTTGGCGCAGAGTTTCTAAATTCGCTTCACTGTCTTTATTCTCCCAAGCGAATAAAGTGGCGGGGTCGTAATCAGTACCAAATAAATGTTGCATCGCCTCATCGTATTGGCGATAGGTTAGATCATCACGTAAGCCACGATAAAAAGACAGAAGTTTATAAACCAAGGCCCAGCGATTCTTTAACTCCTGGTCATTAGAAAAATCCTTAGTAATAAAAGTGACTGCAGTTAAACTAATGCGAGCATCATCTTTATCTAGAAAACAGTTAGGACAAGACTCATCTTTAACCACTAAAGGAAAGACTGAATTAAGCCAGCGACTGGCGAGATAGAAATTTTTTAATTTTTCCGTGCGCTGATACTCAGCGGGGACAGTAAATTCTTGATAATCACGTTCATAGAGCAAGACCGGCGACTTGGTTTTTTCCCGCCCCTGGCGAATCAAAGCTACTTCGCGACCGGCGTCTTTCTGCAAATAAGGCAGAATGGTAAAAGCAAAAGTGTTGGCTTCTGTAGCGCCAAATTTAGTGGCGCTTTTACTATCAGGATCGACTTGCTCCGCCTCAGGTTCTAATAGTTCTAAGGCCACGGCGAAGTAAGCCATGGCGAGGCGCTGCGACTCTAAAATTGGATCGTTAATGTTGCCCAGTTCAGAAAGACGATTCTCATAACGATGGCGCGCTTGCTCATAAAGAGATTTAGAAATCCCGTGAAGACTGTCATAAAAAATAGTTTCTTCAATATCTTTAAAAACCTGCTGAATGGTATTTTGATGATAATATAATAAAAAATCACTAGTAATTAAAAGGGGTATACCTTTTTGCGACAACCAATCATAGGCGCCATAAAAATCCTTAATTTCCGAGTCAGGATTAGGTAAAACGGAAAAACCATTTTGATTCAAATTCTCAAGAGCGTTATCTAGCTCTAGACGCCGAGACACATCATAATAATTTAAAACATCAATTTTAACATTAAGTGGTAGCGAATAATCAACTAAAGAGAACTCCGGGATCGCCGTCGGAGCCTCATAAAAATCACGAAAATTATATTTCTCTAAGGCCCCCGAAAGTAAAGACTCGTTCCACTCATCAGTGACTGCTGGTGTCTCATCGGTCGGCAAGTGGGTTTCTGTGCTCGTTGCTTCCCCGGTACCAACCTCACTGCCATTGCGATCAATAATCACTAGTGGATTTTTTTCCGGCGTAGGCACCAAAATCTTTATTACCAAAAAAAGCCCTAAACCAAAAACGACTAACAGGCCTAATCCAATTAAAATTTTCCGTTTATTTTTTTCCCAAAAAGACGGGTCATCGTCGGGATTATAAACCAAGGGCACTCCCAGTGCCACTGGCGCTTGCGAATCGCTAGGTAAGATGGGGCCATTGTTTTGATCAAGGTCGGAAAACATAAATTAATCAGGTAAATATTTACTCTTATTGGCTAAATGCTGCTCATAAGTAACGGCGTAAACTAAATCTTTGGTGCCCGCTGGAGTCAGAAAATAATTATAATTCGTGTCACTAGGGTAAATAGCCGCCTCAATAGCTAGGATGCCGGGATTAGAGATCGGGCTCGGAGTTAGACCCCGATGGAGATAAGTGTTGAATGGTGAAGGGGTTTGTGTGTCAGCGGTGGTGTACTGGGGCTTATTAACCCCCAAGATATAAGCTAAGGAGGCACAAGATTGAAGGGCCTGATTATTTTCTATTCGACGCCAAAAAATACCGGCCACAATTTTAGCATCGGCATTATCGTTTTGCGCATAAAAAATCGGGGCTTCTTTTTCTACTAAGGAAGCCATAGTGACTATTTCGCTAATTGTTTTTCCCTGAGCGGAAATCTCGGCGCGCAAATCGGCACTTAATTTTCTATCAAAATTACTTAACATTCTCGTTAAAATATCCTCAGGTGTACTGGAGGCAAAAAAGCGGTAAGTGTCAGGATAGAGGTAACCTTCTAAATCGGTACCGGCCGGACGATCCGCTAAAAAATCAAAACGTTCACTAGGATAATTCCACTGCGCCTCAAGAAATTCTTCTTCGGTTAATAGCCCGGCGGCCGCCAAAATTTTCGCCACCTCTTTATTGTTAGCCCCCTCGGGAATGCGCACGGTTTTTTCTTCCTGATAAACAACTGGCTCGGGCTCCGGTTCACGCCCCAAAATATTGTCAAAAAAAACTTGCGATCGCGTTGGCGCCACCTGATAAATAATTACTCCACCGACCAGTAAGAAGGCGATCAGTGCTAAAATTATTTTACTAACTGAACTCATATTTTTAGGAGGCGGTCTCCTTAAAGCTTAACTTCCTTCGCGGCCGCGGCTCGTTTTATGAGCTCGGAGCTGGCGCGAATTTTTTTGCCTAAACCATCAACCATCGTAATATTTAATTGCTGACAAATATCATATTCCGGCACGTCGCCTAAACTTTTACGATCGCCACCGTTAGCAAAAATATCGGGTTTTACCTGAGCGAGCGAGCGACAAACTGTTTTGTCGCGATCAATAGAAACAAAGACCTCATCAACAGCTCTTAAAGCGCCAATAATTTTAACGCGATCAGCGAGGCTCATAAACGGGACACGGCCCTTTAACTTTACTTGATGATCATTGTTAACAATGACGACCAGCTTATCACCGAGCTTTTTCGCCCGTTCAATCATTTCCAGGTGCCCCACATGAAGGGGGTTGAAATAACCAGAAACGGCGACTACCGTTTTTTTTCGAGTAGGAGTTGAGGCTTTTTTCTTTATTACTTTTTGGATTTCCGCCATATTAATTTTTATTAAACTGTTTTTATTATACCAAAAAATGGGCGACTTTAGAAACCCTTTATTTTTTAGGGCGTCTAGGTTAGAATAGGGACATATGACTATTTGGCAAAGCTTAATCATGGGCATTGTTGAAGGGTTCACCGAATTTCTGCCCATCTCCTCAACCGCCCACCTGATCATCACGAGCGAACTCTTAAAAATTCCGACGACGGATTTTTTAAAAACCTTTAACATCTCCATTCAACTCGGAGCCATTCTCGCCGTGGTGATTCTTTATTGGAAAAAAATCTGGTCTTCTTGGAGCTTAATCGGTAAAATTATCGCCGCGACAATCCCCACCGCTATTCTAGGCCTAGCTTTATACGAAGTGGTAAAAAACTTTTTAATGGAGAGCTTGCCCTTGATTGCCGGCTCTTTGTTTATCGGCGGCATTATTATTATTTTATTTGAACGCTGGTATGCTCGCAAAAAACCAACTCCTCAAAGTCAATCAAAAGAAGTAAATGACATTAGCTACAAGCAGGCCGTGATTTTAGGCGCCACTCAATCACTAGCGATGGTGCCCGGAGTGTCACGCTCTGGCGCCACCATTATCGGCGGTTTAGTGCTGGGTATTAGCCGTCACAACATTGTGGAATTTTCTTTCCTGTTAGCCATTCCAACCATGATTGGCGCGACTGCCTTAGATATTTACAAGAGCCCGAGCTTATTTACCAGTGATCAGTTAGTTGTTTGGCTAGTTGGTTTTATAACCGCTTTTATTACGGCAGTGATTGGCGTTAAATTTTTAATCCGTTATGTCCAGCGTAATGATTTTCAAGGCTTTGCCTGGTACCGAATAATTTTCGGCGCCTTAATTTTTCTCTTCTTAATTTAAAGTCTTTTTTTAAAAAAACCACCCGGCGCGGTGGTTTTTTATTTTTTAAAGGCGGAAAAATTTACGAGCGGTTTCGGTGGTAATTTCCGCGACGCGCTCCACTTTCATATTTTTAATCTCGGCAATTCTTTGAGCGACATACTGAACTAAGACCGGCTCATTACGCTGCCCCCGGTAAGGCTCAGGCGTCATATAAGGAGAATCGGTTTCAATCATAATTCGATCAATGGGCACTTTGCGAATCAGGGAATCCCAGCTCTGACTAAAAGTAATTAAGCCGGTAAAAGAAATAATTAAACCAAGGTTAAAATACTTCCAAGCTAAATCCTCATCGCCGGAAAAACAATGAAGCACCCCCCAGGGGCGATCACCGGGAATTAAACTAGTGTAAACTTTACGGAATTCCTGCAGTAAAGCGAGCAAGTCATCATGGGCCTGGCGACAATGAATAATGACCGGCAAGTCTAACTGCCGCGCCAAGAGTAATTGCTGCAAGAGCACCGCCTGTTGTCGCTCTTTAACAGTTTTTTGATCTTCATTGGGCGGTAAATGATAATAATCTAGGCCGATTTCGCCAATCGCGACCACTTTTTCAAACTTCGCCAGTTTTTCATAATTATCATAATAAAAATCTTCACTGCGAGTGGAAAAATTATAGTTCCCCTCATCACCGCTGTTACTTAAGTGCCCACTGGTTAAATGAACGGGGTGAAGGCCAACGGCCGCATAAACACCTTTCTGATATTTATTAGCATAGTTTAAGGCCCGACTGGAGGTCTTATAATCAGAGCCAACTAAAACCATCCAAGTATCATTATCTAAAGCCCGGCGAATCACTTCGTCAGCATCCTCCTTAAAATCGGAGAAGTTAATATGAGCGTGAGTATCAATTAACATTTTTTTCAAAAAAGACACGCTAAGCGTGTCTTTAAAGTTATTTAAATCACTTTTAAAGAGGGACGCCAAATTATTTTTGTTCCTCAGCTTTTTTCTCGTGGCCAGTAATAGTGGTGCGGGCCTGCTCCGCGCGCTCCTTAATTTCGGCGGCGGTTTCAGAAAAATTTTCTTTTAAATCAACGCTGGTTTTTAGGGCCTCGGTCTTTAATTCTGTTAATTTGTCCTTAGTTTCTGCCAAGGTCTCACTGATTGTCTCTTTGCTCTCTGACCAAGCCTCATCTGCTTCCGCTCTTACCTCTTGCCAAGATTTTTTCAAATGTTCGGTCGCCTCTTTTAAACCCTCAGTTAACTCCTCTTTAATCTCCGAAGTAGCCTCAGTTAACTCTTCTTTAACTTCCGATAAGGCCCCTTTAGCCGCTTTAGCCGCAGCGTCTAAATGCTCGGCGGCCGACGATTTTTCTTCACAATGACAGCTGCCGAATAATTTTTTATACCACGGACAATTGCACTTTGACATAATTTTAGAGCTTATTTTAAAAACATTAAAATTATAGCATTCTCAGGAAAATTTTCAATTAAAATTTACTGGCCAAAACATTTTATTAACGGCCTTTTAAACCTTAAGCTCCTTGATAATTTTTTCATCCTGACGGCTAATATTCTTCGGGATTTCCACTTTGACGGTGACAAAATGCTCTCCTTGACCAAAGCCATTAAGCTTGGGGAAGCCCTTATTTCGAAGTTTGAAAACTGTCCCCGGCTGAGTGCCGGCCGGAATTTTCAAGATTACCGGACCGTAAACAGTTTCCACCTCCACCTTATCCCCTAAAATGGCCTGCTTAATGTTAATTTTGAGGTCAGTTCTAATATCATAACCATCCCTTTTGAATTTCTTATCCGGAGCCACTTGGACCTGTAAGTAAAGATCGCCAGCCGAGCCGCCTAAATAACCATCATCGCCGTAACCGGAAAGACGAATTGTTTCACCGTCCGAGATCCCCGCCGGAACCCGCACCTTTACTTTAATATCCTTTTTAACTAAACCATCGCCGCCACACTGAGAACATTTCTGACTATAGATTTTCCCTTCGCCCTGGCATTGGGGGCAGGAATTTTTTGTTTGGATATTACCCAAAACGGTGCGGGAGATGCCAATAACGTAGCCCTTGCCTTGGCAAGTAGGACAATTTTCCACTTTAGAACCCGGCTCCGCGCCGTCACCGTGACAATGGGCGCAAGTGGTCTGCTTACTAAAAGAGACTTCCTTTTCTAAACCAAAAACCGATTCTTTGAAACTTAAATTAAGGGTCAACTCCAGGTCGCGGCCGCGCTGGGGCTGCCGCCGTCCACCACCACGTGCATTACCAAAGCCAAAAATATCAGAGAAGCCCCCGAATAAATCATCCATATTAATACCGCCTTGAAAGTCCGACCAGTTGAAGCCGCCGCCGCCACCACCAGAAAAGGCCGCGTCCCCAAATTGGTCATATTTGCGACGCCTATCTTGATCTTTTAAAACCTGATAAGCCTCATTGACTTCTTTAAATTTCTCTTCATCACCACCTTTATCGGGGTGATATTCATGAGCCTTTTTGCGAAAAGCATTTTTAATTTCCGCTTCACTGGCGTTTTTTTCAACCCCTAAAATTTTGTAATAATCTTTTGCCATAAATTTCTTTAGCGAATAAAGCGCCCCAGCAAAGAAGGCTGCGGCGCTCTAACGCTCAAGAATAATTATTTCTTATCCTCAACTTCACCCTCCACCACTGGCTCTTCACCGTCAGTTTTAGGCTCTGACTGATTTTGGTTGTCATCAGTCTTGGCTTCAGTCGCGGACTGCTCATACATCGCCGCCCCAATTTTTTGGGCGACCCGATTAACTGCTTCTAACTGCTTCTTAATTCCCTCAACATCATTAGCCTCTTTTGCTTTTTTAAGTTCACCGACTTCTTTTTCTAATTCGGTTTTATCTTCGGCCTTCATCTTGTCCCCGGATTCTTTAAGCATTTTCTCGGTAGAGAAAACGACAGAGTCCGCTTGATTATTTAATTCTACACTTTCTTTTTTCTTTTTATCTTCTTCAGCGTGGACTTCGGCCTCATGCTTCATTTTTTCCACTTCTTCCTTGGACAAACCAGAAGAAGCCGTAATAGTAATTTTTTGTTGTTTGTTCGTTGCCTTATCAGTCGCACTGACATTCAAAATCCCATTGGCATCAATATCAAACTTAACTTCAATTTGCGGAACACCTCGAGGAGCGGTCGGAATGCCGTCTAAAATAAAGCGGCCGAGAGTTTTGTTATCAGCGGACATTGGCCTTTCTCCTTGAACAATGTGAATTTCAACACTAGTCTGGCCGTCAGCGGCAGTAGAGAAAATTTGCGACTTAGAGGTCGGGATCGTCGTGTTGCGATCAATTAAAGGCGTCGCGACCCCGCCCATCGTTTCAATTCCTAAGGTTAAAGGCGTTACATCTAAGAGCAGAACATCTTTAACATCACCCTGTAAAACTCCGGCTTGAACCGCGGCCCCTAAAGCTACAACTTCATCAGGATTAACACTGAGGTTTGGCTCTTTGCCAAAGAATTCTTTAACTTTTTTCATCACCAAAGGCATCCGAGTCATGCCGCCAACTAAAATTACTTCTTCAATATCGCTAACTTTAAAACCAGCGTCAGCTAAAGCTTTCTTACAGGGCTCTAAAGTTTTATCAACCAAATCTTCAACTAAAGATTCTAGTTCAGCACGGGCGATTTTCTTGACTAAGTGCTTCGGACCGTTTTCATCGGTAGCAATAAAAGGTTGATTAATTTCGGTTTCCTGCGCGGTGGAGAGTTCAATCTTCGCTTTTTCCGCTGATTCTTTAATTCGCTGTAGAGCGAGCGGATCTTTAGAAAGGTCAATCCCTTCATCCTTTTTAAAACTTTCAATAATCCAATCAATAATGCGCTTATCAAAATCTTCCCCGCCTAAATGGGTGTCGCCATTAGTGGCTTTTACCTCAACAGTGTCCGAAGAAATATCTAAGACAGAAACATCAAAAGTCCCGCCGCCTAAATCATAGACGACCGCTTGCTGCCCTTGTTTTTTATCAAAACCATAAGCTAAGGCCGCAGCGGTGGGCTCATTGATAATTCTCTTCACTTCTAAACCAGCAATGGTGCCGGCATCTTTAGTGGCTTGTCTTTGCGCATCATCGAAATAAGCCGGAACGGTAATAATCGCCTCGGTAATTTTTTCACCAATCTTGGCCTCCGCATCCGCCTTCAATTTACTTAAAATCATCGCCGAAACCTCTTGTGGTGTATATTCTTTATCACCGAGCTTAATTTTGACGCCAGAGCCGGATTGAACAATCTTATAAGAAGTTGTTTTTAAATCGTTTTGGACGTCGGCATCATCAAACTTGCGGCCCATTAAACGCTTAACGGCGTAAACGGTCTGCTCTGGGTTAATGACCGCTTGGCGTTTAGCCGCAGCACCGACTAAGCGCTCACCAGCTTTAGAATTTGCTACCACTGATGGAGTGGTGCGCATACCTTCAATGTTTTCTAAGATTTTAGGACTGCCGCCTTCCATGATGGCCATGGCACTATTGGTAGTACCCAAATCAATTCCTAGTATTTTGCTCATATTTTTCTTTAATCAGTCCCAAAAAAGAACCGAATTACAAATTATTTTTTAGTTTCAATTTTAATATTTTTAGTTTCGCTAGTCGCAGCCTTGGGAATCGTAATCTTCAAGACGCCATCACTAGCGGTCGCTTTGGCACTACTGCTATCAACCTTAGCCGGCAAAGCGATGGAGCGGTAAAAAGAGCCGCGGCGAATCTCTTTGCGGTAATAATTTTTATCATCAACTTCACTACGTTTCTCACTCTCGCCTTTAATAGAAAGCGTATCATTCTCAATTGAAACCTGAACTTGCTCCGGATCAATGCCCGCGAGTTGGGTTTCCACAATAATATTGTCTTTATCTTCATAGATATCGACAGCCGGCGTAAAGCCTTCTTGTTGACTGCGAATCGCCGGTAAAAAATCTCCGAACGCTTTATCAAATTCATCAAAGGGGTCGGCAAATAAGGGTGTCCATTTTATTAATGACATATTTTTGGGAGGCGGTCCTAGAATCTTGCGACGCCAGGCCTAACCTATTTAATTATTAATTATTTTTTAATTCTGGCTCTAAGTCAGCGGGAGGTGGAGTTGGGCCGACAATTACTTTGGCGGCCTTGATTAAGCGGCCATTTAACTGATAACCAGGAATAACTTCCTTAACGACAATATCGCCAGCGCCTTCAATCGCTTCCATGGTATTGGCATCAAAGGCTTGGCCGACGGTGACAATCTCGGAAACGCCCTCGGTATTTAGCAATTCTTTAAATTGTTTGAGAACATGCCCAACACCCACTACCCAGGCACTCTTAGTTTCGGTGTTCGGTAAATTTACTAAGGACAGTTTTAAATGATCATAAACGGGCAATAAATCCTCAATTAAGCGGCTGTTAGCGTATTTAATAAATTCCGTTTTTTCCTGAGCCGTTTGCTTAACTAAGTTTTGATAATCGGCTAAAGAACGGTGGTACTTATCTTTATAGTGACTTTGCTCTAAATAGTTTTGGGCCAGCGTGTTAACGGCAACCACGAAAGGACAAACTTTTTTATTATCACCAAGCTCCTCTTTAGAGAACCATTCTAACTGACTATATTTTTCAGAATTAAGTTTTGCTGCGCCAGAAAAATCAGTGATTAAAAAACGGAGCAAATAAACATCGTCAATTAAATCGCCAGCGACAAGTTGGGGGGTGACAATATTTAAATTCAAGATGGTTTTTATTTGACGAACTAAATATTCCTCCGGGGCGACCACTTCTTTGACAGAAAAAGAAGGCGCCCGCCACTGTTGGCTCTTTTTATCCAGAGCTAATAAAATTTTTCCATCTTCCCTAATAATTAGGGCGCTGACCGCCAGCCGAGGAGCGGCCGAGTTTAGACTTTGAGAATTATCGGTTTTAGGCATAGGAAAATTTTAACGATTAAATTTATTTTTTAAATAAGAAACCAGGGCGAGGTTATGGCCGTAATCCATTCGCAGTGGCCCTATGAGTCCAAAGACTCCGGCCTGATTTTGGTCTTTATACTTAACCAAAGCCGTGCTGAGAAAGGATCCAAACGGGTTTTTAGAACCGATTAAAACATGTTCCTTGTAGTCCAGGCGCTCAAAAACTTGAGCAATGATTTCTTCTAACTGGTCTATTACTACCGAAATATCATAAACGGTTTCTAACTGTTTAAACTCCGGATGCGAAAAGAGGTTAGCGAGTCCGGTGTGATAAACATTGTTCTTGCTAAAAGCCCAAAAAACAGCACTGTTAGATAACTCAGCGACCCGCTTCGCAAAAACTCGATAAGCATCTTCATCTTTAGCAAATAGGCGATCAAACTCGGCCTCTTCACTTTCTTTTAGCCGGGGCGGGTTCTTCTTGAGATCGGCCAACCAGAGGTTATAAGCCTTCTCGGTCGGAATGCGTCCGGCCGAAGTATGAGGCTGAACAATGTAGCCCGCCTCTTCTAGTTCTGCCATTTCGTTCCGAATAGTAGCCGAAGAGACGCCAATACGTGAAGTTTTAGCTAACATGCCTGATGAAACCGGCTGAGCCGTCTTCAAGTATTCTTTAATTAACGCTTTTAAAAGAGTTAGCTTACGGGAATCCAACATAAAAAAAACTTATTACAACTCCATTATATACAAACTTAGCAGTCTTGTCAATAGACTGCTAAGTTAAACAGATAATCCTTATTTTTTGGCTAATTAACAAGAAAAAAAATTAATCACTAGTGGAGGCAGGTGGAAGGTGTTCACTAAAATACCAAGTCAAAATTTCGCGAGCAACCGCAGCCCCAACAGCACTACCCTCCTTGCCTTCTTCAACTAAAACCGTAAGCACAATTGACGGTTCTTCATAAGGAGCAAAGCTAGTAAACCAAGCATGCGGTTCTTTTTGGGTGGACCACTGCGCGGTACCAGTTTTTGCCGCCACCGGAACCGGAACAACTTGCAAACTCCGCGCCGACCCAACAGTAACGGCTTGCCGCATTCCTTCGCGAACAATTTCTAAATTGTTATCATCAATAAAATCTTGCCGGATAATACTAGGCTCAATATTCTTAGTAACTTCATTATTAGAATTTAATAAGGCGCTCACTAAATGCGGTTTATAAAACCTGCCACCATTGGCAATCGTCGCGGTGTAGTTGGCAACTTGTAAAGGAGTAACGACGACATCGCCCTGCCCGATCGAAACATGGTAAGTATCCCCTATATACCAACGCTCCTTCTTGGCCTCCAATTTCCAATCGGCGCTCGGGAAAAAGCCGGGGGCTTCGCCTGGTAAATCAAGGCCACTAACTTCGCTGAGGCCAAAGAGTTGGGCATATTTACCTAAACGATCAATGCCTAAGCCGGTAAAGTTATCGTATCCGCCACCAATATAATAAAAGAAGGTATTAACGGAATCAGCAATGGCTTTCTTGACGTTGGTGGTGCCATGACCACCGCTGCGCCAATCAGGAAAAAACCACTGACCAACCTGAAGCCCGCCTGTTGATAAAAAACTAGTAGCGGTATTAATAATTTTCTCTTGCAAAGCGGCGGCCGCGACCACGATTTTAAAAGTGGAGCCGCTAGGAAAACCGCCCGAGATGGCGCGATTAAGCAGTGGGCGATCAGGATCATTTAAATATTTATCATAATCACCCTGGCTAATACCGGTAGCAAAAAGACGGTTGTCATAAGAGGGCAAGGAAACGAGCGCCAAGACTTCGCCATTTCTGGGATTTAAAGCCACGACGGCGCCCCGCCTTAAGTTCATCGTTTCTAAATGCTTACTTAAAACTTCCTCGGCATAGCCTTGCAGAGCAACATCTAAAGATAACTGCAAGCTCGCCCCATCTTGCGCCGGGGTTTCGCTGATGATTTTTTTCTGCCGCCCCAAAGCATCAACTTCAATATTTTTCTGACCAGAAACACCGCGCAATTCTTTTTCCCAAGAAGCTTCTAGCCCGGTTTTGCCTAAATAATCAATCAAGGAATAGTCATCGCCCCATTTTTCTAACTCGGCCCGATTGATTTTGCCGGTATAACCAAGAATATGAGATAAACTAGTAATTGTCTCTTCACTGCTAGCCGATTGGAGCGGAAATATATATTCACGCCGAATTTTATTGGAGAGGAAAACCCCGGGCGCCTCCGGCAACTTAAGAGCTAACAGCAAAGCCCGATCATAATCTAGATTATCCTTAACAAACAAGGGCTGATAAGACTCAAGCGAACCAATGACAACCTCATCTAAAAGATTTTTAATTAAAAAGTATGAGGGGTAGTCCTTAACTAGAGTTAAGTCGCCCAGCTGTTCCGTCGGGATATCATCCTCCCCCCGACTAAGGGTTTCTAAATCGCCATCAAGCCAATAAGCCAAGCGGCGAATCAACTGATCGCGCGTTTCCTCGTCACGAGGCAGTTCAATTGGCCGCAAGTAGAGAACAAAATTCGCAGCATTATTAACCAACTGAACCAGATTGCGGTCATAAATAATACCGCGCCGAGCTTCAACGGTCTCGGTTCTTAAGCGATTCCCCTCCGCTAAAGAATAATAATAATCTCCTTTAACCACTTGAAGCCAAAAAGAGCGCCCCGCTAAGATTGAGAAAAAAATAATCAAGGCGATAGCAATAATTGGCAATCTAGCAAAATCAAAAGTCTGGCCAACAAATTCTTTGCTGCCGCTATCCGCCAAAAAAGAGCGCTCCGTCCAATCGGAATAATAATAATTATCTTCCAGCTGGCCAAAAGAATACTCGCCTTCTTGAGTTACAAAGGGGTTGTTACCATCCCTCGAACCCTTTTTCTTATTTTGAAAACGATGTCTTAAAAACCTCATAAGTCTTATAATAATAGCGAGGGGGTTTTAAAAAAGCAATTATCTAAAAATTAACAAGGCTTAATCTTTAACTTTTATTAAGCGTAATTGTTTTATAATAAAGGAGGAATGTTAAATTATTAGCGGAGCCTATGAAAATACTTTTAATCGAAGATGATTTTTTTGTTGCGAAAAATTTAACCTTATTTTTAAAAGAAAAAGGACATTACTTAAATTGGGCTAAAGATGGGAAAATCGGCTTAGAGTTAGCCCAAAAAGAAAACTATCATTTAATTATTACCGACTATTTGCTTCCCGGATTAAACGGCCAAGAGCTAATCAGTCGCTTGCGCGCGGAGGGTTATAATCAGCCAATTATGGCAATCTCGGTCTGCAAAGAAGCGGAAGATAAAGCTAAGCTTTTAAACGAGGGCGCTGATGATTATCTGGTCAAGCCCTTCCTTTTGACTGAATTAGAAGCGAAAATCGGCTCTTTAGCGAGGCGGCAAGCGGCGGCGGAAGCTAATCTTTGCTATGACTCCGAATTAGAATTAAACCCCGCCAAAAGAGAGCTGCGTTGCCGAAACCAAAAAACCACGCTCACTAATAAAGAGTTTTTACTGTTGAAATTTTTAATGACTAATCCAGGGCGGATATTATCCTACCAAGAAATCTGTGAACAAGCCTGGGAAGAAGAAAGTTTTTGCCGCCATAATTTAGTCGAGGTATACATTTTAAAACTACGAAAAAAATTAAAACAAAAAAAACCATCTCCAATTGAGACGGTTTCTGCCCGGGGCTATCGCTGGCGCGAAAAAAACTCAGAAAAAATTAACCCTTTTCAATTTTACTAATTACCGACAATCAAGACCCATTCTTAAGGATTGTAAATTATTATGCATTAAGCTTAAAAATGTCACCCCGGAAATGGGGTCAAAACGACCAACATTATGAGCCGCATTTAGAGCCAGTAGCTCCACCCCCGCCCCACGTCGCATTAGCGAACCTAAATAAGGCATAATCAACTCCTCAAAAAAAATGTAAGGCTGACCACTAGTTTTTAATTGATTACTGAGAGTTAGAATAAGTTCGGCATTGACACTATCATCAGGAACAAAGCCTTGCAGCGCTTGATAATTTAAATTATAACGTCGGGCCAAGTAAGCGAAAGTATCATGGCCGGCAATAACCAGGTCGCGCCAGTGGCAATCACTTAAACCAGCAGCAAATTCTTGATCTAACTCTTCTAATTCTTTCTGGTAAGCCACCGCTCGGGTCTCATAATTAGCCGCGAAGGCCGGATCAAGTTCCTGATAGGCGTCTTTGATTCTTTCAACCATCTTAGACGCCAAAGAGAAGTCTAGCCAGACATGAGGATCATTATCGGAAGACTCCAAGCCCGCCCCGACCGCTACCTTATTAACAGTTTTTAATTCACTAGCCCAGGGCTCTAAAATGTCTGAGGTGTAGAAAAATAGAGCCGATTGCTTAATCGCTGCCAGTGTTTCGGCGGTCGGTCTAAAACTATGAAGCTCAACACTGGGAGGCAGAACCAAACTAACGACCGCCTGATCACCGCCGACGACACGGGCAAATTCAAAAACTGGGAAAGAGGCGGTAGTGACGACCAGGCGCCCGGAAGCATCTCTGGCAACGGTAATCTCTGCTACCGGCGAATTAGTTTTTTTTAAAAAAAATAAATAAGCAAAAAGAATTAATAAAATTAAAAAAACAAAAGCTAAAAACCAAAATAGTCGTCGCTTAGTTTTATTTTTTCCAATTTCAATTGCCATAATTACTTAAGATCAAAAACCGGAATTTCTGATCGGTTAAAAGTTCGTAAGGGCGGCCCCCAAGTACCAACTCCGGAACTAGTATAGAGCTTTAAATCGCCAACCTTATGCCAACCGTAATGATAGGGGCCAAACACCAAGCGCGTCAGGATATTTAGAGGAAAGAGTTGCCCCCGATGAGTGTGTCCCGATAACTGCCAATCCACGCCCAATAACTGGGCGGCCTCAATATCTTCCGGGACATGTTTTAATAATAAGCGGGGCTGTCCGTCATCAGGAGCTAAATTATTTATTTCTGGACGAACATAAACATCAGCGGCCCCCTGATTATAAGACCAGCCAATAACTTCCAAGCCATCAAGCATCACCGCCCGATTGTTTAAAACAATAATTCCCTCCTCTTGCAGCATTTTTTCCAAAGTAGCCTCGGACACATTTAAATAATGCTCATGATTACCAAAAACAAACAAAACGCCATCGATTGCCTCCAATTTTCCTAACTGTTTAATAAAACTGGCAATATCCACCGGCTTACCATCAAAAATATCACCGGTTAAAACTAAGAGATCGGGCTCAAGATTATTAACACGTTCCACTAGATCAGCTAAAAAGCGCGGTCCATAGACACCATCATCTAAATGGATATCGGATAATTGGACAATTCTTTTTCCCTGCCAATACGAAGGAAGATTATCTAAAGCGACTTCAAAATGGACGACTTTAGGAGACAGGGCCTGGAAGAGGCCAATTAAGGAAATAATTAAAGCCACCAAAAAACCGAGGCCAGAGAGCAAACGCCAATTAGCTTTTAGAGGAGTTTTTTTCAAAAGCGCCAGCAGGATAGCCACTCCCAGTAAATAAAAAAGTAAGCCTGCCCAAAGGGAAAAAAATACTGATAGCCATTGTATCAGATAAGAATCACTGACCCGAGACCAAGGGAAAAAAATAAAAAAACCAGCAACTAAAAGAAAAATTAGGCTGGCGGCAATAATTTTCCCAAAACGAGCCAGTTTTAATAAATCGACAAATAGTAAAGCCACCAAATAAACACCAAACAGAATCAGGACCGCAGATAAGACTAAAAAAGGAAAAGGCATAAAGACTAGAGATTAGTAACAATAAATCTATTATAACAAAATCTTTAAATAATAACATCTATGCATTTAACGGTTTTTAGCTTCGGCGGCTGGCCTGATTTTCTAGAAAAACTAGAGGCGACTTTGAAGCGCGGCGACCCCAATAAAAGCGAGATTTTTATTCCTCCCGAAAGCGAAGTGCTAATAATTATTCCGGGAAAAAAGCGGGCGGCCGCCGGTAGTTTGTGCCGGCACCTGAGGAGAGCTAAGATATTTTTGCCAATAATGGTGATTGGCGAAAAAATCAGTTTAGCGCAGGGGGAAAATTTTCTTAAATCTGGGGCCGATGATTATTTGTCAGGCGACTGGGAGTTAATTGAGCTTCAAGCGCGCCTCGAGGCCCTACGAAGGCGACCGCAAGTCTTTATTAACTCTCCTTTAAAAATAAAAAATCTGAAAATTGATTTTTT
Source organism: Candidatus Parcubacteria bacterium (assembly GCA_037076615.1). Taxonomy (NCBI): domain Bacteria; phylum Candidatus Parcubacteria; species Candidatus Parcubacteria bacterium. Next base: position 569,223 of record AP029158.1, read on the forward strand.
TAAACGACAGGCCAGCGTCAATCAAAAATCTTTACTTCTGACGCCTAAAGAATTTGATATTTTAGAATACCTAGGCAAGAACCAGCATCGCCTGGTTAACCGAGAAGAATTAAGTCTTGAACTTTGGACTAGTAATTTCAACGATTTATCACAAACGGTTAACAGCCACCTTTCTAATTTGCGGTCAAAGCTAAAGAATAGCGCTGCTGAGGTTCAAATCACCACCGTTTTCGGGGGCGGTTATTTTTTAAAGTAAGCTTAAAAATATGAAATTTTTTGCTCTTTATTTTTTCGCCAGCAGCCTTACCATCCTCGCCACTTTATTTTTTCAGCGCCAGCATTTTCAGAAAAAACTCTTTAAGAAAGAGGCGACCTTAAAAGACCAAATAAATCAGTCTTTATTAGATTTTAAAAGAAATAAGGCTAAGGAATTAGAAAATTATCACTGCCTGGTTGAGGTCGGTCGCTTAGCCAGTGGAATTCTTCATGATCTCGTCAACCCCCTAACCGCGCTAACTCTAAATCTAGAACAAACCCGCTTTTCCAATTTAAGCGACATCAAGGCGGACGAATGGGAACAAAAACTAAATGAGGGTAGCATTTTATGCGACCGGATGACCCGACTCATCAAAGCCGCCAGCAAACAGCTTAACGCGAAAACGGAACAGAAAAACTGGTTCTTAATCGATGAAGAAATAATTAATGTTTTAAATCTTCTTAATTATAAAGCCCAGCTCCATCAGGTAAGCTTACGGAGAGATTTAGAAAAAGATTTATTTTTAAATAATAACGCGATAAAGTTTAGCCGTATTATCTCTAATCTGGTTAGCAATGCGATTGAAGCAGCCGATACTAATAAAAAATCTTCTTGGGTAGAAATAAAAACTCGCGCGGCTGCTGGTCGTTTGCTAATAACTATTACCGACAATGGCTTTGGGTTTCCTAATCACCTCAAAGATAAATTATTTGAACCATTTTTTAGCACTAAAGACGGCGGCCACAATTTAGGCTTAGGACTAGCAATTGTTTCGGATTTAGTCAAAAAAGATTTTTCCGGCGATTTACGCGTTGTCAGTGCAGCGGGGAAATTTACCAGCTTCACGGCCGATCTGCCCCTAAACAAAAAAGACCTCAGCGTAGAGGTCTAGTTACTTAATTACTTAGAAAACGGTTGTTTTAATTCGGTAAAGATTTATGCTTTTTTTTGGCACTCATAAACACCAGCCCGCCCAAAAATATTAAGAGCGCGATAACCGCGGCAACAATAACAGCGGGATACTCACCCTTAAAGCCGCTCTCCGCTAGATGTCTGTAAAGAATCGCGCCGTAGGCCCAAATCAGCACTAGACCGTAAGCAAGGGAGCGATCCTTGAGCATTCGCCAGGAGCCAATAAGTGCCCCCACGAGTAAAATTGCGACTGTCCAAAAAACTTCAGAAGGACCAAATCTGTTCCAGCCGATTTTTACCAAAAAAACAGTAATATTGGCAATGGTGGCGACCGTAATCCAGCCGAAATAAACACTAAAGGGTAAACGCAGCCGCCAACCCTCTGACGGCGTGAGCTTAGCCGACCTTAAAACATCAGCAATTTTTATTAGCGTAATTAGTAAGCCGATAATTAGTAGGACGGAGAGCCAAATAACTTCATAATGCCAAGCGAATATCCAGGCGGCATTTAAAAGCGCATTAATAATAAACAAGCGATTAACGAAGGCGACCTCTTTTTTGCTCTGTCGAAACTGGTAAACAACATAAACTCCTAAAAGAATGTAGATTAAGCTCCAAATAGAAAAAGCATAACCAGCGGGGGCAAAAAGATTCGGGTAACTATCAGAAATATCGCCAGTTTTCCGGCCAGCCAAGGGCAGTAAGACTGCTAAGGCGTTGACCATTACCATAGTAAGGTAAGCGCCCAAGGTGGAAATTTTTAAAAACTTGTTGTTCATAAAATCCTCTTTAATTAATATTCTTTTATAAGCTCCTCCTCATCTTCAATAACGCGATAAGCGGAAATATTGCCACTCGGTAAAAGTTTTGGTGGGCACAAAATAATCATTACCTGAAGTGTTCTCAATGGCCAGCCGAGGGAACGATTCGCTCCCACTAGAATTAGTATAAACCACTCCGGTTATCGTCCTGTTTGCTGGCACCCGGTATCCACTTAAACGCGCATCAATAGCCAGCGCTAAAACGGGAATAATCAAAACAATAAAAACTAAAAAATTTTAAAAAACTATTGGTTTCGTTAAAAAATTTCATAGTTTTAAAAAAAATAAAAAACTATTTTAAAAAAGTAAATTTAAAATAATTATAGCAAGTCTTTAATGTAATGTATATTAAAAAAGGATGCTTAGCCTAAGCATCCTTTTTAAGTTGAGATTACCTCTACTTATTTATCACTTTTTTTCAGCAAGCGTAAGCCGCAATACATTTTTTGGCTATAAAAACGGCCGAGCGTTAAATGGTTTAAATCATTAGAGATTTCAACCATGTGTCCATAAGCTGAGCCTTCGGAGGTAGCGGTCCACCAAGTGGCGCTTTCTCTTAAGTTCATATAAACCCACTGATTATCGGTGTTTTCAGCAAAAGCACCATTACCTACGGCCGTAAAACCGGAAGAATTAGTCGGGGGGTTATAAGAATTAGGATTTTTCCAATACGTTTCTCCCTTAGCCATCATCAATGGTCCGGCTTTCCAAGCCTCCTTGCTGCCGGCCAAATACTCTCCTAAATCCCAAAATTCCGATAGTGTTGGAGTGGCCCAACCAATTATTAACTCCCGCTCATCGTTGCCCACGTAGAAATTGTAAAGGTTGCCATAGAGCTCACCATTTTTTGGATCATTATCGTATTGGCAATAAGCGCCAGTACTCAGATCGCCCCAATTGCCAGCACTGCCCACATTTGGAATGGGATCACCATTGGCATAATGCGTTGTTCTCAAATTTTCCCGCAACCAAACCTGATCGCCGATGGTAACGGCATGATACAAATTACCGTCATAATCAATGACCGCAAAAGTCTCAAACTCACTCATGTCACTTATCACAATTCCAGCCTGGTTATCGAGCTCCACTTGATAATAAATTTTAGTACCCAGTGGCAACTCACTAAGACCAACCGAAACTTCAAGGCTATCAGCCCCCTGATAAAGGGTCGTTAGCGTTTTTGCTTTTGGTGTTTTTTCGGCATCGGTCCAATACTTAAAAGTTACTTTAGTTTCTGGTTGATAAGGAATAATCGTCGCATTCAAAGTGGCTTCAAAACGAGTCACTTCGGTGGCGGGCTTAACCAGCACTCCTGCTTTAGTTAAAGAGAGCGTTTTAAAAGTACCGGTTTTAGCATCCGAACCGCCGTCATTCACAATCATGACTCTAAAGTCGTAGGAAGTATTGGGTTTTAACTTAGACAAAGGGATAGATATACTAACAGCATCTGCGCCTTTATCTGGAAGTGATAAAAGCTTGTTCTCTTTTACTTCCTGATGAAGAGCTTCAAAATACTCTAGAGAAATGTTCGCTGCTCCATTAGTAAATACGGAAAAAACGATTACCGCTTCAGTGGTGGCGACATCTTTAACGCTCGTAATAGAAACTGACGGTTTAAGTAAAACGGGGTCAGGATCAGAACAAGCAAAAAATGAAACTAAGAAAAAGACGCTGGCAAGAAAAACTATCGTTTTCCACAGCCCCGATTTACAATTTGTTCTCATTATCTTTGTTTTTTGTTTTTTATTTTTAAGGTACCTTTTACTCAATTATTTGGCCTTTTAGCCTAATTAAGTATAAGCCAACAATAACCTTATTATTGGAATTTGTCAAGTGGTTCGTAGTAGCTCAATGGCCTGGCAACGCCTGCCCCCAAAACCATATCAACCTGTTTAAAGTATAAAAAAACAAGCTAAAAGCTTGTTTTTTGTGGGGTGCTCGGGGACAGGGATTCGAACCCCGATAGCCAGGACCAAAACCTGGAGTCCTACCATTAGACGATCCCCGAATTGCTTTCTTATATTAAACTAGAGCGAAAATGAAGTCAACTGATAAGCCTCTAAACGCGAGCATATTTCCGGACCGCTAACCAGGTGGCAATCAAAGTAACGGCAAAAACCGCACCAAATTGAGCGCCAAAAATGGACCAAGCATTATCAGTATAGAAAGAAATAATATTTACTGTATAGCCGGTAAAGAAAACCTCGAGATAGGGCTGCACGATTGATAAGAGCGGGAACAGAGAAACCGCCACAATCAGCGTTGCCACCAGGGCATAGAAAAAAGCCGAAAAAACATAGGGCATGTAGATGAAAAAGTTAGAGGCCCCGACGAGACGCATAATCTCAATTTCCTGACGGTGGGTATAGATGGCCACCCTAATCGCATTATAAGCGACCAACAAGCCGATCAAAATAAAAATAACAATCAAAATTATACCAATTTCATTAAGCTTGTAAGTGATCTGATTAATCTTTTCTAAAATAACCGAGTTATCAGAGAAATCTCGTGACTCCAGGGCATCACTTTCTAAAGCTTTTAAAGAAGTTATTAGGGCTTCGGAATTATCGAAATCAGCTGGGGTAATAATTAAGGAGGGTGAGAGCGGATTTTTTCCAATCTCCTTTAGAGCGTTTAAAATTTCCGGATTATTTTGGTTTTTGCTGCGAAAGTTTTCTAAAGCCTCGGCTTTAGAAATAAAAATAACTTCTTTGACGTCCGCCAAACTCTCAACGCGCTGCTTGGTTTCTATAATCTGCGCTTCAGAGGCATCCGGTTTAAAATACAAACTGATATTGATTCTTTCTTTGACGGCCTCAACCGCATTTTCGCTAATCAATTTTACCGTGAATAAAGCATTCATGGAAAACAAGGCGAGCGCCAGAATGGTGACCGTCACAATCGATAACCAAACATTACGGAAGATGTCTTGAAAACTAAATTTCAACGCGCGAATTAAAGAAATCATAAATTTTAGAGAAAATATTTGCCTCGTTCTTTATCACTAATAATTACCCCTCGGTCCATGGTAATGACCCGGTGGCGCAATTGATTAACTATTTCTTTATTATGGGTAACCAAAACAACTGTCGTCCCAAATTGATTTATTTTTAAAAGCAAATTAATAATTTCATTGGCATTAATCGCATCCAGATTTCCGGTCGGCTCATCAGCTAATAAAATTTTCGGCTGGTGAACTAAAGCCCGAGCAATCGCTGCCCGCTGTTTTTCTCCGCCGGAAACTTCTCGCGGATAACGCCCCCCCTTGCCTTCCAAGCCGACAATTTTTAAAACACTGGGAACAATCTTTTTTATTTTGGCACTGGAAGCCCCGCAGGCTTCAAGAGCAAAAGCGATATTTTCCGATAAAGTTTTTTTGGGTAATAATTTAAAGTCTTGAAAAATAACACCAATTTGCCGACGCAAAAAAGAAACATCGCCACGACCAATTCTGGTAATATCCCAATCACCAACTAAAACCCGCCCCGAATCTACACGCTCCTCACCAATTAAAATGCGCGAGAGGGTTGTTTTTCCGGCTCCTGACTGCCCGACAATAGAAACAAATTCACCAGGCTTAATATGAAGATTAATATCTCGCAAAACCGGATTTTTATGACCGTAAGATTTATAAACTTTTTCAAAAGTAATCATATCGGATTATTGGCTTAATAAGCGTGTTCCGTATTGAATAAGTTGATCATTATCAGTAAAACTAGCAGCCCGAGTGGGCGAACCAAAATTAACAGCGATCAGCTCGGCACCCGACTTAGTTGTAACCTTATTCATTAAGCAGTATAAAGACTCGTGCAAATAACCAGTCTTGGTTCCTCCTAAATTATAAAGATTTTGCCCCACCCAAGGATTAGTATTTTTTAAACGATGACTTTCTTTAGTGTTTAAAGTAGAGAAATTATAATTAGCGGTGGTTGAAATTTTCTGAATTAAAGGATTCTTTAAAACCTCTTTGCTTATTATAGCATAATCATAAGGAGAGCTCACATTAGCCGGGGCAAGGCCAGTCGGCTCAATAAAACTCGTGCTAGCTGCTCCCCAAGCAGAGACTTTTTCGTTCATGCGTTTAATAAACTCCAACCGACTTACGCCACTATAGCGAACTAAAGTTTCAACCGCATTGTTCGCTGATCCAACTAATGCCGAATAAAGTAAATCTTTTAATGTCAAAGTATCCCCTTCTTTAAGGCGCAGACGCGCGGACTCCCAAGGCTCGCAATGCTCATAGTTATATTCTTCGTCTTGGAGTTTATAAGTGGCCACTGCTTCTAAATCAGGATTGGTATCTAAAAAAACTTGCGCCGCGACCAATTTGGATAAAGAGGCTAGCGGTTTTACCGTCTGACTATCTTTCTCCCACAAGACTTCTCCGGTTTTGGCATCCATCACAATCCCTGACCAGCCCGCTAGAAGCGGTTCACCACCAGCCGGCCGGACAAGACTAATTACTGGGTCTAGAGATTTTAGCGGCTCAACTTTAACGTTAGTTAAGCCCTCACTTAAAAAAGCAATTTTTTGGAAAGCTTGTTTATCTAAATCAATTACCCGATTGGGGTGCAAGGCACGATTAGGGCCATAGTCATTAACAGTCACGTCAACAAACTTGCCATTATCTAAATTGTGAACCCGCAAAACACTGCCTTTGGCATAATCTGGTGAAGCCGCAAACATCCCGCCTTTATAGGCGTACCAACTAGCCTGACCCGTAGCTAAAACTTTTTCATTAGCTAAAACTGCCAAGCGCACAAAAGTAAAAGGAACTTGAGCGCGCACCACTCGCCTCTGCGGATTTTCAATGGTCGGCAACGGGTGCCAATTATTAGTAAAACGATCAAAGAAAAAAACTTGCTTATAGAGGTTGTCGGTTTCCGGGTTAGCCGGATAATCTAATTCCACGCCATAGGTTTCGCCCGGTTTTAATTTTCCCTCCGGCAAACTGACTTGATAAATTGGCGTGAGAGGGACAAAATCCCAAGGAGGAGTTAAAGGACCAATTTGAGCGAGAACAGAAATTGGTTTTTCATCAGAGCGAACAAAATCGGCAGCAATGAAAGAATCGTCCGGGCCAGCGACGGTAAGCGCCGCGCTGATTTGAGGGTTAGCGGCGACCGGTAGTGGTGATAAAATATAAATACCAAAGAGCGAAACCAATATTATTAATAAAGTAGATTTTTTTAAGGCTGATTTATTTTTCATCATATATATTTTTAGTTGACTAAGGGAGGCCTTCCTTTTATAATCAAGGCAGTGCCGAGGTGGCTCAGTTGGTAGAGCAGCGCACTCGTAACGCGCAGGTCGTGGGTTCGATCCCCATCCTCGGCTCATTTTTAAAACCGGTAAGCCCGGTTTTTTTAATGGAAGAAATAGGCCAACCAACGATTCCAATTAGCGGTTCGGGTATCAGCAACGGCCACTTCGGTATTTTTTAGGGGGGCTTCAGGGATATTTACGACCACGACAGTTTCATTCGGCTTTTTTAAGCCCTGGTTTAAGCGCGCGCGCTCCTCCAAACTATCACTGGACTGCAAATAATCAACCAATTCTTTTAGCTCCTCGCTTTTAGAAAGATAAGCTTCATTCTGCTCTTTTAAGGCTGCAATCTCTTTATCAATCGCCTGATTTTGGGTGACGGTTTTTAAAAGCGGTATGGAAACAGCGATTAAAACAAGCAAAAAAACTAACGCGAGAAGACGCTGGCTGCTGAAAAATTGCTGCCAGATAGACTGTTTTTTGGGTCGCCTGGACAAGCGAGAAGATGTATATTTATTTAACTTACCCATGACTGTAAAAAGTATTTTTATGATAGCAAATTTTTAAAAATCTAACCATTTTCTTCGTTAAGCCTAGTTTTAGGAGTCACCCAAAAACCCATGTATTTACCGAGCATTAAGCGAATTTGCGCATCAAGACAAGGAACAGCTCCGAAAATAACGATATTAACCGGCACAAAAACCCATTCCAAGACTAAGCCGACTTTCTTTAAGCGAGAATAACCTTTTGGTCTTGGGGGTAGGAGCAAACTAGAGACAAGCGCGGAGAGAATCATTCCGACCATTGCCAAGTTCATTAAAAATGAGGTCACCGCCGGCAAATTACCAGACAAAACTGTGCCATCAAATCTGGCCCCGCCTAAAAACACTGGCAGCCAGCCAATAACACCGATGATTAAAGCGCTGGTGCCCCAAGAATGAAAACCGTATAATTGAACCCAAATTTGTTTAAAAACTTTTTTACGTTGCGGTGTCTTTTTTGGTAATTTAGAATAATTAAATACCAGATAGGCAACATTTTCGGCGCCCCAAGCCCAACGTCGCTGTTGTTTATACAAACTAACGGCGGTTGATTTAAAATCTTTGTCGGCCGTAATATCCATGGAGATGGTGGTATATAAAGGCTCGGTGCGATAATCACCTTCATAGTGCATTAAACAGTGGAAGAAAATCCGTGAATCTTCGCTCACCATCTTCGGCGACCAAAAATCAATATCGGTTAAGGCGCGCCAAGTCATGGAGTGGGAAGAATAAGTAACTAACTTGTCTTGACGAACCTGCATCATCATTTGCCAAAAAGTATTTGAAGCAGCAGAAACACGGGAGAAAAAAGGAGCCGACCAAATATTATTATGATACAAAGGTACCGGTTGATAAGAAGCGCGATGCGGGCGAGAAACGGTTAAAAATTTATAAGTCAGTAGGAAAAAATAATCGGGGCTAATGACGGTATCAATATCAAAAACTGAAACTAAAATATCGTCATAAGGAATATTTTGCGGATCAATAATATCTTTTTTTACTTGACGGCCAGCCCAAGCTTGATTGGCGCCCTTCCCCTTAATCTCGCCAACAATTCCATCAGGATGGAAAGTAATAATAAAATTGCCAAAACTATCGCCGTATTCTGCCTGAATTTGCCCAGCGCGTTCTCGCGCCGCTTCCCCGGCCCTTTCTTCCATGGCCAAAGCAACAATCATTTTGTTTTTTGGCCAAGACGCCCTTTTTATAGAATCTAAGGCAGTTCTAATAATGCCAATATCCTCATTATAGGTAGGCAGAATAATTAACTGATAAACATCCGTCCAAAGAAGACCTTTTTTAGTTAAACAGTCGGCCGGCAAATCTGGTCTATTCACACTGAGCGTTTGACAACGCTCGGACCAATTAATTTTTTTATTTTTCTGAACGTTGCGATAAGAAACAATTAAATAAATCGCCATGTACAAAACCTGAATCAACCAATAAGTGTCAAAGGCGATCATAAAATAAGCCACCCAGCTCGGCCGGAAATAAGACAAAACCGTTAAAATTAAAAGTGTCCCTAAAGATAAAATTCCCGGCAAAGATTCTAAGAATCGATAGAAACGATAGTCGCGACCGGTCAGTTCAGTGGCTCGGCCAATTTTTAAATAATCAGTCATGTCTTTAATTGATAATGCCTTCTTTTTTTAAAGCAAAAAAACAGCGGGCGGTCGCCTCAACATCGACCAGCGCATCATGAGCGTCTTCAAAGCCTTTATTAAATAAACGATTATGGAGCTCATTTAAATTAGGCCATTTATACCCACCACGACCATTAGCGATGGCGCAGAAATTAACACTACTTTTCATAGTACAAATTTGCGTCGCGTTGTCTAAAGGATTTTTTTCACCCAAACGATAATATTCAGCACCCAGAATGTGGTAGTCAAAATCAATATTATGGCCAATAACAAAACCGGCCTTATTAACCTCTTCAGTAAAAAAATCCAAGACCTCTTCTAAGGGGCGCCCCTCTTTTAAAGCCCGCTCTTGGCTAATGCGATGAATTTTAGACGCCTCTTCGGGAATCACAAAGCCTTCGGGTTTAATAATAAAATCGTAACTCTCCCATTTATTACCCTCGGCGTCATACCAAAGCCAGGCCAACTGCACCAGCCGCGGCCAATTATCCGAGTCGGAAACCGGAGCTTTATAATTTTTCGGCAAACCAGTTGTTTCGGTATCAAAAAATAAATACATAAAATTTTCGGGCGCTCAGTCAGCTTTATTTTTTAGTAAAATCAATTTCTTCGCCGGCCTCTAAATCCTCGCCGCTCGGCCACTTATCTAAAATTGGCGAGTCTAAATAAGAACTTTTTTTGAGAGAAGCGGACGCTGGTTTTTCGGTTGGCTTCTGTGGCTGTCCTTTAAAATCGCGTAAAGCCGCCTGCGCTAAATCGGAGAGGGATAAAGCGGGGCCGCTCGCCGACTGATCGGCAAAGGGCTCCATGGCGGAGGGCGTAAAAGGGCGGACCTTCATCGGATTAGACTTCTTGGCGGGAGCTGTTCCAGTTGAGGCTTTCTGATAATTAACCGCTTTATTTTTAACAGGAGCTGCGGCTGGTCGCCTCGGTGAGCGCGGTGCCGGTGCCAGGGGCGGGGCTGATTGGGGGGCACTGACACTTAGTTTAGGAGTATTAATAGGTGGAGCCTTTTGCTCTAACTCTTGGCGACGCTCTTCCTTTTTCTTACTTAAACACTGTTTACAAAAAACTGGTCGCACCCCATCGGGCTCAAAAGGAGTATAGGTGGTCGTGCCGCAAAGAGCACAAATTGAAGGAAATCCTTCCGGCGTAGAAGTTTCTTTGGGGCGAGGAGAAGCATGAACCGCCCGTTCACGAATAATGCGTTGCTCATTTAAAGCTGTCTCTTCCGCGTTAGCTTGATACCAACGTACAATTTGCTCCTCAACCTCTTCGCGAGGAGTGGCGTAATGATCTCTGGACCAATTAATCGCGGCTTCTTCTTGACCGGTACGTTCGACTTTAGATAAAGGCGGTAGTCCTCGCGCTGAAAATGGCGTTGAAGCCACCCCGTCAATCATTAACTTGAGGTACATTTCGTATTTTGGCAAATTGACCAAATCTTCCTCGTTAAAAGTTGGTAAAAATTCCCTGGCTAATTCTTCAGCATCAGAGGCACCAACTCTAAAAGCAATCATCGTGCCGACGTTACCAAAAACCGCCGGTTTAACTTTTTCATTTAGCTGCTCAATATATTGATGAGCCAAAATCAAATTAAGTCTATACTTACGAGCCTCTGATAAAATATTAGCAAAGGAATCGGTAGAAAAATTCTGGAACTCATCAATATATAAATAGAAATCTCGACGCTGCTCCTCAGGAATATCGACGCGACTCATCGCCGCTAACTGAATCTTAGTAATCATCATTGCTCCCAGTAGAGCAGAATTATCTTCACCAATGCGGCCTTTAGATAAATTTAATATTAAAATCTTTCCTGTATCCATTACTTCGCGCAAATCAATAGAGGATTTTATTTGGCCAACAATATTACGCATCAAAGAACTGGATAGAAATTGACCAACCTTATTTTGAATTGGTGAAACCGCTTCCGAGGCAAATTTATCGGCATAGCCGGTAAACTCATTTTCCCAGAAAGCTTTAACAACCGGATCTTTGATATTAGCGACTACTCTTTTGCGGTAGGGCTTATCACTCAGCATGCGCACTACCCCCAGAAGAGTAGAACCAGGGTAATCTAAAATCGCTAAAATAGCATTACGCAAAATATACTCTAAGCGTGGCCCCCAAGAATCAGCCCACAATTTTTGAAAAACACCAATTAGACCAGAGGCAACTAAATGCTGCAGCCGACTGTCAACTTGTTCCACGACGTTAAAAGCAATCGGATAATCAATATCCGCCGGATTAAAATAAATTACATCCTTAATCCTCTCCTCAGGAATATAGGCCATTACTTTTTCTGCTAAGTCGCCATGAGGATCGACGACCGCGACGCCACGACCAGCGCGAATGTCATCAATAATCATATTTTCCAAAACTGTGGATTTCCCCATGCCGGTCTTCCCAATTAAATACATATGCCGGCGGCGATCGTCGGATTTAATACCAAACTTTTTTCGTTGATTACGGAAAGTCGTTTCGGCAAAAACCGCAATTTCTGAATTAGACATAGTAATTAATAATAAAGCTTATCCGGCAAAGAAGCGATTAATTCTTTTAAATAGCCGGGTAAAAAAATAATTCCTAGAATAATGGGGATAGCTATTATCAACGCCTGGACTACAAACCAGACCTGTCGCCACTTGATAAAGCGCTTAATAAGCTTTAAATCATTAGAAATTTTTTTCTGATCTTCTTTTATTTTTGTTAACTCTAAAAGAAGCCGAGATGGAGAATCTGAGGAAAAATTTTCTTTTTTTTCTAAATCTAAGGTCTCATTTGACATAATTTAACATATTTTTTTCCCACGGCGGCCATAGCGATCATTTCTTCGTCCTTAAAAGGTGGGGCCGACTCTAATTGCTGGTCCACCAAAGGGGTATCAGATTTAAATTTCTGTAAATACCAAGCATCTGCCCCGGAAATCATAGAACCCATTTCGCTAATATCAGCTAATTCTATAAATCCAGGAACTAAAGTAGTGCGGAATTCATGAGGCAAACCACTATTAATTACTAGTTTAGCACTTTTTTGAATCTTCTTACAGTCAAACAGCACCCCAACTAGACGAGAATATTTTTGTAAAGGGGCTTTTAAATCCATCGCTAGATAATCAATTAAACCCGCAGCTAACAATTCTTTGAGCATCTGCGGATTAGTGCCATTGGTGTCCAATTTTACCACAAATCCTAAAGCTCTAATTTTTTTAATGAAATCCGGTAGATCGGCGTGTAGGGTCGGCTCCCCGCCAGTAATTACTACTCCATCTAATTTTCCTCGCCGACTCTCTAAAAAAAGAAAAAACTCATTCTCGGAAATCTGAGAATCAGTTTTTTCATATTTTTTCCGCTTCGCTTCCGCCGCCGGTATAACTAATAAAGGATTGTAACAAAAATGACAGCGAAAATTACATCCTTGAGTAAAAACAATCGCCGCCACTTTATCGGGAAAATCTAAGAGCGTAATTTTTTCCAGGCCACCAATAATCATAGCTTCTAAGGGAAGGGCCGGAAAGAGAAAACGCTCAGCGGCGACTCCCTATTTAAAAATTAACAAGATTTTTTTTCAACTTCCAACTCATAATAACGACGATCAATATACTCGGAAGCTTTACCGGGGTTAAAATTTCTGACTGGCGTTAACCAACCGACTACTCGGCTATAAACAATACATTCCTGTCTTTTAGTTTTAATGTTTTCCATATAATTTAATTTAAATTATTATTTGGCGTTAGACTCTGAGGCCGTAACGGAGGGGATATAACCAATTTCTTCATCACATTTAGGACAATATTTATGTTCACCTGATAAATAACCATGCTTGGGGCAAACCGAAAAAGTTGGCGTTAGAGTAAAGTAAGGCAAGCCGTAATTATTAACAATTTTTTTAACTAAATTTTTAGCGGCTTGTCCATTAGGCAGCCTTTCGCCCAAAAAGCCATGCAAAACCGTGCCTCCCGTATATTTAGATTGTAACTCATTTTGTAAATCCAAAGCTTCAAAAAGGTCGCTTGTAAAACCAACCGGTAAGTGAGTGGAGTTAGTGTAATAGGGAGCGGCAGACAACTCTTTAACTGCCTTATCATTGGCAAAAATAATCTCCGGATAAAGCTCTTTATCTTTTTTAGCAAAACGGTAAGTGCAGCCTTCTCCCGGTGTCGCCTCTAAATTATATAAATTATTAGTCTCTTCCTGAAAAGCTAAAAGGCGATCACGCATATAATCCAAAATTTCTAAAGCAAATTCTTGCCCCTCGGGACTGGCTATGCTTTTGCCTAATAAATTAAGAGTCGCCTCATTCATACCATTAATGCCAATGGTATTAAAATGGTTTTTCCAATAAGAACCGAAACGGTCAAAAATATCTCGGAGATAAAAACGGGAGTAAGGATAAAGGCCATCTGAAGTAAACTTTTCTATCACTTTCCGTTTTGCCTCTAAACTATCTTTGGCTACCTCCATTAACCGGTCTAGGCGCCTCTTAAACTCTTCTTTATCTTTAGATAAATAACCAAGACGCGCTAAATTAATAGTTACCACCCCCAAAGAACCGGTTAAAGGATTGGCGCCAAATAAGCCACCACCGCGTTTACGCAATTCCCGGTTATCTAAACGTAGACGACAACACATAGACCGCGCATCATCGCGATTCATATCTGAATTAACAAAATTGGAAAAATAAGGAATACCATACTTAGCAGTCATCTCCCACATCGGTTCTAAAGAGGGCCGATCCCAGTCAAAATTTTTATCGATTTGATAGGTGGGAATCGGGAAGCCAAAAACGCGACCATTAGAATCGCCAGCCAGCATAACCTCGGCAAAAGCTTGATTAAAAAGATCCATCTCTTCTTGAAAGTCTTTATATTTTTCCGGCATTACCTGGCCGCCAATAATTACATTTTCCTCACCCACCTGCTTAGAAGGAGTAACATCTAAAGTGATGTTGGTAAAAGGGGTCTGAAAACCGACTCGGGTTGGCACATTAACGTTGAAGATAAACTCCTGTAAACATTGCTTAACCTCATTGTAGGAAAGCTGATCATAGCGAATAAAAGGCGCTAGATAAGTATCAAAATTAGAAAAAGCCTGAGCGCCAGCTGCCTCGCCCTGAAGAGTGTAGAAAAAATTAATAACTTGCCCAAGGGCAGTGCGAAAATGTTTAGGCGGTTTGCTTTGAACTTTTTCGTCCACCCCCCTAAACCCTCTAATCAGCAAATCTTTTAAATCCCAGCCACAACAGTAGGGGGCTAGTAGGCCTAAGTCATGAATATGTAAGTCACCGCCAACATGAGCTTGGCGAATTTTTTCCGGATAAAGTTTATTCAGCCAATATTGAGAAGAAACCGCCGAAGCAATATAATTATTTAAACCCTGAACCGAAAAACTCATATTACTGTTCTCCTTGAGGCGCCAATCAGCTCGTCCTAAATAATCTTCCATCAGCTTTTCGCCGGAAGTAGTTTGATTAATATCACGCAATTGACGACGTTGATCGCGATAAATAATATAAGCCTTGGCCAAGGCCGGCTCGTTACTCTCAATAAGTGTTGACTCCACTAAATCTTGGACTTCTTCCACGGCTGGAATAGTGTGTTTGTGAAATTTTTTGGAAATTTTTTCCAAAACCTTAGTAGTTAGTTCATCGGCTCGCCTTAAATCAGCTCCACCAACCGCTTCTTGAGCTTTACAAATAGCAGTCACAATCTTATTGCGATCAAAAGGAACTATCTCTCCTGATCGTTTGCGAATTTGTGTAATTATTTCTGTCATACAAAGAAATTAAGAGCCACATTCAAAGAGGCAGATTTTATTATTTTTTATCTTTTACCAATTTATTTAATTCCCTTCTAAATTCGTTAGCATCTTTAAACTGTTCATAAACCGAGGCGTAGCGGATGTAGGCAACTTGATCAACTCTCTTAAGTTGTTTCATGACTACTTGGCCTACTTGCTGGGAAGTAATTTCATTCTTCCGAAACTTTTGCAATTCACGCTCAATAGAATGAATTAGACGTTTAAATTTATCTTCAGTAATCGCCCTTTTTTCTAAAGCTTTTTTTAGACCGGAAACTAGTTTCTCTCGATTGTAAGACTCCCGCCGACCATCGCGTTTTACAATCATTAAATCTAAAATTTCTACTTCTTCATAAGTAGAAAAACGAAAGCCACATTTTAAACACTCGCGACGACGACGAATAGAAAGACCATCACTAGCCGCTCGAGAATCAACAACTTTGGTGTCATCAAAGTAGCAAATTGGACATTTCATAGGCAAAAAATTAATAAAAAATCAATAATTCGTCAAATCTAAAGCAACAAGATGTGGTGGTTAATTACATATTTAAGGCCCTATATCTTGTAATTATTTTCTATTGTAGCAAAAAAAATCGCCCCTGCCAAACTGCTAAAAGCACCTACTCTAGGGCTTAAAAATTGAGGATAAAAAAACGCCCCCGGTTTCCCGGGGGTGTTAACTAATTTTCTTATAACATTTTCTTGCGAATAAAAGCGGGAACACTTAAATCGTCATCCTCGTCATCTTTTTCAACCGGGCGCTCCATCTTTTTTTCCAAAACGGGTTTTAGGGGCGTGTTTTTAAAAGCGGCTAATTTTGATTTACTCTTTTCCTCCCCTTTTACCGGATGAGAACTTAAATCATCGCGCAAATCGTCATCAAAATCAGGAGTTAAAGATCCAACTGGCTTAACTGAGTCTAGGCGACTAATTGATGACGGCGCCGGCGCGGTACCATCAAAACCAGTGGCCACAACTGTTACCTTAATTTCGTCTTTTAATTTTTCATCAATCACGGCTCCAAAAATAATCTTTGCTTCTTCATCGGCCGCCGCGGTAATCACTTTAGCGGCTTCACTAACCTCGGTCATAGATAAATCCTGACCTCCGGTAATAGTAAAGACAATACCCCTAGCACCATCAATAGAAACATCGAGCAGACTGGAATTAATTGCACCTTTGGCCGCCTCAATCGCTCTGTTTTCGCCGCTCGCCTGGCCAATACCCATCAGAGCAGAGCCAGCGTTAGACATAACCGCCTTAACGTCAGCAAAGTCAGCGTTAATGGCTCCTGGGGTAGTAATAATTTCCGCAATCCCCTGAACGCCCTGTCTTAGAACATCATCGGCTACTTTAAAAGCGTCTAGAAGAGAAGTTTTTTTATCAATCACCTGCAATAATTTGTCATTGGAAATAGTAATGATTGTATCAACATTGTCCGCTAATTCGGTAAAGGCTCGTTCAGCAATATTTTTCCTTTGGCCGCCTTCAAAGGCAAACGGCTTAGTCACCACCGCGACCGTTAAGGCACCGAGCTCTTTAGAGATTTTTGCCACCACTGGCGAGGCGCCGCTACCAGTGCCGCCACCCATGCCGCAAGTAATAAAAACCATATCGCAGCCCTGAAGAGCTTCTCTAATCTCATTTTCTGATTCCTCGGCGGCCGCCTTCCCTAAATCCGGGTTCATGCCGGCGCCTAAGCCACGCGTAACTGTTTTACCAATATGAATTTTTTCGCCCGCCTTATTATAATGAAGGGCTTGCATATCAGTATTGATGGCTAGGAATTCAACGCCTTTAATGCCGTTGTTAACCATGCGGTTGACAGCACTGCCGCCACCGCCGCCAACACCGACGACTTTTATCTTTGCGAAAGTCTCTATTTCCGGTTTTACTTCTGCCATATTTTCAAATCTTTAAATTATTTTAAACCTATTAAAAACTGGGGTAACTGACCATAATTATTTAGGAATAATCCTCTTAGCCCAGCCCTTAAATTTGCCAAAAAATTTATTTATCTTCCGGAAACCATCACTAGATTGCCCCCCGGTAGCATTATTACTACCCCAAATGACCAAGCCCAGGGCGGTCATAAACTCTGGATTTTTTACCTTATCAATCACGACATTTAAGTTTCGGGGTGTGCCCACAGAGGCCGGTAACCGTAATCGCCTCTTAGCTAAATCCACTAAGCCATCCAGTTCGGCGCCCGAGCCAACAAAAACGGTGCCCGCCGGTAACATTCCCGAACGATCAATGTATTTTAACTCATTATCAACTTTATCCAAAATTTCTTCAACCCGCGCTTCAATTATTTCGGCCACATAATGCCGAGAAACTGTTTCAATGTCATCATTAACATCTTCCTCTTTAACCAAATTCCTTACATCCACTTCTTCCTCGCGATCAACTAAGGCTGGGTTACAAGTGCCGTATTCACGCTTAATGCGCTCAGCTAAGTTAATCGGGCAGCGCAAGCCAATGGCAATGTCGGCAGTAATATGTTCAGAGCCAATCGGCAAAATCGCGGCGTGTAATAGATTGCGCTCCTCGTAAACCGCTAAAGAGGTTGTCGACGAACCAATATTGACTAAGGCCACGCCCAACTCTTTCTGTTTTAATGTTAAAACCGCCTCGGCGGAAGCCAAAGGCGACAAAACTAACTCATCTATTTCTAAACCGGTGCGATAAATCGCTTTAGTAAGATTTTTAATTTGCGTAGAAAGTCCTTGAATAATGAGAGTTTCCACCTCTAAGCGAATACCCGACATCCCGACCGGATTTTTAATATCAGTTTGGCTATCAACAGTAAAGCTAATCGGAATGACGTGTAAAATTTCATAATTCACCGGCACAGCTAAAGCCTGAGCAGCTTCTACCGCCCGACTAACATCAACCTCATTAATTTCGCCATCCCCTTTAGAGACGGCAACCACACCTTTACTGCGCTCACATTTAATATGCGGGTCATTAATACTCACCCAAACACTAGAAATCGGAACGCCAATTAAACGCTCCGCCTTTTCTAAGCAAGCCGAAATAGAGGAAGTGGTCTCCTCAATACTGCTTACCACTCCTTTATTTACACCAGCGGTTGGCGAAGAAACGGCGCCAATAATTTGGAGCTCTTCCCCCGTCGGGGTGTCAATTTTTTGACCAATAACTAAACGAATCGCCGTTGATCCAACATCAAGGCCGGCAATAATTTCTTCTTTCATAATTATGAAGAGTAACAAGTCAACACTAAAAATAAAAAAATTTTACTATTTCTGGCTAATACTAAAATATTTAGTGTTTAAAGTTATTATACAAGATTTTTATTTTTTTAACAACCAATACTAATGCTTATAAAAGCCCTAAATACCAAGTACTGATCGCTTTTCCAAAAAACCAAGCGACCAGAGCGCCGATAACCAAAAAAACTCCCAGCGGTAAGCGGCTACTCCACTTCTTTTTGCCCGTCAATAATAGAAAAATACTCACTAAGGCGCCAACAAAATAAGCTAATATTAAGGCAACAAAAAGCTGGACGAGATCAGCGAAGGCGCCCCCCAAAAATGCTCCTAGCCAAATATCGCCCTCCCCCAAGCCCCGCCCCCGGGTCAAAATATACTGCAAGGCAAAAAAAAGAGCGGCGACTACAGCACTCAACAGGAAGGCGCCGAAATAGCCCCAAAATCCTAGAGAAGAGCCTAAATAACCGAACAGAAAAACAAAAATAAGGCCACCAATCAAAACGTTAACGGGAATTAAGAGCCAACGGGCGTCAAAAACTAACACCAAGATTAAAATCGTAATCACGAACAAACTTTGAAGAAAAAGCCAAATGTCAGCGCCAAAAAATAGCCAAGCGGTAGTAAAAAGGAGAGCGGTTAGTAACTCAACCGCTGGATATTGCCAAGAAATAGTCTTTTTACAATCACGACAGCGCCCTTTAAGCAGCAAGAAGGAAAGGAGAGGAATATTATCGTACCACCGAATTTGGTGCCGACACCGGGGACAATAAGAACGATTCATTAAACTTTCTTCTTGATAAAGACGCCAAGCCCAACAGTTAATAAAACTGCCGATTAAGAGGCCAAAAATAAAAGTGAAGATGGCACCAAATATTAACATAGTTTTATTCTGTCGCCGCCAGAATTTCCTGACGAGCGCTTAACATATTTTGATATTGCGCCAAACGCCCCTTCTGATCTTCTCCCCAGTGAGGCTCAAATTCGGGAATTAGCTGAGCGGCTAATGTCCAATTTTCCGTCGCGGCGCTTAAGTTTTTATTGTAACAATTTACATCACCTAATACCAAATAAATTTTCGGAAGAGTCGGCACCGCCAGTAAAAGATTATTTAGCTCCTCTTGAGCTTTTTCTTCTTCGCCTTTAAAGCCGGAAATGGCGGCCGTAAATAAACGATTGTCAAAAGTTTGGGTTTTTTCATTTTCCGGATTAGCAACCACTCGCCCTAAAACAACTTTCTTGTCGGCTAGCGGCAAATCGTAAAGAACTAGATGATCAATTAAACCCCAAGTAAAATTCTGTCGGTAATAACGAGCGCCAATCGGATCAATTTTTTTCTCTTGAACATAAGAATCTAAAACCAGCGCCTTAAAATAATCCCCCTGACCCAAAGAATTGAAGGCGGCGTAGTAATAATAATCAGCTTGCAAACGCGCTCCAGAAAAAAGACCAAAACCTAAAGTGAACGGAATTAAAAGTGCCAATGGCGCAAAACATAATCGTGAAACTTTTTTTTGTTCCCGCTCGACTGGTAAACCCAGAGAAAGATAAATCGTTAATAATAAACTGCTGTAGAAAAAGGTGCTAACAACCGAAAAATTAAAAAGTAAAAATAAAAAATAAGTCAGCCCGGACAATAGAAGGCCACAAGCTAGTGGTCGCTCCTGGCTAGGTAAACGACGCCAATGCCGCACGAGAAAAATGATAACAAGCAAGAGTAAAAAACAACCAACAATTCCGGCACTTAGAGCCGTGTCTAAAATTATATTATGTGCCCGGTCGGTCGAAACATCAGGCCGCAGATATTGCATCAGCCGGGCATCATAGTGATAGATGTAGGCTTCGCGCTGATTTTCTAAGCCGTAACCGAGCCAAGGCTTTTCTCTAATGGCGGCGACCCCCTCTCGCCAAAGTTCGCCGCGCAAGCCCAAGCTGCCGGAGCGCAAATTATTAAGTTCTTGCCAGCGGTCCGGATTACTAAGAGCTAAGGCACCAATCAATAGAAAGATGATTAAAAAAACTAAACCAATTTTTTTAAATAGACTTCGGTTTAATTTTTGTGGCGAGCTAAAAACTTTAATCGCCGAAAATATTAAGAGCGCGCCAACCAAAGCGAAGAGGGCGGAACGGGTGCCGGTGGCCACTAAACCTAATAACTGTAAGACTAAGAGGATTAAAAATAAATAGCGTCGCCCGGCAGAGCTTTGTAAGCCTAGGGTAAGAGTGACCGGAATTGTTAAAAGAAGAAGACCGGCGAAATAAGTCGGTTGCCCCAGACTGGCGAAGGCTCGTCTTGTTTGCCAAGCGGGTTCAGCCCAACGAACAATATCAAAACCAGCAAGCTGAAAGAGGGCATAAACAGAGAGTAAGCTGGCCACGACCACCACCCCTAAAAGATAAGCTTTTTGGCGCCTTCTTCGCTCCGACGCCGGACTTAAAGCCAGACTAATCAATAAGAAAAAGGCGCCCAATAAACCAACTAAGTAGGTTAGCCCACCTAACTGCCGCTCGTAAGATCCCCACCAAGACTGAGCCGGATCAACGGAAAAAATCAGCGCGCTGACTAAAAATAAGCCACTAAATAATAAAGGGTAAAAACTTTTTCCGAGGCGCGGCCTAAATTTAGAAAAGGCCAACTGACAAGCCACTAGCAAACAAAAAATTATTACCCCGTTTTGAAAAAAAATCGCCTTAATTAAATCTAAGCTGGCAATCGCTAAAAAGTTAAAGACTAACGGCACTAGCGCTAATAAAAATAAACCCCAAGCATCAATGAGGTTGCCCCAACTGAAAGAAGGGTGCTGGTTTCTATTTTTCATCTTTTAATTATAACACAAAAACAAGACCCCAATCGGGGTCTTGTGGAAAAATTAAATTCTTAAAATTAATTCTTTTGCCGGTGTCGTCTTTGTCTTTTTTCCGTTAACACTAGTAACGGAGCTGCTAAAAATAAAGAGCTGTAAGCACCGCAGAAAATACCGATCACTAAAGCGAGAACAAAATCTTTAATTGATCCTCCACCAAAAATTAAGATGGAGAGCAAAGCTAATACTGTGGTCGCCGTCGCATTCACCGAGCGAACAAAAGTTTGATTTAAACTATCATTAACGGTTTCCGCAAAACTTAAGTGGCTCTTAGGCAAGTTCTCCCGAACACGATCAAAAACAACAATCGTATCGTTAATACTGTAGCCGAGGACGGTTAGCAAAGCGACAATAAAAGTGGTATTAACCTCCGTTCCTAAAAAGTGTCCAAGGACAGCAAAAACACCACAAGTTAATAAAATGTTGTGAGCGAGTGAAACAATAGAAATCAAACCATACTTCCAAGATGGCACCGGCTTAGACACCGCCCTAAAAGCAAAAGTGATGTAGATAATAATAATTAAGAGGGCAAAGAAAACTAACCAAAAAGCTCGACTTCTAAGTTCGGCCCCAACCGAGGAGCCAATCGATTCAAAGCGAATTTCTGTTAAACCTGCCTCGGCTTGCTCCAAACTTTCAAGGGCGGTAATTGCTTGGTCATGCTTTTCTAGAGAAGTTTCTTGAAAACGTAAAATAATGGTATTGCTACCAGTCGGCTGAATTACTAGGTTACCAAAGTCGGTCTGAGCAAAAACTTCATTAATTTCGACGACCGTCGGTTGGGCCCCAGCAAATTTCACCTCCAATAAACTGCCACCAGTAAAATCTAAGCCTGGTTTTAGCCCCCAAAGAAAGAGAGCAATAACGGACAGGGTCACTAAAATAGTAGATAACGACAACCAGATTTTACTATTCTTTATAATTTTATAATTTCTCATATAGTATTATAGGTTACTGATAACTTATTAGTCCTCCTGCCCCTCCGGGCTTTTCTTAGCTCCTAAAAGCCAGGGATTACGTTCTAGCCACTTACCAGCGGTCCATTTCATTAAAATGCTGGTAATAACAATATTGCTGAGCATTGAAATCCCTACCCCTAAAAATAGCGTGGCTCCAAAACCCTTAACCAGACCGGTGCCAAAACTCATTAAGACGAAACAAATTAAAATAGTCGTTAAGTTGCCATCACGAATTGAAGGCCAAGCCCGACGAAAAGCATCATCAATAGCGATCTTGAGCGGTTTGCCGAGCCGGAGCTCTTCGCGCAAACGTTCAAAAATTAAAACGTTAGCATCAACGGCCATGCCAATAGAGAGAATAAACCCAGCAATTCCTGCCAAAGTTAAAGTAACTGGGGTTTGTGCATAATAAATCAAGAAAACACCGATAACCACAAACATAATTACTGATAAGGGGCCATCAAAGATTTTTAAATCTTTAAGGGTAATCGCGAACAGAGAGAAAAGTGCCAACAAATAGAGGGCAATCAACCACCAAGGCATCATCTTAAAAATCGCTAACACCGCCAACACATAAATTATTAAACTGACTACCGATAAGAAGCCTGGATAGCGATAATAAAGAATCATGAAAATTGCAATCAGCAAAAAACCAATTAATCCGGCAACCAAACTGTTACTAATGGATTCTTGCCCAAGACTAGCTTCCACGGTTTGCTGGCCGATAAGAGTAATTGGCACTGGTAAAGCGCCAGTGTTTAGCCTTCGAACTAGCAGCTTAGCCTCTTCAACACTAAAACTACCAGAGATAACCGCTTCCCCGTTAGGGATTTTTTCGTTAACCACTGGTGCGGAGATGACATAGCCGTCTAAAACAATGGCTACGGTTTTACCAATATTGCGTTCGGTAATTTCCTCAAACATTTTTGCGCCCTCTTCATCAAACTCCAGGGCGACCATAGGAGTGCCATCATTAGGATCAAAACGCAGTGAAGCATTTTTCAAATTACGGCCACTTAGCTCGGTATTTACTAATTCCGGTTCGGCGGCAGCACTGCCGGCGCCATCAAGAACCAGCTCGGCTTCGCCGTCCTCATTAATTTGAATTTCTTGAGCTCCTTCTACCGGGGCCTCACTTAATTCTTGAAATTCTAAAAGTGGCGTTTCCCCGATCATTCTAATCGCCTCATCAGCTTCTTTCACGCCTGCTAATTCCACGATCACCCGGTAATCGCCAGCCATGCTGCGATTAACTTGAATAATCGGTTCGGCGACGCCAGTAGAATTAACCCGGCGTTCAATAATATCGCGAATGCCCTCTAAAGAAGACGATCTCTCCGCCTCAGGAATTTTGGAAACATCAGCCTCATAGGTTAGCTGTGTCCCGCCCTGTAAATCTAAACCTAAAACAAATGGCAGCTCCGGTCCTTTCGGCAAAACGACGGTGTCATTAGTTTTTTCGGCCAGGTAATTACTAAAGCGATTGTAGTAACCACCAGCAACTGCTAAAAAAGAAGTAGCCACAAAAATCAAAACTAAAACTAAAGATAGGTAGAGCTTATTCTTTTTTGAAGAAAGCCACTTGTTTGTCTGCGTTTTCATAGTAATTTAATAATTAAAAAAGCAAAACGGGTAATCAGTCCTGTTTTCTTTTTTCAGCTTAAACTAAAATCATTAAAAAATCAATCTTTTTTAGGGTTATTCTTTACAAAATAAGCATAATCTTTTATACTAAGCCTGAAATATTCTAATTTTTTTAAAAATATGGCTCTAATACCGACAGTAATTGAAAAAGAAGGGCACGCTGAACGTGCCTACGATATCTATTCCCGTCTGCTCAAAGACCGAATTATTTTTTTAGGTGAGGCTATTGATGACCATGTGGCCAACAATGTCATTGCCCAGCTTTTGTTTCTAGACGCCGAGGATAAAGATAAAGATATTAAATTTTATATTAACTCCCCCGGCGGTTCAGTATCATCAGGACTAGCTATTTATGATACGATGCAATACATTAAAGCCCCAATTTCTACTATTTGTGTAGGGATGGCCGCTTCAATGGCGTCCGTACTTTTAGCCGCGGGGGCACCCGGAAAAAGAATGGCTCTGCCTAATAGTGAAATTATGATTCACCAGGTAATGGGAGGCACCGAGGGGCAAGCGTCCGATATTAAAATTCACGCTGAACATATCCTTAAGATCAAAGATAAGCTCAACCAATTACTAGCTAAGCACAGTGGACGCAAAAAAGAAGAAGTAGAAAAAGACTCCGATCGTGATAAATGGATGAGCGCTGAAGAAGCGAAAAAATATGGTTTAATTGATTTAGTTCTCAAAAAATAAAACAACGCTACCAAAAAAGACCGCGACAGCGGTCTTTTTTTTTCTTTTTCAAACTATTTTTTAAGCAGCTAGAAAACGAGGAGGATTTTTAACATTAAATTAAAGACGGCCGGGCTGTCGGTGTTGGGGGCCAGGGGTAAGCAAGTAATCGTGTAAACCCGTTTATCATCCTCACTAAAGACATAAGCACTTAGACCGTCATCTAAAACAAAACCGGTCCAGCCTTCGCCAGAGATAAATTCTTTAGCAATTGCTCCCGGCATTTCGTTAGCCAACCAGGCACCGGCACTTAAGGCGCTGTCATTACTCTGATAGGTAACTTGAATAAAAGCTTGATCGCTATCAGAAAAAACCACTGTGTTAGTAGAAGGGCTTTCCACCAAACTCCAGTCCGCTGGGTATAAAATACGTGCCTGACCATCTAGATTATTGGCCCGCAAAGCAGAGCTAGCCCCTAACTTTTCATTGGGCACTAGGGGGTCATAGCCAGATAACAATTCTTGTAAATCGGAATAACCATCATTGTCGGTATCGGCATTTTCCGGATCTGTTCCCGCTACGCGCTCCTCAGCATCAGTTAAACCATCATTATCAGTATCTGGCGATTCTACCAAAGGTGGGGTAACTACCGGCATATCTTCGGAAATAATTTCTTCAGTAGAGGTAGCCGTCGAAGTGGCTACAAGCTCAGTGCTGGAAGCCAACTCATCGTTAATCGGACTAGTGGTGGCCATCTCTGTGTCTGCCAGTTCAATGAGGTCAGTAGCTGGTTCTTGATTAACTGGAGCTTGATAAGCATTCTCGACTGACTTAGGAGTGGCGGCCGGTTTTTCTAAAATCGGTTTAATTATAAACCAGTAACCAGCCCCGAGGGCGGCGACTAAAACCAAAATACCAATCACCATTAACACGGCACCAGTTTTTTTAGACTGCCCCGTTACTGCTGATTTGGCTTCAATTTTTTCACTATAAGAAGAATAGGTCTGGCCAGAGAAACGTCCCCAGGCCGGCATCTTATGAGTAACTAGATTCTCATTGATTTCTTTATCCGTCTTGTCCTCAGCAGCCCCACCATTTTTATGGCCACCAACCTTCTCCTTAGTTTTTTTGTTAGAGTTTTTAAACATAATTATTCTGATAATTTGCCTGGACCATTGGGGTTATAACCGGTGTCAATTTCGGTTTTATCACTATAACCGTCGTTATCACTATCGGAATTTAAAGGGTCAGTTTTATAAATTTTTATTTCCTCGTAGTCTGAGAGACCATCACCATCACTATCCGGGTTTAAAGGGCTAGTTAAATAAATATTAACTTCTTCATAATCGGTCAGGCCATCATCATCACTATCGGCCCGCAAAGGATTAGCCCCTAAAATTATTTCTTGCTGATCAGATAACCCATCACCATCACTATCCATGTTGGCTACCGGCGGCGTAGTTGTTCCTAGTGGCACCGAGGGGATAAAACCCGCCTCCTCACTTACCGGCGGATTAACTAGCGGGATATTGTCTTCTGGTAAGTATTCCTCCTCGAAGCTCTCGACATTATTTTCCAGGTCAGGAGTAATTACCGGTATCTCTTCATTTTCTAACGCATTATCAATGGGCTCCGCTACAATTGGCTCTGATTTGTTGGCAATTAACTGATTGTAAACTAAATACCCCAAAACTATTAGCAAAATAAACGCAGCTATTCCACCAATTAATTTAAGATTTTTTTTCGGTCCCTGGCCACTCGCCTGAGCGGAAAAATTATTTAAATCTGCTAACTGAGCTTCAATTTTTTGCTCAGTCGCGCTGGCCTCCGGGGTAGCGGTTTGATTAGCATAATAGCCGGAAAATTGCTGGCTAGGATTATGCCCCTCGGCTACAGGGGGAGGAGTAATGACTTTATCGGTGTCAGAGAAGATGTCATCAACTTCTGGATTATTACCAGTGCCATCATTAGTTTTTAAATCATTAAACATATGATTACTATTCTTTTATTTTATAAATAAAATTACCCTCACTCTCATTAACAACCTCCACTTCAAGATCGGGATTAATCTGATATCTCATTTTTTCCTCTTCTTCCATTAGGCGGGTTTGCCGACTTTCTTCAACCGGTAGAGGGGCGTCACCCCCTTTTTCCAACCAGAGCCAAGCAAGAGCGGTGGCAATTAGAATAAAAACTGCGAGAGAAACGATTATTACCTTTTTAATTTTGGTTTTTGTTATACTCATATATTTTTGTTTTTATTATTCTAGATCCAGACAAGGGGTGCAAAGTTTCCCTGGCTGGCAATCGCCACAAGGCTCACCAGGAAGCTTAGGCAGAGGAATTGTTGACTGCTTGCAGTCAGACGGACAGCTAGAGTAAGTTTCTCCAGAATCACAAGTGCCATTGCCACACCAAGTCATCGTGGCCTTTTTTTGTCTAATAATCTCAGCTAAATCGAAATAATGAATGCAATAAATTGTTTTATCTTTTGTTTTATCGGTACTAGCATTTTTAGCCCAAATTTGACGATAGCTTTGTTGGTAAGCCTTATTTCCACTGCAAAAACTATCATTGTTATTAGGCTCCGGAGATGTGCGGGCAGTCTCTAAACCATTTACCCAAGAATTGTAATAAGATGTATCCGCGCTGCTATTCCAAGAACTGCCGCCATTAGCGGTACAGCGCCAAGAAGAGAGACTGCCCGTGTTAACAGAATAAGTAGGTAGCTTACCAGCCGCCGTCCGGCAGCCGGAGAAGCTTAAGGATGCTGATAAAGAAAAATCATTCCCATTTGCAAAAGGCCATACTGCAAGGTGCCCATGATCATAAACTTTAATCTGAAAATAATTTTTACCGGGGCGGAGTGCGACCGTGTTTGTTAGCAATGGCGATTCTCCTGCTACACTACTAACAAAAGCCCCATTAAAATAAACATAAGTATCTCGATCGCCGCAAGTACCGGTTGTGGCCGTTAAAGTACAACAGGTACCCGCTATACAAGTTTCACCGGAATTACAAGTACCGCAAGTACCACCACAGCCATCATCGCCACAAACATTAATACCACATTTTGGTTGGCAATCCGCTTCACATTTATTATTTACACATTTTTGTCCGGCGCCGCAAACGCCACATTTATCAGGAGTCCCGCAATTATCAGTGCCACAGGTTTTGCCATCACAATTAGAAATGCAGATAATTTCTCCGCTACAAAGACCTTTTGAACAGTATTGGCCAGAAGGGCAGGTACCACAGGTTTTACCACAGCCATCATCGCCGCAATTTTTTTGAAGGCAGCTGGGGATACAAATAGGCTCTTTACAAGTGCCATTAAGACAATCTTGGCCTAAAGGGCAGGTGCCACAAACACCGGGGTTGCCACAACTATCAGCGCCGCAGGTTTTCCCATCACAACTACAAGTTTTTTCACAAAGTCCGGCGTTACARGTCTCCCCAGAAGCACAGGTACCACAGACACCACCACAACCGTCAGCGCCACAATTTCGGCCACTGCAGTTAGGARCGCAGACTAGCTCTTCACAGATACCATTATTRCARGTTTCCCCGGRAGCGCAGGTRCCACAAGTACCGCCACATTTATCAGGACCACAGGTTTTACCGGAACAGTCCGGAATACAGGCATCTTTTTCACAAAGTCCGGCGTTACAAGTCTCSCCAGWRGCACAGGTACCACAGACACCACCACAACCGTCAGCGCCACAATTTCGGCCACTGCAGTTAGGAACGCAGACTAGCTCTTCACAGATACCATTATTACAGGTTTTCCCGGAAGCGCAGGTGCCACAAGCATTGGGGTTGGTGCTACAGCCGTCACTGCCACATTCTCTTCCTGAACATTGAGGCAAACATTCACAAGCGCCACAATCTTTGGGACAGTTACTACAATTTTCTCTTAAAATGCCGCCACTAGATACCTGGCAAAAGCCATCACCACAGTAGCCGCCGCCATCTTGTGGGGCTTTAAAAGCGCAGTGTTCATTACTATTAATTGGAAAAGGGGTATTTACTCCCAGGGGAGTAGTGCAAGCATATTGCAGATTAGAGGAATTACTAATTTCCCCTTGAGGAACTAAGCCGTCTAAACCGTCGCACTGTTCAATGCCATTGTTTTGCGGCCCACCGGTGAACTCGGTATTTGGTTGCTGCCTAATGCCATCACCACAATAAGTATTAATGCGTAAGGCTAATTTTTTTTCTGCCGACTCACCAAAATTATCATTAGCTCTAAGAGTGAGAAGCGTGGTGGTGGGAGCGTTGGGGGCAGAAGTATTGCCACTGGTTACTCGATAGGCCTCCAGAAAAGCATTGCCCCCTGAGTTTCTAATAACAAAGCCAAAAGGATTACTAGCGACTTGATAATTGATAGTGCGCACCCCTTGACTTAAGGGCCCCAGCAGACAAGCAGTGCCATCAATTTGATAGCCCTTGCCGAGACGAGCCTGGTTATCACAAGAAAAATTGAGAGCGAGAGAGTCGCGAATAAAATCAAAAATTACGGTCTTGGCGTCAGCACCAGAACTATCACTGGCGGAAATTCGTACCTCATATTGGCCGCTTAAAGACTGGGCTAAAGGGATCTCTAAAGAAATTTGTTTTCGATTAGAAGTGACATTGATAATTTTTGCCGTTGACACCGCTTGGGTTAAGCCAGCATTTAAGGCCGCGTTAGGCGAGCTTAATTGAAAATTAACCCGAGGATCACTACTGTTAATAAAGAAATTGTAGCGTAAAGATCCGCCTTGAAAAGAATTGTAACTGACATTTTCGGCCTCAATCGCTATTTTTAAAATATCAAAAATTTCCAAATTTATCGGCGTCGTGCTAATAGCCCCGCGGCCATCGGTAAGGGTGAGAATCATCGGGTAGGCGCCTTGACTCCCCGCCGAAGAGGCATAAACCTTTTTTTGAGAGGGGTCGCCGGTGGCTTCTAAAATCGGAATCGCGCCCCAAGAAGAAAAGTTTCCCGCCGGAGCTAAACGCCAAGAAACGATATCACCTTCCGGGTCGCCAACTTTCAGATAGCCATTAAATTCTTTATTTGCTTCGCCCTTTAAAAATGAACTGATCAAAGTTGGGGGCTGGTTAACGACGCCACCTTGATAACCACCTTTGCTCGCGCAATTTAGAGAAGTTAAAAGAGTGCTAGCAGTATCATAACCTAGGGACGGGGTTTCAAAAGTGGCACAGAGATTATAGGAAACGCCTCCCGGCAAAGCTCGATAAATCATGGCGTAACTACCAGCAGGAAGTGTTAATTGAGAATCAAAAAATCTTTTTGTTTGGGGATTCCAACAAGTTCCGGGCTCAAACCCCGGGCAGCTGCCTAAAGAATTAACAGGGTCAACAACTAAAGTGTTCAAACCTAAGGGCTCCCGAAAATTATCAGTCCAGCTCGGCCAGACCGAAATGGTTGCCCCCGGCAAATATGAGCCTTCACTTAAGTCAGGATAAGAGCCCTCAACTTTTTTATAAGCTTCTAATTTTTCTTCAATCTGACTTAACTTCCCTAAACGATTAATATCTCGGATTAAGCCCGCCTTTAAACTATTACAATGAGAGTTTAAGGGGCAATCACTATCAATCAAACATTCGGTAGGCTGACTTAAAGCACACTTACCATAATTAGCCTGGTTCGGATCATTGGCACAAATAAAACCACTCGGACAATCATCAGGTTTAGAGCAAGTCAAAGAAGCGATTGAGCAGGCTCCTTTTTGGGGGAGGTTGCTGTTAAATTTCCAGTGAGAAATTAATTGTCCTAAAATATCTTGAGTCTGATCTTGCGACTCTTGGTTGTAGGAAATGAGATAGACGTTAGTATAGATTTTTTTATTACTATCAACATTAGCAGCGTTAACAAATACTGTGCGTCCATCACGAATCGCCTCATAACCATCAACTGTCAAACTTTGCGGCGAACCTTGATAGCCTTGTTTTTTATACCAAACCTCAATACTGTCATGTTCCAAATTAGGCAGCACCCGCACAGCGATAGCATCGGATTCGGCCGCTTGTCCTGGCGGAGTCAGGCCAATAATAGCCACCGCAAACAGGAGGAGACCGGAGATAATTAGGGGTCGTTTAAAACGACGAATTAAAGCAAACATGTGAGTGAAATATTAAAAAAATAATAAAAAACTAAGGAATAGTAACTTTAATTTCTGAAGAACTAAGACTGATATTGCCGGAATTATCAACGGCAACCAAATAAAAGTAATGTTCTCCTGCCTGAAAATTATTTGTTTCTAAAGTAATTCTGGTGGCTTTATTCTGGGAATCAAAAGATTCAGCCGCCCGTTTTCCAGGGAAAATTCCATGAAAGAGTCGGTAATACTGAGTGTCGTCACGATTAGCTAACCAAGATAAGGTTAACTGATTTTCATTTAATTCTGCCTTTAGCCCCTGCGGAATAGCGGGTGGGGTGGTATCAGTAGGGAAAGCTTCGCGCGCTCCAGAAAGTGGGCTTTCCGCTTGATTCTCAGTGAGTGCCGTCATTCTAAAAATATACTTCTCCCCATCTATCAAACCGCTAACCACATGAGAGCAATATTGCTTTTGGTCCACGATTGAGCAAGCGGCTGCTCCTAAGGGAACGGTTTTTATAAATGACTGTTTATTGCTACCTGCTAAGCCATAGTATAGCTTAAAAGCAACAATTGGGACATCCAAGCTCAGAGGACTGCTCCAACTTAAGCGTAATTCTCCGCCCTGACCAGTGCTTTTAATTTCCCAAATTTCTCCCGCTAAAGGAATTGTTTCCCGAAAGAAATAAGATTCTTTTAAGATACTCCAAATACAAGTTCCGCTGCTGCCACAGGCGGCTCCAGCTGAAGAACAAGGACTGTTATCAGTGCTACAAACCAAGCTACCAGAGCTGCCTAAAATGAGCGCGGGGTCAATCACTAACGGCAAATCATCGGCCGTCCCCGGCTCACCGGCGTCACGGCAATAATAAAATTTATAATTATAATCTAGACAACCAGCAATAGCCCGGCCATCACGATCACGGCAACTATCGTACCACGGCTGCCATAAACCATTTCTAACTGGCGGCCAAGGGTTAGCGCAAAGGAAAACCTGAATGTCAGCCTTTGCTTCGTAACCATTACCGACAAAAGAAATATTGTCAGTCGCGCCATCCATATCAACCAGGACTTTAATCTTGGTGCTATTATCAGTAACCCCCGCTAAACTACGCACCACCTGACGATCAGCCAAAAGTCCACTTAAAGGTACTGTCTCCACCACCGACCGATTATCTAAAGACCAACGCCAATTCCAATAATAACCGATGACTGGCTGAATTATCTGACCATCTTTACTATAAGCGTTAGCATAAAAAGCTCGATCATTATCATTCACAGTATCAAATTTAGCATCGCTAGGATTATCATCGGTAGTATTATTATCGGGATTATTTAAGAGAATATTAGTCGGATCTAATTTTACGGAGTCAATTTCACACAAACCGTTCTGTTGAGACTTGTCATCTAAGGTCTCAAAACTCGTTACGTAAACATTATTGAAATCACGAATATTAAAAGTTGCTGCCCGACCAGTCTTCATCCCCACCCCATAAATATTTAAGACGCCACTATTGCTGTCAGCACTCTCATCTCCTTTAACTAGGACAAAGTAACGGGCATTAGCCGCTAACAATTCCTGAGGGCGTAAGAAAACCGTCGTGGCCGGCTGATTATTATAGAAGGAGGGATTATAAACTAGTTCTACCGGTTTAGCGCAATATAATTTCCCCGAAGCTGGCAGGGCTGCCAAAGCTGATGGCGACGAATTAAACCAATTTTTCACCCGGGCAATTAATCTGACAAAAAATGAGCGCTCATCGGGGCCACCATCGGCAATTAGTGTTCCCGACGGACAGGCACCATCAGCGTAATCTCTCTCTTCAACTAATAAAATATTATTAGCTAAAGTGCCAATCTGCATCATCTCATTGAACTCTATTTTAATTTGCGCATTGCGACAAACATTCGCCTGATCGTTTTTCGGTAAAACATTAATCACTTGCGGACGAGCATGACAACAAGTATCATTACCGCAACCAACATCGCCGCCACACTCCTCATCCTTGGTGCAACCACAAAAGAGGCCACGATCACCGCCGGTACAATTACCTTTATCAGCCACACAAACCAGGTTCTCATTGAGCTTATCTCCAGGCGTACAGCAGCAGAAACCACACTCTTCCGTCCCCAAACATTCATAGGGCGACTGACAAATACTAGTATCGCAAGCTGTTAATAGATCGGAGTGGCAAGAATTACCGGGTTGATTGGGCCCCTTAGCACACTGGGCGCGACACTCGGGCAAACCTAAATATTCGCCATTAATAGCTGCCGTACTATCATCACAAACTTTTTTAGTTTCAAAAGATGACTCACCGGTTTCCGGATCAACAATTTCTTTAACTTCATCTTCGCAATTATAGTAAGCGCAATAATTAATTCCTTCGGCGGCGATAATTTTATCCGTACCATTGGTACACTTATTGTTTTTAGCGTCAAAGCAACAAGCATCATATTGTGAGCACTCGGCCTCAGTGGTTGCTAAATCACAAACCGTTCTCGGATCTTCGGGGCAAGTTTCCTGGCAAGTATCTAATTTCTTAAATCTTCCGGTCGGCGCGGGATTCTCATTACAAATAGTTTTATCATTGGCGTCACAGTCATAGTAAGCACAGCGCCCATCGGCTAATTTCGTTCCATCGCCGCCCTGACAAGTTTGTTTTGCCTGGTCAAAACAGCACTGAGTGCTGTGCTCTAAGCAGCCAGCCTCATCTAAAGCGCCACAATCAACACAAATGCCTTCCGGTTTACTAATATCACAGAATTTACCGCTCGTTGACAAACAATTACAAGCGGCATCGCGCTCGGCCGCTGTGTTGCCAGCAGCGGTACAGCCGGTACAGAAACCGAAGCCAACGCCATCGGCGCTCTGGTCGCTACCACAAGTCCCGCCACATTTTAAAGGTACGCAACAGTCTCGTGCATCTTGACCAATCTCACAACAACAATCACAAGAAGATTCAGACGGAATTAAACAGGCCAACTGTCCAGGCTGCTGAGCATTAAAGCCACAATAGGCCCCTGAACTGCTACAAATTTTAGCCGACTCACAAACGCCAATATCACCACTTTGGTAATTATCGGCCACGCACTTAAATCCGACCTCGCAGGTGTCACAAGGGGTCGGTGCATTACCAACGCAATAGCCTTGACCAGCAGCTTGCCAGCCATCGGGACAAGAAGTTTCCACCTTTAAATGTTTGACTAGAGCGGTTTGGCCATCGGGCCCAGTATAAGGACGACAAGAAGTCAGGCCGCTATACTCTTTATCACCTAGATAATAAGTGAAGCTTTGTTCTAATAAACAACTATTGGCGCGACAAGTGTCGGTGACCTGGTTATATAAACAATCATTGCCCTGACAATAGGTAAGGGCGCCGCAAGGCTTTAAATCCGCGCCACAAATTTTTCCAATTTTAGGAATTGAGCCATCAAAAGGAGAGCACTTCCCTGGAGAATTAGGACAGAGCTGTCCGGTCTGACAAGTACCAAAAGCCGAAGCTAAGCCCTGACAATCCGCATAATCAGTTTCCGTACCAGTCCCTGAAGAAGAGGTGTCAAAACGGGTTTCGTAAACGGAATTAGGGACTTGGAAATAACAAGATAATAAATCTGTTTCACAAGAACCGGATTTATAAGTTCCGGTCGGGCAACAAACAGGGGTCGCCGCGCCACATTCATCATTAGCCGTACATTGACCAACAATAAAATTAAGTTCATTTCCCCACTCACTATTTTTTAAAACGCGAACGGGACCGGTAATTGCCGGCGTGCCATTGGCGCTAATCGGCACCGTCGTAACAATTTTATCGGCTCGATTTTCTTTCTGAACCGGCGCCGAAGTATTGACGCCGCGATTAAAGACCACAGTTGCCTGGCTTCCCGCCAATCCAAAATATTCCCCCCACAAAGAAACCGTATCGCCAACTTGGCCGCGCTCCGGGCTAATTTTACAAAGACTAGTTTTTAAAGACTCGTTCGAATCAAAACGAAAAGCATTATTAGGCGCCAGTAAATCCGAGTTAATCACCGCGTTGCCTAAATTAATTCTAATTTGATGATAGCCAGAGCTTAAACCTTCAGGGATTTTTACAACTATCTGACTATCGCTCCAAACGGCACTCGTACAAACTTCCGGAAATTCGTAAGACGCTTCTTGATTACCAATAAAAACCTGACGGCTGCCACGAAGATTACCAAAGCCACCGCCGGTAATCGTTAAGTATTGGCCGGCCGGACCAGAGACGGGCGAAAAACCAGAAATATAAGGCCCCGCTTCCGGATCCTTGTTTTTAATAAATTTTAAAGCATTGCTTTTTTGATTAATGCCAGCTAAAGTCCGCTCCACAAAAGTCGTGGTCTGGCCAGAATTAATATTTGGAGCGAGAGCCTGTCCGGATAAATTATCAACGGCAAAAGAAGAATTAATTCCCTGGTAGGCATTATTATACTTACCAAAATAAGCAACCGCATCTCTTAAGTTAATTCCTTGATAAGAAACGCGATCGCCTAACTGACCCGCTTCGGGGCTAATTTGACAAAGGCCCGGACGATAAACATTATTGCGAACAAAGTCCGGTATTTTGGGGCCAATATTATCATTAGTCGTATCAGAATTATTTTCCCCGAGGCCTTCACGTTCAATCATTATTGGTCCTGACATCGCCCCGGAGGGAACCGCAACGGTTATCTGCCGGTCCGTCCAATAGCTAACACAGTTGGGATTTAAAGAATTAGGGAAGTTGGCCGCTTGAGTTTGGCTAGGATCGGCCCCTAAAAAAGAGACGCGACCGTTAGTTAAATTTTTAAGGACCAAAAAATCATCAATATAAAAATTCGTTCCGACCGCACTGGTGCGATTATAACCAATACTGAAAGCAAGTTTAAGAATTTTATTACCACTACTATTTACCCACGACGCCATCTCGGGGGTGTATTGAAAAGTATAAGAATAGAGAGTCCAGTCAGCCGTTTCTCCAGAAGGAATGGCCGGTAAATTTAAAGATTGATAACATTTTTTTTGCGCCGGCGCATTAAAGCAGCAATTATTAGGCTGATCGGCGCAAGTCTGACCGTAATCTGAGAGACAAGGATCTTCTCCACCACTGACCGAGGGGGTAACCTTCCCGCCATCCCAAACATAACCAGATTTCAAAGTGCCGGGGACATCATAACCAAGGCATTGACTATTCCAACCAGGGTTAGGCGTAATAGTTAGGTTAATAGCCGCATCATTTTTCCCTTGATAATAAAATTGAATAGTGTAGGTGTCGCCAAGGCGCAAATCTAGGGGAGCCAGGTCGTAAGTCGCTTCGGCCCACATAACCCTATTGGTGTTGCCCCAAAATAAAGACTCGCCCTCCCGATAAACTGACGGGGCTTGACTATTTTTTTCATCGGCCTGGTTAAAAGTACAAGTCCGATTAAACTCATTCCAAGTACAACTATTTAAATCGGTACAGACCTGACGATTACAAACTCCAGGATAAGGGAGATTAGCGGCTTGCCCAATTTTAAGACTCTTAGTGCCCGAGCGAGCGGCTTCCTGACTTATTCCTGCCTGAGATTTTTGCTGCGTCCTCACAGCCCAAGAAGCTGGTATGCCGCCCACACTGCCAGACTCAAAATTAATCTGTGTTAAAGCTGTTTGGGAAATATCAACGAGTGAACCAAAGTTATAACCGTAAAGAGTTAAAAAATTATTGGCGGCGCCATTAGGTGAAACTTGGTCACAGTTACCGCCAGAGAGACAATCAGAATCATAATTACAGCCCCGATCTTGATCGTTGCTACAAAAGCCACCGACGGGACTAATGGCCGTAATTACCGGGGGCCCTTCGCAAAGACAGGACTCATTATTACACTTTAAATAGGGGCCGCATAAACTATCATTAGCTTCGCAGCGGCCGCTGCCACTTTTATCACTATTACAGGCCTCTCCCCAACCCGAACGGGGCTTACATTCGCAAGTGGCATCATCGCATAAATAATCGAGACCACAGATGTTGCTATCGGCTTGGCAACCACTTACTTCTGCCTTCCCATCACAGGAAACTGGATCACTGCTACTGCCCGGATCACAGAAAGAGCCTAAACAAGGACCCCAAACACCATTGCTACAAATCTGTTCGCCGCCACAACCACAAGAAACAACACTACCATTAGAGCAGCCATCAGCACCGGAGCCGCCATTAAAGACATCGCCCGTCAGACGACTAAGAACAAAATAGGCGATTCCCCAAGAAGATAAAATTATTAATAAACCAATCGCTGAGTTTTTTAAAATTTTCTTAGCTTGAGCAATCTTGTCTTCACTGCCGCCAGCCGTCATCCAGAGAAAGCCCGCATAAATTATTAAAGAAACGGCAATAATTCCTAAGAGGCCGAGAAAAATATTAATTACTTTCGTAGCGATTTCAATTGGTCCTTGATTACTTAAAGCAATCGTACTCCCCACTTCTTCTAAACCAACATTAAGAGTGGCCGAAGCCGTGGCCGCTAAACCACCAGACAAAATAATTAAAGTGATTAGTATCAAGATTTTTTTTCCGAAGTGGCGCATAAAAAAATAATTAACGGACACAGTTGCCCGCAGCATCTAAAATATTAGTTTCACTACCAAAGCAACAAGAAGGATTATCTTCACTTAAGCTTAGGCAAGCTGGCCCGATACTGGGCTTAAAACAATTTTGGTAAATATTTTTTACGCCCGAGCCAATTTGTGTAATGTAAGTAATTGATTCAAAAAAATCGGTATGCTCAATTCTTAAAGAGGTATAATCAGGCTGCCCATCAGGATTGCCCAGCTCTTTGTTTTCGTTTTTAAGCCAGTAGCCTAATGGTTGGTTTACTGAGCTTCTTAAATTAATCAATTTATGCTCCGTCTCCGCCAAACCATTATCTAAAGTCACCGCGCCAGTAGCTAAAGTTCGGGCCATCATCAAATCATTAAAATCAATCACCACTGGACGGGTCGCTAAAACACCAGACTCCGCTAAACGGGGGGAGGCTAAGGATATTTTTGGCGGAACTAAATTAATTTCCCCGTTAATAAAGAAGGAGAATTCGTAGCCATCACGTTTAGAAAAATCACTTTCTCCATCAACAAAATAATTATAAACCCCTTGTGGACGCCCATCGGCACGGCCGTCACGATTACCGTCGAAAGAATTAAAAGCTAAATCAACCACGCCATCTAAATTCAGAGGGTCGGCTTGCGGATAGTTAGTCGCGGTCGTATTATTGCGACAAACATTTTCCGGCGCTTGACACTCGGAATAAGGCGCGAGGATTTGGCAATCAGAATGGGACTGACATTTTTTTAAATTAGCCGCCTCAATCTGCAGAGCTAAGTGGCTGTTAGCCGGCAGACAATAAATTTTTTCACCACAACTATTAACGCCACACTCTCGATCGGAAACAAATTCTAAAGATTGATAATTGTTAGTTAAAGAAAAATCGCCACTAATATAGTTGCCCACACAAAGAGAGGCTTGGCAATTATAAGACAAGCAATCTTTCGGCGCGCCACAATTATGACCGGCTGGTCTGGCTTGGGGATCGCTATTTACCAGACGGACAAAAGGCGCGACCTCGTCAGCTTGCCCAGAAAGAACCATTGGATTCACCGGTTCATTAAAGTCCACCCGGATAACAGTATTCATGGGCTGGTCCTTTAGCCCCCTAATCGTATAGAGTTCATTTTTATCGAGGCCACCGCTAAAAGGACTTAATCTTAAAGCATCGCTATTGGTGGCTAAGAGTAAATTATTCCCCGCTGCTCCCGGTTCCTTGGAAAATAAGGTGATTTCATTTCCTAAACTGGAAACATTCACATTTTCATTGCCACTTAAAGTGAGCGCTATTTTTTCCGCGGTCGCCACCGGAGCACAGATTTCCGGCAAAACAATTTCATTCCCGGCGCCAGATTTACTGTCAACAAAAATATAAGTTTTATTAGCAACCGTAACAGAGTCGGCCGCTCGAACCGGAGAAACTCTCAGAGACCAAGAATTGCCCTCAACTATTGACTCTGGAGTAATAACAAAGTAGCCGGCAAAAGTCGCCTTATTATCCACTATTGGGCTGGTGCCTAAAGCGGCATTACCACTGAAAAGCTGCATTTGCCCTTCTTTTATTTGGGCAATAAAATCGGTAATCACCCCCGAATAACTGGGATCAACCGCTAGAGTAGCGGCGGCGGCGGCCCCGCGAGGGCTAATACTTCCGGTAGCAATCTGATAAGGGCGCGGGCAAGAATCAACCGTTATCTTCGCCTGAGCCATCTTCGCCCCCGTGGTCACCGTAAATAAGTCCGCAGCCGAATCGGCCGGCGGAAAATTACCCCCCGCTTTAACTTGCGGTGGGGTTAAATCTAATTTATTACTAACTTCAAAAGTCCACTCAAAATAATCACTAGCGCAAGAAGCAAACAACGAGTCTTTAGTTAATTTTTTCTCAAGAGCCGAGTTTAGGCGAACACTATACTCCGTATAACCATCGGCACTGCCTAAAGGACTAAGCGGCCGTAAAACTAAAGTTTTTCCATCTTGAGGAACCGACACTTCCACCTGATTAACATTGCCCACACAATCATTACTAACACAGGCATTGCCGGCGGCGGTATTAAAGATTTGAATATTACGGAAATTAAGCTTATTGCAACTCGGTGTATTATCACAAGCGCAGGCCTCATTATTACTGTTATAGCAAACGGTCTCTAAATTTATCGGTTCTTTGACCGTAATTAAAATCGCTGTATTGCGGGCATTATTTTTACTATCGGGCTCCGGAAAAACCGCTTCTAGTGAACAAGACCCCAGAGCACTCAAACCAAAACCAGCCGTATTGCGACCCAGGCTTGACTCTGAACCAGGAGTCCCACCCGTCGTTTCCAACAGTTTCTCTAAAACAAAATAAGTGATCCCCCAAGAAGAAAGAATAATTAATAGGCCGACAACGGTTTGTTTTAAAATTTTCTTGGCTTGGGTAATCTTGTCCTCGCTGCCAGCAGAGGTCATCCAGAGAAAGCCAGCATAAATTATTAAAGACACGGCAATAATTCCCAAGAGGCCCAAAGCCACTTGAATTATTCGTAAAACAATAACAATTGGCGAGGTGGCAGACAAGGCAATGCTCTGATCAACCTGACTAATCCCCGTTTCAATATTAGTGACCGCCAAAACACCGGTTGCTCCTAATAAAAAAGTAACCAGCATTAAAGCTATTGGTCCAATTTTTTTAAAAAAAAGATTATTTTTTCCTCTCATTGACTTATTTTATTTTTAGTCATTATGATATAATAAATTATAGCAAAAAGTGAGAAAAAGAAAAAGTTATGACGATCGACAGGATTGTAAAAAAATTTAAAGAAAACCATCCTGGAGTTAACGCCGAGATTCTTTGGTTAGCTTATGATTTTGCCGCCGCCGCTCACGAGGGCCAATTTCGAAAAACTGGCGAACCCTATATTAATCACGCCCTCCACACCGCTTATTTATTAACAGAAATTAAAGCCGATCTGCCAACGGTAACAGCCGGGCTATTACACGATGTTCCCGAAGACACCGAGGTTAGCTTGGAGGAAGTAGAAAAAAATTTTGGTCCGGAAGTCACCAGTCTTGTCGCCGGGGTGACTAAGTTGGGAAAGTTAAAATACCGCGGCATTGAACGTTACCGAGAAAATTTAAAAAAAATGTTTCTGGCCATGACCGGAGATATTAGAATTATTTTCATTAAATTTTGCGATCGCCTTAATAATCTTAGAACCTTAGAAGCTCTGCCGGAAGAAAAGCGGCGGCGCATCGCCAAAGAAACTCTAGAAATTTATGCCCCCATCGCCGGCATGTTAGGGATTTGGCGCTTAAAGTGGCAAATGGAGGATCTGTGCTTTAAATACTTGTACCCTGAAGAATTTCATGAATTGGAGCAAGAATATGAAGTCGAAAGAAAAGCGGAACGCAATCTTTATTTTCAAAAAATAAAAGATGTTTTAGCGCCGCGCTTAAAAGGGGCCGGAGTGGATTACGAAATGGAAGTTCGCTTTAAGCATCTCTATAGCATTTGGAAAAAAATGCAGAACAAGAAGCGCCGCTTTGACCAGATTTACGATGTTTTCGCCGTCCGTTTAATTGTGCCGACTATTAATGATTGTTACAAAGCGTTAGGAATCGTCCATACTTTATGGCGCCCGAAACCGAATCGCTTTAAAGATTATATTGCCGTGCCGAAACCAAATGGTTATCAATCTCTGCACACCACCGTTTTTGGTCCGGAAAATAAAGCCGTTGAATTCCAAATTCGCACCCAGCAAATGCACGAAGAGTCGGTTTATGGAATTGCCGCTCATTGGTACTACAAAGAAAAATCATCTAACGAAACGGTTGATAAGCAACCGCACTGGATTAAAGAAATTACCGAAGTTCAAAAAGAATTAAACAGTACGAAAGAGTTTGTTACCAATGTTCAGCTCAGTGTTTTTCATGACCGAATTTTTGTCTTCTCTCCTAAAGGTGATGTCTTTGAGCTCCCTGAGGGGGCGACGCCGATTGATTTTGCCTACGCTGTTCACAGTGAAATTGGGAATCATGCCACCGGCGCCATGATTAACGATCGGCTCGGCCGTTTGGACCAAGAATTAAAAAATGGCGATTTAGTTGAGATCATTCTTGATAAAAAACGCCTGCACCCAAGTAAAGACTGGATTAAATTTGCGAAAACAAAAAAAGCGCGTGATCATATTAAACAATATTCTAAAAAATCGACTCTGGAAAATATTAAACGTTTCATTCCGGGGATTAAATAAAAAAAAAGCCGCTCTAAAGAGCGGCTTTTTTTTGTCAATATTTTCTTAGAAGCGACGACGAGCTACTTCTTCAATTTTTCCTATTTTTCGTAAAAAGTCTTTTTCCTTTTTTAAGCGCAAGCCGGTTAGAGCTTGTTTCTTTTGTTGACGCTTAGTTTTTTCGGGAATTAAGTGTTGTTTTTCCCTGGCCTTTTCCAAACGCTTACCGTTTTTAACGGCACGCCGAAACTTACGCAAAAAAGATTCAAAACTTTCACTGGGTCGTCTTTTATAATCAGCCATAAATCACACCTACCTTTCTATTTATTTTTTTATCTAATTTATCTTTGACTTTTTTAATGGCAATCGTTTCTTGAGCACCTGATTCCATATCGCGAAGCAAAATTGTTTCATCCATAATCTCTTTCTTGCCTAAAATCAAAGTTACCTTAGCTTGTAAATTGTTAGCTTCTTCAAGTTGAGCCCTGAGGCCATCAACTGAAAAAGATTGACGAACATTAAAGCCAGCTAAGCGCAATTCTTCAAAAAGAAGTAAGGCGCGAACACGGGCAGACTCACTTAACTGAGCCACATAAATCAATTCTTGTTCGTCAGGATATTTATAAACGGCATTCTGTTCTTTAAGCCGAGCGGTTATTCTTTCTAGG
The DNA here is from genome assembly GCA_037076615.1 of Candidatus Parcubacteria bacterium. Taxonomy (NCBI): domain Bacteria; phylum Candidatus Parcubacteria; species Candidatus Parcubacteria bacterium. The sequence goes on from AP029158.1 coordinate 611,402, forward strand.
CCAATAGCCACACCACAAGCACTTTCTTTGCCTCCTAAAAAGGAAAGTAGGGCGTCACAGCGACCCCCAGCCGCCAGAGCCTGGCGCCCATTAGTGTTGCCATCAACCCCAACCGGCCAAAACTCAAAAACTGTTTCACTGTAATAGCTCAAATTGCGGACCAGGTAAGAATTAAAATTATAAGGAATGTTTAAGTCATCCAAATATTCTAAAACTTTAGAAAAATGTTCACGACTCTCTACCGATAAAAAGTCAGCAATCTGTGGCGCGCTCTCGCGAGCTTTAAGACAAGCATCTTCGCGGCAATCTAAAAGAGCTAAAGGACTTTTAAGTAAAGCTTTTTTACAGCTATGGCAAAGATTGGTTCGTCGCCCCCGCTCTTTAAAAAAAGCGTTTAGTTTATTGGTATAATCGCGACGAGCATCGGAATCTCCTAAACTATTAATCTGCAACTGAAAATTAAGCCCCAGTTCTTTTAAATAGCGATAAGCCGCATTAATAATTAAAGCTTCAGAAATCGGCTTCGGCTCGCCAATGATTTCTAAGTCTAACTGATTAAATTCACGGTAGCGGCCGCCGCCAACTTTTTCTTGGCGAAAGACCGGACCAATAGCAAAAAGCCTGGTCGGTAAAGAACTATCTTCACTCTTATTCTCTAGATAAGCACGAAACATTCCCTGAGTCAACTCCGGGCGAAGGGCGCCTTTTTGCCCCGGATCCAAATCAACAGTAAAAAACTCTTTTTCCTGACCGCTGCGGGTAATTTTCTTATACATGCCTAAGTCCTCAATAATTGGCGTTTTGATTGGCGCAAAGCCATAGGCGCGGGCCAACTCCCAAGCCTTGGCTGTCGCTAAATCCCAAGTTAAAAACTCTTTGCCTAAATAATCCTTAAAGCCCATTAAGTGCTGATAAGTCTTAGCACTTTTCTTCTCCAAGTGGCGAACGGTCGGCTTAGTCTCCACCGGAGCAGTTTTTTTGACAGCAGCCGGCACCGGTTTTTTTTTAACACTATTTTTAGCAGCGGGCTTTTTAGTAGTTTTCGCTTTAGTCATAAAATTATCATTTTAATATTTAATACTGAGGCAGATCCTTATCGGTAAAGACACCCCAACGATTAATCGGAAACCCGCGAACCCAAACCTTACCGGTAATAAAGCTACGCTTCACTGGGCCGAAAAAGCGGGAATCCTGAGAAGCGTCACGATTATCGCCTAAAACATAATACTCATCGGCTCCCAATTTAACCAGGTTCTCGCTATTAGCAATAGTTATTTCATCGTCTGCCAAATAATTTTCTTTGAGAATATAACCGTGAGGATACTCTTCATTATAAATGTAAACATGGTTATCTTTTATTTGCACGGTTTCTCCGGGTAAACCAATCACTCGTTTAATAAAATGCTCTTGCGGATCGCGTGGGTATCTAAAGACGACTACTTGCCCCCGCTGCGGATCCTTAAAACGGTAAGAGAGCTCATCAATAATTAAGTATTCGTAGTTAGAAAAAGTCGGCTCCATTGAAGCGCCTTTAACATAAAAAGGTTGAATTAAAAAATAGCGAACCGCCACGATAATCACTATCGCAATGGCGGCCATTTTTATAAACTCCTGAAGGCCTAACAATATCTTTTTAAGCATAAATAAAAAATTGTTGAGCGCTTTATCCGTCAATAGAAAACGGCATCAACTAAAAACTTTTGCTATTATAACACTAAAGAAGCAAAAACACTAATCACTAACAACCTTTAAACAATAAGCATTCCGTCGCCAAAGGAGTAAAATTTATAGCCTTTTTTGACAGCTAGCTGGTAGGCTTTTTTTGTCAAGTCTTCACCAGCAAACGCCGAAACCATCATTAAAAGTGTTGATTGCGGTAAATGAAAATTGGTAATTAAAGCATCAACGGCTAAAAAATTATAACCGGGATAAATAAAAATTTTTGTCCAAGCGCCCAACTCTTCGGGCCAACCCACTTGCGCCCAAGTCTCTAGTGTTCGGGCGCTGGTCGTCCCCACCGCCACTAAACGGCGGCCCGCCTGTTTGGCGCTTCGTAAATAAGTAGCGGTTTTCTTATCAATGACCGCCCACTCCGCATGCATCTGATGATTACGGATATCAGCCTCTTTAACGGCCGCGAAAGTTCCCAAGCCAACATGGAGCGTAATTTTTTTTACGCTTATGCCTCGCTTTTTTAAACTCCTCAAGAGGCGAGGAGTAAAATGAAGACCGGCAGTGGGCGCCGCTACCGACCCCACTTTATTATCCGCGGCATAAACCGTTTGATACCGTTTTTTATTGGCCCTTAACTTCTGATGGGCGCTTTTTATGTAAGGCGGCAAAGGCATTAAGCCAATAGCGCTGACCGTTTTAATAAATTTAGCGCCACTTTGATTAAAAGCTACTCGCCAAGTGCCATCACCCTGATCATTGATTAGCGTCGCCACTAAGCCTTTTTTAAAAAATACTTTCAGTGCTGACCGGACCCGACCACCCACCAGACACTCCCAAACATTAGCTTTTTCTAAGCGATGTAAAAGGATCTCGACTTGGCCGCCACTTTCTTTATTCCCTAATAATCGTGCCGGTAAAACTTTAGAGTCATTAATCACTAAAACATCGCCGGGCTGAAGGAAATCAGCTAAGCACTTAAAATTACTTTCTTGAATTTCTTGAGTTTGGCAATTTAAAACTAAGAGTCGGGCCGCATCTCGTGGTTTAGCGGGCTCTTGACCAATCAGTTCTGGCGGCAAGTAATAATTAAAAGATTGTAGTTCGTAACTCATAAACCGAGCTGTCCAGGACGATTAATCTTTAGATGGCGATAAGCCGATTCGGTTACTAGTCGCCCCCGGGCGGATCGATCTAAAAATCCAAGCTGTAGAAGGTAGGGCTCATAAACATTCTCGATCGTATTTAGTTCTTCACCGGTGGCCGCCGCTAAAGTATTTAAACCAACCGGACCGCCATTAAATTTTTCAATAATCGTTTTTAAAATTTTGCGATCTGTTTGGTCCAAGCCCAAATCATCAATTTCCAACATTGCGAAAGATTCTTTACAAATCGGCAAATCCACCACCCCATCACTTTTTACCAAAGAATAATCGCGGACCCTCTTTAAGAGCCGATTGGCTACGCGCGGGGTCTTCCGGGACCGCTGAGCAATCTCGCCGGCCGCGGCTGGCTCTAAGCGGACATCTAAAACTTTGGCGCTGCGACGAACAATCTTCGCCAACTCTTCTGGTTGGTAAAATTCTAAATGGTAAATATGGCCAAAGCGATCACGAAGCGGCGCTGATAGAAGACTGGCCATCGTGGTGGCGCCAATCACCGTAAAGCGCGGTAAATCCAAGCGCAGCGTGCGCGCGGTTGGCCCCTTACCCATCACAATATCTAAAGCAAAATCTTCCATAGCTGGATAAAGAATTTCTTCCACGACTTTATTTAAGCGATGAATTTCATCAATAAATAAAATATCGCCTTCTTCCAAATTACTCAAAATCGCAGCCAGGTCGCCACTTTTCTCAATCGCCGGCCCGGAGGTCACCCGAATATTAGCCCCGGTTTCATTAGCAATAATATGAGCTAAGGTGGTTTTACCCAAACCAGGAGCGCCGTAAAGCAAAACGTGCTCTAAAGGCTCATCTCGTTTTTTAGTCGCCTTAATGGCAATTTCTAAATTTGATTTAATTTTTTCTTGCCCCACGTAGTCAGTTAATTTCTTAGGGCGCAAAGAGAGATCAAAGCGTTCTTCTTGTTTATTCTCGGTAGGACTGACGAGGCGGCCATCGGTCTCTAGTTCATGATCAAGTGACATAAAAAAATAATTACTCTTTAATTTAGATCTAGGAGCTCAATTTCTTGGAGGGTGGGCGCCGCCTTTAAATCAGGCTCTTGAGAAACCGGAATCAAAAAATCTTTACCCAGCTCCACTTCCGGCTCCGGTGCTAAGGGCGCGACATAATCATCCCAAGTGTCCTGGCCCGATCCGGCCAGATCAATTGGTTTGCCTAGGTATTTAGGCTTAACCTTAAAAAAAGTTTCTAACCAGCCTTTAACGCGAGCGAACATTTCTCGATTTTCAAAATAGTTAAGGTTATCATAATTCTGTTTATCAGCCACGCAACCCAAAGCTGGTAAATCTCGTTTCGCCGCAAAATATAAAGCTCGAGGCAAGTGAAAACGCTGGGTAATAATTAAAACTTCCGGCGCATTAAAAACTGCCTGGGCCCGATAGACGGAGTCATAAGTATCAAAACCGGCATGATCTAAGAAAATATCCTCCCCGGGGATGTTCTGGGCCAAGAGAAAATTGCGACCAGCAGTGACCTCATCATAAGTGTCGGTGCCATGATCGCCGGAAATGATAATTTTTTCAATCCGACCAGCTTGATATAATTCCGCGGCCGTCAGTAAACGATCAGAAAAAACCGGACTCACCGCATTATCATTATAGGCCCGAGCACCTAAGACTAAGCCTGCCGAATAAGTTTCCAGGCGGTGGCAATCAAGGGCAATGTTAGCCATCCCTTCTAGTACTCTAACATTGGCATACCAAAAAAGCCAAAGACCAAAAAGAGTTAGATATAATAAATAGCGCCAGCAGCTCCATTTTTTTCTCATAAAAAAGCAGTAAAAATTACTTTTTAAAAAACCCGATGCGGACAAATTTTATTATAATCACAAAAAGAGCAGACCGGTCCTGGAGTGGGCGGAAATTTCCCCTCGCTAATAGCCGTCATTTTAGCCAACGACTCTTGGCGTACCTTGTTTAAGAATTCCGGCTTCACCGTAAAAGATAGATGCTTCGGCCCCTCAAGATAATAGTAAGTCAGGCGACTAACCTTAACCCCAAAGAGATCTTCTAGAACTAATTGATAGAGACTGAGCTGGGTTTTACTATCAGTCGGCAAAGTCTCTTTAACGGTACCCGTTTTATAATCGATTATTTCCAGTGTGCCATCGGGCAAACGATCAACGCGGTCAATCGTCCCCCTGATAACGCGTCCACCCAACTTATAAGTAAACTTCTTTTCTAAATAAAGAATTGTTGACTCCCCTTGCTCCTGCCAATCTTTCCAAAAATTACGTAAACAGCTGAGGCCGCGCTCATAGTAAGCCTGACGTTCCTCCGGACTGCGATATCCCTCCTCCGCCCAATAATAATTGTAAATCTTTTTTAAATTTTCCTCCGTTAGCTCTTGCTCAGCCCCTTTAACAAATAGCGAGCCCTGTTCCGTCTCCTCTAAAGGTTTAAGAAAGCGATAAAGAGTACTGTGAATCAGTTGCCCAAAAATCAGATTAGCGTGATCAACATCGGTCGGAATTCTTAAAATATTGGCAAATTTATATTTTAGCGGACACGCGGAATAAGCCTCCAATTGCGAAAAAGAGAAATGGCTAGGCAAAGCTAGTTTTGAAAAAGTCTCGGAATTGTTAGCTAAATTGTCTAAATCATGAACCAACTCTAAATTTTGAACCGTCGTCGTGCCTACCTCTTGAACCGTCAACCCCATCTCTTCAATAAATACTGACGGCTTTTTCTTAAGTTTACCCCCGTAGTCTTGAGCGCCGGTTAGAAAGAGTTGATCTTTGGCCCTGGTAGCGGCGACATAAAATAAGCGCCGCTCCTCCTCAAGATGAGAATCGCCGGACGTAACCAAAGTTTTACTTAATAACTCTTCGGGCAAGGCAATCTTTTCCGACCGATTAATGGTAGGAAAACGCTTATCCACCAAGGTCACCACAAAGACATATTTAAATTCTAAACCTTTAGCCGAATGGATAGTCATTACTTTAACGGTGTCGTTATCAGCAAATTCTAAGCGCAAAGAACCGCTTTGCCCGGCTTCTAATTCCAAATCCATAAGCGCCACAAAATCTCGTAATTGAGGGCTAACCGCATCTTTCTCAAAGTTTTTAATTTTTTGGTAAAACTGATTAAGATAAGAAAAAGTTTCGGCATCACGATCAAAATCTAAATCAGTTAACAGGCCGGAATCATTTAAAAAATGAAGGAGCAGGCGGCTCGGCTCCATATCACTCACCCGCGCCGAATTATCTTTGATTAATTTAAGTAGGCGGGTAATCGCCGCTTGTGAATCAGGACTTAAGTCGGGGATGCTGCCCGCCTGATTTAAGGTTTCAAAAACTGACCACGCGTGCTTCCGCGCCACTTTATTGATGGCAATTAAATCTAGATAGGCAACTTTAAACTGCGGCAAATTCAACAAGCGATAAAGTGAGGCTGAATCGTGAAAATTATTTAACAAGCGCAAGTAGGATAAGCAATCCAAAATTATCGTCTTAAAATAAAGCCCTCGCAAAGAAACGAATTGGTGCGGAATATTCTGCCGGACCAATTCTTTGACATAAGCATCCGCCATATTATTGGCACGAATTAAAATGGCGCAATCGGTCCAATCAGCCAGACCCTGGTCGTGTAAATTTTGGATTTTATCAACGACATAGGCGACCTCATCTTCCGCTCGCAAAAATTGCTGATAACTGACAGCCGGGACCGTCAAGTCAGAAAAATCGGCGCGGGCATGCAGCTGCTTATCAAGTTTTAACTTTTCTTCCAGGCGGTAAGGGTTATTATTTTGGATGAAGCGGTAGGCATAATCTAAAATCTCTTGGCGGGAACGATAATTGTCTGTAAGCACCAACTCTTTAGCTTCCGGAAAATCATCCTTAAATTGTAAAATATTAGAAATAGAGGCACCACGAAATTTATAAATTGACTGATCATCATCGCCGACGACCGTTAAATTATTATTAGGCAGGGCCAATAATTTGACCAGCTCGTATTGGGCCCCATTGGTATCTTGAAACTCATCAACCATAATCTGTCGGAACTGTTTTTGATAATGGGCCAAAATCTGGGGGCGCTCTTTAAAAAGTTTTAGCGTGTAAACAATTAAATCACCGAAGTCTAAATAACTATTTTCCAAAAGTAGCTGGTTATAAGTCTGGTAAGCGCCCGCTAATTCTTCTTGGCGCAATTTTTCATCGGCAGCTAAATCCGGATTCGTACCAGCAACAGCGAGATAAGCGGCGGGAGAAATATTTTCATCCTTGAGCCGAGAAAAATGCTTTAGCAACTCAGAAATAAATTTAGTCGGATTGCCTAAAGGGCGATAATAATTTAACTTAAAGCGCTCTAAATTATTGCGCACTAAAATCCATTGCTCCGTTTCATCAATCATTTTAAAATCTGCCGGCAAGCCAATATCTAAAGCGTGTTCCCGAAGGATTCGCTCGCCAAAACTATGGAAAGTGTGAATCCATAAATCTAAATAGCCATAAGGCAGAGCTTTATCCGCCCGTTCCTCGAGTTCGCCGGCCGCTTTTTCCGTAAAAGTTAGCAGTAGTAAACTATTGCTAGAGTATTTTTGATTAAGTAGTAAGTGAACGAGCCGGGCAATTAACAAAGTGGTTTTACCGGTGCCCGCACCTGCGACCACCAAAAGCGGACCATCTTCATGAGAAATGGCAATCTGTTGGGTTTCGTTAAGTTTTTTTAAAATGTCGTCACTCATTTTTAAAATTTTAAGATTTTTTTAAGATTATTTATTTTAGTTTTGCTGGCGGGGCCAATTAAAGCGAAATTAAGGTTGCTGTCCTTAAAAATATTGCGAGCGACGCGACGCAAATCGGCAGCCTGGACCGCTTCAATCTTTTTTAAATATTCTTCTGGTGTTCTAAGTGGTCGTTTCATCGCCGCCTGTCCGCCATACCAATTAGCTAAAGAGTCTGAAGACTCGAGTGAGATAGCCAGGCGCCCTTTATACATATCTTTAGTTCGCTGTAACTCCGATTCCGGGACCAATTCACTTGTCAGGCGGTGGTAATTATCTAAAATCACGGCAATAGCTTCCTCTTCTTTCCCGAGTCTGATTCCCGCCGTGGTCGCTAGATAACCAGTATCGGTATAAAATTCGGCACTGGTGCGCACAGAGTAAGCTAAGCCGCGCCGCTCTCTGATCTCGCTAAATAGACGCGAACTCATCGATCCGCCCAAAATAGTCGCCAACAACTTCAGAGCAATTTCATCTTTATGGCTGGCCGAAAAAGCGCGCACCCCTAAAGAAAGCGTGCTTTGGTCAGTTTTTTTATATTTAGTTAATAACTGGGGTGCCTTTTGGGCTTCTTTGACTTTGACCTTATCCCGCCAATCATTTTTAGGAAAAGCAGAAAAATATTTTTTTACTAAGCGAGAATAATCTTTCGGTAGCCGACCAGCGACCACTAAAGTGCTGCTACTGGCCCCATATTGACGCTTAAAGTAACGAAGAAAATCCGCTCGTTTAAAAAGTTTAACATTATCAGGAGTGCCACCGATGTCGCGACCAGCCGGGCTATCACCGTAAAGACAGCTTTCTAGTAAATCATCAATTTTAAAAAGCGGGTTGTCCTCATACATATTTAACTCCTCCACAATTACACCCTTCTCTCTCTCAATATCTTCTGCCCGAAAGCGAGAATTTAACAGCATCTCCGACACTAAATCTAAAGCGTTTTCCAATTTATTGGCGGCCACCTTAACCCAATAACCAGTATATTCCTTAGAAGTAAAAGCATTATACTCCGAGCCAATTTGATCTAGAGCGGCCGCCAAAGTCCGGGCATCAGGATAACGTTCCGTCCCTTTAAAAAAGAGATGCTCTAAAAAATGGGAGAGGCCATTCTCTTTTTTGCTTTCATATTTAGAGCCGGTCCTAACCATCAGTAACACGGTGACGGTTTTAGTGCCCATTACCGGAACGGCGATAATCGGTAGAGAATTATTTAAAACTTGCTGATTATAAGTTGACATAAAATTTAATTCCTTAAGTCCTTTAAATTTAACACACCTCTGATATAATTAAAACTAGCCAGAGTTTAAGATTCCTGGCTTAAGTTTATTTTCTATGTCTAACTACAAACTTAAAGACCATGATCTAGTAACGGGAGAAGGCCGCGCCTACACCCTCAGGGTTAGAGACTTGGCGGATCAGGACAAGCCGCGTGAAAAATTGATAAACCAAGGCATCAGCGAGCTCTCATCAGCCGAATTGCTGGCGATAATCTTAAACAGCGGAGATAAAAAAGAAGGCGTTTTAGAATTAAGTCACCGCCTTTTAAAAGAATATGGCTCGACCGGACTAATCTCGCAAACTAATCCCGAAAAATTAGCCGCTGACGCCAAGGTTTCCTTAGTAAAAGCTTGCCAAATTGTGGCCTGTTTTGAATTGGGCCGCCGCTTTTTCCAGAAAAAACCGCATGGATCAGTGACTATCCGCACCAGCCAACAGGCTTTTAATCATCTTAAAGAAATGGGCGCTCTAAAAAAAGAAAACTTTCGCGGCCTTTACTTAAATAGTCACTATCAGTTAGTTCATGACGAAGTTATTTCAATTGGCACTTTAACCTCTGGCTTGGTTCATCCTCGCGAAGTCTTTCGACCAGCTCTAGAGTATGGCGCTGTTGCCGTCATTGTCGCTCATAACCACCCTTCCGGGAGATTAGAGGCGACAACCGCCGATAAAGAAACTACCAGCCAACTAAAGCAAGCCGGTGAGGTCTTGGGAATTGATTTTCTTGACCATTTAATTATTGCTAAAAATAAATTTGTTAGCTTAATAAGTTAATGTCTTTTTATCATTTAAAAAAATATCCTTCTCTATTTATTAACGATCAGGAGAGTGTTAATTTTCATGTAAAATCTGACGATTATTTTGGCACTCTCGCCACCACTCTTAGTCTTTGGCGACAGAGAGGCGTTTGGCCGGAAGCGGAAGGAGCGGAGTTGGAGCAAGACTTACTCTATCTGCAAAAAGAATATCTCATTAAGAAAAAACCGGATTAATTCCGGTTTTTTAATAGGGGTATTTTTTTAAACCTAATTTAAAAGCTATAAAGGAGGCTAGTGGATGAAGAATGTAGGTGACCAGGATAGTGCTAACAACTAAAGGAATGCTTACTTGGCCACTTAAATAAAGCATGACGCCAGTCAATACCATATAATCACCATGATCCACCAAGGGCAGAAAACTTCCATCTTTTTTCCCTAAACGCCTTTTAATAAAACTCCCCAAAGAGTGACCAAAATAAACAGTAAAAGGAACCAAAAACCAAGGCCAGGGCAATAAAATATAAAAAAATAAACTCAAAAAAACTGATAGCAGCAAACCCAGCCAAGTGGTTGACTCCCCTAAAACTCTATAGCCGCCTAGCTTCTTGCGAAAATCAAGAGGATGGTCATATTTTAAAACAAACGGAAAAAATTTTTTAAGCACATATAAATAATTGAGGGAGATATTACACCCCCAAGTTATCACCATATAAAAAACAAAATTCTCTGTGGTGAGACTCATCATAAACCTCTTAAATCTAATAAAATAAAAGAATTAAAGCCTTCTTGATGAAATGCCCTGTTGCTAACCGTCCACGGCTCGGGCAGACAATTATTATGCTTCATCTCAAAACGAGTTTCCCACAAACCATCGGTTCGCTGTTTAGGGGTTCCGTGCCAGACATAGGAGTAAGGGTGTATAGAGAGTAGGTTCTCGGGAACATAATCCTTAAACAAAATCTTACCGGTAATCAAAATATAGCGATGATACGAACAAAATTTATCAGGAATGGTTATCGGACCATAACTAATATTAACCCCTTGAGTATTAAGACCACCCAAAACCCCATCCTTAGAAACAGCTAACTCTTTAACAGTATTATTCTGGTAATCATACATCAAAAAACTTTCCCCCTGAGAAACTGAAACTTGATAATATTTAATAATATTTCTCTGAGTATAAGAACTGTGCCACCAAGAGCCAAAAAACGATGCTGTCACTGCCAAAACAACCAAAAATGACAATTTTTTCTGGCTAAAATAAAGAAGGAAATTGAGTAGAGACCAAAATGAAACAGTCAATAAAATATTATACAAACCGCCAGGATCTAAAACTCTACGATAATGATAAAAAAGCACCGAAACGATAAAAGACAAGAAAGCATTAACCAAAAAGAAATAATTGGAGATTTTTTTATTTTTTAGGGTGCGACCAAAAAAGGGGATTGCAAGAAAAGACAAGGCCGCCCCTCTTACTAACAGCCCCCCATCAAAAGCCGTCTCAATCAGGGCAAAAGCGAGAATAGAATAAGAAAAAATTAAAAAACATTTTTGACGTTTATTAGTTTTCTCTAAATGTTTTTGAAAAGAGGTAGAAAAATAAAAAACACTTAGACCTACCAATATAATTAAAACAAGAGCGCCAAAAACCCAAAAAATGGTTGGCGCCCAACCTAAATAAGCTTGTCCAGCATCAAAATTACTAGTTTCTGGTTTGTTAAACAGAGTAAAAAGCCAGCCCACAACCCCCTTAACAATGTGGTTATGGTAAAAAACCGTACTAGAAATCTCTTTAGCGAAACCAAAAGTAGAATGCTTCCAAAAAGGTATTTGATAGCGATAAGAAAAATAAAACTGTAAGAAAATTCCGTAAAAATAGGCCGCCGCTAAAGATAACCACGCCCACAGCCAAGAATAATCTCTCTTTTTCTTATTTAGCCCTAAACGATAAAAAACAATTAAAAGTAGGAGGTAGCTCAGCCAAACCAGAGTCTTAATCATGCCCCTGCCACCGACAAAAATATCAGTGAATGAATGAAAAAAAGATAAAAATAAAAAGGGAGGCATTTACTTAAATTAGGTATACGGGAAACAATAGGTCACAGGAGTGCCATCAATAACCCACTCCGTACACCTATAGCCACCGCCGCCACCGCCGCCTTCAATAGGCGTACCGCCACCATAACCAGGGGCCACGGGTGTATACTCTGAATCATAACAGTCACGGAAAAGGCCATCTATTCTGTCTTGATCAGGAATTCGTTCTGACATAACTAATTCATCCCATTCTAAATAGGTGCAGCAGCCATCACCAAGACTTTCGCTGCCACCACACTGACCACAGGTTCCTACCCCAGCTGACTCAAGGCAACAATCTGGGCATACTAAGTTTTCGCCTGGATCCCAGTTAGTGGGGCGCCAACCAATTAATAAACTGTCATTGGCATACTGCATTCTCTCAATGGTAGAGCAAACCCCGTTGTTAACACACTGCGCCCCACATGTCCCGCAATCAGTAGGCGCATTTAAGCAGTTTTCGGTAGCTAAATTACAGACCCCGTCTCCAGCACAACCAACAGGGGTCAAGGCGCTGCGGAGCGCTCCAGCCGTAGCGGAATTATAAAAACTACCCCATTCCGCCTTAGAATTAGTAGGCACAAAATAATCTTGATAACTAACATTGTCAACACAGCAACCGATAGAGCTTAAGGCGCCACCATCATAATAAAAAATTGGCTCGCTTAAAGTTCTTGCCGATACTCTATAGCCACCCCCGGGCGTATTAAGCGATGCTGCAAACAGAAATGAAGCCGGGATTAGAGCAGTGATCGCAAAAAACAAAATAATACTCAAAAAGAAATATCTATTAACAATTAAATTTTCGCAACAAAGTTTAAAAAAATTATTTTTTTTACTCATATAATTAAACCTAATATTCAGTAACGATATCGTTTTCATCCTTCATGATTCTATACTGCAGAACCCTTCCCTCACTATCTGTTAACAAGATTTGAAAACGCTCATCCCTGTTTAAATGAAGATTATCCTTATCTTCAACTGAAAGCTCTTGAAACGAAATTGGCTCCGGATCCTTCACTCCTAAAAATTTAATATCCATCTGAGTGTCATCTCCCTCTCTGGGAACTATTTCAAAAACAGCCCGGTGATATAAACCTAGCCCAGCCTTAACATCTTCGCCTAACAAATCTTTACCTTCGAGATTATCAAGAGAGCTGCCAGGTTCAGGAACAATATTTTGCACTTCTCCGCCACTCTTTTTAACCTGATAAAAGTAGCAAAAGGCAGTAATAATAAAAATTAGTAGAAAAATAATGAAAACCACCAACCAAAATTTTCTATTTGTTTTCATAAAAAATAGAATAATAAATATTATTTTTTAATTATAGCATTATTTAAAAAAAGAGGAAATTACTTCCTCTTTTATTGTCTAATTAACCTGACACCGGCACCAGCTGAAGAGTCATATAGACCGTTAGTAGAAAAAAATTGCTTCTCAGCGCTAATTATAACCATAATCAGATAACCACCAAAGATTTGATTTGTTATAAAAGCGGCCGTTTCGTCTCCCCCAGAGTATTCATATAACTCAGTTTTGGAGTTCTTAGCAATCCCGCCATTAGGCAGAGCACTAAAACCAGTAGAATTGGTAATGGGCCTCAATGTTTCTGGCCAGCCCAGCTGATTCATTAGGGCTGGACCGGCAGGATAATACCCTCCCAAGAAAGTTTTTAACTCTTCAAAATCATCCCCACTAGGGATGCGCCAACCTTCGGGAGTAATTCCTCTAGGGTCTGCCACTGCTAAATAGTTGTAAAGATAGCCATATTTTTCAGCCATCTCTGAGCTATTATTGTAAGCTGTGTAAGCACCGGTCTTGAGCAGCCCCCAGTTAGCCGCTACCGACTCGTGAAAAATTGGATCACCATTATTATAGTGGCGAGTTCTTAAATTCTCCACTGTCCATACTTGTTCACCAATTTTCACCGTATGATACATATTACCTTCGTTATCGGCAATATCATAGGTATGAACTGCTACCGCCTGACCATAAGCAGCGCCAACATCATTAATGGCATAAGCCTTAACATAATATTTAGTATTTCTGTCAAGACCAGCAAGATTAAGAGAAAAGTCATTAGTAGTTGCAGTTACACTTCTTTTATTGGAATTAACATTAACTTTGTTAGAGTCAACGCCCCAACAAAAACCTCTCTCAATAATCTTTGTTCCGCCATCAGACAGAACCTGACCACTAATCTCAGCCTCGCTAAAACTAACACTACTCACCCCAGAAGTACGAACTTGAGGATTATTAAATAATGGGGGCGGCGGCGGTATCGGTAGCGGATCCTTCTCACAAGCAAATAAGCTTGCACAAATAACCAGGAAAGCAAACACCTTCCTGCCACTGAAAAATCGTTTTGCTTTCATGATTGCTGTTTTTTAATTGTGAATGTACTTAAATAATTGAATATTTACTATTAATAAATATATTATCCAATATTTTTCATTTTTTGTCAATACTCTAAGGTGCTTATTAGGCCAAAAACAAAGAAAATGACCAGAGGAACAACCGGCTGACTAAAGAGCCAATGATCAAAAAAGCTCAGTCCAAACAAAACCACCCAAAAGGGCCAGAGTTTATTTTTAAGCGCCCCTTGAAGGATGCCGAGCCAAAAGATAATAAAACCAAAAAGGCCAAAAATACCTAACTCGGCCCAAACAAGGAGCCAGTAGTTATGTACCGGCTGATAATTCCAAGGCTCAAGCGAAGGATTGACTAACATTAAAGTGGGAATATAGCCGCCCAAACCAACGCCCCTTACCGGCCGCTGCTTAATAATTTGCTGAGCCTGCTCCTTAAAAAGGCGACGCTCGGTTAATGATTTTACCTCCAAACGTGACTCAGGGTTAGTACGTACTAAAAGAAGCGGCGAACAGAGAGCGATAAAAAGTGTTAATAAAATAGCGCCGCCAATTAAAAAACTTTTACCACGTTGCCAAATAATTTTTCGTTGGCTTAGCGTTAAGGCTAAAAACCCAAGAGCAAAAGCTAAAAAAGCGCTGCGTGAAAAAGAGACTAATAGGCCGACGCTAAAGAGGAGCCCGGACGCAAAAATAAAAAATTTTATTTTTTTATTAGTTTCTTTTAGCCCCCAGTAAAAGGCCAACAAAGAAGCAAGCGCCATTAATCCTCCAAAAATATTGGGATGATCAAAAGAGCCATAAGCCCGTAAAAAGCGGCCGGCACCGGTTTCAATCACCGATACCCCCAGGTCGGCAGGATAGTGGGCGGCTAAGCCAAAAAGCTTACTAGCCGGAGCAAACTGAAAAATAAATTGACCAATACCTAAAAAGGTGGGCGCGATTAAGCCTAATAAAAAAACTCTCCCGGCCCGACGCCGGAAAAAAGGTGGTGACTGCTTGATTCCAATAAACACCAGCAAACCGGCGATTAAATAGTCTGCTCGCACGGCCGCTAAGGGCTGATTGGGCGCCCAAATAAGAGACAGTGCGGCCACAATAAAAATAATTAAGCTACCCCACCACCAGAGTGGACGAATCTGAGTTTTCTGTTCTCGGCTCCTAAAGTTTTTAATCAACCCAATTATCGTTTCCGTTAGCGGAATTAATAAAAATAAGCTACTTAAATAAAAAGCAATTTCTAAATAATTAGTCGCGGCGGGCGCAATGATGAATTTAGTATTCCAGGGCCAAACCAAGAGCCAAAGAAGAATTAAGTTATAACTCAATTTACTTTTAATCATAGTAGTCCGAGAGCGGCGAGTTGGTACTGATAGAGCTCTTGAAACTCGGAACGCCGGTCATCTAAATAAAAACGCAAGAGGTGATCACTTAAAATTACTCCCGTCCCCTTACCGACCTGACTCGACAAGGCTAGCGGCAAAATTTTGTATTGAATTTTTTTTACCAAGGGCTCGGCGAGATTAGCCACTTGAAAGAATAAGCGGTCCAAGAGATTGTGACTAAAATAGTCAGCCGAGAAAGACTCTTTTAGTAAATAACTATTAGGGAACAACCCCTTTAGCCAAGGATTTTTAAAACGTAAATAATCCAAATAACGATCTTTATCATAAACCGGATAAAGACCCATTAGCCAATGTTCAAAATAAGCATCGCCACCATCTAAACGCAGAGAGTCCATGGCCAGACCAGTGGTGGCGGCATAAAAACTTAAACAAATTTTATCTTGCTTATTTCCTCGTCGTGGTCGCCAACCTAAAACCTTCATAAAGCCGGCGCAAAAAAACCGGGTGAGCCAAAGCCGCCCCGGCGACGAAATAATAAATAAATCGATATCACTACCAGATCGTAAATTATGATGACCAATTAAATTAGAAACTGCTACCAGTTTAACGCTGGGAATGAGACGAAAGAGTCGTGTTGCTTTTTCCGCGCGCTTAATTTTTTGATTAGTAAAATTATAACGTCGCCGTCTCTCAAAAACTATTTCTTGACGACCGGGCAAAAAGTACCAGCCCTCACGGCGCTCCACTTGTCCACTCTCTAAAAGATGATCGGCCGCCTCAGCAACTTCCTTTAAGGCAGTTTTTAGCTCCAAGTTCTGCCACCACTCCCAGAGAGACAGAGGATATGAAAACAGATCAAAAAAAACTAAACTTTTTAGTAAAGATTTTTCCAATTCATCTTTAGTTAAAGAAGCATTAGTCTTCATGCGCCTTAGTTCTTTCTAAAGTGATCATATCAATAACACTTTCACCGTCGGTAACGCGCAAGATATCTTTATCAATTTTTCTAAATTCTCCCGCCGCGTGATTATAGTGATTTACACTCGTATCCAAACTGTTCCCTAATTTTTGTAAAAAATCATTGTAAGTATTTAAGTGACGACCTAATTTTTCTACATTCTTTTTAATATCTTGGGCCCGTTCCTCAATCTGCATCGCTCTTAAACCTTGTAGAACTGTTTGCAAGTAAGCAAGAAAAGTCGTCGGCGAAACGATAATCACCTTCTTTTCCCGAAAAGCGTAATCAATCATATCGCGACTACCAACGAAATCAGTGAGCAAGTCATAATAAATGGACTCCGACGGGATAAACATAAAAGCGAACTCCAAGGTGCCTAAATTGGGGCGCACATATTTAGAAGTTTCATCAATCCGATTCTTTAAATCTTGTTTGAGCGCCGCTTCCATTTTTTTGCGAGCGTCCGAATCTTTAGCGGCTAAAAGGCGTTCATAATTTTCTAAAGAAAACTTCGCATCAACGGGCACAATTTTCTCCTTAACAAAAATAGCAGCATCAACAATCAATTCTTGATTATTTTTCTCATCTTTACCTAGCGAATACTGCAGCTTAAAAACTCCCGGCGGCAAAACGTTGCTTAAAGTTTCCTCTAAATAATACTCACCCAAAACGCCGCGTTGTTTAGGATTTTTTAAAATGTCTTGAAGGTTTTGGAGTTGCGCCGAAAAACCGACCACTTGACGATTGGTTTCATCCAGTTTAGTTAATTTTTCCGTCACCTCGGCAATAATTTTTGAAGACTGCGCATTAATATCGCGCATGACTTTATTAGTCTGCTCGTATTGCCCTTGATTAATCTGATGAGTCTGCGACAACTTACGATCCAGCTCGGTCCGGAGCTCCGAATTTTGGCGCTGCACCTGAGTTAATTGTTCCATTAGGGTCGCTAAGCGCTCTAAAAGCAACGGCTTAGTTTGGTCATCTTCGGCCTCCGGCTTCTTTTTAAGTAAAAAAATAATGGCGGCCACGCCGGCCAGCAAAATAAAGATTAATATTGTTAGTATCGTGTCATTCATATATTGATAGTTTAGCGATTTTTAGCAGGGGGAGCAAATCAACAAAAAGGCCGAGCAAAGCTCGGCCGGAAGTACTAAGCCCAAGTGACACTAGCCACTCGGTCATCAGGATTTTTAAAGCGCATAATTCTCACGCCTTGGGTGGAGCGACCCAAAACACTAACGGATTTAAAAGGTAGACGAATCACTTGCCCCTTTTCTGAGATGATTAGTAAGTCACGATCCATCATCGCTTCAGAGTTTAAAAGGAAAGCGTTCGTTACCTCGCCGGTCTTATCGCTAACCTTCACAGTCTTAATTCCGGAACCGCCGCGCCCTTGTAACTTATAGAGGGAGAAATTAGTGCGTTTTCCATACCCTTTAGCCATAATGGTTAAGACTTGATATTGCTTTAACTTCTCTTTCTCGGTTCGAGCCACGCCCATACCGATAACGCAATCATCCTTTTTAAGACGAATACCGGTAACCCCGGCGGCGTTACGGCCCATGTCGCGAACATCGGCCTCCTTAAAGCGAATTGATTGCCCCTGAGCGGTAACTAATTGAATTTCATCTTTACCAGTAGTTGGCTTAACCCAGATTAGCTCATCTTCATCTTTAATTTTAATAGCAATCAAACCGTTGCGACGAAGATTGGCAAAAGCATCCAACTTAACTTTTTTGACTAAACCTTTTTTGGTGGCAAAAAATAAGAATTGACTGGTTGATAATTTATCTAACGGCAAAACTGTCTCAACGCGCTCGCCCGTAGTTAGTTGTAAAAAGTTAACCACTGGCGTCCCTTTGGCAACGCGAGAGGCGGTCGGAATCTCATAAGCTTTTAATTGGAAGACGCGCCCCTTGTTAGTAAAGAATAAAATATCATTATGGGTCATGGTCGTGAACATTAACCAAACCGAATCTTCCTCTTTAGTGGTTAATCCCACGATACCCTTACCGCCACGAGCCTGAACTTTAAAAGTACTCGGCTCTACCCGCTTGATATAACCATCACGAGTAAGCATTACAACGGTCTCTTCATTAGGGACCAAGTCTTCCGCATTTAATTCTTTAATACCATGAGAGATAACTTCGGTGCGCCGCTCATTGCCATGCTTTTCTTCTAAAGCTATTAACTCATCTTTAATAATTTGATTAACCTTAAGAGCGGAAGCTAAAATCGCTGTTAAATCTTTAATCAGGATTTGTTTATCTTTTAACTCATCTTCAATTTTCTTCTGCTCCAAATTAGCTAAATTTTGCAGGCGCATTTCCAAAATAGCCACCGCCTGCCGCTCCGATAATTTAAACTTTTTGATTAAATTAACTTTCGCCACCTCTTTATCTTTTGAGGCTTTGATAGTTTTAATAACCTCGTCAATATTTTTTAGAGCAATCATTAAGCCTTCTAAAATATGGGCGCGCTCTAAAGCCTTATCTAAATCATATTGAGTGCGACGCTTAATTACCTCTTGGCGATGTTTAATGTATTCTTCCAAAATCATTTTCAACGTTAAAATTCGGGGTTGAATACCGTCATCAATCAAAGCCAACATATTAACGTGAAAAACGGTTTGTAAAGACGTGTGCTTAAATAAAGCATTTAAAACTTTCTTTGGATAAGCATCTTTTTTCAAATCCACTACTACCCGGACGCCATCACGATCGGATTCATCGCGCAACCCTTTGATGCCTTGTAGTTTTTTATCCTTAACAAGATTGGCAATTTTTTCTACCAAATCAGCCTTATTTACTTGATAGGGCACCTCAGAGATAATAATGCGAAAACCATTTTTACCTTCAACAATTTCCGCCCGACCACGCATAGTAATTCCGCCTTTGCCGGTCGAATAAGCCGCTAAAATATCTTTTTTACTATAAATTAAGCCACCCGTCGGAAAGTCTGGGCCTTTAACATCGGCCATTAAATCTTCAACAGTTAGATCTGGGTTATCCAAAAGACGAATAATTGCTCGGCATAGTTCTCCTAAATTATGAGGAGGAATATTGGTAGACATACCAACGGCAATACCCATGGTACCGTTAAGCAGTAGGTTCGGTAATTTTGCCGGCAGGACGCGCGGTTCATTTTGTGAGCCGTCAAAGTTAGGCATGAAGTCAACTGTATTTTTATCCAAATCCAATAACATCTCTTCAGCAATACTGGAAAGCTTAGCCTCGGTATAACGCATCGCCGCCGCACTATCACCATCCATCGAACCAAAGTTTCCTTGGCCGCGGACGAGTGGATAACGCATAGAGAAGTCTTGAGCCAAGCGAACCATGGAATCATAGACAGCACTATCGCCATGCGGATGATATTTGCCTAAAACTTCACCGACGACCGTGGCCGATTTACGAAATTTACCATTAGCCCTTAGACCAATGCTCCACATCGCGTATAAAATTCGGCGATGAACCGGCTTTAGGCCATCACGAACATCAGGCAGGGCGCGCGAAACAATCACGCTCATGGCGTATTCCAAATAAGAGCGACTCATCTCTTCAACAATCGGTTGCTCTTCAACAATTCCAAAAGCTGTTTGTTTGCGAATATTGTTATTATCCTCGGAAAGGTTTTCTTCCTTCTCCTCTTTCTCCTCTTTTTCTTTTTTATCAGGCATATAATTAATAAACTTTTTCAGTTATCCCCTCACAGCCGGGGGGAATCACGCAAGGACGAGGCTCAGCGTCAGAAGTGGGCATACAATTAACATAAGCGGGACAATTTGTCGCTACCGGCGCAACGAAATCAGAGCTCTCGGAATCAATAAGTTCCGGGAGCTCAAGCTCATTGGTTTCAGTTGGTACGTTGTTATTTTCTGGCTCTTCAAAAACAGAATCCGGAGTATCAGTAGCGATATCTAAATTGTTAGCTTCCACTAGTAATTGGTTAACGAAAATCTTTTCATCCTCTGAAAAAGAATCAACTAGATTAGCGTTTTCCTTCAGATTATTATTAAAATTTTCGGCAAAAGAATCGGCCGATAAATTTGGCTCCTCGTTAGTAACGATAGAGTTTTTTAAGTTCATTAACCAAAGGCCCATAATAATTAACGCCAGGGCTCCTAAAAAAATTTTTAAACTTAATTGTTTGGCGGCCGCGCTCATAAAATTAAATTTTATTCTCTAATCCCGTCTAAATTAATATCGTATAAAATATGTTCGGCTAACAGGCGGTAATTTAAAATCTCTTCTTCCTTAAACCAAAGTTTAATTTCTCGCTCGGCCTCAAGGACAGAATCTGAACAATGAATTAAATTCCGTACCGCCCTATCATCAAAGCTTGAGAGCTCGTAAGAATCTAGAGTATAGTCGCCGCGAATCGTTCCGACCTCCGAAGTTAAAGGTTCGGTGCCGCCAACAATTTTTTTAACAATTCCAATCGCCTGATTGCCTTCAAAAATTAACGGCACTACCGGTCCGGAAGTCATAAAAGCCACTAAACCGCGGATGATATCTTTACCGTACTCCTCGGCATCTTTCTCAATTGGTAATCCCAAGTCTTCACGGTTCTTAATGATGTTAGCACCTTTTTTTAGAAACCAGGCCTCATCCTTATTATAATGAGTCCAACACTGATCCTCAGTGGCCATTGCCATTTTCATGGCGGTGATTTTTAAACCGGTTCTCTCCAAACGATGAACTAATTCTCCAACTAAACTGCGCTGAACTGAATCAGGCTTCAAGATGACTAAAGTACGTTCTTTTTTCGGATGTGAAATCATAAAAATAAAATATTTAATTAGTTAAAATTACTAACTCCATTTCTTCTTGAGGCAAATCTCTTTTACTTAATCGCAATTTTTCTTCGCGTGTCGGCGCCACCCCTAACTGCTTAACAAACTTTTCAACTTGAGCTTCTCCGTCGTAGCCAATCGGAATAACCAGGCGAGGTTCAATTCGCGCGACCACTGCCGCGGCCTGCGAGGAGTCAATCATTTTATCGCCGCCAATCGGAACTAGTAAAACATCGACTCCCGATAATTTTCCCAATTGATCATCAGTTAAAGGACGAGATAAGGCACCCAGATGAACAACAGAAATATCATCAATCTCAACTCGATAAATTAAATTATCAGCCGGTAAATTTTTAGCGGTTGCCTCTTCAGGATAACTATCAATTCCTTCAACTAAAACGCCGGTGGTATCGTATTCGCCAGCACAGTCAATTACAAAAGGAGTGCCTTTTACTTTTTTATTTTTTTCTAGAGGGTCAGTCCAAGCGACAATCGCCGCCTCAATAGCAGCGTTAACCGGATTAATTAGAACCGTAATTCCGTCGGAACTAGTTTTATCTTGTAGTTTTACAGACAGCCCACCCAACCAATTAATAATCATAAATTTATTAAAACAATAACAAGGATTTTAAGAAATCCGTATCTGAATTATACCAACAAAAGATTTCTTGGTCAATAAAAAGCCGATAAAAACGGGCTTTTTAAGGGAAATAATAAAAAAGAGCCGATCGACATCACGTCGTGGGCTCTTAAAATAAGTAAGGCGATGACTCCCGTCAGTCCTTTTTATTATGGCTAAAGAAAAAAATAGTTGTTAAATAACAGTAGCGAGTACCCTAGCAATTAATTAAAAAAAGGGCAAGCGAATTTAGGCCCTAATTCCCGGCCCGCAACTTTAGTCTAAAAGCCCTTGTTTTACAGGGGTTGACAAGATTTTTAAAGTCCTATAAAATAAGCAACATCAAACTGACAATAGAAAAAAACTGGTTCAAAAACAAGATATTTAATATCTCTGTTTTTTTCTGCCCTGTTTGAAGAACCTTCACAATTTACAACCTATGTAGTTTCGATGCTAATTGGCATCGATTCGGTGATAAAAACATAATCCAATTTATTGGATAAAAATACAAGAAAGCATTTTGCTTTCATTTAGAGTCAGTGACTCTTTTAACAGAGAGTTTGATCCTGGCTCAGGATGAATGCTGGCGGCGTGTCTAAGGCATGCAAGTCGAATGCCTAGTTTACTAGGCATGGCAAACGGGAGAGTAACACATTGATAACTTACCCTGAAGACGGGGATAACCTTGCGAAAGCGAGAATAATACCCGATGGTGTGTAATCGCAAAAGCGATTCCACTAAAGTTCCGGCGCTTCAGGAGAGGTCTATGGCCTATCAGCTTGTTGGTGAGGTAATGGCTCACCAAGGCAACGACGGGTACCGGGCGCGAGAGCGTGATCCGGCTCACTGGGACTGAGAAACTGCCCAGACTCCTACGGGAGGCTGCAGTCAAGAATCTTCCTCAATGGACGAAAGTCTGAAGGAGCGACGCCGCGTGTATGAAGAAGCCTTTCGGGGTGTAAAGTACTTTTAACTGCGAAAAAACAATGATGGTAACAGTTGAATAAGGGGCTGCTAACCTCGTGCCAGCAGCAGCGGTAATACGAGGGCCCCAAGCATTATCCGGATTTATTGGGCGTAAAGCGTCCGTAGGTGGTTTATCGCATCTCCTGTTAAATCTTGAGGCTTAACCTCGAGTCTGCGGGAGAGATGGGTAAACTAGAGACTGGAAGAGGCAAACGGAATTGCTGGTGTAGGGGTTAAATCCATTAATATCAGCAAGAACACCAAATGCGAAGGCAGTTTGCTAGGACAGTTCTGACACTCAGTGGACGAAAGCGTGGGGAGCGAATGGGATTAGATACCCCAGTAGTCCACGCCGTAAACGATGGATACTAAGCATTGGCAGTATCGACCCTGCCAGTGTTGTTAGTTTAAGTTAACACGTTAAGTATCCCGCCTGGGGAGTACGAGCGCAAGCTTAAAACTCAAAGGAATAGACGGGGACCCGCACAAGCGGTGGAGCATGTGGTTTAATTCGATGATAAGCGAGGAACCTCACCAAGGTTTGACATGTAGCTGCAAGGTCTGGAAACAGATCCGCCTTCGAGGGTGCTACACAGATGCTGCATGGTTGTCGTCAGCTCGTGTCGTGAGATGTACCGTTAAGTCGGGAAACGAGCGCAACCCTTTTCTTATGTTTTATATGTCATGAGATACTGCCCGTTTTAAATGGGAGGAAGGTGGGATGACGTCAAATCAGCATGGTTCTTACACCTTGGGCAACACACGTGCTACAATGGAAAGTACAAAGGGACGCCAAAGCGCGAGCTGGAGCAAACCCCTTAAAACTTTTCTCAGTTCGGATTGGAGTCTGCAACTCGACTCCATGAAGCTGGAATCGCTAGTAATCGTGGATCAGCTATGCCACGGTGAATACGTTCTCGGGTCTTGTACTCACCGCCCGTCACGTCAAGGGAGTTGGTAGCGCCCAAAGGCTCATTTATGGGACTAAGGCGAGACCGATGACAGGGACGAAGTCGTAACAAGGCATCCGTAGCGGAAGCTGTGGATGGATCACCTCCTTTCTAGGGAGATTAAACATTTTAATTTATTAAAATGTCAGTCGACCCGAAACGGTGCCGATTAGAAGCGAAACTCATAGGTTGTAGATTACAAAAAGCCCATTTTTAAGGGGCTTTTTTGTATTCACATTTTTCTATTCTATTTTATTCCGATCGCAGTCTTTACTTTACTTAAAGTTTTTTTAGCCATCTCCTCGGCGCATTCTTGGCCAGCCGCTAAAACTTTTAAGACCTCACGGTCGGAAATTTTGGCATACCTTTTTTGGAAAGCAGTTAAAAAATTAACCACCACCTCTTCTAAATCTTTTTTAAATTCCCCATAGCCCTTCCCTTCATATTTCTTCTCTAAATCATCAATGCTCTCCCGGCTAAGATGGGAATAAATAGTGAGTAGATTGGAAATCGCTGGTTTATTTTTCTTATCGTATTTTACCTGATTATCAGAATCAGTCACTGCTCGTCTAATTTTTTTTCTGGCTTCAGAAATATCTTCTAAGAGGTCAATGCAGCCAGCACTATTTTCACTCTTACTCATTTTTTTCGTCGGATCTTGCAGACTCATAATACGAGCGCCATTTTTTCGCACCACAGATTCAGGAATCTCAAAGACGCGACTATATTCACTATTAAAACGTTTAGCTAAATCGCGCGCCAGCTCCACATGTTGCTGTTGATCTTCACCAACCGGGACAATATCAGTTTGATAAAGCAAAATATCGGCCGCCATTAAAACCGGATAATCAAACAAGCCGACACTCGCTGTTTCTTTGTGCCCCAATGATTTTTCTTTAAATTGAGTCATCTTTTTTAAATCGGCCATGCGCGCCGCCACACAATTTAAAATCCAAGCTAACTCAGTGTGAGCACTAATATCAGATTGTTTAAAAAGAATTGATTTTTTCGGATCAACGCCAGCAGCTAAATAAGTTTTGACTAATTCTAAAGTCCACTTCTTTAAATCTTCCGGTTGCTGCTTAACAGTAATCGCGTGATAATCAACCACGCAAAAAAGACAACTATACTTTTCCTGCATCTCGAGCCACTGGCTTAAAGAGCCAATATAGCCGCCAATATTTAGTCGGCCGCTCGGTTTTATTCCCGAGAAAACAATTTGTTCATGCTTTAACTCAAAGGGCATATATTTTTTATTTCTTACTTTTATCTTACGCTAAAGGTAATTTTTAAGCAATAAAAAAGCCCGCTCACGCAGGCTACTGACAAGCATTGTAACGCACCCCTAATAATTAGTCAAGTTTTTTTCAAGATTTTTTTGCTTTTTTTGACAAAAATAAAAAAGGGCTTTAATATTATTAAGCTAAATTAAGGCAGAAATCCGGGCTGTAGTATAATGGTAGTACGCGTGCATGGGGTGCATGTAATCCCGGTTCAATTCCGGGCAGCCCGACAATAAAAAATCGGCTGCTATTTTAAGACATCGGGCTTGTAGCTCATCTGGTAGAGCGCAGCATTCGCATTGCTGAGGTAAGGGGTTCGAGTCCCCTCAAGTCCACGGTTACGTTTCGGGCTGTGGTATAGTGGTATTACGCGCGATTCGGGTTCGCGTAACCCCGGTTCAATTCCGGGCAGCCCGACCGATAAACCCGGTTCTCTGTTAATTGGCGGACCCGGGCCGCCCAACCAATTTAATTTTCCTCTAAAACGCTAATCATTGGCGTTTTTTAGTTATTTTTGCTTATTGCCAAAAGGAGTGGATAATTATACAATAACTAAGACCTAATTTATAAAACCGCGTTTAGATTAGCGGTTTGTTTTATGAGTGCTGATCATTTTATGATTAATTTTAACGATAACTGGGAAGAAACAGGAGAACTTTCAGAGGCAAAAGTGGCCACCCCCAAAAAAAAGCAGCGCCGTCTAATAAAAATTACCTGGCTAATTATTATTCTAGCTGTAATTTTTACCGGCAAAATGATTATTTCCGGATCGGGAGACGATTCTTGGTTTAGTCGTAATATCATTAATAAGTTGTCACACATCGTTCCCGTCGAGGATAAAAAATTAATCGGCGAAGAATACGACCGTATCAATATTTTGTTGATTGGCATTGGCGGCAAAAATCATGATGGCGGCTATTTGGCTGACACGATTATGTTAGCCAGCTTTAAGCCTTCCACCAAGCAAGTGGCCCTACTCTCTATACCTCGCGATTTATCAGTGCGCAATCCTATTGCTGAGTCTTCTTCTAAAATTAATGCTGTTCATGCCTACGCTGAGAGCAAAGAACCTGGCAGCGGCGGGCCGGCAATGACCGCCCTATTATCAGAATTACTTGACACGCCTATACATTATTATATTCGGGTTGATTTTGAAGGTTTTATCAATATTATTGACGACATTGGCGGAATCACGGTAAACGTTGAAAGGGTTTTAGACGATTATGCCTACCCAATTATGGGCCAAGAAGATAACCCCGATTATTATTCCCGCTTTGAACACTTACGTGTCGACACCGGCCCCCAAAAAATGAACGGTTCCCTGGCCTTAAAGTTTGCTCGCAGTCGCTATGGCGTCGGTGGCGAAGGTAATGATTTTGCCCGGGCTCGGAGACAGCAACTAATCTTAGAGGCCACTAAAGAACGACTGCTCTCAGCAAATGTCCTTCTAAGCCCCGGCCGCTTAATTGATATTTCCAATGAGCTTTCTGAGCACTTGGCCACCAACTTAACTATTTCCGAAGGCTTATCTTTATGGAAAGATTTCAAAGATATTAATACCGACAGTATTGTCAATAAAGTCTTAGATAATAGCCGCGAAGGTTTACTAATGGACCAAATCGGCTATAATGGCGCTTACCTATTAGTTCCCCGGGCTGGTAATTTTTCTGAAGTTCAGACCTTGGTGGCCGAAGTTTTTGGACCCGCCCCCGAAGAAATAAGTAGCACGACAACGACCATTATTACTACTCCAGCCAGTCAAATTGAACCTTTAAACGAAGCCGTTCGCTTAACCGTTTTAAACGGCAGTTGGGTTAGTGGCTTAGCTGGTAAAACGGCCACTATTTTAAATACGTACGGTTTCGCCGCGACCGCTGCAAATGCGAGTAATCGAGAGATTAGAGAAAGTAAAATCTATGATCTTTCTTACGGGCAAGAGGACACAGCCTTAAAATTACTGGAGACGATTACTCCCGCCACCCTTTCTTATGACGCGCCCGAATGGTTAGAGGATTTTAAAGAAACTGGCAGTGATGCGCGCTTAATTTTAATTTTAGGAACCGATGCTTCTGATTGGCAACTAGAAACTTATAAAAAATAGTTATGTCTGAACGATTTACACAATTACCCCTCGTCACTCTCTTCGGCCGAACTAACGTGGGCAAGTCAACCATCTTTAACCGCTTAACGGAAAAATCGCAAGCGCTGATTTCTGATATTTCTGGAACGACCCGAGACAGTAATTTGGGAGTGGTGGCTTGGGATAATTGCGAATTTGAACTAGCCGATACAGCTGGATTTTACGACTTTAATCATTTAGAAAAAAAACCAAAAAAGAAAGACGAGAAATTAAGCGCGAATGATTTGGCTCAACGACAAGCCGCTCGACTCTTAAGTGAAGCCCAGTTAATTCTATTCATTGTTGATAATCGCGACGGCCTCACGGCCGATGACAGACGTCTGGCCAAAGCTTTAAAAAGCCGCCCCGAACTAATTGCTAAAACAATGGTCGTCGTTAATAAAGTAGATAGCTTTAAATACGCGAGCGAAGCGGCGGTCTTTACTAAATTAGGCCTGGGGGCACCGCAGTTAATTTCTGCTTCCAGCGGTTCTGGAACTGGAGACTTATTAAGTAAAATCTTAACACGCCTTTCGTGGACGGATAATTTAACCACTTTAGAAAATAGACCTGAAGAAATCCGCGTTACTTTTATTGGTAAACCAAATGTCGGTAAATCTTCTCTAGTCAACGCCTTGCTGGGTTACGATCGCTCACTAGTGAGCGACGAACCGCACACGACCCGTGAGCCTCAAGATGCTTTCTTAACTTGGCGAGAAAAAAATATTAGATTAGTTGATACCGCAGGCTTAACCAAAGAGGGGCATAAGCGCGCCGGTTTAGAAAAGGCTAGCGGCGAACGCGCCTTGTCGGCTTTACATAAATCAGATTTAGTTTTATTTGTCTTAGATGTTTCTGAGCCGCTAACAAAACAAGATGCTCGCCTGGTTGGCGAAATAATTGCCCAAAGGAAAAGCTTAGTTTTGCTAGCAAATAAGTGGGACAAAATTAAACCTAAAGATGTTAAGGGTTGGACGCAAAAAATTTATAACCATTTCCCTTTTGCTGCTTGGGCGCCAATCAAATTTGTCTCGGCAAAAAGCGGTTTAAAAGTTCCGGAGCTTCTTGACCTAATTCTGGAGATAGCCGCGGCGCGGGAATTAAAAGTTTCCGATTCTCAATTACAAAAACTATTGGCAAAAATTGTTAAAATCCATTTGCCCGCCAAAGGTAAAGGTTTGAAAGCCCCGCGGATTTATGAATTTACTCAAACTCAAACTAATCCGCCAACCTTTAAGATTAGAATCGGCTCTAAAGATAATCTTCATTTTTCCTACGTCCGCTTTATGGAGAATCGGTTACGAGAAAAATATAATTTTATTGGAACACCAATAAAAATGGAGGTTGTGAATAACAAGCGCGTTCACAGTCTTAACTCTTAAAAGCCCCAGAAACCGCTGGGTTTTTTAAATATTTTTCTTTACTTTTTATTAAAGTTTTATTAGGGGAAAATTAAAGTCACTTAGTCTATAATAATTATATGAAAATCGTTATTGGTTTAGGCAACCCCGGAAAAGAATATGCCGCTAATCGCCACAACGTTGGTTGGATGGCGCTTGACCGTTTACTGGGGCCGGTAAAATGGGAGGACAATAAACGCCTGCGCTGCCAGATCTATCGACAAGGCGATTACTTGTATGCTAAGCCGCAAACCTTTATGAATAATTCCGGGGAAGCAGTCAGAAAAATTCTTAGCTATTACCAGCTGCTACCTAAAACTTTAGGGATTTTTAAAAAGACGGCCGCTGATTTAAGTGAAGTGCTGCTAGTAATTCATGATGATATTGATCAGAGTTTAGGACGCTACCGATTGACTAATGATTCTGGTAGTGGTGGCCATAACGGAATCAAATCAATTATTAATCATTTAAAAACCCAAAAATTTAAACGATTAAAAATTGGTGTGGCGAATGAGAAATTGCGCCACCAGATTCCCGCCGAACGATTTGTCTTAACTAATTTTTCCACGGCGGAAAAAGAGATTCTAAATGAAACTATCGATCGCGCTCTTAAGGAAATGTAGTCCTGGCCGTTAAAGTGATGTCGCCAGAAAGGAGTTAGCTGAGGAGGGGCAGCTTGTTTCTTTGTTGACGGCATCTCTTGAGCGGCCAAAAAATCCCTGATCTTTTCAGGGATTTTTTAAAATATTATTTTTTAAAAGTTGACAGCTTTAACTCAGATAGTACACTAACTAGCAGATAAGTTTTTGATTTTTTTAATTTTATGAATTTAATAATTGTTGAGTCGCCAACTAAAGCTAAGACTATTGCTAAGTTTTTAGGCAAAGATTACCAAGTCACTTCTTCTTTTGGTCATGTTCGTGATTTGCCAAAAAGCACCATGGGCATTGAAATTGAAAATGGCTTTACTCCTAAATATGTAATCCCGACCAGCGCCCGCAAAAAGGTAAGTGACTTAAAGAAGCAGGCCGGGCAGGCAAAAAAAGTTATTCTCGCCTCCGATGAAGACCGCGAAGGTGAAGCGATCGCCTGGCATCTAAGTGAAGTTTTAAATTTAACTCCAGAAAATAGCGAACGCATTGCCTTTCACGAAATCACAAAAGAGGCAATTTTAGAGGCGCTTAAAAATCCGCGCGGCTTAGATATGAATCTGGTTGATGCGCAACAAGCGCGCCGCTTATTAGATCGCTTGGTTGGCTATGAACTGTCGCCCTTCCTTTGGAAAAAAGTTGCTAAGGGTTTATCGGCCGGGCGTGTTCAAAGTGTGGCCACGCGCTTAGTGGTTGAAAAGGAACGCGAGATTAAAAAATTTGTTGCCCAAGAATACTGGAGTTTAAGTGCTCTTTTAAAAACTGACCAAGAGGAAGATTTACGAGCAGAACTGGTTGGGGTTAAAGGAAAAACCTTAAAGCCCATGGAGTTAGATAAAGATTTAGCCGCGCAATACAAAGACACTTTGACGAAAGAAAAATATCAGGTAAAAGCCGTTAGCGCTAAGCGGGTCAAAAAAAATCCACCGGCACCGCTAACTACTTCTACTTTACAACAAGCGGCTAATCGTCAACTAGGGTTTTCGGCCAAACAAACAATGACAATTGCTCAGAAACTTTATGAGCGCGGATTTATTACTTACATGCGTACCGATTCGCTGAACTTGTCCGCTAAATTTCTAGAGGAGAGTCGCGCTTGGCTGGAAAAAACTTTAGGGAAATCTTACCTCCCCGAACAGCCGCGAGTCTTCAAAAAAAAGAATAAAAATGCTCAAGAGGCCCACGAAGCAATTAGGCCAACCGAGGCCAGCCGGCACCCCGACGAAGCTAAGGGCTTAGAAGGAAGCGAGCAACGTCTTTATCGTTTAATTTGGTCACGTTCCCTAGCCACACAGATGACCGCCGCCGAATTAGAAACGACCACTATTGATATTAGCGCTGGTGATTTTGACTTACGTAGCAATGGCCAAGTTTTAATTTTTAAAGGGTATCTAGAAATTTATCCCGAAAAAACCAGCGAACAAGTGTTACCCGTTGTTAAAGACGGCGCCGCCTTAAAATTAATTGCACTTCAAACCGAACAACACTTTACCAAAGCCCCGGCGCGCTATTCTGACGCCAC
Organism: Candidatus Parcubacteria bacterium; assembly: GCA_037076615.1. NCBI lineage: Bacteria > Candidatus Parcubacteria > Candidatus Parcubacteria bacterium. Next base: position 642,072 of record AP029158.1, read on the forward strand.
TTTAGTTAAAGAGTTGGAGCGCCACGGCATCGGTCGCCCCTCCACTTACGCCCCAACAATCAATACCATTATTACGCGCGGTTATGTCAGCCGTGATGATAATAAACGACTGGGACCTAGCGAAATAGCCTTTATTGTTAATGATTTATTAGTTGAACACTTTCCAGAAATCGTGGATTATCAATTTACCGCTAACATGGAAAATGAATTGGACGAAGTCGCCGCCGGGAAAATTAATTGGCAGCCAGTAATTAACAACTTTTACGAAAAATTCCACGACAACTTAGAAAAAAAATATCAAGAAATAAATAAAAACGAAATTATGCCTGAAGAAAGCAGTGAGGAGGTGTGCGAAAAATGCGGCCAACCGATGATTATAAAAACAGGACGCTATGGTAAATTTTTAGCTTGTAGCGGTTTTCCGGATTGTAAAAATATCAGATCTTTAGAAGCAGGAAAGAAAAGTGCCGACCCCAAAATCAGCGCCCTCGCCGAAAAACATAAAGATGAAAAATGCTCTAAGTGCGGCAGCCCGATGGCTGTTAAAACTGGACGTTACGGTCCTTTTTTAGCTTGTACATCTTATCCGAAATGTAAAAACATAAAAAATATTACTGACGATTCGGTGCCAGAAATAACTTGTCCAGTCTGCGGAACGGGAAAAATTGTCAAAAAGTTCAGTAAGCGCGGCGCCTTTTATGCTTGTGATAATTACCCCGATTGTAAAACTGCTTATTACGGTCAACCGACGGGAGAAAAATGTCCGGACTGTCATAATTTGTTAATCAAAGACCGGCAAGGCAAAATTGTTTGCAGTCAAAAAAGTTGCGGTTTTGAAAAATAATTTCTTAATTAACAAAAGCCTCTCCCTAGGGAGAGGCTTTTTTTATTACCAGTTTTTTTAATTATTTTTTAGCTGTTTTCTTTTTGGTAGCCGATTTTTTAGCCGCACTTTTTGGGGTAGTGGATTTTTTAGCACTTGCTTTTTCCTCTTTCGCTGTCCGTCTAAAAGGACGATCCTTTAAAAAGCCGAGGACTTGGGCGGCGACCAGATTAAAGAATTTTAAATAAAGTCCACTGTCACTAAGCGTTTTTTTGACGGTCGCGGCAATCCCTTCCGCACCGTTTACAATCCGCTCCGCGCGATCGATAACTCTCTTAGCTTTAATCGTGGCAGAGATAACATAGTATAAAGCCCAGCAAAGGAAAAACGTTAGGACGATGACACAAAAAGCGGTTACTAAATTTAAAAGATCACCGGAAGTTTCAAACATATTTTTAAAATTAAAAATTTCTTATTTGCGCGTCAAACTTTTCTTCTAAATGTTTGACCAACTCTTTTTGAATGGCCTCAACCTCCTCAGAACGAAGTGTGCGATCGGGGGCTTGATATTTAAGGTGAAAAGCCAAACTCTTTTTACCTTCACCTAATTGACCACCCTGATAAGTGTCAAACAAATCAACCGCGACTAGTAAAGAATTAAACTTTTTTATTTCTTGTCTGAGATTATTATACACCATTTCACTATTAACAACAAAAGCTAAATCGCGTTCTACCGCCGGGTATTTAGCCGGTGCTTGATATTTAAGAGCCGGACAAACAGCCAAGAGAGCTTCGAGTTCCACTAAACTCAGCTCCGCTACCGTCGTCTTCATTTTTAAACCAAGCTCTTTAGCGGTCGCAGCCGAAATGGTCGTAATCGCTCCTAGGTCACGATCATTCACCCGCAACCGGACCGTTTCATTGGGGTCACTGTAATGATAGGCGGTAGAATCTTCCGGAGAAACAAATTCTAAATCCCAAGTTTTCCCAAATAAATAGGTAAGGAGGGCGGCAACCCAACCTTTAACAACCGCAAAATTATCCGCATTTTCTTTAGTGGCGAAAAGCAGGCCTAGGCGTTTCTGTTGGTAAGGTAAGCGCTCCTGATCATCGCCGGCCTTATCAAAAATTCCCGGAGTATCAAAATAAACGCGGCCGATTTCAAATAGCGCGAGGCGAGAAAAATTAAATTGATTAGTGCGCACATTATTTAAAAGATTAACCCCTAAATTCTGCCGCAAATAATCATATTGATCCGACAAGGGGTTAGCAATTTTTAAATAAGTGCCTTCCTCTAAACCAAGTTTTTGTAAATGATGATGGCTAACAAAACTGTAATTTTGAGTCTCGGTTAAATTTAAGGAGCCCGACAAAAAGTCTTCCAATTTTCTCTCAAGAGCTAAATCGGCTAAGCGCAAAGGCGGAATTAAAGCGGCTCTTGGTGCTGTCGACGGCAAATTATCATACCCCCAGAAGCGCAAAATTTCTTCCAAGACATCTTCCTTTAAACGAACATCTTTAGCCGCGCGCCAACTAGGAATCACTATCAATAACTCGCCATCATTATTAGTCACTCCAAAACCTAAGCGTTCTAAAATAGAAATGACTTTAGTTTCCGGAATTTCTTGACCGGCGCGCTCATTAATCCAGTTTAAACTCAGGGTTAGGGGGTCGCCTTCTAAATTAAATTTTTTATGATCAAAAATTTTGCTAGCAACTTTAGCGCCAGGGGTAACTTCTTTCAGTAAAGCCCAAAAGCGGCGCAAAGCGGTTTCCGCTAAATTCGGATCTAAAGATTTTTCAAAACGCACCGACGCCTCCGTTCGCAAGCCTAACTTAGACGCTGTTTTGCGAATCGAGACTGCTTCAAAATTAGCGGCTTCCAAAATAATTTGATTAGTATTAAGAGAAACACCACTGTCTTTGCCGCCCATAACGCCAGCCACCGCGACCGGTTTTTCACCGTCAGTAATTACCAGCATCTCTTCGGTTAATTCTTTTTCTTGGCCATCTAAAAGAGTAAGCTGTTCATCCTTTTTCGCCAGTCGAACACCAATCTTCTTCACTAAGTCGCGATCAAAAGCATGTAAGGGCTGACCAGTTTCTAACATGACATAGTTAGTCAAATCAACAATATTATTAATTGGTCGTAAACCAACCGCTTGTAACCGACTTTTAAGCCACTGCGGTGATTCGGTAATTTCTAAACCCTCAATCGCTAAGGCTAAATAACGAGGACAAAGACGACCATCTTCAACTTTAACACTCAACTCCTCCTCACCCGCAATGATTTCTGTTTTTAAAAACTCGGCGTAATCTTTGACGGGCGCCTCATAGATTACTCCCAATTCTCGCGCCAAGCCATAGTGGCCCCAAAGGTCCGAGCGATTAGATAAGGACTTATTATCAATTTCTAAAACAACATCACTCAATTTAAAATATTTAGCGAGCGGCTCACCAATCTTGGCCGTTTTATCCAAAACCATAATGCCTTCATGGTTATCGCCTAAACCCAACTCGTCTTCGGCACAAATCATTCCGGCGGAAGTAACACCTCGCAACACTGACTCTTTTATTTCTAGGCCATTAGGCAAAACCGAACCGATCATCGCCACTGCTACTAATTGTCCGGCCGCGACATTCGGGGCGCCACAAACAATGTTTAAAACAGCAGACTTAACATCAACGGTTGTTACTCGCAAGCGATCGGCATTTGGGTGTGGTTCTACGGTTAGAACTTTTCCGACCACCACCCCCGGCCACTGCGAATCTTGTCTTTTAACGCCCTCTACTTCCACAGTGTGCATCGTGAACTTGGCGGCCACCTCTTCCGGTGTCGCCGTTTTAGGCAGTTTAATAAAATCGTTTAACCAGTCGTAAGAAATTAACATATAATAAAATGCTCTTTAAAATTGATCTAAAAATCTTTTATCACCACTCATCAGTAAGCGGGCATCATCAATGCCATACTTCAACATTACTAACCGAGACAGGCCAAAGCCGAAGGCGAAGCCTGAATATTTTTCCGGGTCTAAGCCACCGGCGCGTAAAACATCGGGATGAATCAAACCGCAACCCAGGATCTCTAACCAACCCGACCCCTTACAAACTCGGCACCCTTTCCCTTCACACAAGAAACAAGTGTATTCACCATTAGAACCGGGCTCGACAAAAGGATAAAACTTAGGGCGCATTCGCAATTTAGTATTAGGACCATAAAGTTTTTTTCCGACAATCTCACAAAAACTTTTGAGGTGGGCAAAATTAATATTCTCGCCCACCAGCAAGCCTTCTAATTGATAAAAGGTGTGTTCATGGCGAACATCCGTGGCTTCGTTTCTAAAGGTTCGGCCAGGAATAATGGCTTTTAAAGGCGCACCGTATTTTTTTAAAGCCCGTACTTGAGCATTAGAAGTCTGAGTGCGCATCAATAAATCATAATCACCATCCTCGTTTTTTTTGTCAACGTAAAAAGTATCCTGCATATCTCGAGCCGGATGATGTTTAGGAACATTTAGAGCTTCAAAATTGTAATAATCACTTTCTAATTCAGGGCCATCTAAAATCATAAACCCCATAGAAGTAAAAAGGTTTTCAATTTCTCGGCGCACCAAAGTGAGCGGGTGTAGATGTCCAATTTCAATTTCTTTTCCCGGCAAAGTGGCATCTGCAACAACAGCGTCTTCTGAGGCGGGGTTAAGCTGAGCATGAACTTGTTCAAACTCTTGAGTCAATTGGACTTTTAGCTTGTTAACCGCCGCTCCGAATTCTTTCCGAGCGTCACCCTCTAAGTTTTTAATTTGCCCCATTAGTTTCGCCAGCTCGCCCTTACGAGACAAAAACTGATGCTCAAAATCAAGTAATTGCTCCGGAGTTTTAATAGCCGCTAAAGCCGTAGAAAAAGTTTTTTGGAAATTGTCTAATTGTTCTTTCATATAAATAATTAAAGTCGGTTTTTACTGGGGCGGGTTAAGATAGCCTCAATAATAATAAAAAGGGTGCCCAAAATAGCGAGATTTAACCAAGTGAATAAATTTTTTGCCAATAAGCACAAAAGAATAATAATAAAAGCGGAAAATAAGAAGGCCTGCCGATAGGCATTACGCACTGAATAAAAAGCAAGTTCATGTTTAAGGGCGACAAAGCGGACCAAGAAACCGAAGAGTGCGGTAAAACCAAACAGGGTTAAAAATAGAGAGCCGTAAAAAAATAAAAAACCTAGCTGATTAGTGGTATTCGGATTGATGCTGCTAGCGACGTAGAGAAAAGCGGTCGCACAAACGGCCGTCGCCGTCGCGATTGCTAAGAGATAGCGTTTCAAGGTCATATGGTTTCCTTTAATTTATCAAGTTCTGCTTGGTAAGCAGCGAGCTTAGCTTGTTCTTGGGCGACGATATGGGCGGGAGCACGGTTAATAAACTCCTGATTAGCCAAACGATCCTTTAAATTCGCAATTAATTTTTGGAGGTTAACTTGTTCTTTAGCAAGGCGGTTCGCTTCTTTTTCTGGATCGACAGCTTCTAAAAGATAAATGATTGTATCTTGGACAACCACTACCACCGCCTTATCCGGTCGCGGGTCTTCCCCCACTAAAGTTAAAGAGGAGAGCCCTGTTTTTAATTTAGTAATTAACTCTAAGCCCGGTTCTAAAAGATTTTTATTTTTCGGAGAAAAAGCTAATGCCGCCAACTGGCGCCCCGGCGCGACTTTATTAGCGCTACGAGCATTGCGAATCGCTACAATTAAATCACGCCACAAACTTAAAGCGGTCTTTGCCTCTGCATCAGTGATTAGCTGCGCTTGGGGCCACTGCGCCACCATTAAAATTCCTGGTCGGAAGCTTTGCCAAATCTTTTCTGTCACAAAAGGAATGAAGGGGTGCCAGAGGTGTAAGATAGCGACGAGTAAATAATTTAAAATTTCAGTTTTTCCGCCCTCAACTTTAGCAATTTCCAAATACCAATCAGCTAACTTATCTTTAGTAAATTCCGTTAAAGCTTCTGCCGCTAAAGAGAACTCAAAATTATCCAGGCGCTGACGGACTTCCGCGAAGGTGGCGCTTAACTCGGCTAAAATCCAACGGTCGGCCAGGGTTTTTGCTGGCGGGGCGGTAGTGACCTCACATTCAACCACGCCCGGCTGGCTTAAAATGTAACGAGCAATATTCCAAAGCTTATTGATAAAGTTACGTTTGGCCTCAACACGCTCAGCGCTGTAGCGACTATCATTTCCTGGCGTACTCCCCATTAACAGGGAAAGGCGTAGAGCATCGGCCCCATAATCAGCAATCGCCAATAAGGGGTCAACGCCATTGCCCTTGCTTTTGCTCATTTTTTTACCATGCTTATCTAAAATTGTGCCGTGTAAATAAACAGTCTCAAAGGGGAGCTCGCCCAAGCAGAACATCGACATCATCACCATGCGCGAAACCCAGAGTGTTAAAATTTCATAGCCAGTTTCCAAAACTTGAGTCGGATGAAAACGCGCTAGGTCGCCGACTTTCTTAGCATTTTGATAATTATCAGGCCAACCCAGGGTGGAAAAAGTCCACATCCCTGAAGAAAACCAAGTATCTAAAGTATCAGGGTCCTGAGACCAGCCTTCGCCTTGGGGCGCCTGGGAGCCGCAGTAAACTTCTTCGCCGCGGTACCAAACCGGAATCGGATGCCCAAACCAAATTTGTCGCGAAATGCACCAGTCGTGCAAATTGGTCAGCCAATTTTGATAACGTTTATTAAATCTTTCCGGGACAAATTTTAAAGCTCCATCTTGAGCCACCGCTAAAGCCCTCTCTTTTAAGGATTTTCCATCTAAACGGCTTAAGGGTTTGCCCACATTAATAAACCACTGCTTAGAAGGCAGGGGTTCTATCGGCGTATCACAGCGATAACAAGTTGAGAGATTATGACTAATCTCTTCCTCACTAATAAGTAAATTTGCCTCCTTAAGTTTATTAACGATTTTTTCCCGGGCCAAAAGAACATCAAGACCGGAATAATCACCAAATTCTTCTCTTATTAAACCTTGCTCGGAAATAACTTTAATAATTGGCAACTCATTTTCTTGAGCCATCTGCCAATCAATCATGGAATGCGCCGGCGTCACCCCTAAAGCGCCCGTACCAAAATCCGGATCAACATTCCGATCAGCAATTACCTTCAGTTTTAGTTTTTGCCCAACAAAATCCAGCTCAAATTCTTGACCAAGATATTTTTTATAACGCTCATCTTTCGGATTAACCGCGATCGCCGTATCACCCAACTTCGTTTCTGGCCGGGTAGTGGAAATGGCAATCGGAAAATCCGGGGCATATTTAAAAGTATATAATTTAGTTGCTTGCTCACTATACTCCACCTCATCGTCGGCTAAAGTTGACTGACAATGCGGACACCAATTAACAATTCGTTCGCCCCGATAAATTACGCCCTCTTCATACATTTCTACAAATAAACGACTAACCGCCTTCTGGCGAGGCTCATCTAAAGTAAAAGCTTCTCGCGACCAATCTAAAGAGGCGCCCATTTTACGCATTTGTCCTAAAATCTCGGATTGTGTATTTCGCAAAAATTCCCAAATTTTCTCCAAAAGAGTCTCCTTGCCTAAATCGTGTCTAGTTTGTCCGGTCTCTTCAAAAATTTTTTTCTCAACCACCATCTGAGTAGCAATGGCGGCGTGATCAGTACCCGGAACCCAGAGCGTACGATAACCGTTCATGCGGTGATAACGAATAAGCAGATCCTCAATCGCCAACATCGCGCTATGACCAATGTGCAGTTTTGCTGTTATATTTGGTGGCGGCAAAATAATCGTATAGGTTTCCGCCGCCTTAGATAAAGGGGCATTGTCGGGGTTAAAAAAGCCCGAATTTTCCCACAAATGATAGATTCCATCCTCATTTTCTTGCGGCGCGTAGGTTTTACTTAGTTCTGTTTTCATACTAATCAAAAATACCAGAAAAATAACGACAAGTCAATAAAAATAAGGGTTTTAAACACTTGACTAACTTTAATCATCGGGCTATATTAGGGAACTAAGTATTTTGTATTACCATGTTAACTAACGAGGAACAATTTTTAAATCGTTTACGAAAGAGCCAGAAACCGCTCCTTGTTTTTCCGGCCGATTGGCCCGGCGAGGCCGTCGCGGTTAGCATCACCCTTTTTCAATTACTCGAGAAGCTAGGAAAAGAACCAACTTTGGTGGCCGCCCCTTCGTGGCGTCAAAAAACTTGGAATTTTTTAGCACCCCTCAAAAAAATAAAACACCATTTAGATTCCTCCGGCCCCTTAATAATTAGTCTGCCGGCTAAAGAATCGGAAGTGGCCCGGATAAAATATAGCTACGACAGCGAGGAATTAAAATTTTTTATCTTCCCTAAAGAAAAAAATTTAAAGGCCAAAAACGTTAAAGCCGAAAACGCTTCTCCTCCTTATGATTTAATTATCGTTACCGGGGCGGCCGATTTGGATTCACTGGGGAGTATCTATAATGATAATATTGACCTATTTTATAAAACCGATGTTATTAATTTAGATTGCCAAGCCGAGAACGAAGAATTTGGCGAAATTAATCTGGTTGATTTAAGTGCGGCAACGATTAGTGAGATTTTATATTCCGCTTTATCAGAAAATGAGCGCCGCTTAATTGTCGGTGATGTGGCTACCAGCCTCTTGGCTGGTTTAATTGCCGGTACCAAAAGCTTTAAGAGTAGCCGGCTCACCCCCAAGACTTTAGAGTTAGCCTCTTTATTAATGGCGGCCGGCGGTGAACGAGAAAAAATAGTCAATCATCTTTATCGTTCCCGCAACTTCTCAACTTTAAAATTATGGGGGAAAGTTCTTGCCGGTTTGAAAGCGGAATTAAATAGCGCTTTAATTTGGTCATATATCCGTCAGGAAGATTTTAAAAATAGCGGTGCCAGTGCCGATAACTTAATTGATATTATCGACGAGTTAATTGCCAATATCCCCGAGGCTCGAGTGATTACTTTAATTTTTGAAGATCCGGAAAAAGTCGGAGAGCTAAAAGCTGTTTTATACGCCGCCAAAAACATGGATGCTTTAAAATTACTCAAAAATTATCAGCCGCAAGGAAACTTCCGCTTGGCTCAAGCCTCTTTACAGAAATCAGAAACTAATGAGAAAACTTTAGAAAAATATTTAAACACTCTTAAACAAGAACTAGCTACTTGGCTAGCACGCTAAAATTATTTTTTCTTGATTTGTCGGCCCATGAATGATATATCTATAAAGAAGATTAAGCGCCCATGGCTCAGTGGTTAGAGCACCGCTCTTATAAAGCGGGGGTCGATGGTTCAATTCCATCTGGGCGCACTTTTGGTAAAAAAATATTTACTTTTAACCTTGTTGTTGCTAATATTAAATCAGGTTGGTAACGCGGGCTCGTAGCTCAGTTGGTTAGAGCGCTACGTTGACATCGTAGAGGTCTGCAGTTCGAGTCTGCACGGGCCCACCGCAATTTTTTCTTATGCTCAACAATTTATTTAATAGGCCTAGCGAGGCGACAATCCAAGAAAATAGTCGACCGGCTATTAGTGATTGGTCTTCTGATCAAGATAATTATCAATTAGCTATTGATGTTTACCAAACCCCTAGCCAGGTTGTTATTCGAGCTATTGTCCCGGGTGCTGAACCGGAAGATTTAAAGATTTCTTTGCATAACGATTTGCTCACCATTAAGTATCAAAAAGTGGATGAACTGGCGGTTCCCGAAGAAGATTACTTTTATAAAGAATGTTTTTTTGGGCCTTGCCACCGTTCTTTAATTTTACCGGCCGAGGTTGATAATCAAGAAATCAGCGCCAATGTTGAGAATGGAATCTTAACCATCACTCTCAAGCGCTTAAACCATGGACCCGAACTCGGTCAAGAAATTAAAATTGATTATTAATATTAATTATGAGTACGCCCGATTTATTTGAGCTCCTAAATAGCCAAACCCCGGAAGAAGATTCTTCCCCAAAAGATTTGCTTAATGACTTATTGACGGCCTAGGAACCAACAAACAGATATGAAAAAAATAGAAAAGTGTCCACCAAAGAAAAATTTTTTTATCTTCTTGTGGGCATTTTTATTAATCTTATTATTAACCAGCGGCGCAATTTCTTTTTTTGCTTGGAAACTTCACGCTAATAAAATTAACCCGGGCACTAGCGTCGGCACTATTTTAGTCGGCAATTTAACAATCGGTGAAGCCCAGCAATTAATAGAAAAAAATCTGCAGGCTTGGGAGCAATCAGGTTTAGTGGTCCGACATAATGATACTCGCTTAGAAATTCCGGCAGCCATCCAGGTTAACGTCGAAGCTAGTTTGCCAATTTTTACTTGGCAGCCGGAGCCGATAAACCAATTTCTAACCAACAATCTTGGGGCTAAGTCTTGGCGACGTTATTTAGCTAGCCACTTCAATCCCGCCCACTTAGATATTCCTTATTTCTTAAATGAGACCTTACTTAAAAACTATTTAACCGAAACTCTTCCTGATCTTACCATTATTCCTCAAGATGCCCGCTTCATGGTTCGGGAAGATTTAAGCACTGATTGGGAATTTACCATTCAGCCGGAACAGATTGGCCGGCAAATTAATTTTGAGGCCGCACTTAAAACAATTCATAAAAATTTAGCCACCCCAAGTAATGAGGAGGCAGTCCTCACAACCGAATTAGTTCGCCCTCAGGTTTATCAAGCTGATTTAGAAAATTTAAGACCGGCTGCTCAAGACTTGATTAGTCAAGGCGGTCTAACCTTAACTGTCACTGCTGAAGCGGATACTGCCACCAGCACTTGGTTAGTGCCAACTAGCACCGTGGCTACTTGGATTGTTCCTAAGTTTACCAATCAGTCGCAAACAGTCGGCTTGGATTCTAAAAAAATTGCCGCTTATTTAAGCGACCTAGTTGCCCCCGAGATTGATCGCGAACCTCAAGCACCTCGCTATGAACTGGCAGAAAATCGGCTAACTGATTGGTCTCCTGCTGTAATCGGCAAACAATTAGACACGGAAAAAAGCGCTAACGATATTTTAGAAAATTATTTAGAAAATAAAATTACGGAAACCGAGTTAAGCGTTAACCTACTCTTACCGGAAATAAAAAGTGATGACAACCCTTTAAGGATTGAGGAGACGATTGGAACCGGTCACTCTAATTTTTCTGGTTCTTCTAAAAACCGACGCCATAATATTAAAGTAGGCGCTGACACTTTACATGGCTTGCTCATTGCCCCCGGTGAAGAGTTTTCTTTAATTAAAGCTCTTGGCAATATGGATGCCAGTGGTGGCTACTTACCGGAATACGTAATTAAAGGCGACAAAACCCAACTGGAATATGGTGGCGGCCTGTGTCAGGTGGCAACGACCATTTTCCGCTCCGCCCTAGGCTCTGGTCTCCCCATCACGATGCGCCAAAATCATTCTTACCGCGTTGGCTACTATGAGCCGGCCGGCATGGATGCGACTATTTATGATCCGCTTCCTGATGTTCGCTTTATTAATGATAGCCCCGATTATATATTGATTCAGGCGCGCATTGACGGCGATGATCTTTACTTTGATTTCTGGGGAAAGGAAGATGGCCGTCAAGCGACGACCACCACGCCGGTAATTTTTAACATTGTTAAACCGGCGCCAACAAAAATTATTGAAACGACTGATCTCAAGCCAGGCGAAAAAAAATGTACCGAGAGTTCACATAATGGGGCCGATACTTATTTTGATTACACTGTTATCTATCCTGACGGCGAAGAAAAAATGGAGCGCTTTAAATCTCATTATGTCCCTTGGCAAGCGGTTTGTTTAGTTGGCGTCGATCCAGAAGCAAAAGCGGAAGAGGCCGAACAAGCAGAACAGACTGAGACTGAAACGGATTCCTCTCCCACCGCTAGCCCTACTCCAGAAACAGAGACGAAGTTGGAATAATAACTAGTTAAGAAAACCAAAAAGCCCCCACAGAGGGGGCGCTTTGATTTAAAAAAAGATCGTCTGAAACGGGCAGGCAAGAAAATTTCTTCTAGGAATCCCCGAGCCTATGAGAGAATACCATTTTTGATATTATCTCACAGGCCCAAAAAACCCTAGCAAGAAAGTCCCCATGCTTGTCGTGCCTAACCCGTTTCAAACGACCTTAGTAAAAAGAACTGAAATGCTAACGATTTAATATAGCATACCCTTAATTCTTTGTCAACCCCCGAGAGCCAATAATCTGATTAGGGGGCTTTTTTTAAATAAATATCTTTATTATTAGCAAAAATATTAATAGTGCCAACTTCGTCAGTACGAAAAATATTCGCCGCGACCGTTTCTAATCTTTTTAAAGTTTCTAGATGGGGATGAGAAAATTTATTATCTTTTCCGACTGAGATAATGGCAACAAGCGGCTTAACGGTTCTTAAAAAAATTTCCTGACTGGCACTGGCTGCTCCGTGATGAGAAACTTTTAAAACATCGTAAGTTTTTAAACCGCTGTCCAACAAATCAGCCTCGATTTCTTGACCGGCATCACCAGTAAATAAAAACTGGCGCTGACCGCAGACTAACTCACTCACCACTGACTGATCATTAATTTCTTTACTGGCGGCGGCGCTCAAAATATTAACCTGACAATACTTTCCCAGCGAAAAAGAATCAGCCGCCGTAATTTTTTGTTTAGGAATTTTATTTTTTTCTAAATTACTAAACCACTCTTTAATTAAAATATTATTCTCAGTCACCTCTCCATAAAAAACTTGCTTGATTCGATAACGATCACCCAACTCAAGCAAGCCGAGCAAATGATCGCTGTGCTCATGAGTCAGTAAAACAAAATCTAAGTGGCGCTGCCACCAAGGCAAGACGGTGCCCAACTCTTCTAAGAGACTATTATCAGGACCACCATCAATTAACAAAGTTTTTTTGTCCGGGGTCACAATTAAAATTGCATCACCTTGCCCAACGGAGAGAAAAGAAACTTTAACCGCGTCCCGCGGATATCGCGACAGTGGCAAAAAAAGTGTCAGTCCTAAGGAAAAAAATAGAGCGCTAACTAAAAGCAGGCGTTTCATATTTTTAGTCTAACACGGTGAGTATCAAGTTTTCCTCAATTACAAAAATCGCCCGGAGAACGGACGATTTTTGTATAATTTTTAAATGGCTTAAAAAAGAATTATTTTTTCTTTTTTGGAGCGGCCTTTTTCACAACTTTTTTAGAAGCTGCTTTTTTCGGAGCTGCTTTTTTAACCACCTTTTTGACTGCTTTTTTCGGAGCTGCCTTTTTCACAACTTTTTTAGGAGCTGCTTTTTTAACCACCTTTTTGACTGCTTTTTTCGGAGCAGCTTTTTTCACAACTTTTTTAGGAGCTGCTTTTTTAACCACCTTTTTGACTGCTTTTTTCGGAGCAGCTTTTTTCACAACTTTTTTAGGAGCTGCTTTTTTAACCACCTTTTTGACTGCTTTTTTCGGAGCAGCTTTTTTAGGAGCGGCTTTCTTAACAACTTTTTTAGCCGGTTTTTTTGCGGGCATATTTTCACCTCCTTTCAGTTGGAACTAATTTAAAATTTTTTTTAAAAAAAAATTACATCGACCGAAAACTTATTCTAATTATACATCCAGATGAAAACGATAGCAATACTTTTTTATTTTTTTAAGCGAGTAAAAAAATATTTTTCCAATTCGGAAATTTTAATTCTCTCCTGAGTCATCGTATCACGATCACGAACGGTCACCGTTTTATCTTCCAAACTATCAAAATCAACAGTAATACAAAACGGCGTCCCAATTTCATCTTGGCGACGATAACGCTTGCCGACATTACCATTATCATCAAACTCACAAGAAAATTGGGATCGCAAATTATCATAAATTTTTCGCGCGGCCGTCACTAACTCTGTTTTATTTTTTAGTAAAGGAAAGACGGCAATCGTGACCGGTGCTAAATCGGCCGGTAATTTTAAAACCACTCGGGTTTCTGTTTCCGAAATATTTTCTTCGTGATAAGCAGAAAGCAAGGTCACTAAAAAACAACGATCCAAACCAAAGCTGGGCTCTAAGACGTGAGGCGTAACCTGACGATTAGTAGTAGCTTCAAAATATTCTAACTTCTGATGAGAAAATTCACTGTGTTGTTTTAAATCAAAATCGCCGCGGTGAGCCAAGCCGCATAACTCTTTAAAACCACCAAAAGGCATATCGTATTCTAGGTCAACCGTCTTGCGGGAGTAGTGCGATAATTTTTCTCGCGGATGTTCGTAGCGCCGTATTTTTTGAGAGTCAATTCCTAAATCATCAACAAAAAAATGTTCCTGTTCCGCCAAAAGAGAATCAAACAATGATTGCCAGTCTTTTTCCGGATCAATAAAATACTCTAATTCCATTTGTTCAAATTCACGAGTTCGAAAAATAAAATTACCAACGATAATTTCATTACGGAAAGCTTTACCAATTTGCGCAATCCCAAAAGGCAACTTCGGACGCATCACATCAACAACATTTTTGAACTCGGCAAAAATAGCCCCCGCTGTTTCTGGGCGCAAGTAGACCATTTCATCAACGCCATTCATCTCCGTTTTAAACATCATGTTAAAGAATCTGGCCGCGCTCCAATTCTTTGTTCCACAAGCCGGACAGGCAATTTCTGGCAGCGCTTTATTTAAGGCCTCTAAATCCCCTTCTAAATCTTGACCCGTGGCTTCGGCAACTAAATGATCGGCGCGCCAACGCTTGTGACATTTTTTACAATCAACCAGCGCATCATTAAAACCGCCGACGTGACCGCTGGCTTCCCATAACCGCGAAGGCAAAATAATTGGTCCATCTAAACCATAGACTTCATCTCGACTAGAAACAAAACGATTCCACCATTTCCGTTTTATTTTATTTTTTAGCGTTACGCCGTAAGGGCCATAACTATAAGCCCCGGACAGGCCGCCATAAATTTCTCCGGCCGGAAAAACAAAGCCGCGCCTTTTGCAAAGAGAAACAATTTTTTCCATCAAATCATTAGTAGCTTCTTTCATATTTTACATTTCCTCTAAATAAATAAGACCTAACAAATCAAAACCATTTTTTAAAACTTGACTACAGGCGCGTACTAACTGCAAGCGCCCCGCCGCCACCCCTGGCGCCGCTTTCAGAATTGGCCGTTGTTGGTAGTAATCATTAAAGGCCTGTGCGAGCTCAAACAAATAACGAGCCACTATCGACGGATCGCGCTCAGTCGCCGCCTTACTAACCGTTTCTAAATAGCGTTCTAATTTTAAGGCCAGGACTAGTTCGGGCTCTTCATAATTAGCCCCCTCCTGACTCTCCAAAATTTTTCCGCTTTTACTTAGTAAGCTGGCAACGCGGGCACCGGTATATTGTAAGTAAGCCGCCGTATAACCATCAAAACGTAAAGCTTCGCTAAGATCAAAAGTAATAATTTTATCAGCGGATACCTTAATCATTTCAAATTTTAAAGCACTGACCGCCAAACCGCGCGCCGTGGTAGCGACTTTTTCCGCCGACCAATCTTCGTGCCGTTTGATAATTTCTTCACGGGCCCGGGTCTCGGCCTCAGCTAAAACTTCTTGGAAGGTAATAACATTGCCAGTGCGCGAAGACATCATCCCGTTTTTCAAAGTCAAAAAATCATAACCCAAGTGCGTCATTTTTTCTTGATACCCCATCCGCTTTAAGATGGCAAACAATTGCTGAAAGTACAAACCCTGGCGGATATCTACAACATAAATTGATTCGGCTAAATCATACTTGGCAAATTTAGCCGAGGCTAAAGCCAAGTCAGCGACCGCATAAAGAGCGGTGCCATCAGAACGAATAATGGGCAAAACGCCTAAACCTTCAGTCTCTAAATCAGCAATAATAGCGCCTTCGCTTTTTTTAAGAATCCCCTTCGCCAACAGCTTATCTTTTATTTCTAAACCTTGATCAATAAAATCACTCTCGTAAAAAGTATCGTCGAAGTGAATGTTTAAAATTTGATAAACAGCGGCAAAATAATCAATACTCCACTGACGAGTCTCCTGCCATAACTGGTAAGCCTCCCCCTGACGACTCTCAATCGCCTTCATGATTTCACTGACCTCTCCCTTGGCAGTTTCATTGTCGCCAATTAACTGGACGGCCTCACTATAACAACGACCCAATAAGTAGCCCCTCGGCTCGGTCGTCGTTGCATATTTTTCTTGCCGTTGCCAATTCCAAATAGTTTTGGCGGTATGAATACCAAAATCATTAATATAGGAAACCGGAATAACCTTTTCGCCCGCCGCCGCCAAAATTTTAGCCACCGCCGCTCCGTAAGAAATATTGCGCAGGTGGCCAACATGTAATTCTTTATGCGTATTACCATTTGAATACTCAATCATAACCGCCGGGGCTTCACGCTCAGAAACAGCGCCAAAATTTTTACCACCACCGATAATCTCGGCGGTAGCCGCCGTCGTAAAAACATCGGGCTCTAAAAAGAAATTTAAATAAGGCCCCACCGCTCGCACCTCCTTAATTGCGGCCGGTAAATCGTCAGAAGAACTTGCGGCTGCCACTAACCTAGACGCTAATTCCTGCGCGCTAACTTTTTGTTTAGCGGCCTCGGTAAAGAGGGGCCAACTTAAGTGCCCCATTTTGGTCTCGGGCGGATAAACAAAATCCGTCGCCGCACAATTAAATTTTTTGGCCAATTCTTCTTTTAACTTTTCCAAGTAAACCATAAAAATAAATCTACTCCCAAACCACCAAGAGCGACAGCTTGGAATACTCCTATTAAATATGCTACAATGTTAACAAATCTGCCAGTGTTTTTCAATCTTTAAGCGCTGTCTTAAAATTTTATTTTTTGCTAAACTTTAAAAAATATTTTTAAATCTATGTCTATCCATCGACCCATTTTGAGCGCCGCCTGGCGCTTGGCAACACGCCGAAAAAAACTCTGGGTTTTTGGTTTTTTTGCCCTCCTGGTTTTTATCGGTGGCGAATACCAAATCATTAATCAGTCTTTAAATAGTGGCTGGGGTGCTAATATTTATGAACGCCTTCTTACCGGCAGCAGCTTGCCACCAGAACTCTGGACCGCACTTCTTGGCGCTCTAAGTGTTGACTGGCGCACCAGTCTAGCGGTCATCATCTTGATTCTTCTGGTTACTGGTCTCCTATTCGGGGTTCTTTGGCTCGCAGTTAAATCGCAAATTGCCCTAATTCGTTGGGCGAAAAAAGATCACATGGGCCAAGGCGACGAAGAGATTAGTTTATGGGAAGCGTTCACAGTTAAAGATGGGCGGTTTGGTCGAGTTTTAGCAGTTGGCGTATTAGTGGAAATTATTATTTTTGCGACCGGCGTCTTTTTAAGTTTGCCTTTAATTTATCTGTATTTTAAAAACTCTCTCTGGGCCGTCGCCGCTTACTCCTTATTCTTCTTAATTTTAATCCCGCTGGCTGTTTCCTTTTCTCTAATCGCTAAGTACGCTATGGCGGAAATAGTTTTAAAGAAAAAAGGCTTCACTGCTAGCGTCATTAGCGCTATTGAATTATTTAAAAAGAATTGGCTGGTTAGCTTAGAAATGGCTCTGATTCTTTTCTTTATCAACTTTAGCGTCAGCTTTATAATTCTCTTCCTCTTAACTTTTGTGGCCTTCCCGATCATGCTGACTTTGATGATCTTTGACTTAGCCCTGCCGCTAGCATTACTGATTCTTACTTGTTTTCTCCTGATAGTTTCCATCGCTTCTTTCTTAATGACCTTCCAAACGACTGCCTGGACGAACCTCTATTTGAAAATTAAAGAACACGGGGCGCCCGCTAAAATTGAAAGAATTTTTGGAAAAGGCAAAAGCCCTAAAAAAACTCAGGCAGCCAAGGCTCCTGCCAAAACTACTAAAAAGCTGGTTTCTAAAAGGCCCCGAACCACCACCGCCAAAAAAACTACTCCTAAGAAAAAATCCTAAGCTATGAATCTGAGCTCCATTGACAATTTAATTACCGACGAGGAGCCAGAAGAAGGCTCGGCGTTAGATAACTTTTCTCGAAAACAGAAAGAAATTAAAGCCCGCGAAATTGAACGCGAAGCGGAAAGACAAGCCCGACTACTCGGACTTCCTTATATTAATCTCGGTAGCTTTCCGATCAGCAGCGACGCCTTAGGTTTAGTAGAAGAAATGAGGGCTCGCGACTTAAACTTAGTTTGCTTTTTTTATGACGGCAAAGATTTTAGATTAGGGACGACTAACCCCACGACTGAAGTAAAAGAATTTGCCGAAGAGCTCCAAAAAAAATTATACGCCAATGGAGTATTATTTTTTATCTCTGAAAATAGTTTGCAACACGCTCTTGAGCTTTACAAAAACCTGCCGAAAGTTACCCCCTACACCGGCACGGTCGAGATCAGCCCCCAAAAATTAGTAGAGTTCCAAGAAGACTTAGCTGATTACCGCAAGTTAAACGAGCGCATCAACGAAGTTAACATCAGCGATGTTATTACTTTAATATTGGCGGCTGCCATTCGTTCCGGATCTAGCGATGTCCACGTTGAGGCGGAAGCTCGCGGCTCGGTTATTCGCCTCCGCATTGATGGCGTTTTGCACGAAGCGGCGGTGATTACTGGTGAGAAGTGGCGACGAATAGCCACCCGTCTAAAAATTCTTGCTAAGGCAAAAATTAATATCACCAATCAACCTCAGGATGGCCGTTTTAGTGTTCGCCTTGACGACCGTAAACTTGATGTCCGGTGCTCCTTTTTGCCAACAGCTTTTGGTGAGAGCGTGGTACTGCGCTTACTTGATTCTTCGGCGCAATCTTTATCTTTTGAGCGCCTGGGCTTAAGAGCAGAAGTTTTAAAAATACTCAAAGCTCAAATCAAAAAACCAAACGGCATGATTTTGACCGCCGGCCCAACTGGTTCCGGAAAAACGACGACTCTTTATGCGATTTTAAACGAATTAAATAAACCGAATATAAAGATTATTACTCTAGAAAATCCGATTGAATATCAGTTACCCGGGATTAACCAGAGCCAAATTTCTGAAGATAAGGGCTATACTTTTGCCGAGGCCTTGCGCTCCGTCTTGCGTCAAGATCCAAATATTTTAATGGTAGGTGAAATCCGCGATTCAGAAACAGCTAAGATTGCTTTACAATCTTCAATTACTGGCCATTTAGTTTTATCAACCGTACACACCAACGATGCCGCGGGTGTGATTCCGCGCTTATTAGATTTAGAAGTTGAACCTTATCTACTGCCACCGTCTCTAAACGCCGTTATCGGGCAACGTTTAGTGCGCCGTCTTTGCCCGCACTGCCGCAAGCCTCACAAGTTGAGTAACCTCGAAAAAGAACAAATTAATAAAATTATTGGGGTCATTTCCCCCAAGTCAGGGGTGAGTGTTCCCGACCAGTTACCTCAACTCTGGAAAGTAGGCGAGGGGTGCCCGGAATGCAGTTACACCGGCTATCATGGCCGAATTGGAATTTACGAACTATTTACGATGGATGAAAAAATAAAACAGCTCACCATTGATCGGGCCCCGTCTTTTAAAATTCTCCAACAAGCCATTGAGAACGGAATGATTACCATGCTTCAAGATGGTATTTTAAAGTGCTTTGAAGGTATTACTTCAATTGAAGAGGTTTACCGTGTGGTCGGTGACTTTGATTATATCAACGAAATTTACGATATCGTTATTTCTCAAACTATTGGTCGCGGTCTAATCATCAAGGAGACGGACCTAGCCCAAGCGAGAGAAACCACAATTGATATTAAAGCCCTTTCAGAACAGGTTAAAGTAATCTCACCCCGAGAAATTGTTAATTTAATTATGTCGCTAGCGATAGTTAAAGACGCGGGCGATGTTCATATTGAGCCCACTGACAATTTAGTTAAAGTTCGCTTCCGAATTGACGGGGTCTTACACGACATCACTAACCTCCCGAAAACTTCCTATTTACCGGTTCTAGCGGAAATGAAAATTTTAGCCGGTTTTGAAACTAACGTGAAGCGCGCCACTCTTGATGGTCGCTTTAGCTTACACCTACCGCAACGAAAAATGGATTGTCGTATTTCGATTATCGCGGGCGGCTATGGAGAAACCATTGTAATTCGTTTATTATCGGCGGCGGCAGTGAGTCTGGATTTAGAGGAACTGGGCGTTAGCGGCCCTTCTTTTGATTGTTTGACTAAGGCGATGTCGAAGACTAAGGGTATTATTATTACGACCGGACCAACTGGCTCTGGTAAAACCACGACCCTCTACGCCATTTTGAATAAGTTAAACCGACCTGATATTAAAATTATCACCGTTGAGGATCCGATTGAGTATCAACTACCAGGAACTATTCAAACCCAGATTGATACCGAACGGGGCTACACTTTTGCCTCGGCTATGCGTTCCTTGTTGCGTCAAAATCCAAACATCATGATGATTGGTGAAATTCGCGATGCGGAAACAGCCAAAATTGCCATTGAAGCGGCCTCCACTGGCCACTTAGTGCTCTCGACGATTCATGCTAATTCGGCGGCCGGAGCGATTTCTCGCTTCTCTGGTTTAGGTGTCGAGCGTCAAGCCCTGGCTAACGCCTTAGAATTTTCTATTGGCCAACGGTTAGTTCGACGGCTTTGTAAGCATTGCCGCCAACCCGCACACATCGATGAGGAAACACTTAGCCGCGTGCGCAGTATTTTATTACAAGTTAAAAACCCGCGAATTAAAATCCCTCAAGATTTAATATTTTATACCGCTCCCGGCTGCGAGCACTGCAACCATATTGGCTATAAAGGAAGAGTAGGAATCTATGAGACTATTACCACCACCCCCACCATTATGAAGCTGATTCAGGATAACCTCATTACTGATTATGAGATTGAGCAAGCAGCGATTGCCGAAGGAATGGTGCCGATTGTAGTTGATGGTATCTTAAAAGCCTTAGCTGGAGAAACCAGTTTAGACGAAATTTTCAGAGTAATTTAATTTATGCTTAATAAGAAATTTTTTGCTGATTTAATTGCTAACTACCGGGAGCAATCCCAATCACGACGAGAAATTATCGCCGCCACTGCCCCGATTTTGTTTGCGGCTAAAACAGCCATCTTCTCCCTACACCGAGGCGAAGAAGAAAAGGCGCGCCAAAATTTAGAGACAGCCACTGCTGCTTTAAAAACTTTACAAACCGACTATCCGCTGGAGCGATTAGAAGAAGAAGGTGCTTACCGAGCGGCGGTTGAAGAATTTGCCGAAGCTTCGTTCTTGGAACAAGCAGTTTTAAAAAATACTTTAAGTGCTAACTCTGAGGTTACCTTAAACTACGAGGCTTACTTGGGTGGCTTATGCGATTTAGTTGGCGAGTTAGTCCGTCTAGCAACTAACCGAGCCGCGGCGGGACAACTTGAGGCGCCGGCCGAATTAAAAGTTTTGGCTGATGAGGTTTTGGCGGCATTAGCGCCGGCAAATTTTACCAGCTACCTGCGAACAAAATACGATCAAGCCAATAGCCACCTGCGCAAACTTGAACAGATGGCTTACGAAATTCGTTTACGTCAAAACGCATGAGCTTAGTGGCGATTTTTTCCGACCTGCATGACAACCTAAATAACTTAGATTTATTTTTAACTAAGGCCCGCGCCCAAAAAGTCGCGGCCCTTATTTTTACCGGCGACTTAACGAGCGCCGAAACCTTGAATTATCTTGCCTCGCAGTGGGACAAGCCGCTTTATTTAGTTGGCGGCAATGCCGACCTCTTTCGAAGCACTGATACTAAAAAGCGCCCCCACCTTATTTATGACGAGAATTATTTAGATTTTACTTACGAGAATTTTGACTTCTTAATTGCCCACAAGCCGACTGATTTAAAAAAAATTCTCGCTACTAACACTGTTTACGATTTCGCTTTTTACGGTCACACCCACCGCCCTTGGATAAAAAATGAAGGCGGCGTAATTATCGCCAACCCCGGTAATTTAAAAGATGGGTTCGGCCAAGCCACCTACGCTCTTTTAGATACGAGGAGTGGCTACTTAAAATTAAAAAGACTAAGTGATTAAGAAAAACGGCTCCAGCAAGGAGCCGTTTTTTTATTTCAATTTTCTTAGATATTGGCCGGTATAACTTTCTTTTACTTTAGCTACCTGAGCGGGCGTCCCAGCGGCGACTACGTGTCCCCCCATCTTTCCGCCCTCAGGCCCAAGATCAATCAGCCAGTCGCAAGTTTTAATTAAATCTAGATTGTGTTCAATAACCAAAACCGTATTCCCTTGCTCAACTAAAAGATTAAGAACTTTTAAGAGGCGATCGATATCGGCAAAATGAAGGCCGGTGGTGGGCTCGTCTAAAATATAAAGAGTTCGACCGGTTGAACGTCTGGCTAGCTCTGTTGCGAGCTTAATTCGTTGGGCTTCACCACCAGAAAAGGTCGTCGCGGCTTGACCTAGTTTTATATAACCCAAACCAACCTGATCTAAGATTTCTAACTTATGATGCAGCGCGCTTTGGTCGCGAAAAAAAGAAAGGGCTTCTTTAACTGTTAAATTAAGAACTTCAAAAATATTTTTTCCCTGATACTTAACGGCGAGAACTTTAGGTTTAAAGCGTTGCCCCCCACAAGCTTCGCAATTCAAATAAACATCCGCCAAAAATTGCATCTCCACTTTTATCACCCCGTCGCCGCGACAAGCTTCACAGCGACCACCGGGAACATTAAAGGAAAAATCTCCCGCCGTTAAGCCGCGGGTTTTTGATTCCGATAAATTTGCATAGAGATCACGAACATAGCTAAAAATACCCGTATAGGTGGCGGGGTTAGACCGAGGCGTCCGCCCAATTGGAGACTGATCAATAGCAATCACTTTATCAATATTTTCCAGGCCGATGATTTTCTTATGTTTGCCCGGGATAGCTTTGGCTCGATAAAAATGACGATTTAAAGTCTTGGCTAAAATATCATTCATTAGGGTAGATTTTCCCGAACCTGAGACTCCAGTAATCGCCACCAACTTACCCAGCGGTAAACGCACATCAATATTTTTTAAATTATGTTCGCTGGCGCCAATAATTTCTAAGAATTTACCCATCCCTAAATGATCGCGACCACGCGGTTGAATTTTTTTACGACCGGCTAAATAATCACCGGTTAAAGACTGCGGACAGTCAACAATCTCGCTAGGGGGACCGGCATAAATAATCTCGCCGCCATAATCACCCGCCCCGGGACCAATATCAATTAAGTAGTCCGCCGACCGTATCATTTGCGCATCATGCTCAACGACAATTACGGTATTACCGTTATCCCGCAAACTCTTTAAAATTTCAATCAGTTTCTGGTTATCCCTTTCGTGCAAACCAATTGAGGGCTCGTCTAAAATATAGATGACACCACTTAGGCCCGCTCCAGCTTGAGTGGCCAGGCGTAAACGTTGCGCTTCGCCACCAGAAAGACTGGCCGCCCCGCGCGATAAACTTAAATAGCCCAAGCCAACGTGTTGTAAAAATGTTACCTTTTTTAAGACCTCATTTAAGATTGGCTGAGTGACAGCGGTTAGGCCGGTTTTCGCCGCTAACCATTTATTAAGTACCTCAGAAAAAGAATCAAGATCTAAATCGGCTAAAGCAGCTAAATTATAATTATGGAATTTTACGGCCAAGGCCTCAAGATTTAAACGCGCGCCCTCGCAACTGCGGCACGTAAAAGATAACATCGCTTTTTCAAGCTCCTGTTTAACAAAGTTTGATCGCGTTTCCTGATAACGTTTATTTAAGTAAGAGACGATGCCGTCAAATTTAGAATCACCATGCAATAAAGCTTTTTTTTGATCTTCTTTTAAATCTCTAATTTCCGTATCCAAGGTAAAACCCTCGCGAGCCGCCAGGGCCGCTAGATCGCGAAGTAACTCTTGCTGACGGTTAGAATTATTAAAAGATAAAACCTTAATTGCCCCTTGAGCTAAACTTAATTTTTGATTAAAGATTAAACTTTCCTCTACCAGCAATTCTGTTCCCAATCCGGTACAAGTTGGACAAGCGCCGGCGGTAGAGTTAAAAGAAAAATCGCGAGCTTCGAGCGGTAGACGGCAGTAGCCGCAAGCTAAACACTCCCAACCACCATTAACCTTGGCGGCTTCCGGACTATCTTTTTGGCACTTAATTTTTTTTAACTTAGCACCACAATGAGGGCAATAAGGAACGCCGGCTCGAGCATAGAGTAGGCGCAGATAATCATAAATTTCCGTAATCGTGCCCACGGTTGAACGCGGGTTGTTGCCGATGGTACGCTGATCAATAGAAATCGCGGGTGATAAACCTTCAATAATATCCACCTCCGGGCGATCACTTAGATCCATAAATTGGCGGGCGTAAGAAGACAATGATTCAACATAGCGACGCTGCCCCTCAGCATAAATCGTGTCAAAAGCCAATGAGGATTTACCGGAACCAGACAAGCCAGTAATCACGGTTAATTGATTGCGTGGAATCGTTAGGCTTAAATTTTTTAAATTGTTCGCGCGTGCCCCTTTTATTTTTATAAAATCAACCGCCATAAAGTCGAAATTTAGAAAATTATTAGCCTACATTATAAAGATTATTAGCCAATAAATCAAGAGCGGGCCAATTAAAAAACGGCCCGGAGGCCGTCGCAACTGAATCTTTCCTCTTAAAAAAGTGGTTCTAAAAACTTAATTATGGCCAACAACAAGCGATCAGACCATTTTATTTTTCTCTTCTTCTCTTTAAGTGGGGTGCTGGTCTTTTTCCAATTATCAAAAATTCTGAGCAGATTTCGGACCGCCTCTTGTTGAGAAAAGAAAATACCGACTTCAAAATTTACGCCAAAAGACAAAATATCTAAATTTTGCGAACCGACCACGGCCTCCCTATCATCAATAATCATTATTTTAGAATGATTCATCACGGGAAGAAAATAACAGCGGGCACCGAGAGCGCTTAGTCGCCCCGCATTTAAATAATTAACCCTATTTAAGGAGCGGTGATCAGTATTTTTTGGCATTAAAATTTCCACCCGCACGCCCCGCCTTAGGGCGCCATCAATAAGAGCCATTAACCAACGTGGGGGGGCTAAATAAGGAGAAGTCATCTTAACACTTTTCTGAGCGTTAACGATTTTCTCTCGGTAATAACTATCCAGATAATAGGCCTTACGCGAACGTGGCCAATTATCAACTACCCACGCCTTAATTTTTCTTGATAAAGCCTGTTCTGAATAGGCTAAAATTTGCAGATTCTTGCCACCAGAAATTTTGTAAGTATAAGCAAAGCTTTTTATAATCGGTTTCACCACCGCCCCCGAAACCCGCATTGTTAAATCATTCCACTGCTGAGTATTTTTCTTGATATTCGCCCCGCCAATAAAGGCTAATTTTTTATCAATAACCAATATTTTTCGGTGACTGCGATAAAGAAGGTGGCTAAAAAAATGTAAGTCGACGCCGGCTGTTTTCAGTCTTTTGATCGCCTCTTTTGATAAACTATAACTGCCAAAAGCATCTAAAACCAAAGCGACGGAAACACCCGCCTCGGCTTTAGTAACCAATAAGCCCACAAAGTCATGAGTCTCGCTGGTGTCTTCTAAAAAAATATACATTTCTAAAAAAACAGACTCCCGCGCCTGACTAATGGCTTGGTACATACCTGACCAAACGCTGCTAGATTTTGTATAAAAGCGATAAGACATTAGGTAGCTAAAAGACGTTTAAGTTTAGGAAGTTGTTTTTTTGTTTCTTGGTACCCGATAGCAACCATCTCTGCCAGGTTTTTTTCGGTAAGCAGCTGGCTGGGTTTTTTATCAACATAAGCGGAGAGATCGGGGCTAATTATTAAATTCGCGCTTTGAATTGAATGCTTAGCTAGATGGTAAAGAGCAATCCGCGAGCTGCGCAGGGCGGCTTTAACTAAATTAAATTCTTCGTTAACAAACTCATGGCGATGATATAAATTAACGGCAATAATAATTTCGGCGCCGGCCTCTTTAAGAGTTTTAACCGGCACCGGATCGCTTAAGCCGCCGTCAACAAAATAACGATTTTTTAATTTCAGCGGTTCAAAAATTAAAGGCACGGAACAGCTGGCACAAACCGCACTTGCTAAAGAACCGCTTTTAATGATTTTGCCGGCGCCACCGCTTAAATCCGTTACCGCAACCCGCAAAGGGATTTTAGTGCTGGTAAAAGTTTGGGCCTCAAAAATTTCTTTCAAAATATTTTCTAAGGTCTCACCCTTAATCAGTCCTGGCGATAGGCGTAAATCAGACAAGCCAATTCTTTTTAAAGATCGTGCCCGCTCCAGCAAGTATTCCGTGGTCGCGGCTGCCTCTAAAGACAGCGCATAACAAGCCGCCACCAAAGAACCAATTGAGGCCCCACTAATAAGATCTATTTTTATTCCTGTTTCCTCTAAGGCTTGTAAGACCCCTAAAAGGGCAAAGCCGCGCTGGCCGCCGCCACCTAAAGCGAGGCCGATTTTTTTAGGATTATTTTTTGTTTTCATAATTTAATTATATCTTAGGCTGGAGAGAAAAACAAAAAGAGTGCACCATGGTACACTCTTTTTTATGTAGTCCCTAGGGGAATTATCGCGCTCGCTTTTCTTCCGAAAAGCTCACTTGTCCAGAGTTGGCGTTCAATATGCCCCCGGCATATTGTCCGACATTCGTCTGCATCCTCGCCGCTCGAAATAGCGGCTCGGATTTGACTCATTTCCAACCTGTTCGATTCCCGCGGCTAACGCCGTCTAAACAAAACAACACCTCAGAGAGGTGTTGTTTTGTTTAGTAGTCCCTAGGGGAATCGAACCCCTGTTACCAGGATGAAAACCTGGTGTCCTAACCACTAGACGAAGGGACCAAATTTTTTAGACAAAAAAGCGCTGAAGACGGCGCAAAATTCAATTTCAATTTTACCTACAAAGATTTTTAATGTCAAGAAAGACTGGACGAAATTTGGCCTTTAGGCTAGAATCACTTAAAATATATTTATGAAAATACTAGGCATTGAAAGTAGTTGTGACGAAACGGCCGCTTCAGTTGTGGAAGTTGATGAAATTAGCGGTGGCAACAAAACCTTAAGTAATGTTATTTCTTCACAAATTGCTATCCATAAAAAATATGGTGGCGTCATACCTGAGGTCGCGGCGCGCGAGCATGTTTTAAATATCTTGCCGGTCATTACTGAGGCTTTAGAGACTGCCAAAGTGAACCCCGAGGAACTTGATTTATTAGGAGTCACTTCCGGCCCCGGCCTAATAACTTCCCTAATTTCTGGAGTAGAGACCGCCCGGGCCTTAGCCGCGGTTTGGCAAAAACCCTTAGTTGGCGTTAACCACATTGCCGGCCATATTTATTCCGGCTTCCTCGACCAAAATACCTCACCCCAATTTCCGGTGATTATTTTAACTGTTTCCGGGGGACATACTAATTTAGTCTTAATGAAAGACTGGGAAGATTTTGAAGTGATTGGCGAAACCTTAGACGATGCGGCCGGCGAAGCCTTTGATAAAGGGGCAAAAATGCTGGGGCTCGGCTATCCTGGCGGGCCAGCGATAGGAAAGGCGGCCGCCGATTTTAGCGCTCGCGGCCAAGGTACCAATCTAAAATTTCCTCGCCCTTTACTAGGCAAAGGTTTTAACTTTTCTTTTTCTGGCTTAAAAACGGCGCTTCTTTATAAATTACAAAAAGATCCCACCTGGTCTAAAAGAGTTTCGGAATATGCCTTTGCTTACCAAGAGGCAATTATTGATGTTTTAGTGGCTAAGGCATTAGCGGCGGTAAAAAAATACCAACCGCGGGCTGTTACTCTTTCTGGAGGTGTTAGTGCCAACGCTCGCTTACGCGAAGTTTTAAAAAATAAACTTACTGAGCATCACTCCGACTTAACTTTAAGAATCCCGGATTTTGCTTACACCACTGACAACGCGGCGATGATTGCCTTGGCTGCCTACTATGCCAACCGGGCGGGAGCACCTAGCGCTTGGCAAAATTTAAAAGTTAAGGTAAACTTCTCCTTATAGCTTCGGGTTCGGTGGTGAAGCGGTCTAACACAGCAGTTTGCAAAACTGCCATTCGTGGGTTCAAATCCCACCCGAACCTCAAGAAGCGAAAAACGACTCAAACGGAATCTTGGGTCGTTTTTTATTTTATAAAATTAAAAAAACTAAGACTTTTTATTTTAATCGAAACTGTGGATAAGTTGTGATTTTCCAGGTGAAGGAATTAAGTTAAGTCCACTCTGTAGTGGACTTTAGACTGGGGAAAGGGACTTTTTTATCCCCTTGTCAAATAAAAATATTTATTTAATATTAGTTAAAAATTATCGTTTTTGCCCAAGTTTTCAACATTTTGCGCTTGAGACTTGCCACTAGTTTTGAAAAATGTTAGAATATACACATAAATAGTTCTTTAATTTATTTACTGTAACCCGTTATCTTATCAGCGTCAGAATGATAAACGCTTATAGAGCCAGTCTATTCAATAAAGATTCGATCAATTTCTACGATTAAATGTTTATTAAATCACTGGCTAAGTTACGGTCAATAAAAAGTTTCTTAATCTGACCAGAAACAAAAAACCGCTAAGCAATTTAGCGCCAAAATAACAATCAGAGGCTCCCGACCACGAAATCATTTTATGCCCAACGCATAACCGGTCTTAAGAGCCTCTTTTTATTTTTACTAAAATCTGCTTAAATAGAATTTAATAGTTTTTAGTTTATGTCTTTATCAATTGGCATTGTCGGTTTGCCTAATGTTGGCAAATCATCCTTATTTAATTTATTAACCCAGAAGGGCGTAGAAGCGGCCAACTACCCTTTTTGCACGATTGATCCGAATGTCGGTATTGTCAAGGTGCCTGATGAGCGTTTAGAAAAATTAGCCGCCATTTCCCAACCTAAACAAATAATTCCCACGGTTATTGAGTTTGTTGATATTGCCGGCTTGGTAGCGGGTGCCAGTCAAGGTGAAGGATTGGGTAATAAATTCCTCGCCCATATCAGGGAATGTGATGCTATCTGCGAAGTAATTCGGGATTTTAAAGATGAGAATATTATTCATGTCGCCAATAAAATAGACCCCGAAAGCGACAAAGAAACAATTAACCTAGAATTAATTTTGGCCGACTTAGCCACCGTTGAGAAGCGTTTAACTGCACTTAAAAGAGAAAGTCGTAGCGGCGACAAAGAAATTGTTGCTCAAGTGGCCACCTTAGAGAGGATTTTTGAACATTTAAGCGCTAGCCGCGCGGTGCGCGAGCTGGAATTTAGCGACGCTGAGGCCCCCTTTGTTAAATCTCTATGCTTATTGAGCGCTAAACCAATTATTTATTTATTAAATATTGATGATGCTTACAGTGGTGAAGCCCGCCTCAAAGGAACTAATGAGCAAATTTTAAGCATCAATATCAAAACGGAAGAAGAAATTGCGGCTCTTCCGGCCGCCGAGCAGGCCGAATTCATTGAGGAGTTAGGTTTAGAGAGGAGCGGTCTGGATCGTTTAATTGCGGCCGCTTATAAACTTCTGGGCTTAGAAACCTTCTTTACCACTGGTCCAGACGAAACTAGAGCCTGGACAATTAAGAGCGGCACCAAGGCTCCGGACGCAGCCGGCGTTATTCATACCGATTTTATTAAGGGGTTTATCCGCGCGGAGGTTATCCAGTGGGATAAATTTATTGCCAGCGGTGGCGAAGTAAAAGCTCGTGAAGCTGGACTGATCCGCACTGAAGGTAAGGATTACGTAGTAAAAGACGGTGATGTTTGTAATTTCTTAATCAATCGTTAACTTTTTAAACAAAGCCAAAGCCCTGCTCCGCGGGGCTTTTTTTGAATTTAGTTATTTCTTCTCCAAAACAACAATTTCTCGGAAGACTTTTTGTCCGGCTCGACCATAAATCACGGTTCCGCGCGAGGTTAATTTTATTTCCGGCCATTTTTGCCAATCTTCTGGTAAAAAATTAACAATTTTAAAAGCGCCATAATTCGGTTTTAAGAGTTGATTGCCAAAAAAGCTGGGCCAAACCATAACTATTCTGCCCTGAGGGGTAATAATCTTGGAAAATTCCGCTAAACTAGCCGTATATAAAGCCTCTAAATCTCCTTTTACCGCCCTTAGATCATGCCGGCCGCGCTGAGGCCCAAGATAAGGCTCGCTTACAATTGTCGCTATCTCTTTTGGTTTAAAAGATTCACTTAACCGGGTGGCATTTTTTAGAAAAACCCGGACCATCCTTTTTTCCAAATGATATTTTTCTTTAATCCAAGCTAAATTCTCTTTAGTGTCAGAAATTGCCTTAGGGGAAATGTCGGTACCAATAACCTCTTTTGCTCCTAAAAGTAGAGCTTCTTGTAAAATTGTTCCGGAGCCACAAAAAGGATCAAGAACTGGGCCACTATTTTCATTGACACCCGCTAAATTAAGCATGATTTGGGCTAGCTTTGGCGGTAACATCCCGGAAGCGTCATCGCGTGCCGGACGACCATAATCTCTTTTTGATAAGTCTTTAAAAGCCTGAACCGCCAAAGTCTGACCAACAAACAGCTTTCCCCCATCGGAGGCCAGTACCAATTCACAACCTTTTGTTAATAATTTATTCTGCTCAACAACCACACTGGATAAATTAGGTTCTTTACTAGTTACCAGTCGAGAGCTAATCCCCTCAGCCTTCAACTTTTTCTTTAATTCCAGGCCCCATGGCAGAAGTGGTAATTTATGCGGACCATAACTAGAGAGACCAAAATTAAATTTCCCAGTTAAATCTGGGCTCTGGCTCGCTTTTTTTAAAATATTAAATAAGGCCGGCTGAGAACCTTGTTGCGGTGGTAAGATTTTCTTAATTACCCCAATCTTAATGACGCCTCCTAATTTTTTAATCAGCGTCGTGGGCTGGAGCTCGTGCTCACTCTCCCAAAGCAAAAAATCCTTGCCCAAAATTTGGGCTTGATGGTCAGGTAAAATGGCCGCCAACTCCATTGAAGAGAGGGTGGGGTTATTTCCTAAAATGAAAAAATAAGTCATATCCTGCTAGCTTACCGCAAGCTTTTAACTATTGCAATTATTTAGTATCCATGTTAGATTAAGCGGGTAAATAAAAATGAATAGTAATATCTTTTCCATGGTTCCTTTATAGGAGTCGGCTTTCCGGCATTAGCGACAGGAAGGCCAAAGGTGTTCTAGGAAACCTCTCGGCTTTTTTAGGATACCGGGAGGATTTTTTTAACCGAGCACCCCTTCATCAAAAAGGCGCTCCTAAACAAATTATGTCAAAAACTAAAGCGTCGGGTTTAACCCGTTACGAAATCATGTTCATTGTTCCTAATAAGTACACTGAAGTGGAAGCAAAAACCATTATTGGTCAGGTGGAAAAAATGATTATGGATAATGATGGCCAAATTGTCTCCGGTGAATATTGGGGCAAGAAAAAAATGGCTTACGAGATCAAACACAATTCTTATGGTTACTATCAGCTCTACCAGTTTGATTTCCCTAATGCTAACTTAAGCAAGTTAAACAATGACTTGCGTCTCTCCACCGAAATTTTACGCCACCAAATTTTAAAGATTAAAATAAAAAGTGAAGAGCAGTTAGCTAAGGAGCAAGCGGCTCGCGATCGTTTAACTGCTAAAGAGGAAGAAGCAAAAGTCGCCGCCGCTAAATCCGCAAAAAAAACTACTCCTCACAAAAAGAAAGATGAGGACAAGGCGGAGCTGAAAGATTTAGACAAAAAACTAGACGGTATTATTGAAGACGCCAAAGGTTTAGTGTAAAGACTGTAAATAATATTAATTAAAGCGACCCCCTGCTCGCTTACTAAAAATATGACTTTAAACAAAGTAATGATCATCGGTAATCTCACCCGCGATCCAGAATTACGCAACACCGCCTCTGGCGCAAATGTGGCTTCTTTTTCGGTGGCGACCAGCTTAATCTGGAACGATGCTAATGGTCAAAAACAACAAAAAACCGAGTTTCATAATGTCGTGGCCTGGCGCCGTTTGGCCGAAATTTGCGGACAATACCTGCGCAAAGGCTCTAAGGTTTTTATTGAGGGGCGACTACAAACTACTGACTGGACTGGTCAAGATGGAGTAAAGCGCTATCGCACCGAAATTGTTGCCGAAAATCTAATCATGTTAGATTCAAAAAATTCTAACCGCGGCGATTCAGTTGGCGACAATAATCTACGTGAAGAATTAAAAGAAATCCAAGTTGAAGAGGAGCCCGAAGAAGAAATTCGCGTGGAAAACATCCCCTTCTAAAATTAAAAAAATATAATTGTTAATTATGACTACTAAAAAAAGTAAGGAGTGCTATTTTTGCGCCAATGATATTGAGGTTGATTACAAAGATACCCGGTCATTACGCAAATTTGTAAACTTTTATGTTAAAATTCTACCGGGAAAACGCACCGGTGTTTGTGCTTGGCACCAACGCAAGCTAGCGGAAGCTGTTAAGCGCGCCCGCACGATGGCTTTGATGAGCCATACTCATCGTTAATTATTAGCCTATGTTAAGTATCAGCGAAATCAAGCCGGGACGAGTGATTAAAGTCAATAATCAGCCCTACGTCGTCACCAAAACCGATCATCATAAAATGGGTCGCGGCGGGGCCGTTTTAAAAACTAAGCTTCGTAACCTTATTGACGGTCGTGTTCTCGATCAAACCTTTCAAGGGGTTCAGCAAGCCGAAGAAGCAGAAACAGAAACAAAAAAAGCTAACTATCTTTACAAAGATGCTGAGCAAGTTTTTTTCATGGACAATCAATCGTTTGAGCAATTTAGTTTAGATCTAGAGTCCATTGGCGACCAAGCCAAATTCTTAAAAGATGGCACCGATGTCTCCGTTCTCTATTTTGAGGGCAAACCAGTGACCATTGAACTACCAATTAAAATGGAGTTTAAAGTTGTTTCTGCGCCCCCTGGCGTTAAAGGTAATTCTGCTGGCAACGTTAATAAACAAGTAGAAATTGAAACTGGCGCCACCATCTCCGTACCGATGTTTATCAATGAAGGTGATATTATTAGAATCAATACGGAAAGCGGCGATTACGTGGAACGCGCTTAAAAATTATCACCACCCAAAAAGACCGCCTCACTGGTGGTCTTTTTTCTATTTTTAGCCCCGTGCTATAATAATTATCTATGATTTACTTGCTGTTAGCGAGCCTGGCCTTTCTTATTTTGGCCTGGAAACGCTTGGATTTAGCCGTCTTACTAATTGTTGCCGGCACCCCGCTTTATTTGTGGCGCGGTCAGTTAGCGGGCCTGCCGCTGACTTTTTTAGAGGTTATGATTTTAACGGCCTTTGCCGTTTGGCTTCTAAAAGATGGTCCTCATTTTAAAACTCTCTTAAAAAAGGATTCGGAGCGAACGTCCTACCCCTTCCGCTGGGAAATTATTGCCGTTCTTTTGGTTTCTTTTGCCGGAGTGATTGTCGCTCAAGTTAGCCCGGCGGCCCTGGGCATTTTTAAAGCTTATTTCTTTGAACCGCTCTTACTCTTCATTTTAATCATTAATTTATTTTCTTCTCCAGCCGGGCGAAAAAAAATTATTGGCGCCTTAGCAATTTCCGCTTTAGCCGTTTCTATCTTTGCCATCTTCCAACAACTGACTGGTCTTTTTATTGCCAACCCTTTTTGGCAGGCCGCCGGCAGCAGAAGGGCCACTTCTTTTTTTCCTTATCCTAATGCCGTCGGCTTATTTCTCGCCCCTTTGGTGCTAATTTTTCTCGGTCACTTAATTAATTATTGGCGAGAACGTTCTTGGGCGTGGCGCATTTTTTATCTTTTAACCAGCTTAACTGCTGTAGCCGCGATGGTGGCCGCTCAATCTGAGGGCGCGCTCGTAGGGCTAATGGCCGGGCTCGGAATCTTTGCCCTTTTAGTTAATAAAAAAGCACGGCTAATTACAATTATCTCCGGGATGCTCTTAGCGCTCGTGATTTGGTTTACGCCGCCGGCAAAAGATTTTGTCTTAACTAAAGTTTTACTAAAGGATTTATCGGGCCAAATTCGCCGCCAGCAATGGAGCGAAACGATGTTAATGTTAAAAGACGGCCGCTTAATTACTGGCGCCGGATTAAGTGCTTATCAGGAGGCGATTACCCCTTATCACCAAGATGGGATTTGGATTAAAACTGATGACCCCAATTGGCTACATGATATAATGTTCACTCCCGGCTTTCGAGAAAAAATGTGGCAGCCGACAGAAATTTATTTATACCCGCATAATATCGTTTTAAACTTTTGGAGTGAGCTTGGTATTTTTGGCGCCCTAATATTTCTTTGGATAATTGCCAAAGCCTTGGTAATGACGCTAAGATTGTCCCGGAAAAAAGATGATTCAGAACGCTACCTGGCCCTAGGGATTTTTGGAGCGCTGGTAACTTTAACTGTTCATGGCTTAGTTGATGTCCCCTATTTTAAAAATGATCTCGCTGTCCTTTTTTGGATTTATTTAGCCCTAATTGGCGGCCTAACCTTAAAATCAAATGGAAAAAATCTTACAAAAAATAATCGCTGAATCCGGTTTTTGTTCCCGCCGCCAAGCGGAAGCCGCCATAAAGCGTGGTGAAGTAAAAGTTAATGGCATCTTAGCTAAGCCCGGAGATCTAGCTTCGGCGACCGATAAAATTACCGTTCGCGGAAAAAGAATCGGTGCCCCCCAAGAAAAAGTTTATCTGAAACTTAATAAGCCTAAAGGTTATATCTGTACTAACCGTACTTTTGTTAACGAAAAAAATATTTTTTCACTCATTCCCGATAACATTAAAGGTTTATTTACAGTGGGACGTTTAGATAAAAACAGTCAAGGTTTAATTATCTTAACGAATGATGGTGATTTAACCTTAAAGTTGACCCATCCGCGCTCCGGGCATACTAAGGTTTATGAGGTAAAAACTCGACCAAACCTCGAAGAAAAAATTATTAAAAGAATTCAAAATAATTTTATTAGCGGCATCCCCTTTGAAGAAGAGGAAGGCATTGCTAAAGCTAAAAAAGTTACTTATTTAGGTGACGGCGCTTTTGAAGTGGTCTTAGCCGAAGGAAAAAAACGCCAGATTAGAAGAATGTTTGAAGCTTGTGGTGTAAAAGTTTCCAACCTTAAAAGAACAACTTTTGCCGGTTTAAAATTAGGCGGTTTAGCGGAAGGGCAATGGGGGTATTTAAGTAAAAGTGAGATTGCCAAACTGCGCGGCTTATAATAAGATAAGGGCGCTTAGGGAGGAGTCGCATAGCCCGGTTGATTGCGCCGCATTCGAAACGCGGTATACCCGTCAAAAGGTATCAAGGGTTCGAATCCCTTCTCCTCCGCATATAAAAATACAACCCTTTAGGGTTGTATTTTTATATGATGATAATAAGGGTGAGAACCTTTAGGTTCGACTGCCGAGGATAGCGAGCGAAATGAAAACTCGGTTTTCATTTTCGAGCGACACAGGCAGAAAAGGGCGGCTTGACCGCCCTGCTATCCCTGCCTCTCCGCAATTGACAAGGGTATGCCAAAATGGTATACCTTTTTGTTAAATGGATCCTTAAAAAAAATATTAAAAATGAGAAAAGTGATAAACATCATTGCAATTAAAGATAAAAAATTCTTTTAGTAAGAAAAAGGGAGGCTTGGATTTTGCCTGGCGGCAAACCTAATTTAGGTGAAAGCGACGCAGAATGCCCCCTTAGAGAATTGTCTGAAGAATTGCCAAAATTATCAGTTATTGGAGATTTCAAACTTTATAAAAGTTTTACCGGTCAAACACCTCATCAAGGTGACATAGTAGAGGCGGTAGCATATTTTAGTAAAATTCAAAGGGAAATAAAGCCAGACAGGGAAATAAGTGAGGCTTTATGGACAAATAACTTTGATAACATTAAATTATCCGAAATAACTACAAAAATTATTAACCCCCTCTATAAAGATGGGTATCTTTAATTAATGCCGCTATTTTTAAAATAGCGGTTTTTTATTTTATTGAAACCGTTCCAACTATGCCCCACTCTCTCCGCTAATTTTTATTAACTTCGCACACGCGGAGCGCGTGGTGGCTCTTTCCTAAGTCATACGCTCCGATTGCGTGGTGAAGCGAACAATGCGCGTCTCGCGCTCCCTTCGGTCGTAAACCAAAACCAAAAACTTTCTTACCTATCCATTTTCGGCGGGGGGGGAGCCGCTTAAAAAATGAAAGGAAATCTTTTGGTTTTGTTTTCGTCGCTTCAGCGGTTGTTGTTTACAATCGCATAAAAATTCGTTATGATTTAAATATGGAGATTAAATATTTTATATTATAGTCTATATATTAAATTATACAATAGGAAATTATGAATATTGCAGATAACTTTAAAAAAATAAGAACAGAAAAGGGATACTCTCTTGAAAAGATCGCTCGTTTTGCTGATTTGTCTCTCAATACGGTTGTTAAAATTCAGAGTGGAGTCAATAAGAATCCAACCATTGAAACATTATCTAAAATCGCCAAGGCGCTTGGTGTTAGCGTTGGCGATTTGATACAAAAATAGTTATGAAGAAAATAATTTCTGAAAATATATTGAAAAATGCACGGAATGATGCAATTGAATTTGTAGAAGCAAATGGTCAAAACAGTTTGTATCCATCATTCTATGATGCAGATAGTTATGTTAACGATTTGGTGAATGACAAATATTTTGCCGCACTAGCGATTGTCCGTCACTATGTAAAATTAATGAGTGATGCATACTGGTCAGATTTTGGTGCAGTCAACATAGATCTTTTTATGTTGACCTCAAGCGCCTCATCTCCTATGGGACCAGGATCCGACTCTGAGGTAATAAATATTCAATTTGGTAAATATCAAACCAATCTCACTGACTCATCACAATTTGGTTTTGAGCCGCTTATGTTTCATCTCGATAAAGCGTACTGTTATTTACCATCTATGCGGGGTGAGAATCCTGACGCTCGACACATTAACCAGTTCTTTCATTGTGAAGCGGAAATAACCGGAACACTCGATAAATTGTTGCCGTCTGTTGAGAACTATGTACAGGCACTCGCCAGAATATTTATAGCGCTCACACCAGTCGTGAAGCTTATTAGTATAGATTTTTTCAAAACAAAACAGGCGCTACAAAATATTATTAACGCTAAGAGTTTCAATAAAAAAACTTTTGATGAGGTGTATCAGTGGTTACAAAAAAATCCCTTATTCCACTCGGCAAATAATTTTGGAAGAAATATTACCAGCAGTGGCGAAATAGCGCTTGCTCAAGAGATGGGAGGTGAGCTACCTATCTGGCTCTGTAATTACGATAGGGATATCACTCCTTTTTACCAAAAACCAGATCCGCAAAATACAAATAGAGTTATAAATGCGGATCTGTTATTTCCACCAATTATAGAGGGCGGTTTCGGAGGTGAAATCGTTGGTTCTGGGCAACGACAAGATAATCCTGAAGAAATTATCGAGTCTCTCAAAAGACAAAAAATCGATAGTGAACCTTATGAGTGGTACATCAATCTCCGCAAACAACCAAACTACAAAATAACATCTGGTTTTGGATTAGGAATAGAAAGATTTATTGCCTGGGCACTTGGATATTCTGATATTAAAAATGTCATTCATTATCCACGACTTAAAAATATTAAAACACTGCCATAATATGAAAAAAGAAATTTTCGATTCATTTTTTAATCCGTATGCAAAAACCGTTGACAAGGCGGCTGGCGTTAGCGCATTTTGGCGATTGTCAGATGAAATCATCACAGAAATAATTAAACGAGAGATCGCGCCGTATTGTATAGACTTATCGCTTACTATGGACGCTGGTGGCGGCACAGGAAGGTGGGCAATAAAACTAAGTGGGGTTTTGAAAGGGAAAATTGTTGTATTCGATCGGTCGAAAGATATGTTAGCGAAAGCGTCAGAAAATATTAGTAGGAGTAGCACATCTGATCGCATTAGCATAGTAGAAGGAGACTTAACGCAGATAAATGAGTTCGCAGACAACAGTGTTGATAATATCGTGAGTATTTATAGCCCGCTTAGTTTTATCTATGAACAAGATAAGGCCGCAAAAGAATTGTTCCGTATTTTGAAACCAGGCGGTCGCATCCTTATAATGAGTCATAGTTACCATAACGCAGTAGCTTCTAAAATAAATAACTATCGAGCTAGCGCAGAAGAATTACAAAAACTTGTAAATGAACAGGTGGTGAAATGGGCGCCACACGTTCCAGAATTAGTGACTCATTCAAAAGAGTCCATAGAAAAACTTTTTTCTGATGCAGGATTTCATATACATAAAACATACGGTGTGCCCGTGTTTGTCCAGCCTGGTTCAGAAGACTTTGACCCAGAAAACGAAAAGAAAAGCGCTGTAAGCGCATACCTTGAAAACCCCGATGTATTTAAATCGGTATTTGAAATTGAAATGAGGTTTAATGCAAACGAAACAGTGGCAAATCGAGGTATGAATATGTTTATGCTCGCAGAAAAGAAATAATATGAAAAAAGATAAAATTTTAAAAGAATATCCTTGGCTTGCGAAGATAAATACCGTTGAAGATTACCTTCCTCCAGAGTATTACCAACACTTACTAAAACCATATATTTTTGGCGGAGTGTCAGATATTTCACTGCTTGGTAATTTCTTACATAATAAAAAACCTTTAAAGGTTCTGGAGCTTGGGTGTGGCAGTGGTAGAGCCTCAGATACTGCGGTTTCGATTATTCCTACTGCAGATTACACTTTTTCAGATCTCAGTGGCAGAATGCTCGAAGCTGCGAAACAGCATTTGCCCAAAAACTCAGCTTTTGTTATTTCTGATGCGGTTGATTTTATGGAGAACACTAATGATATATATGACTTAGTGTACACACTTTGGAGTTTTTCACATTCAACGCACCAGCATGTTCATCGGTTGGGCATAGAAAAAGCTGAGGATTACATTTCCTCCGTTATCAAAAAGTTTATTCGTCAAAACATTACAAAGAATGGATCATTTTTCTTAATACATTTTGACTCACTCTCTCAGGAACAGAGTATTTTAATGAGACAATGGAAACGAGTATTTCCTACCTTTGCAAATATCGAGGAACAAAGTCCCTCAAAGCAATTCATCGACAGAACTTTATTGGAATTAGATACAAAAGGAGAAATTACCCTATCTATCAATCACTTATGTGGTGATGCCATACATTACAAATCAGAAAATGAATTGCTGGAGACTTTTATGAATTTTCATCTTGAGACGTACTTCAATAATTCATCACTTAATAAAAGTGTTATTGAGGACATAAAAGAACAAGCCTCAAAGTATCGTAATGAAGATGGTTCTTATGATATTACCCCTGGATGTTATGTTTATTCATTTGTTAAAAATTAAAAAATACTATGAAAAAACTTCAAAAATTGCAGAAAGGAGACAAGGTAGCAGTGTTGTCGCCATCGTTTGCGGCGCCTGCCATCTTTCCAAAAGTGTTTGAATTGGGGCTCCAGAGAATTCGCGACGAGTTCGGACTGGAGCCAGTGGAGTATCCAACCACAAGACAATTAAACGCAAGTGCTGAGGACCGCACTCTCGATATCATTGAAGCTTTTTCTGATCCAGAGATAAAAGCCGTAATTGCAAGTATTGGTGGAGATGATCAAGTGACCTATATTCACAAAATGTCTCCAGAGGTATTTATAAAAAATCCCAAGCTGTTTTTAGGATACAGTGACAATTCACATCTTTGTAATTTTTTGTTTCAGCATGGAATTCCATCGTATTACGGAGCTTGTGTGATGACACAATTTGCAATGCAGGGAGAAATGGACAGATACACGGTGGAAAATATTCGTCACGCTTTGTTTGATTCAGGCGAATACGAAATTAATCCTTCAAAAGAATATAATGAGATTGGTCTAAATTGGAAAGATGAAACACTGCTTGCAACAAGACGAACCTACGAAAAAAACACGGGATGGATATGGGATGCTCCAGTGGACAGCGAAGGTATCTTATGGGGCGGGTGTTTAGAGTCAATTGATGATATGTTGCGTAACAATACACCAATCCCAAGTCTTAAAGAATTCGGAAATATTATTCTTATGCTCGAAACGTCGGAAGAAATACCTTCGCACGGATATGTGAGGCGAGTCATTCGCGCTTTGGGTGAACGATACATATTGCAGAAGGTCCAAGGTATTTTTGTTGGACGGCCGAAAGCGTGGGAATTCGACAAACAATTCACCAAAGAAGAACGAACCATCTACACTAATGAGCAACAAAAAACCATTCTTGAAACAGTGCGAACATACAACAAAAATATTCCTGTGGTACAAAATATGAATTTTGGTCATACAGATCCGCAGATACCAATGCCGTATGGAGGAAGGGTAAGAGTTGACTCAAACAAAAAGAGGGTCTTTGTTTACTTTTAGAAAAAGACCAGGAAATTAATTTCCTGGTCTTTAGCAGTCACCGTCCTTAAACAGTTTCTGCATTAGCTCTGCACCTATTCCAGAGGTAACCATCGCCTCGCGTTTGTTATCGAGTAGTTTCGCAGCCCAATCTACAGCTCCTCCATCCGCAATCTGAACCACATCGCCTTTTTGGTTGGTGGCAAAAATGTGGAAGCATAGATGCGGATAATAGCCCAACCCAGCTTTTCTATTGAAGTCAAAGCAGAATCGGACATCAGGATTAGTTGAACGAAGTGGTTTTATAATACCTTGCTCAATGTGCGCAAAGTATCTAACTCGATCAGCGAGACCGTTATCCCTGAACATTGTCGGCTTTAGGTCGTCTGCAGTTTCAACTTCTCTTGGAAACTGAACTTGATATTCCGTGAACAAGTCGAAGTCGTCATTAAGTGAATTTCGCAAGACATCTTCACGAGAAAGTTTGATCGCTTCTATCAACTGATCAAGGAATCGCATATCAGAAACCTTGACAGTAATGTCTGACGATTTGTACCCTTCTCTATGTAGGACAGAGATAGTATTCAGCAATGTCGCTATATGTTTCTGCAGCGAAGGAATTGCAAACCCACCCATTTCTGACCTGTTGGGCCCACCAGAGCAAAGAGCAAAAAGGTTGAAATGTTGCATATACCCCTTGCTCTTGTCGAACGGCTGTAGCCGCAGAACACGACCCGATGTACTAATGTGTATAGCACTCTTATCTTTTCGGGTCACATTCCGTTTTCTCCTTAATGAGCACTCTAACGCAAGCTGGCTTGTTAGATCGCTCACAACTTCCGATCCTCGTATCGAGGAAAGAGTGTTGTTTTGGCTAACCATGCTCAATACTGCGTTGAGACCAAAAGGTGCAATGGGAGAAGTTTGAACGCTCTCGAACGTAGACCGTGTCGCCTCGTGACATGCGAGGGCAAACTTGTACAGCTCGATTTGAGTTATCGAACTAATCCCGAGAAATTCTTGCCTCCTTTCGTACTCTTGGAGTAGCTCTGCTGGTTTTCTGACCATCGCCCTATTCTTGAATGCATGCACCAGAATAGGCTGTAGGCGACGCATCGGTGTTGTCGACAGAATCTCAAGGAGGTTGGTCACACCAAGCTCCTTGGAGATGCTTTGAATCATTTTTTCTTCCGAACTCTTGGAATCCATTTTTTACCTCCTTTTTAGCTGTTAAAGAACGAGACCTCAAGACCATCTTGAAGCTTAATGCGAACATAGCACAATTATGTTCTTTTGTCCAGAGCAAGTCACTTTCCTTGAACCATGAATTAAAGGAGTAGATATTAGCTTATCATCAGTTAAAAGAACATTGGTTAGAAATAATTTAATCAGATCTAGAAGTCCTTGGAAAAAATGGCATTATTCTTTGCCTCGTCCA
Source organism: Candidatus Parcubacteria bacterium (assembly GCA_037076615.1). NCBI lineage: Bacteria > Candidatus Parcubacteria > Candidatus Parcubacteria bacterium. The sequence continues at coordinate 683,680 of AP029158.1, forward strand.
ATATCTGAAAAACTGGGTGATTTACTACAAATTGATACAGTTCATTTTTTAACTAGTGATGGTGAAAGATTTTATGTCTATACTATAATTGTTTTATATTCTCGTTGGGCTTATGCTAAAGTTGTCAAAAAGATAAGTGCTGATAGAAGTGCCCGATTCGTGAAAGAAGCTAAGAGAAAATCATCTTTCAATTTTGAAATGACTCGATCTGATCATGGTCCAGAATTTAGTTCTTGGTTCACTAATGAATTAATTAGATTAAATATATCTCATAGACATTCTAGAATCAGAAAGTGTAACGACAATGCTCATATTGAAAGATTTAATCGGACTATTCAGGAAGAATGTTTTGGAATAGATAGACCAGTTAGTTATGATAGATATTTATCTTTAATTAATTATTATCAAGACTATAATAAGCATAATTTTATTTAATATAAGACAAAAAATTTCAGAATAATTAATTTATCTCGAAAAAGCCAATGAAAAATTAAAATTATTATTTGATTAAAACCATTCCAACTATGTCCCACCCTCTCCGCCAGAAGAACTAAGTATCGGTATAATCCGAGTACTTAAATTGGGGTATTTAAGCTAAAATGAACAATGTGGAAAAGTTTGAACAGATAAAATCTAGTCATTTAGAAAATCAAGAGTCGTTAAAAAACCTGCAACGGCAACTGCATTTTGATGGTGTTGAATTATTACCCGGACAGGAATTTCCTATAAATATTCACGTTCGAAAAGAACCGATTGAAATTAAAGACGGAGATAGTTTAGAATTATTGTCACTTATGGAAGAAGCTGAAAAGTTAGCAGAATTTCCTGAGGAAGAACGTCTTACGGCTTTAATAGAACTAGTACGCAGTAAACTCAAATACCCATATCCTGATGTTATGGAGGCTTCGGGAGCAGAGAATCCTGAATTGAAAGAATGGCTTGAAAAAAGATTTGGGCTAAATCCGAGTATTTGGAAACTTGAACTTAACGATTTACTAAAAAATGGATTTGGCGATTGTAAGATTATGGCTGCAGCTTATCTTATAGCGGCGCAATCTGCAAAAATTAAAGGTATTTATGCAAATAGCGGAGTCAGTCTTAAAAACATTGTTAGATCTGACATCAGCAAGCCGATATTTAAATCGGTAGAACTAGATCGGGATACAAATTCAGCCCACGAATGGGTTAAAATTCAATTATCAGACGGGAGATTGATTCCAGTCGACCCAACAACCAATATGGTTGGCTTAGGAGAAATGATAGCGGTTTTTAGGCAAGCTGGTTATAACGTTCCAGTTACTTTCAAATCTGAAGTTCCTTCTGATTTAGAGCTGGAACGCGATGGTGCCGCTTTCGCTCCAGGAGAAACAGAAAAAAGACTGAATTTAAAGTTAAAAATTGGATCAGTAATGAGTTTTGGTGAGGGCGCATCTACAAAAAGATTGAAAACTGATAAATTTTCTGGAGATGTAGATGTAAAATTTAATTCAAATACAGATTCTAAAAGTACAAACCTTGATTTTTTGGATTAACCTATGGGTGACCCGAGTACCTCAAATGGGTCGAGCGAAATGTGCTAAAATATTCTTACAAGGCCTCATCTCGGTGATACTTAATTCAGTTAGGCCGCTAAATTAAAACTTAGTAAAATAAGGGTCTTTGCTGATTAATCCGTCAGCATCAAAGCAATCGACTAACTAATTCCCGTTTTTCAAAATATGCGAATTTGGGACATACCAACAAGATCGCTCTGTCGCAAACATCTTCTCGCCGAACATCGGGAACTGCATGGACTTTGGAATATTCTCACAAAACATGGCGGTAAAGGGGGCTATTCCAGGCACCCAGAAACGCTTCGTTGGATTGGCAAAGAAAAGGCTTTATATCTTAGACACGAAGAAGAAGCGAAAGAGATTATCAGGAGAGGTTATAACCACAAGAGCCCCTTGGATTTTAAATTGGCGGCCGGAAGCAAAGACAAACAAGATATAAAAATTGATACAATTGCCAAACAAAAAGAACTCCTGAATAATAAGCCCTGTGATTGTAAATTTACGCCTCGCTAAAAAAATCGCCACTGACGAGGACTGAGCTAGTGTTTAAATTATTATTTAATATTTAAAAAATATGAAAAAAAATACCCTTATTAAACAAGGCCTTCTCTACGCCTTTGGGGTCGTTGTCTATGTTTCACTCTTAAGCCTCTTTATGGAAAACGCTTCCGGCTGGTTCGGCGAAGAGGATGCTCGCGTAATAACTCCGGTAGCCGTTCTTTTGCTCTTTATTTTCTCTGCCTTAATCACTGGCGGCCTGGTTCTAGGAAAACCAATTTTACTTTATCTTGAGGGGAAGAAAAAAGAGGGCCTCGATCAATTATTATCTACCGGCATTAGTTTGTTTGTCTACCTCCTGATTGTTTTTTTGATATTGTGGTTACAAAAATAAACATTAATCCTATTTTTTAATAACCCCTAAAAAACACCCTCAGCGGTGTTTTCGTTTTTGTAAAAACACCTTAAGTGCGGTACAATTTAATCAGCGCCGGCAACGGCACCTATCTTTTGAGAATGTTACTTTCAGAAATAACTAGGGCCTACTATAGTATCAACCCCTTATAAGCGCTGGCCGCTTTGATTAATAAAATATTTATAAATTATAAAAAATAAAAGTATGAAAAAACTAGGCACTCTCCTTATTTTATTGATTGTTTTTTTAGTTGCCTCTTTTATTATTATCGAGCAAAAAAACAACAGTAAAGTAACTGTTCTCTGGCCCAATGGCGGGGAAACTATCGAGGCGGGATCAACTCAAATAATTAATTGGGGAACAAAAAATATCCCCGAAGGAAACAAAATTTCAATTTCTATTAGACGCGTTCTCGCCACTGGTGAGGTAGTTGAAGGACAAGAATTTGATCCGCTACTTTTTGTCAACCTAGAAAATACTGGCACCATCGAGTGGGAAGTGTCTGAGAGTTATCCTGAAGGTGATTATATTTTAGAAATTAACAGCTACGAATCCTTGCCGATGACTAACCCAATTAGCGATGAAAGTGACACTGCTTTTAAAATTACTAAAAGTAATAGCAGTGCCGTCGCCGACGACAGCTGGTCAACTTACAAAAACGAAAATTTTTCTTACCAAATAAAATACCCAACCAGCCTAACCTTAAAAGAGTTCTTAAAAACAGGAACTGGGGGAAGCTTTATTATAAATGACGAAGACCCTATTGACTGTCTTACCGTCTCAGCGAGAACCGCCGTTGGCCCGAAAGCCGAATTAGCTTTTGACGATTATGTTAAGGAGGCAGCGATTCAAGAAATTCAAGGTGTGACTGAATTAAATTCCATTGAAACTATCACCACTAATACCGGCGATTCGGTTTACAAAACTACCTGGAGTTATAAAAAGCCCGGCGACGATCAAGATAAAAATTTAGCAATTACTTATCTTGAAGGACCGGGAAGTGTTGGCGCTGAAAATTATAAAACTATTCAATTAATTTTAAATGATTCTCGCTGTGAAGACGTCTACAACCAAATGCTTTTGACTTTCGGTAAATAAAAAATTACTAATAGCCAATAAAAAACCCTCCACATTATGTGAAGGGTTTTGTTTTTTAAAATTACAATTTACAATACCGTTTCACCGTCCCACTCTTCGGTAACGTCGAAGGTGATTTTGGCACCACCAAGATCCGAGCCATCACTGTTACCACCGAGGAGTTTAGTAATTACTTTATATCTCCGGTTTGGTTGGATATTAACAGTGCGAGAATAGTGATCATAATCTTTGTTAACTAAATCAGAGTGAATCGTAACCTCAATCTTTACGTTTTTCGCCGGAAAAACGAAGTTAAAGTCGTTATCACCGGTAACCGCCGTCCATTTTTTGGCTGGGGCAAACTTCCAAGTAGTTAGATCTAAGGAAGTTGGTGAGGAGATACTAGCTTTAAGCGTAATCCAGGGAAATAATTTTAAGCCGTCACTTTTGATAATTTCGATTGCCGAAACCATCCTCTTTAACACTATCGTGGCTTCCGTGCCCGTTTCTAAAACATTGAGCGCGTAATCGGTGTGATAAAAATGTTGAGAATTTAAATCTGTAGTTAGCAAAAGCGTTTTATAGCTCTCCGAACAAACAAAGCGGCAATTATAATTGCCCGGGAAAAGCTCCAAATTCAAGCCCTGACTTCTCTGACAATCGCCTTCTAGGGCAATTTGTCCGGAAGTAGCCTCGGTAATTACATAATGCAAATTTTGCGGAGCCGCCGTTTCACTCATGGCCGATCTTAAACCAACTTCTTCCACTACTAATCCACTAAAACTAAATTTAACGGGAACTTTTTGATTCAGCTCCGGAATTTCACCCTTAGAACAAGATACTAAAAATACTGAACCAATAAACATCAACATCAACAGTACATTTCTCATCGCATTGTTTTTTTTCATTACTTAAATTATTTTTTTCTAGACCAGAATTAGTCGTAGCTAAAAAACCTCAAATACTTCAGGCCTTATAGCTACTACTAAAAATCCAGCACTTGTTAAAGATCGTAAAAAACCTTGTTCAAGATAACAAGACAGAAAAATTTTGTCAATAGCTAGACCGCTTTCAAGCACCTTTAATCCTACCGCACAGCGGTTAGAATAAAAAACCTCCGATTAGGGAGGTGTTTTTATATTTTAATAGCCTAGAATTTCGTTTACTATTAATAGGTGAAGCTTTCGACCCATAAAATCCGGTTCTCGATTTAAAAGTAAGACTTTAGAAGGATAAGTGCCAACACCTTGGGTGGCTTGCATCCGCTCTCCCTCTAAAGGGATTACGTACTCCTCTAAACGCTTCCAGGCCTCACCAATTGTCGGTACAATCTTTTGGGCGCCGACAACTAAAACTAAATTAGGAGAAGTAGACACCAGATGCGGTAATTGGCTCCCGGAGTTAGAAGCGATTAGAAGCTCTCCGTCTTCCGTTAAAGCATGGACCGAACCCAGATAAAATTCGGATAAAATCGCTTGTTGTCTCATCTTTTGCTGCTCAACCGGATCGCTAATCGCTAAAATATCAGCATGTAAATTTTTCCAACCGTGTTCACCGCTTTTTAAATAATTAACAAAACCAATTTCTTCTAAAGTACGGGAAGAACCATTCATCACCGAAGATCCGGCCGGAATTAATTCTTTTACTCTAGAGAAGGCCGCTTCTTTAGTCTCTATTAGTTCCGGTAAAAATCCGCGCCCCTTTAAAGAGTTTATTGTTTTAGCAACTGTCTCTTTAGAGGCTAAATTATTGTAAGTCATAATAATTTTATTTATATTTTTTAAAAACTCCGTCCTATTATACACCCCCTGGGGGTATTAGTCAAGAGCAAGACTTTTGGTCAACTCCTAATAAGAAGCTCAGGAATAAATCCTGAGCTAAAAGGCGGAATGGACGGGACTCGAACCCGCGACCTCCTGCGTGACAGGCAGGCGCTCTAACCAGCTGAGCTACCACTCCTAATTTTTGAAAAAAGGCCGCTTTCTCAGAAGTCGGCAAAGAAATCATAGCAAAAGAATCTTTGCCTTGTCAAACCCCTTTTTTTATCCTACAATAAGCTTGTTCTTGATCTAACTCTTTTTATAATAAAAGTGGTTTTTTCAGGAACTTATTTAAAATATATGGAAAAAGAACTGACTCCCCAGGAGATTGAAAAAATCAAAAAAAACTTAATCGCCCGACGCGCCGGGTTGATGGCGGATATGGAGGAAAAATCCCGAGTAAACCCCAACGAGGCCGATAATTTGAGCTCTAAATTTCCGGAATACGGCGACAAGCCGGATGAAAATGCCCAAGAGATAATGGACTATTCCACCGATTTAGCAACTGAGCAAATTTTAGAAAAAACCTTAATTGAAATTAATGGCGCTTTAAAGAGAATTGAAAATGGGACTTATGGCATCTGCCGTTACTGCAAAAATCCTATTGGCGCTAAACGTTTAATGGCTCGCCCGGTGGCCAGCTCTTGTATTTCCTGCAAAACCGAGCTCCAGGAAAATGAATAAAGCCCTCACCAGAGATAAATTTAGCCATATAGCCGGGTTTCTAACCTTGGCTATATTTTTTTTAAGTGACCGCTGGTTTAAGCGCTTAAGCTTGGGCGGACTGGATCTTGTTTTGATTCCGGAATTTTTAAATTTTAAATTTTTCGCTAACAAAAACATCGCCTTTTCTTTACCCCTCGAGGGCGCCTGGCTCATTTTTATTATTACCCTAATTATTAGCTTTTTAATTTTTTACTTTCTCCGTTTTTACTGGGCTTTAAACAAAACTACTCTTTTCGGCTTAGGCGCCGTAATCACTGGTGCTTTAAGCAATTTAATTGACCGCTTTACTAACGGTTTTGTGATTGATTATCTGGATTTAAGTCACTTTACCATCTTTAATGTCGCCGACATTTTAATTGTGGTCGGAACAGCGCTTATCTTTTGGGGGCTAATAAAAGAAAATCGGCAAAACGCCGATTAGCTTAAATAGTTTATTTTTTTTGGTAAATTCTTAGCTCTCGCCCCGTGGCCGTATTTTTAAATTTAATTTTTATTGCGCCGCGCGGCTTTAAATCAACAACCAGGTCGGCCCATTCAATCACCGTGACGGTTGTGGGTGAATTTAAGTAGTCTTTAATTCCTAGATCTAATAAATCTTGAACGGACTGTAGGCGGTAAGCATCAACATGACAAAGGCTAAGGCGCCGCCCCTCATAAATCTTCATAATATTAAAGGTCGGACTAGTGACAACGCTCTTAACACCCAAGCCGCGGGCCAACCCCTTAGTTAAGTAGGTTTTACCAGCCCCCAATTCGCCCACTAATAAAAAAACCTCGCCCCCACGACAAGCCGCTCCCAGGCGTCGCCCCAAAGATTCTGTCTCCTCGGGGGTTTTGGTGATTATTTTCTCCATAACTAATGTTACTTTTATAAATAGTCTCTGTCTATTATAATAGAATAAGTTATGGCCAGCAACTTTAATTCAACCACGACCACCGCCGCTTTTGACAAGCTGTATGCGGATTATATTGAAGCTATTTATAACTTCTTGTTTTATAAAACTTTAAACCGCGAGACGGCCGCTGACTTAACCCAAGAAGTATTTTTAAAAGCTTGGCGGGGCTTAGAAAAAACTCAAGTTAAAAATCCTAAGGCCTGGCTCTACACTATCAGCCGCCACGCCGTGGCTGATTACTACAAAAAATTGAAGCCCCAAGCAAATATCGATGACTTCTGGGACTTGGCTGATTCTAACGACCTCTTAGAAAAAATCGATCAGAAATTAGCAGGAGAGAAAGTTGTTTGGGCTTTAAAAAATTTATCGAGCAGTGACCGCGACCTTCTAATTATGCGCTTTTGGTTGGACTTACCCTTTGCCGAAATCGCGCTTCACTTAAATAAGAAAGAAGGAGCGGTTAAAATGGCTTGTGTGCGCGCCCTTAAAAAAATGCAAGCCGAAGTGCCGCTTATTTGCTTCTTGCTCTTAGCGACCCAACTATCAAATCTATGACTACAAAAAAAATAAGCCAGTGGTTGGAAGAATTATATGAATTTGACCCAAGCCTAAAAGAACACGAAACGGCTTTACGCCAATTAATCCCTCAAATGATTGCCGCTAAGCCTGAATCTGGTTTTAGCCCTGAATTAGCTCAACAAATTAAAACTCGCCTCGAGCGGGATCTTAAAAAACTTAATTATAAATCTATGCCCGAGAAAAGACTGCCTATTTGGCGACCAATCTTAGTTTGGTCAACCGGGGTAATGGCGATGCTATTTTTAGCCATCACTATCTACCAAATTGTGCCTAGCGATAACATTCAGCGAGCACAAAAAAGTCCAGAAAACGGAATTAAGAAAGTAGCCGCCGCCGCTTTTGGCCCCTTAAACTCCCAAGGGGTTGGCGTTAATGAATCAAGGACCGCTGCCGGTTTAGGTGGCGGTGCTAATAATGTTAACCAAAGCGTCACAATGACAAAAGAGTTATCAATCACCGCCTCTGATTCCTCAGTTAGTACAACGGTTTCTGTTGACACTTTAGAAGCGGACACCTTAGCTCCAGTGAATGCCGTAGGGATGGGCGGTGATGGCACAGAATTTGTCCAAGAAAAAATGGTAATTATGCCGATTACTAATTACCGCTTTAGCTACCAAGGCGAACCTTTGGACTTAAGTAATATTAGTAATACTGTTTATAAGCGCCTCAAAAGCCAAAATGGTTTTGCTGTCGCTAGCTTGCTCAGCGGTCTAGCAATTGATGCTGTTAATTTAAGCTCTTTCAGTAATCTTAAAGCTACTTATGTCTCTTTAGCTGAAGATAAACCCTTTGGTTTAACCGCTTCCTTTGATTTTAATGAAGATTCCGTTTCCCTTTATTCAAATTGGGAAAAATGGCAGAACCCTGAAAGAGAGAACTGCCAGGACCAAGCCTGTTGGGACCGCTTCCGAGTTAGATATGAAGACATCCCGGAAGATTCGGTCGCTATCGCTGCTACTAATGAATTCTTGAGTAATCTTGGCATTGATCTTAATCGTTATGGCCAGCCGAGTGTTAATAATTACTGGCGCCAGTGGTACGATCAAGCTGAGGATAAGGCTAATTATTATTTTTCAGAAACAGTAAGCGTCACCTACCCTCTATTGATTGAGGGGCAAGAGGTGAGTGGATCATCTGGTGAACCTGATGGTCTTTGGGTTAGTTACAATATTTTAGAAAAGCGAGTTTCTGATGCTGGTGCTTTTACTCCCTATAATTACGAAGCTTCGGAATACACAACCGAGACTAGCACCGACCGTCTAATTGGCTTAGCTGAAGCCGGCGGCTGGAATCAATATGGTTATTACTTTAACGAAGGCATGGAAGGTGTAGAGGTGGTTAATAAGGAATTAGGCTTAGGCACTCCCCGCCAAGGGCTGATTCGTTTCTGGAGCTACCAAAATAATGTCAGCCAAGAATTATTTGCCCCGGCTTTAATCTTCCCCGTTCTTGATGCTCCGGCCGATTACTATGGCTCAAAAAATATTATTGTCCCTCTAACTCAAGATCTGATTAATGAGTTAGAACAAAGAAACAATCAAAATAATGTGGGAATAATGTCGACGTCAGTAAGTGCTTTTGCTCGCTAAAAGGTAATAGAAAAATACAAAAAAAGACAGATTAATAATCTGTCTTTTTTTAGAGGTGGGCGCACAAGGACTCGAACCCTGGACCCCTTCGGTGTAAACGAAGTGCTCTAACCAACTGAGCTATGCGCCCTTAAATAAGGGTGGGCGAAAGAGGACTTGAACCTCCACGGCCTTGCGGCCACAAGCCCCTCAAGCTTGCGTGTCTACCAGTTCCACCATCCGCCCCCTCGCCCTTCTCTTATTAAAAATTAGCGAAGGGTTGTTTCCTTTAACTTTTTCTTATAAGGCTTCTTTAGGTAATTCAATTTAGCCCGATTAACTTTAGCGATTTTTTTCACCTCAATTTTTGTAATCGTCGGTAAGTTAAGTGGGAAAATCTTTTCTACGCCAACGCCATCAGAAACTTTACGCACGGTAATTGTCGCTCCTTTTTCCTTCTGGTGTTTACGCGCAATAATAATACCCTCAAAATACTGAACGCGCTCTTTCTCTTCACCTTTAGAATTAAGTTCTTTAATTTTTTGATATACCCGAACCGTCATTCCCGGTTTCAGTTCTAAATCTTGCTCCATCGCCTTCTCGGCTAAGGTCGCCTTTTTTTCTGCCATATTGCTTAAAATTAGAAACGAAGCTAGTGAGCCTCGCTTTGATTTTACAACTTAAAATCTCGCTTTATCTTATAATTTACCGTTTGAATTGTCAATGCCTGCTCTTTGGGCCTGTTCTTTTTTTATTAGAGTGCAAACCTCAGCAAAAACCTCAGCTTCATTTAAATTAGTGGTATCCACAACATAGTCGAAATTATCGGGATTATAAGCATCAATGCCAAAATATTTCTGATACCGAGTTTGATCGCTGAGCTGGCGGCGACGAGTGCTTGCCAAAACTTCTTCTAGGGTGGACATTTTATCATCTTCGCCTTGGCGCTGAGCTAAAAGAATGCGGCGTGCCCCCTCGTTTTCCTCTACCTTTAGGAAAATTTTTAAAGAATGGGGAATAAAATACCAAGAAGTTCGCCCCTCAATGATAAAATTATCCTCGGTTTGGCCAAGCTTCTTCTGGTATTCATCCACCTCCAAGTCAGTTACCGGATCTGTTTCTCCTAGCTTATTATATTCAGCCAAGGTTAAGCCACGCCGTGCGGCCGCTTCTCGCCTTAAGCCGCCCATATAATAACGAGGCCACCCTAAAGTGGCGGCTAATTTTTCCGCTAAAACACTTTTTCCTGAACCCTGATTCCCGCTTAAAGAAATAATCATGTTGTCTTTTGCTTAATAAAAGTCTATTATATTATAAGCTAAGCCGGCTCTAGATGCAAAGGAGTGGCCGGAATTTTCTTTTTTTTATTATGTATTTAGAAAAATTAGACATTCAAGGTTTTAAATCTTTTGCGAACAAAAACTCCCTGGTTTTTCCGGGAATCATCTCTGGTTCTAAGCGCGGCCTCACCTCAATTGTTGGCCCTAATGGCTCAGGAAAATCAAATATCGCTGACGCTGTCCGCTGGGTTTTGGGCGAACAAAGCCTAAAAACCTTACGTGGTAAAAAAAGTGAGGATGTTATTTTTTCTGGCTCTGATAAAAAAAGCCAGCTCAGCTTTGCCGAAGTTTCCCTAATTTTAAATAATGAAGATCTTAAAACACGGCCAATTTTTGACAAAGAAATTGCTGCCGACACTAAAGAAGAGGTCACTCCTTTAAATTTTGATATTGTTCGGGAGTTCCTAAAGTCTCCTAAAATTACTATTACCCGACGCCTGTTTAGAAGTGGGGAGAGCGAATACTTAATTAATGGTAAGCGCGTTCGTCTGGCTGACGTCCAAATGTTGCTCGCTAAAGCTAATGTCGGTCAAAAAACTTATAGTATTATTGGCCAAGGCATGGTTGAAAATTTTTTAAACACCAGTGCCAGCGAGCGAAAAGATTTTTTTGACGAAGCGACCGGAATTAAAGAGTTTCAAATTAAACGCGATTTATCTATTAATAAACTAGAAGGAAGCTACGAGAACTTACAGCAAGTAGAGATGCTTTTAACGGAAATTAGACCGCGATTAAAAAGTCTAACTCGCCAAGTTGATAAATTAAAACGTCGCGATGAGCTGGAAATTGAATTAAATAGCCACCAATTAAATTATTACGGTTATCTCTATAAAGAAGCGGAACAAAAGCTCAAAGAAGCAAATACTAATTACTTAAAATTAGAAAAAGAGCGCTTTAATGAGAATGACCGCCTGGCGGAATTGGAAAAAACTATTGAAGAGATGCGCGCCAGCACTGACCGCCAAGAACTTAAGGCCTGGCAACTTGAATTAGCTGACTATCAAAAAGCGAAGGATCAGTCCTGGCGTGAATTAATGAAACTCCAAGCCGAGCTTGAACATCAGTTAGACGCTCAAGGTCAATATGATATTTCGTGGCTAAAAACTAAAGACCAAGATTTGGCCACTACCATTAGCGCTGCCCAAGAAGAATTAAAATCTTTACCTTTAAGCTCAACCGCTGAAGCTGTGGCGACCAGCCAAGAAGAATTAGTTTTAATAAACAAGGAACTCGCCGCGGCTAAAGAAGCCCTTAGCGCTGTTAAAAAACAAGAGGCCGAAAAAAGCCGTTGCTTACAAGAAATTGCCCGCCTAGATGCCGTTTTACAGGTCAGCCGAGAATTTCTAAATTTTGATCCGAAACTTAAAGCCGAAGAAAAAAATACTCTCACCAAAATAGTTTTTGATTGCGATGTTTTACTCAAAGAGGCTGAGGCTGAAGTGGCGCGCCTAAAAGATGAGGAGAGGGGAGCGAGTGAAAAAATTAACTCCTTAAATAATTCCCTCAACGAAACGCGCGCCGAAGTGGAGCGCCTAAAAAATAAATTAAAACAAAGCGAATTAAAAAGCGGCAAAGCCGTAATTAGTGCTGCCGTTGATCGCTTTCTTGAAGAGTTAGAACAATTAGAAGAGGAGACTGATAGTAGTCGTCTTAAATCTAGACTAAAAGAGAGTCAAGAAAAGTTCACGGCCGAGATTAAAGAAATTTTAGATTACGGTGCGGAAGCGGAAGCTGAACAATTAAAAGATTTACAAGAACGCTTAATTACTTTGGGGCAAGAAAAACAGGTGGCGAGCGACTCTTTAATGGATTGCCGCCTTAAAGTTGCGGCCGCCGAAGAAAAATGGCGCTTAGCGGTTTCTGCCCACAAAGACGCGGAACGAAATTTAAAAAATAATCAAGAAGAAATAACGAAAGCCCAAGAAGCGCAAGATGAAGCCAGTTCAGCGGAAGAAAAAAAAGATTTACTAATCAGGGAGGCGGAAGCCTTAGAGCAAAAGATAAAAACCGTTTACGCGGCTGATAATTCTCAAATTCTCGAGGAGAGTCAGCGGGAAGCGGAAAAGCGCTTAAACGCTAAGCACTTGGAATTAAATTCTTTAAACGAAAAAAAACGCTTACTAACCACCCGCTTAGAAAGTCTGACCTACGAACAAACAGAAATTCAAAATAAGCTTAAGCGCAGCGAAATAAAATTTGATGCCACCGAACTGGAGAAAAAAATGGCCAGCGTTCAATTAGAAATTGGCCAGAGCCAAGAAAAAATTACTGCTGTTCAGGAAAAAATAAAAGTCTATACCGACGCTAAAGAGGCGGAAACGGCTCAACTTTTTAAACTCCAACGTCAAGCTGATGAAAAGCACCGCCTCGTTAATCGTCTAGCGGCAGAGCTAAACGATTGGCGTGTCGTCGCCGCTAAAGAAGAGACTCGCCTGGAAAACTTGGAGAGTAATATTCGCGATGCGGACCTAGATTTACTGCTTATTAAAAACCATGTTTTAGAAACTGAAGAAATTGAATTAGAGCGCTGGCGGGAAAGAATAAATCAACTTCAAAATCAATTAGAATTAATTGGCGGTATTGACCCAGAAACAGAAACTGAATTTAATCAAACTAAAGAGCGCTTTGATTTTTTAAGCGCGCAGACGGCCGATTTAAACCAAGCCATTCTTTCTTTAGAAAAAATTATTACCGAATTAGACACCAACATCAAAGAGCGCTTTGATCAAGAATTCGCCATCATTTCCGAGAAATTTAGTGACTATTTTAAAATTTTATTTAACGGTGGCGACGCTAAGATCTTTAAATTATCAGAACCAGAAACTCCGACAACTGGAGAGGAAAACTCTAGCCAAAGCCTGAGCGAACAGAATCTCCGTAAAGTTAAACGGTTAAAAAGAAATAACTCTTTAGGTTTATCTGGAATTGAAGTTCAGGCCACCCCGCCCGGAAAAAAAATTAAAACCGTTTCCATGCTTTCTGGTGGCGAACGCGCCTTAACGGCCATTGCTTTAATTTGCGCTATTATTAGCGCTAACCCTTCGCCCTTTGTGATTTTAGATGAAGTTGATGCCGCCTTAGATGAAGCTAATTCCGAGCGCTTAGCCCAAATTTTAGACGATCTCTCTAATCAAACCCAATTCATTGTTATTACTCATAATCGCGCCTCAATGAAACGCTCTCAAGTTTTATACGGCGTTACGATGCAAGCTGATGGTGTCAGCCAACTCCTTAGTGTTAAGCTGGAAGAGGCTCCACTTCCTCAGTAATAAAAAATAATTCTATTTTTAAAGAGCGCTACCGGTAGCGCTCTTTTTAATTTTAGCATTTTTTTGTTATAATGATTATGTTTAAGCGACTACTAATCGCGTTTTGATTTTATGTTGAAAAAACCTCTTTTGCTCGCCTGTTTATTAATCTTTTTTGTCGGGGCCGGCTTCGGCTGTCAAACAAAAATCGACGAAGCAACCTTAAAAGCTTCCGAGCCAATCAAAATTGTCTTCTGGCAAGCCTTTGATGATTCCGATGCTTTTTCGGAAGCAATTAAAAAGTACCAAGAGCTACACCCCAACGTCACCATTGAGTATAAAAAATTCCGTTACGAGGAGTATGAGAGTCAACTTTTAAACGCTTGGGCGGAGGACCGGGGGCCAGATATTTTTGCCATCCATAATACTTGGGTCAAAAAATACCAAACAAAAATTACCCCCTTACCAGAATACACTTCAATTGCCTTTTTCGTAGAAAGCACGGGGTTTAAAAAAGAACTGGTTCCGGAGTTAAGAAGTATTAGAAGTTTAAGCACGCGAGAGATTAAAAATAATTTTGCCGATGTTGTGGCTGTAGACGCAATTTTAGAAGATGGCTTAATTTACGGCTTACCCTTATCAGTTGACACCCTAGCTCTCTACTACAATCGCGATTTACTAAACAGTGCTGGGATTGTGGAGCCGCCCCGTTATTGGAACCGAGAATTCCAGCAAGCTGTTAAAAAGATGACTAAACAGGATCCTAAAAAAGGTTTAATTCAATCCGGAATCGCTTTAGGAACGGCGAATAATATTAATCGGGCCAGCGACATTTTAGCAGTCTTAATGTTGCAAAATGGCGCCACCATAATTGATAACAACCGAGTCGTCTTTAACCAAGTCCCTCCTTATATTACTAGCGGCTACAACCCCGGACTCGAAGCCCTGCGTTTTTATACTGACTTTGCCAACCCCAACAAAGAAGTTTATTCCTGGAACGCTGATCAAGCGAATGCCCTAGATGTCTTCACTAGTGGCAACCTGGCGATGATGCTTGGCTATTCTTTTAACTTGGAACAAATTCGTTCGCAAGCGCCAAAATTAAACTTTGGTGTCGCCAAGCTGCCACAAATAGAGGGTAACCAGCTCCAAATAAATATGGCCAATTATTGGCTCTTAACCGTTTCCAAAAAAAGTCAACATAGTGATGTGGCCTGGGATTTTATCCAGTTTTTAACCAAAAAAGAAAACGCCGATGTTTACTTAGAAAAGACTGGCAAGCCAACCGCTTTAAAAGCTAGTATTAATGACCAGAAAAATGATGAATACCTTGGTCCTTTTGCCGAGCAAGTTTTAAGCGCTAAAAGTTGGTATCGCGGTTTTAGCGCTCAAGATGCCGAAGGGGCTATGGGAGAAATGATTAAAAACGCCTTAAATCCTAATTACGAGATAATGGACGTTCTAAGTGACGGGGCAATTAAAGTTCAACAAACGATCCGCTAACCATATGAAGTTAAAAAAAATTATCCTTCCCCTTCTTGTTCTTGGACTTATAGTTATCAGTCCTGGTTTTACTCACGCCCAAAGCTTAGTTGATACCACCGATCCGGCTTATGCGACCGGAGGTTACACCCTCGATCATGTGCGCAATTATTTAGTTTATTTAATGTATTTTATTTTAGGTCTCGTGGGCACTCTTTCCTTAGCGGCCTTTGTCTATGGTGGTATTGTTTTTTTAACTTCGGCTGGCTCCGATCAGAAAGTAAAGAAAGGGAAAGATATTTTAGGGGCAGCGGTAATTGGTTTACTGATTGTCTTTTCCAGTGTTTTAATTATTCAAACCTTGTTTGACGGCTTAGGAGTCAAATGGGACTCCGCTAAAGGAACTTTTTCCAATATAAAATAAAGGGTTATGGCTGAATTTACCAGAAAATCCTTAAACAACAAAAGCAGCCTCGGGTCACGCTTAAGAGACGCTCGCGAGTTAAAACAAGCTGACGCCGCTTTAGCCGCCAAAAAATTAGGTATCCGTTTAGAATATTTATTAGCCTTAGAGGAGGACCATTTTGACCGCTTGCCGGCCGGTTTATACGGCCGCAACTATGTAAAGAAATATGGCCGTTGGTTGGGTTTTCCCAGCTCCGAAATCAATAAATGGTTACTTGAAAAAGAAAAGAATACTGCCCCAGGAGTCGATCCTTTTTCTCAAAAAATTGTCGCTAAAAAAGAGTTTGCCAATTTTCCCAAATTAATCCGCAACCTTGTTCTGGTTTTAATTCTTTTAGCTTTTCTGGGGTACTTAGCTTTTTATCTAACTAGAATTGTTTCCGCCCCGGAATTAGTGGTTTTTGAACCGGCCAATAATTTAAAAACCACTAGCACTATTTGGGAAATTAGTGGGCGCAGTGAGCCGGAGGCCGAAATCAGAATTAACGGCGAAGAAGTGTTGAGTATGAAAAATGGCGATTTTTCTTTAGTGGTTAATTTAAAAAAGGGGTTGAATAATATTACTGTGAGTGCCAAAAAAAAGCATAGCAGTGAAGCTGTAGTTGAGCGCCAAATTTTAGTAGAATAAATTAAATACTACTTATATGAGCGAACTTTTTTTTAGAAAAACTTTAGACATGGATTTAGTTTTTGAAAAAATGCCAATTCAAGAGGGACAAGTAGTCGCCGAGTTAGGCTGCGGACACTTAGGCCATTTTGTTTTCCCGCTCGCTAACCGGGTTGGCACCACTGGCACACTTTATGCCGTTGATATTATTCGGGAAATTTTAGACGATATTAAAAAACGTGCTCACTTGGAGAATCTACCGCAAATAAAAACTGTTTGGACCAACCTAGAAGTATTTAAAGGCGCAGATATTAAATCCGGGACCGTAGAAACTGCTTTTTTAATTAATGTTTTAAATCAGTCAGAAAAAAAGCTGGACATTCTCCGCGAAACTGCTAGGCTACTAAAAGTAGGTGGCTACTTGGTTTTAATTGATTGGAAATTAGACGCCCCCAGTTTTGGCCCGCCGCCTGAAAATCGCCTTAATCCTGCCAGTATTCCTGATTTAGCCGCTAAAAGCGGTCTAGCCATCAAAGAACAGTTTGCCGCCGGCGATTATTATTATGCTTTTATTTTAAAAAAAATTTAATCTTTTATGTGGTCAGAATTACTCTCTTTTTCTTTTTGGTTTAATTTACGTCCAGGCAGCTTTTCCGATGTGGAGCGCTACTTTTTATTAGGTTTTATCGGCCTACTCTTAATTTCTTTAGTTGCCTCCTTTATCATTAAGAAGCGCCCTGGAAAAAATCGTTACGCCGCCCGCCTATTTTATGATTTCAGCTTTACCAACTCTTTAATCGGACTCATCCTGCTTTTCTTTAATTATGAAGTAATCCCTTTTTTATCGGCTCATTTTTGGTATTTACTTTGGTTAGTGGCCATGGTCTGGTGGTTCATTTCTATTATTAAAAAAATTAAGGCAGTTTCTAAGAAGCGTACACAAGAGCCAGGTAATTCAGATTTAAAAAAATATCTGCCCTAAATATCATTTTAATAACTTAAACTTCTTAAAACCCCTCATAAAAGAGGGGTTTTTATGACTAATAAAAAATTGTTAGGCAATTGGGGTGAGGATCAAGCTTTAAAATATTTACTAAATCGCGACTATCAACTTGTAGCTCGCAATTGGCGCCATAAAAGGCAAGAACTTGATCTGTTGGTAGTCACGCCCCGCCTTCTAATTGCCGTTGAAGTTAAAACCAGGCGCTCTCCTTTGGCCGATAACCAACCGCTTTTAAGCCTGGCTCAAATTACTAGACTGCGCCGCGCCTTAAAATCTTTTTGTTGTCTGCACAATTACCCCTATCAAAAAACCCGCCTTGATTTAATCACAATAATTGCCAATTCAAAACACTCTTTTAATTTAAATCACTATCAAGACTTATGAGTTTTTGTTGTCTTGAAGTCTGGTTTATGCTAGAATCTTAGCATAATATATAAAACTAGAAAGGTGGTGAATTATGAAAAAATTGACAAAACGCTTACTGTCCTTGGCGCTACTACTCTCATTGGTGGTAATCCCAGTGGCAACCTTGGCGAGCAGTGGATTAAATGTCGGCGATCTTGGCGTCACTGAAATTGATAACACTTTAGAGTTAGGGAGACGCAGTCCGATTGAAACGGTAACTAGAATAATTAACGCCGCCATGATCTTCTTAGGCATTATTGCCGTTGGTATTATCTTGATTGCTGGCTTTAAATGGATGACGGCAGGAGGCAGTGACGATAAGGTTGGCGAAGCTAAAAAATTAATGTCCTCTGGTGTTGTTGGCTTAATCATCATCTTAGCTGCTTGGGGTATTGCCTACTTCATTTTGGAAATGGCAGTTGATGTTACCCAATAAAAAATTTTCAGAAATCGATTCTTGAAAAACGGTCCCTCATTTTTTTATGGGGGTTACCGCCGCGAGCCGGAAATAGTTGCGACTCGCAGCCGTAATTAGTTTTTATGAAAACTTTTCGCATTTTTTTGATACTTGTTATTTTCTCTTTTACCTGGCTGTCTTCACCGGCGGCTTCTTGGGCTGCCAATGAGGGGGCACAAAAGACCTTAGATGGTTTAAATGAAGCCGTAAAAGGGGAAGATTCAAAGGGTGGAATTGGTGCCTATAAATCACAAGTAGATAAAGATCCTCAGGATATTTTAACGAAACAAGTGACTGATATCATCTCCTTGATTCTTTCTTTCCTGGGGATTATTTTCTTAGTCATTACTATTTACGCTGGTTTTTTGTGGATGACGGCCCGCGGCAATGACGCTCAAATTAAGAAAGCTAAAGATTTATTAATGAATGCTATTATTGGCCTAGTTATTATTACCGCTGCCTACTCCCTAACCGCCTTTGTCGGCAGTCAACTAACCCGTTAACATGAAACGCTTTATAGCCACCATTCTTATTGCCAGCTCTTTATTTTTTGGCTTCAGTGCCCAAGCCTCTTACGATTTTGTTAGTGAAAGTGGCCTCAAAAAAACTGGCGAAAATTTAGGTTATGAAACCGATCAAAATAGCGATATTTTTGTTGAATCTTACCTTGGCCAAGTGCTTACCGTTATTTTCTCAATTTTAGGCCTAATTTTCTTTGTCTTAATTATCTATGCTGGTTTTTTGTGGATGACCGCCCAGGGTAATGATAGCAAGGTTGGTGAAGCTAAAAAGGTTCTCACCAACGCTATTATTGGCTTAGTTGTTGTTCTTGCCTCCTATGCCATTAGTTATTTCGTCTTTAGCGCCTTAACCCCAGCGGCAGAAACAGCCACCGAAACCACAGCAGTCGCCGAAGAATAATTCTTATATGCTTAAAAATAAAAAAATTTTCACTCTCTCGGTGGCGCTATCTCTTTTACTGAGTAGTTTTTTATTTTTAGCTCCGGCCAGCGCCGCTACCACCACTACTGGTATTAAAAGTGCCTTTTCTTCCGAAGGAAGATTAGGTAACTTTGCCAAAGAGGTTGGTTACAATCAAGAACCACAAACCCCCGAATACTATGTCGGTTTAGTTATTAATATCACCTTCTCACTTTTAGGCGTTATTGCTGTCACCTTAATAATTTTTAACGGTTATAAATGGATGACGGCTGGCGGTAACGAAAATAAAGTTAAGGAGGCCAAAGGCGGATTAACTAGTTCAATTCTCGGCTTACTAATTATTTTGGCCAGTTATGCTGTCACCTTTTTTATCTTTAATATTTTTACTTAAAAACTGTTTATGAAAAAAATTCCTTCTTGGTTAATAGTTATTTTTTTAACCACCATCCTGATTATCCCGGGCTTAGTTTTTGCCGGTAATAATATGATTAAAGACAGTGCCTCGCCCCTAGAACGCCTTAACAATGCGGCTACTAATTACGGCCCTTTTTCGCAAACAGCTACCGAAACCACAGCGGCCTCAATTATCGGTTTAGCAATTAATGTTGTTTTGGGATTATTGGGAGTTATCTTCCTAGTTTTAACTATTTTAGCGGGCATCAAATGGATGACCGCCGGTGGCAACGAGGCTAAAGTAAAGGAAGCTCAAGGATCAATCAGTAGGGCGGTTACAGGATTAGTGATCGTAGTTTCCTCTTACGCGATTTGGCTCTTTATTCAAATGGCTTTTTTATCAAAAATATGAAACATCTTTTTTATTCCTTTATTGGTTCCACTATCCTTATTGCTCCCCGTATTGCCTTGGCCTCAAGTACACCGGCTTCCGGGTTTAATGATAAAATGGATGCCCAAACCCAGGCTCTTACGAAAGCCGCTGGTTTAGGACAAAATACTAGCCTCAGCTTTATTATTGCTACTCTTATTCAGGTTCTATTAGGATTTTTAGGAATAATTTTTTTAATTTTAACCATCGTTTCCGGTTTTAAGTGGATGACCGCCCAAGGCAACGAAGATACCATTAAAAAAGCCAAAGGGACTTTAATGAATGCTATTATTGGGTTAGTGATTGTCTTGGCCGCTTATATTATTACCACCTCCTTATTTAAATTACTGCCATTCTCAGGTGGCAGCGGCGGTGTTACCGGCGGCTAAGAATAATTATTTTTTAAAAAAAATAAGGACTATCTTTAGGATAGTCCTTTTTTTATTGTTTAAAAATCGGCTAAGGTCTTTTCCGCCCAGAAGTAACACTTCTGACCGTCAGCATACTTAATATTGGCCGGATCCACTTTACAGACGACATAGCCCATAAAGCGGCTCCCCATTGATACTTCTATTAAGTACTCACCTGCCGGTAATTTTACCCACAACCTTTCCTCGGGGGCCAAGTTATAGATTTGGGCAGGAAACTCCTTGAAGCCACGACGAGTGATTCTAAAAGTGACATTCTCCCCCAAACCTCTTTTATTATTAATTAGTAGGCCGGGTAAACCATAACCGGGCAGATCCTGGCTTACCAGAGGATCGCCGTAGTCATAAAGCAAAGCTTCCCCTTCGGTTTGACGAATAGCTTGCTGCGCTAGAGCCTCATTCACTTTAAACTGTTGCGCTCTGGTGCGCCGTTTAAATTCATAACGCCCCATCTTCTCCGGAAGTTCAGTTTTTACATCAGTCGCTTTAACAGAATGGAGCTGAGCTTTTAATCCCTGGACATCTGTTTCAAGTTCAATAATCTTTCGTTGCGCTGAAGCTGGGTCCATTTGCGCCATAAGAGCCAAGCTGACAACAAGAAACGCTGTTAGAAATAACATTTTCTTCATTTTTTATTGTTTTTATTGTTAATGTTCTAAGAGCATTATACCATTTTTATATAAAAATGTCAATGGTTTATCCCCAGCCTTACCCTTGACTAAAATCAAAGCTTATGATAAAAAGATTGGTCGCAAAATAAACCAGTCCCCTGGTTTTTGTTTTGAGGCTTAATATAATTTATGAAAACTAAACTCCAAAAAATTAGCGAGGACATTGTTCCCCTTAGTAGACGGCAAGGCTTTTTGCTTTATTTGTTAATTGTTTGCGTCTTTGAGTTCCTCTTCTTTTTTACCCCCGCTTTAGCTACTGCTAGTGTAGCGGCCGCCAAAAACCCAACTAACGAAGATGACTTAATTAGTCTAACCGCGCCTTTAAAAAGTTCTGAATTGGACCCCAGCGCCCAAATGATTGTCAACCGCTTATTGGCTAATCCAGACAAAACTCCGGCGCCAGTAAAAGAGGAAAAAGCTTTGCGCTTAAGCAATCCTCAGATTATTTCAGGACCAGAAGATTCCCTTGCTGAGGAACAATCCCCAAAATACCGCGTTGTCAGAACCAGTGAGCATGTTATCACGGCCTACAATTCGGAAGCCGCTCAAACTGACAGTTCCCCCTGCATCACGGCTAACGGTTTCAATGTTTGTGAACATGGTCTTGAAGATACTATTGGCGCTAATTTCTTAAAACTAGGCACCAAAGTCCGCATCCCTGAGCTCTTCGGCGACCAAGTCTTTGTTGTTCGCGACCGAATGAATAAACGCTACCCTGATCGCGTTGACGTCTGGATGGTGAAAAAGGCCGATGCTCTTAAGTTCGGTGTAAAAACTGCCAAAATTGAAGTTTTAGAAGAAATTTAAGGAAATATTTTTTGAAAAATCCCCCTCACCCCCTTTTTAAGAAAAAGGGGGTGAGATTTTTTTAAGCCCTAAATTTTCTTGACTAATCTTACTTCACATTTACGTAAATATAGTTTAAAATGATTAAGTCGCGGACATGGCGAAACTGGTAGACGCGCTAGCCTTAGGAGCTAGTGGGGCAACCCGTGAGAGTTCGAGTCTCTCTGTCCGCACATGCTTTCCTTTTTACATAATTTTGAACCCCAGCCGATTTTTTTATCCCTTGGCTTTCTAAATATTCGCTGGTATGGGATTTTTGTTGTCCTCGGAATTACTGCTGGACTAGCGCTAACCATTTATTTGGCAAAGAGGTTTCAAAAAAAATTAGACTTGGTTTGGGATCTACTTTTTTATTTAGTGATTTGGGGTCTAGTTGGCGCTCGTCTTTATGAGGTTTTTTTATTTTGGCCTTATTACCAAAATAATCTTTGGCAAATTTTTGCCATTTGGAAAGGGGGCTTAGCTATTCACGGCGCTCTAATCGCCGGCATTATTGTTCTTTTCTGGTGGGCCAAAAAACATCAAGATAGTTTTTGGCACTGGGCGGCGATTCTTAGCCCTGGACTAGCCGTCGGGCAAGCTATTGGTCGCTTTGGTAATTGGTTTAATCAAGAATTATTTGGACGGCCGACTAATTTACCGTGGGGAATACCGATTGCGTTTCAAAATAGACCCATTGCCTATCAAGACTTTTCTTTTTTTCACCCCACCTTTCTTTATGAAAGTCTAGGTTTACTACTATTGGCAGTTATTTTATTTTTCTTATTAAGCACTATTAAAACTTTAAACGAAAAGCGCGCCCTCTCAATTTTAGTTTTTTATCTAAGTGGCGCTTCCTTACTCCGTTTTTTATTAGAGTTTATTAAAGTGGACGCGGCGCCCTTAATTTTTTCCTGGCGCTGGCCTCAATTTTTTTCTTTTATTTTAATTATTTTGGCGCTGGCCGCTTATTTAATTTATTTGCATCATCATGAAAAAAATCCTTCCCCAAAAACAGTCTGGAGCACTAAATAGCAAGCTCTTTGAACAAACAAAAAACAAAAAGATGCTTATTTTTTGTAGCTTCGCTTTTTTATTGGCTTTAGCTGACGCCTTACCCGCCTATATTCGTTCCAGCTACATGGAGAGTTTTGTTGGGGTCTCAGCCGTGAGCTGGTTTTATATTGCCGCCAACCTTGTCGCCATTATTGCTATTTTAATTTTCCCGAAGGTAATTAAACGTCTCAGTAATTATCTGAGCGCGGGCTTAATGTTGGCTTTTTTTATTTTTTCCTTACTTGGTCTCGGCCTTAGCAACACCGCCTTAGGTGTCTTCATCTTCTTTATCGTCATGCAGGTGTCGTCATATCTCCTCTGGATTAATTTAGATATTTTTCTAGAATCTAACTCTGATGATCAAACAACCGGCCGAACGCGCACCATCTATTTAACTTTCATGAACCTGGCCTGGGTTTTTGCCCCTTCAATTTCCGCCTGGCTGGTTGAAGCCAGAGGTTATGAAATCACTTTTTTAATCTCTTCCTTAGTAATGATCCCTTTTTTAATTATTTATTTAACTAACCGAGAAAAATTAAAAAACACGGCCGTTGACGCTGCGCACACCCCTCTAAAAACAGCTTTCAAAGAAACCTTTAGAAATAAAAATCTGCGAGCGATTTATGTGGTCGCCGGACAACTAAGTATTTTTCTTAACGCCGCCGTTGTTTTCTTGCCTATTCACCTTAATCAAAATTTAGGTTTTACTTGGAACGAATTAAGCATTGCTTTCTCTATTATGTTGCTACCCTTTCTAATTGTGGAAATTCCGGCCGGCATTTTAGCGGATAAACATATTGGCGAAAAAGAATTACTCACTTTTGGGTTTTTAATCATTATTGCCTCGTTAGCAGTTTTCTTTACCAGCACCTCAACTAACATCTGGTTCTGGACAGCTATTCTTTTCACCTCTCGGGTTGGTGTGGCTTTGATTGAGGCGATGCGCGAATCCTACTTCTTTAAAAATGTTGATGCTCACGATATTGAAAAAATAAATATTTTCCGAACCGCCGCCCCTTTAGGTTATGTCGTCGCCTCGCTTATTGCTCTAATAACTTTAATGTTTCTTCCCTTAGAATATATTTTTATTGTGATCGCTCTTTTTATTTGCTTATTTACCTTCCCGGCTTTAATAAGTATGAAAGATTCTCTTTAAGATTAGCGTAAAGTTAAGATTAGGCCGTTGACGAGGAACTAAATTATGTTATTATAATAGCACTGGCGGGTATCGTATAATGGCTTTTATATCAGCCTTCCAAGCTGAGGATAGGGGTTCGATTCCCCTTACCCGCTCTAGGAGCGCCGCTAACAGTGGCGCTTTTTTAAACTTATGAAGTATCTATTTTTTGTTCAAAGTGAGGGGCGCGGTCATTTAAGCCAAGCTCTAGCAGTGGCGGCCGGTCTCCGGCGTGACGGCCACGAAATTTGCGGAGTGGTGACCAACCATTTACCAGCTCGCCCCGTGCCTGAATATTTTATTAAGGAAATTGATGCTCCTTTGTATTCAGTCGAGAGTCCTTATTTTTTAATAACTCCAGATCAAAAAGGAATCGCTTTTGGGCGTAGTCTAGTTTTTAATTTTTCCCGCCTTCGCGCCTATTACTTAAGCTTAAAAAAAATAAAGAATTTAATCAAAACCTTGGAGCCCGATATTGTCGTCAATTTTTATGAATCTTTATTTGGTTTCTACCGCCTATTATTTCAACCCCAGATAAAAAGCTTCACTATTGGCCATCAATTCTTTATTACCCACCCGGATTTTACTAGACCCCCAAAAAACCATCACTCCTTCTTATTGTTAAAACTTTATAACTGGCTAGTTTCCTATGGCTCAGCCGCTAAAATTGCTCTTTCTTTTTCCGACTCAGCCGACCAGCCTCAAAAAAAACTAATTGTTTGTCCACCCTTAATCCGCCAAAGTATTTTAGATCAAGAAATAAAAACTGATAATTTTATTCTTTCTTATATATTAAATCCCGGTTATGCGGAGGTAATTACTGACTTCGCAGCTAAAAATAAAGAAATAAAAATTGAAGCTTTTTGGGATAAACTGGAAGCGGCCCCTAAAGAACAACCTTTAGAAAATTTATGTTTCCATAAAATCAACGGGGATTTATTTATTGATCGCCTGTCTAAATGCTGCGCTTACATCGCCACCGCTGGGTTTGAATCTATTTGTGAGGCCACCTATCTAGAAAAATCGATCCTGATGATTCCTACCCCTAATCATTACGAACAGTGGTGTAATGCTTATGATGCTAAGCGTTGTGGCTTAGCTGATTTTAGCGCTGAATTTGATTTTGATAAATTATTAGCCCTAACAAAAACCCAGGTTAGTAAACCTGGGCAATGTTTCAAAAAGTGGCACGACGAGAATAAGGATAAAATATTTAGAATTCTAGAGGATCACTAGCATCAAAAATAAATTTTCCAATTTTCCAATACTCAGGATTACCATAAAGCTTCTGCCAATACCACCATTCTACTCCCCAGACATAGACGTCTTTAAAACCAGTATTAATAGCGAATTGTAAATTAGCCTTAAATTGATCAATACTCATAGACTTATCGATATCTGGCTGACTTAAGTAAATAATTTTTCCGTTCGGCACCCAAGGCTCGGTTTGCAGCTCAATGATACTAGCTTCGCGGTAATCAAGTCCTGATAATTTAGCTTTAGCGCGGTAAAAACCGGGAGTAAAAAAATAATTGAAGAAACCCCAGCGATGATCATAAACCACCCGGTAGAGGGTGCTACCAAAAACATCTCCTAAGGCCACCTCTTTTTTCCAGCTACTAATCTCGCCGGAAGCGGTAATTATAACCGGACGAGAATCCAAGCTTTTAACTAAAGCCACCTCTTTATTTAAAAACTCCTCATCCAATGGCGGGCAAACACCAAAAGCGCTAAAGTAAGCTTCATTTTCAACCTGCCAAGCAACAATTTGTGGATTATTTTTATAGCGGTTAACTGTTTCGGCAATCGCTTTAATTAGTGCGTCCTGACGGTCTGGTCTTTCTTTTAAAACCACCCAGGAAGGCGCGTGACATTCTGGCCACCGAGGCTGACGATGACCTAAAACAATAATAATTTCCACCCCCTCTTCACTAGCCAGATTTACCATCTCATCTAACTCGGTAAAATTATAAACGCCTTCCTCGGGATTAACCTGATCCCAATAAGCGGGAAGGCGTAATTTTTTTACTCCCAAATCATAAATCATGGCCCGATAAACATCACGCCACTCCAAACCAAGATCGGCTGCATATTTAGAAGAAAAAGTAGCGCCAAAATAATTAGGCCCATGCTCTAAATTAATGTCTTTAGGATAATATTTGCAAAACTTACTACAATAAAAAAAGGCACCTACTACTAATAATAAAAAACCAACAATAATATACAGCCACATCTTTTTTTTCTTACTCATAATAATTAAAAATTTAAAGCTGGAAAGCGGTCAAATATAGGCCGCCACTGATTAATAATAAGGCGATTAGTTTTTGCCAAAAAACTCGCCAAACAAACTTTTCTTTATACTGTTTTATAAAAAGACCTAAAACAAAAGATAAAACTATCAAAACACCATACTGCACTCCCTGTAAAGCGGTAATAATTGCTACTGGACCCAAGAAAATCGCATAGTTTTGTAAAACAGAACTAAGCGCTCCTAAACTTTGATTAGCCAAAAACAGAAAATTATTATTTTTACTTTTCTTTTTCTTCTGAGGAAAAATTTGTTTAATAATTTCCTGGCGACTTTTAGGGTCGAGAAGAAATAGCGCCGCCGCTAAGGCTGCTCCTAGTCGTAACCACATAAAACCACTAACAAAAGATTGCTGTGTGTAAACCTCTTTAGTTGCTACAAAAAAAGTGGCATAGAAAAAAGCTGATAAAACAGCTAAACGCCAAGAGCGTCGCTTATATTTATTTGGATGAAAGGTTTGCCAAATCTTTTCCCAGAAAGAGGTGACGGTGGGCAAAAAAGCAATTAAAAAAGTACCAGTAATAAGTAATACTAAACCGCCAATCTGATAAATCGAAAAAGCTTCTCTAAGAAAGGCAAAACTAAACAGAGCAGTAAAGACCGGCACCAAACCACCAATAATAATAATCGTTTGACTAGCAGCGCTGCGACGCAAAGCTTCATACATAAAAAATGTCGCCGCCATAAATAAAGATCCTGAGAACACCGCTATTAATAAATTCCGCCAACCAGGGAATTCTAAAAACCAGGGAGCGGCAAGAAAAATAACTAAACTAAGAAAACAGACTAAGAAAGTGTAGGTCTTTGAACTCTTAACAACATTGTCAATCAAAAACTTGTCAGTGAGATTAACCACCGCCATTAAAATATAGGAAATTATGGCAACACTAAACCAAGTCATAGGTCCTGCTTAATTAAATAAAGCTTCAATATTGTAGGTTCCTCTCGGATTATCATTAAGATAAGCATCAAACGCCGCTCGAGCCAAACGACCAGAATTTAATAAATCCGGGAACCACTCATTCACATATTTTAAATCCAAAGAATCAATCCCAGCACCACTTTTAAGTAGTGTTTCACGATTAAAAACTTCTTGTGAGCCAATCACTGGCGACATAATAATTGGTAAGCCTAGGGCGGCGTAAAAAGATAATTCCGAAGGCTTAGTCCACAAAATATCAGTTACTCTTAAAACCTGGTTAAACTCTCTAAAGTATTCAATCTTATCAGGGTTAAAGACAACCCGAACATTTTTATTATCAGCCACTCCCGCCTCTTTTAAACAATTATCAAAATACTCTTTAACTTCTGGGCGACTACCGGCAATTAAATTTAAACCTAAACGACCATCTTTAATCCAATCAATCAAACCGTTTAATATTTGCGCCCCAATTTCTTTTTGAGCACCAGCTCCGCCAACCGCATAAGTAATTGTTGTCGGTCGATCAATATTTTCAGCTGCCGGCAGATGCTCATCAATTAAGGCTTGGTAATTCTTATGATAAATCCCCTCCGGATCAAGATGAGACAAGCGATTAGCTAAATCTTGTTTTAAAATTTCATTATTTTCGCCAATGTTTTCTTTGGGCAGTGGAAAACCGGTTACCTTTAGGTTTTCCGGCTTAACGCCATACATTAAAAAGCGCTCACGAACACGGTCATTTGGTAATAAATATTTAACCCGGGTATTTTTGGAATCCATATTAACCCAGGCTCGAGAAACGTCAGTGTCCGTAATTATGCAATAAATATCACCGGTGTGATTTTGTTCTTCGGCAAAATAAGCACCAACAAAAAAAGTTGTTAAAAATGGTAAACCATCGGCGCGTAAACTATCTATCAAATTTTTTCCTAAACCCTTTTTAACTTGGTGATAAAAAAATCTTTCCTGCACCGTTGGAGCGGATAAATCTCGCTTTGGATAAAAAGGTTGAACCTTTTGGAAAGCGTCCATGATCGAAAAAACCAATCCCCCGACTAGTGGTAATTTTTTTAAACGAGAAATTTGATTATAAGTTTTATTGCTGTTGGTCCAATACTTCTTTTCCCAATCGGCAATACCCTCATAATTATTAATCGTAATGATTTTTTGTTTAGCGGCAATATCTAATAAGGGGTAAGCGGCTCTTTGATGGCCATAGCCCATGTCCGCGGCGATTAAATTAATTTTTTCTTGTGACATATTAATAATTAATAAACAACTTTTGATTTCTTTATTTGATTTCTGGTTTGTAAATATTTATAAGCAGACAGAGCCGCTGTGGTCGCTTGTCCAACCGCTACGGTTATTTGTTTGTATTCGCTTTTGTTTGTAACATCCCCAGCCGCAAACAATCCAGGAGTTTTGGTTTCCATTAAATTATTAACAATTAGCTGCAAACCATCATCACGATCAACTAAATTAGCCACGACGTCAGTATGAGCAATGCGGCCAATTTCAATAAAGACGCCATCGGCTGCCAACTCTTTTACTTCGCCGCCTGGCAGTTCATAAACGATTTTTTCAACCTTGCCCGCACCAGCAATCTCTTTAACGACCGCATCAGCAATAATAGTAACGTTTTCTCGTTCTTTAACCTCGGTGATTAAGGATTCAAAAGCCTTAAAGTTTTGGTTGCGATGTACAAGATAAACCTGAGTGGCAATTTTAGAAAGCATTTCTGCTGAATCAAAAGCGGAGTTACCGCCACCAATAACAACCACTGTTTTCCCGCGATATAAAGGGCCGTCACAGTTAGCACAATAAGAAACACCGTGCCCCATAAGTTCTATCTCTCCAGCAACCGCTAAACGACGCGGTGATAAACCAATGGTTAAAATAACCGTCTTTGCTAAAAACTCTTCTTTATTTGTATAAACTTTAAAAGTTTCATCAGCCATTTTTTCTAAGCGCACCACTTCCGCTGTCTGGAGTTCAGCGCCAAAAGAAAGAGCTTGATCGTGTAAGCGTTCAATAAATTCAAAATTACTAATATTTTTAAAACCTGGATAGTTTTCAATCTCAGAGGCCCAAACCACTTGACCCCCTAATTCTTTGCCGATAATCAAAGTTTTCATTTCTCGGCGAGTTGAGAAAATGGCGGCCGTTAAACCGGCTGGACCCGAGCCAACAATTATTGTGTCGTATAACATAAAAAGAGAAGGAATTATTTCTTCAGACTAAAATTATAACCTTTTTTTAATTTCTTTTCAAACCTAAACCCTTATTTTTATTATTTCGCTAATATTAGCTATTCTTGCTAATATTAGCTAAAATAAAAGGTGTTCTTTAAAGAACAATATATTTAGAAAAATTTAAGAATTAAAGCCGCTTAAAAGAATAATTGACTTGGAGAAAATTGGCAATCCAAAACTCTTAGAAATAATAATTTTAAAGTAAATCCATAAATACCCCCCCCTCTAAAACTTAATAACCAAAGAATAGTTTACTTTTAAATTTTATTTTTAATAAAAGGTCTAACTCAAACATATTTTTATCTTCAAATTAAAAAATTTTAGGATCATGGGTTTTTAAATAAAAATCCAATTCAAATATATTTTAATTTTTTATTACTTTTTAAATAATTTTTAATCTTGTTAAGAAAAATTTGATCTTAAAGGCTTTTAATAAATTACAACTCTTTTTCAGAATATTTTTAATTTGACTCTTTTTTAAATAAAAATACTTTTTATGTTCCTTGAGGAACTTGGTTCTTTTTTAAAAAGGTAAAACTATCTTTAAAAAAATAAGAAGATAAGTCCAGGATGTTGTCGACTTATCTCCTTAAAAAATATTTTCTTTAATTTTTCTTTAGATTGGCTTGAATTTAAAATCAATAGATTGTTTTGACTCACCCCACCCCAATCTAATCATAAATCTATTTTTCAAACAGGGAAAGATCAAAAAATAAATTAAACCAAACAATTATTTATTAAATCAAAAAATACTCTTAATCCTTAAAGAGCCCCAATTATCCAAAAAACTTCAACCTCTCTAATATTATTTGCTAATATTAGATAAATTGTGGACCATAAGGGACTTGAACCCTTGACCTCTTGCATGCCATGCAAGCGCTCTAGCCAACTGAGCTAATGGCCCATTTTAAAATTTAACACGACAATCATAACTAATTTAATAAAATTAGTAAAGACCGTCTTCATGTTTTTACAAGATCGGCGTCTTCGTCAGGAATCGAACCTGAATCTAGAACTTAGGAGGTTCTTGTTCTATCCATTGAACTACGAAGACCAAGGATTCTTTCTTTAGTATGCTTTTTTTATTATTTTAAGTCAATTATTTTTGACAAAGGACCACCTATCAATTAGAATTAAGTTGTTATTAATAACAACCCGCGCACGCTTGGGTTTTTAAAATTATGTTTAACAAAGAAATGAAACTAGAAAAATTTAAAGACGCCGAAACCGTTATTGGCTCGTCAGTTTTTGTTAAGGGTGACTTCCATGGCACCGGAAACATTATCATTGAAGGTGGCCTTGAGGGTAGCTTAAAAACCGATGCTGATATTTATATTGGCGAAAAAGCCCAAGTTACGGCCACTATTGAAGCGGCCAATGCCACCATCAATGGTCAAGTCAACGGCACGGTAAAAGTTCATCAGTATTTAGCCTTGGGAAGTACCGCTAAAATTACTGGTGATGTTAATTTTCAAGAACTCTCTGTTGTTAGAGGTGCTCTCATTAATGGCCGTCTAAGCAGTCATGGTGCTAATCGCAATAAAAAAAATACCCCCGAGAAAAAAGGTGTTTTAGTAGAAGAGGAGTAATTTATTGATTAGAAGGGGCGCCTATGAACATCTATATTTACGATGATTATTTAAATAAACCCAAATACAACCGCATTTTAAACCGGGTTGAGATTCGCTTAACCGATTTAAATTTAAATGGAAAGATTATTCGTTTAGGAACAATTAGAAATGTCTCGGATGTTATTCAAAATGAAATAAAAAACGGCGCTAAAACTATTGTGGCGGTTGGCAATAACCAAACAGTGAGCAAAGTAATTGGGGCTATTATTGATAACGAACTCTACGGCTTCTTTCAAAAAAATATCCTCTTTTCCATTATTCCGATTGGTGAAGATAACTCCATTGCCGAATCTTTAGGTATTAAAGCCGGCGAAGAAGCTTGTAATATTTTACTTGCTCGTCATATTAAAAAAATTGATATCGGGATTATTAATAACTATTACTTTTTAAATAAGGTTAGCTTACTCAGTGCTGGCGCCGTCTTAGAATTTAAAGATGACTTTTCTTTAAGCACGAATCAAAAAGGGATAATTGAAATTTTTAATCTTCGTAGTGCCACTAGTGATGATAAAAACTTAAAAGTTAACCCGGTTGATGGCTTATTAGATGTTTATATAAAAACCGGGAAGGGAGCTAAAGATTTAACTCGTTTAGCCACTGACAATTTAAAAATCAGTGCTGCTAGCGCTGAATTAGTGGTTGATGGGGCCCTTAGTTTACCGGCACCCGCCAATATTAGTATTGTTCGCGGCAAATTAAATGTCGTCGTCGGTCGCGATCGTAGTTTTGATTAAAAAAACCGAACAGTTAGGTTCGGTTTTTGGATTATTTTTCTTCAGAAACAGAGACGACCACTCCATCAATAGGGCCTTGGCCCTGTTTTTTTTGGATTAAAAATTGCTGCAGTAAAGTTAAAAGACTAAAGATTAGCCAATAAAGAGTTAGTCCGCCCGGTAAATACAAACCAAAAATAATTGTCATTATTGGGAATAGATAAGTAGATTGTTTGCTCATTATCGCCGACATATCCTCCATTCCTAAGCTTTTAGTGGTAGTCGCGGGTTTAACCTGCTTCTTTAACATCATTTTACTTTGAATAAACTGAGCTACTCCTGCTAAAACTGCTAAAACAACAACTGATTGTCCTAAATCAACACCAAAAGAAATTGAACTAATCTCGGCCATTGGACTAACAAAAGAATAAACTAGATTTAAATCCTCAGTTAGGCCCACTCGTAAAACTCGAAAAATTGCATAAATAAAGGGAAGTTGAATTAAAAGAGGTAAACAAGAGGAAAAGGGGTTTATCTTATGTTTCTTATATAATTCCATGGTTGCCCGACCTAAAGCCTCTTTATTGTCAGAATATTTCTTTTTTAATTCATTTAATTCCGCCTGAACTCCTTGTATCGCCAACTGTGATTTAGTTGATTTTTGTGACAAGGGCCAAAAAATCAATTTAACAATAATGGTTAATAAAATAATCGCGACCCCTAAATCCCCCACCTGACTATATAAAAACACCAAAAGATTGAGAATTGGTTGATAAAAGATAACTTGAAAAAGATTGCCAAACATATGTTTTATAAACTATTTTAAACCACTTTTTACTAATAAATCATTAAGATTTTTATGCAAGTCTTGGTAAGGTAAATTTTTAATTTCCGTCTTAGTAATAATAACTAGATCGTAGCCCTGTTTTAAATTTTTATTTTCCTGAGAAAAAATCGCCCGCAAGCGTCGCTTATAAAGATTACGGCGTACCGCCAACTTACTCACCTTAACCCCCACCAAAATGCCTACCCGATTAACCCCTAAATCATTACTAAGGTATTTCAAACCTAAAGAACCGCTATAAATAGAGCGGCCTTTTTTAAAAATGGAGCTAAACTCCCGGTTTTTTGTTAATCGATTTTTTGCGGGCAACATCCCTATTTTTGACTATCATTATTTAGTCAAACTTTCTCGTCCTTTATCGCGTCGGCGCTTCAAAACAGCCCGCCCATCCTTGGTCTCCATTCTACTCATAAAACCATGTTTGGTGCTGGCTCTTTTTTTGTTCGGTTGATAGGTTCTTTTCGGCATAAAAAATGTGTGTTTCTACATTTAAAGTCTAATTCACTCTATCATTTTTATTTTAAATGGTCAATAACTTTTTTCTGTCTTTTTTTTAACAATTATTAACAATTTACCCACATCTTGTAAACATTTTTCGCTTGTTAAAAAGTTTTTTATTAAATATAATGGAATCATATTCTTACTCATCCTCTTATGTCATACGAACAGATTTGGCAAGCTGTCTTAGGCGAAGTTGAAGTTGGCTTATCTCGAGCCAATTTTATTACTTGGTTTAAAAATACCTTTATTCATTCTCTTGAAGGCGATCATGTTGTTGTTGGCGTTCCTAATGCTTTTATTAAGAAGTGGTTAGAGGAAAAATATCATCGCAGTATTGTAGCGGCTTTAGAAAATGTTCTAAAAGAAAAGGTAGAAGTTTCTTA